>PDPU01000019.1 GCA_002746645.1 Gammaproteobacteria bacterium | reverse complement strand
CGGTGGTGAAGTCCAGCACCGCACGATCGGACCAGGCGGCACTGGTGACGAAGTTGTGCAGCGACTGATGGCTCGCCTGCACATGATCGGGATCGACGGCTGCCGCGATCGACTCGATGGACTTGCGCTCGATCGGCAGGGTCAGTGCCGAGCAGTAGTTGCGGAAGTGCTGCTGACGCCTGCTGTGCCTGCCGATCGCCGGAGAGAGGGCGTCAGGACAGTGCTGGAATCGGTCGCGGAATTCGGACATCGCAGGAGGAAACCAGTTTGACTTCCCGTGTATATGGACTGCATTCCTGCATCTGACACAGTAGTGCTACGCTGGACTCCAGGCGTGCGGTGTCAAGTTGCAGGTCAAGCCAGGCTCACACCGTACACGCAGGAATCCGTGCTGCAACCCCGGAAACTGCCGGTGTACCCTCCGATGCCGAACGGAATGAACGATGGCGAGACTGACAAGAATCGAAGCGCAGCAGCGCCTGCACTCCCTCAGGGGCAACCTGACCGCACTGCAATATCGAACTCTGCAGGGGCTTGCCGAGCTGATTTCACAAAACAGGGACATCTCGGCCGACCAGGCACGGAAAGCTCTCGGCAATTTGGCTCCCGAGGCGGCCAGGGAATTCAGAAGCTCAGTCAATTCGAGTTTCACTGACGCAGGCGCCGATCTCCGGCTCGAATCGACTGGCCCCGACAACAACGACCGGTGCTTCGAAGGCGACAATCCGGCGACGGAGCGAATGGTCGCACATTCCGCCAATGCGGCTCGGCAGATGCTTCCAAAGAACCCGATCGAAGCCGATGCCGTCGAGAAGGTGGACGCCACAGTGATCCACATCGTTGCGAGCAGAGAGGACTGGGGTGCAGAGGACTCGCCAACCAGGAAACTGGCAAAGCTGATTCAGGATCATGCCGCCGCAAGCAAAGACAAATACATAATCACCAGCCCGGCGGACGTACTGGCCGGCGAGAAGACTGCCGAAGTGGAAGACTCCCTGCTGCGAAGCGCCCACGCGATAGTGGTTTTGCAGTCGACCCGTCTGGTTTCAGAAACCGAAAAGTGTGCGGCTTTGCGAAGACATGCAACCAAGACCGTAGTCGTTCCGCTGGAGGATGGTGCGTCTGACGCCAAGGACTGCACTGGTGAGCGTCCGTTCTTCCCCGGAAAGCCCTGGTTGCGCGTTGGATTCGTCCGCGGATACGACTTCGAAGAGCAACAGTTCATCCGTGACATATTCAACGAGATTGGCCAGACGTTGAGCCCGGAACCCTGGCCACAACCAAACAGCGACCCGCACCTACACAATGCAACGACAGAAGTTGACGTGGAAGAAGAAGGTCAAATCGCTGGCTCGACGGCAGGGCAAAACAACGAAGTCGATTACTCCTGGCTTGGCGACAGCCCTGACTCGATGACATCTCCAAGCCTCACCCCGGTGAGAGTGCCCGCTGTCGCCAGGCTGGTCGACTGGGCAACGAGCCCGGAGCCCACGGAACCGGTGAGCGCAGCCATTCTGGGCGGCGTCGGCATGGGCAAATCCACAACGGTCGCGCGCCTGACCCGCGAGCTGATTCAGCTGCATGAGAACGACCCGTCCGTCCCGTTGCCCATCCTTCTTGATCTCGGCAAGCCTGAAGCGGCAGAAATCAGCGACAAGTCCTCCCGGGACATTGTCCAACAGGTGCTCGTCAATTCGGCTACCGGGCTGTCGGAACCAGTCTGCATTGATGATCTGCAGGATGTGCTGAGCAGCGAACGAACCCTGGTCATTGTCGATGGGCTGGACGAAGCGCTAGCGCGGCTGGAACTCATGGAGGGGCAAAACCTGATCCAGGACCTTTGCGATACGGTGTTCGGCGCCGGAAAGGCAAGCACCAGGCTGCTGTGGGCTTGCCGGTCTCATTGCTTCTGCGCCATGGTTGCAGAGTCCACGCCTGCAAACGTTGCAGGTTCCACTCCCATGAACGCGGAAGGACGCCAGGACGCCCCCGACCACGGATTCCTGCTGCTGCATATGCTTCCTTTGACGCCCAGGCAGATCAAGGGATACCTGGCAGACAATCTCGGCTCCGAAGCCGCGGCGAACCGCGCCTGGCAGATGATGGAATCCGTCTACGACCTGCAAGGGCTGGCCCAGCACCCCGACTCGCTCAAGCTCATTCAAGAAAGCTTGAAACCGTTCGAAGGCCGAGCGACCACTGATGCGCCACTGACCTCCGCCGGTTTGTACGAGATGCTGGTAGATCAGTGGCTGGCCAACGATCATGCAAAGCGCCAACTCGATCCGGAGCACGAGAAACAACTCCTCGGTGAGCTGGCACATCGGCTCTGGACCACCAATAGACGTTCCTGGACGGCAACAGACATCGACCGATTGCTGGCGGATCACCCGGCAGAGCATCTCGAAATGGCTCGGAGCCACGACAAGAATGTACCGAGTCTCTGGCAACAGGATCTACGGGCTTCCGCCTTCGTGCTGCTCGCCAGGGATCGCTTCTCCTTTGCTCACGCGCCTCTACTGGAGTTTTTCCTGGCGCAAAGGCTTGTCGCAGCGCTGACCGAACCATCAGAGAGATGCGTTGCGATATGGGGTTCAGTCGTTCCCAGCCCCGAATGCTTGCACTTCCTGGCGGAAATCGTCTCTCGGCATGAAGATCGAGACGAGCTGCTGTCGGCAATGCAGCAGGCGGCAGCCACCGATAGCGCAGCCGCCCAAACGATTCTTGCCTACGCACTTACCGGAGCCCGGATACCAGACGCGCAGCCGTCCCTCGCTGGCGCGATGCTGGCGGGCAGCAAACTGACAAGGAAGGTTGTGGTCGGAATCGATTTCCGCCGCGCCGATCTAGCCGGCAGCAGCCTTGCGAATTGCGTATTCGAAACCTGTGATTTCAGCAACGCACAGCTTTCGGCGGCGACTCTGACCGGTACCCGGTTCCGTCACTGTGATCTCTTCGGCGTCGATCTGTCCGACGCCTCCACCAGCTTCACGGAGATCATTTGGTGTGAGAACGTGATGGATACCCCTGGCCTATTGGTTGCTCCCGTGGCTGATGTTCCCGATGCCACTGCCTCTCCGGCTACTCTCAGCGCTCACACCGACTCCATCGTCAGTTGTTGCTTCAATCACGACAACACCCGGATACTCACCACCAGCCGCGACGGAACCGCCCGCCTCTGGAACCCCGCCACGGGACGATGCATACAGACTCTCACCGGCCACACGGGGCAGGTGAGCAGAGGCAGCTTCAACCACGACGGCACTCGAATACTCACCACCGGCGTTGATGGCACCGCCCGCCTCTGGAACCCCACCACCGGCCAATGCCTCCAAATCCTCGATCGACGACATGCCCAAACCCACGACGGCCTCACCAACTCTGTCACCGGCATAGTCTTCGGACATGACGGTACCCTCATCCTCACCACCAGCAGAGATGACGCCGCCCGGATCCGGAATCCCGCCTCCGGTCTTTGCATTTACACCTTGAAAGGCCAATTCGAACGCATCACCAGCGGCATTTTGAACCATGATGGCACCCTGATTCTCACAACCCACAAAGATGGCATTGCCCGCATCTGGAACCCTACCACCGGGCATTGCCTCCATGCCCTCATGGGGCAAACCAAACACATCACAAGCGGCTGCTTCAACCACGACGGCACCCGGGTTCTCACCATCTGCCGTGATGGCAGCGCCTGCATCTGGAGCCCCGACACCGGACGATGCATACAGACTCTCACCGAGGACACCGGGAAGATGAGAAGCGGCAGCTTCAACCATGATGGCACCCGAATAATGACCACCAGCTTTGATGGCATCGCCCGCATCTGGAACGCCAACAACGGTGAATGCCTCCACACACTCAAGGGCCACAACAGTGAAATCAACGGTGGCCTCTTCAACCATGACGGCAGCCGAATACTCACCACCAGCCACGACGGAACCGCCCATATCTGGAGCCCCGGCACCGGACGATGCTTGCATACCCTCATCGGACACACCCGCAACATCACAAGCGGCTGCTTCAACCACGACGGCACCCGAATAGTGACCACCGGCTTTGATGGCTCCGCCCGCATCTGGAACCCCGACACCGGACGATGCGTCCACACCTTCGAAGGCCACGGTAGAAGCGTCGAGAGTGGCAGCTTCAACCATGACGACACCCAGATCCTGACCACTTGCCGCGACGGAACCGCCCACATCTGGAACCCCGACACCGGCACGAGGCTGCACACCCTGGAAGGCCATACCGAATGGCTCCACAGCGGCAGCTTCAATCACGACGGCACCCAGGCCCTCACAGTCGACAACAAGAACACCGCCCGCATCTGGAACCCCAACACGGGACAATGCCTCCACACACTCAGGGGCCACCGTGTTGATCTCCTGGCCAGCGGCAGCTTCAACCACGACGGCACCCGGGTTCTCACCATCTGCCGTGATGGCTCCGCCCGAATCTGGAGCACCGACACCGGACGATGTCTCCACACACTCTCCAACGACTCCTGTTACGTTGACAGCGGCAGCTTCAACCATGACAGCACCGAGGTCCTTCTCGTCAGCTTCAACGGTATCGCCCACATCTGGGAACCCGACACCGGAAAATGCCTGCGAATCCTCGAAGAGCACACGGCATTACTCGGCAGCGGCATCTACGACCCAAATGGCACTCAGATCCTCACCATCATCCGATGCCGCTCGGCCTGCATCTGGAACCCCAGAACCGCAGACTGCATTCAGACCTTCACCGGCCACACAAACGACATAACGAGCTGTGCCTTCAACCACGACAGCACCCGGCTACTCACCACCAGTCGAGACGCCACCGCCCGCATCTGGGATACCAAAAGCGGCCAATGCCTGCGGATTCTCGAAGGCCACACCAGCACTGTTACCGATGGCAGCTTCAGCCACGACGGCACCAAGGTTCTCACCACCAGCAGCGACGGAACCGCCCGCATCTGGTGCGACGGCAGAGTCGAACTGATAATCGAGTTCCTGCCTGAAAACGACTACGCGGTGCGCGACGGATCCGGGAAACTTCTTGCGGTCAGCGATCGGGCCTGGCGCTGGCTGGGCTATGCGAAAGAGATCGACGGCAAACTTGTTCCCCTGCCAGCCGAATACTACGGAGAACTCGTGCCTGGACAATCGTGGAATCCGGCCACGCCCTGATCGTTGACCTCGGCAAGCTCGAAGTGAAATCGCGACTCGCCGGGGGCGGATTCAAGTGCTCGCCATCGGTGTGCACCCACCCCGATCCCGATGCCTGCACGTAGCTGACCGAACGAGCCAGCAGCAGTGATCACAGGCAATACCGAGGCCTGCATGCAAAACACCGCGAGAGCCATCAAGGACATTCCGTTTCGAAGTCATCCCTTTCCAGTGCGCCGCCCTCCGTTACTCGCAGGCGGCTGGCTCTGAACGCGCGATCCGGCAATGTACTGTTGCAGCTGTCACGGAGAACGAAGGGTTCTGTCGCCACTTCTGCGTAGCGCGAACCTGCCAGCGACACGATGTCAACAGAGGCGAGACTGACTCCCATTTGATAGCCGTACTGTATCAGCAGCAGCTCATCCAGTTTCTGTTCATCACCATTCCCCCCACTGCTGTCGATGTCGATGGCTGCCGGCATGCTCATGTAAGGCTCATCGGTGACGAACTGTGAAAGCAACTCACCGCGCCTGCGCGGCGAAGCATCAGCGCGTGCCTTGTCAGTTTCAGCAGGCTCGTCCGATGCCTCGCGTTGCACGGTATCGAACACCGCGATCATCGAGTTGTCCCGATCGGCGCGGATCAGCAGATACGCCCACTGTTCTGTCGAGGCTGATGTAAAGGCACCACGAACAGGCCCTTCAACGCGCAGTGGCTCCGGCAAGGGCGTGCCATAGACAGCCAGCTTTATCTGCTCTGCATCGGGCGGCTCCTTGCCTGGCTGTGCGGTACGCAAGGGTTGACGCCGGAAATCAACGACCGTCTGCGAATCTGCTGACGGTGACTCGCTGTGCAATGGAGTCGACCAGCAGGAAACGAGCAATAGCGCAACCACCACAATCAGAGCTGGGCTGCGGAAACCTGAGCGTGCCACTACGCGCATTCTGTCCTCCCTGCAGAACCGAGACCCGTACTATCTCGGATCGCTGATGAATTGATACACTTTACTGTGCACCACTAGCCAGCAGATTCGGTGAAATAAAGACACGGGTACCGTCGTCAAGCTTGATCCACGTCAGGAAGTCCACGTGATCGCCGGTACTGTGGCCGGTGCTCCCTTGATCACCGATATCCTGCCCGGCGCGAATGGTGTCACCAACGCCCACCGTAAAACCGTCTGCATGTGCATAGTGTGCGTACACTGGATACTCTCTGCCACCGTAGGAGAAAGTCTGATCGCTGACTGCAATCAGGCGATTGCCATAGCCACCGCCCGACTTGATCTCAGCCACCTTACCATCGAACCATGAATCGATACGCCCGTTGGCAGTTACATAGTCGATACCAAGATTGTATGTGCCCGCTGGCACGGTTTCAGCCTGTGCGGGATTATCCGAGAAGACAGCGAGAGCGGCACTCTTGCTGCTGTGTGGACCACCGCGTGCCATGAAGCCTTCCGTCAGCGTGAATTCGCCGATCACCGGCGATGTGATGCGTTGACGTGCAGGCGTGGTGCGTTCATGAATGGACTGACTGAGTTGCAGACCAGCGCCTGTCTCTGGTGCTGGTGCTGGTGCTGGTGCTGGTGCCGGTGCCGCCGGAGGGGCCGTACCCTCGTTACCGACACCCGTCTGATCGAACAAGGCTCGACCTGTTGCGTCATTGAAATAGCCGTTTGGCGACAGACCCTGGTTTCGTTGAAACCGCGATATGGCATTCGCAGTGATTGGCCCCAGGCTGCCATCGACAAACCCGGATCGCTGGTCTGCCGGAACTGCACCGCTGTCGAGCAGCCGCTGTTGTACGGCACTTACGCCGCCGAACATGCGCGCCGCCACTTGCGAGGTGGCCTCCCCGGAAGTGACCCGCCCATCATTGTTGTAATCCAGTGGACGGTTTGCTCGGTAGGCTGCGGTTCCGGCAACGAAGCCACGCAGGGTACTGTCGGGATCGGGTGTGGCAGTGCCGGAGAGTACCGCCGAGTACATGCCTTCCAACGTACCCAACCGGCCCTGATATTGTGGCTGCGAGAAGTACTTCTCGACGAAAGCCAACTGCTCCATTTCGCTCATGCGAGCCAGTTCCGCCGTCGATGTACCCAGGCCGCGAGCAGTATCGGGGATGAACTGTATCAAGCCGGTTGCACCGATGGAATTGGTTTCCGAGGCCGAGAAGCTGCCCCCGGTTTCAAAACTCATCACCGCCAGCAAGTGCTCGGGTTTGGCATCCAACCGCGACGCCATGGCTTCGACTTCACCAATGAATTCGGGTGTCACATTGGGGTTGTTGGCCAGGCCCTGGATCTGTGAGTAGTCGAACCTGCCACTACCGTTGGCTCCCGGTGCCGAGGGATCGCCAGCTGGCGTCGCCGGCCCGGTCGCGACGGACCCAGCGCCTCCCGCATTACCGCTTCCTGCAGGTGTATTTGCAGAGGGTACGACAAATACATCACCCGGATAAATCAGATCAGGGTTCTTGATGTCATTGGCCGCCACCAGGTCGGCAACGGATGTCTGAGAACGTTCTGCGATGGCTGAGAGCGTGTCGCCTGATTGCACCGTGACGGTATTCGGTGCAGGCACCGTGATGCGATCACCGGGGTAGATCAGGTCGGGATTGGCGATCTGAGGATTGGCTTTGATCACTGATTGCAGAGACGCACCGTGACGCGCTGCAATGTCACTCAAGGTATCGCCGTACTCGACCGTATGCGATTTATCGGTGCGTGCCGTGTTCGATGCATTGTTGGTGGGTTCGGTGGGGGGATTGACGGTGTTTATGGGCATGGTGTTTCATCCGTAGCGTTACAGTATTCGATACCGAAACTCTATATATGACGCAGGTATCGATCCATACGTGAAACTACGTACAAATTCGAGCGCCCTCTGCATTGACGCCGTTGCGGCAGGCACATTTACTTACAGATCGGAAAGTCTGTTGATCGTCAAGCCCAGTCTGTTGAAAACGGTGTCTGCAGGAGAAAGAGCTGCTGGCGCACCTTGCGAGACTTCACGCCACGACGCGCTTCGAGCGGGAATCGCATATCTTCGAGCGGCGCTTCCTCGAGCGTAGAGAACGACCTTCCGTGCAGACATCCGCCGAGTGGTGCAGGCGATGGACGCGCCTTGCAGGTGCTCGATCGCCACTGTCGCGCCGCCGGGTGGCTGATCCGGCTCTGTGCGGGTTTTGGTGCAGGATGGTTGCGGCGTCCTCACCCGCGAGGAGTTGGAACAGGGCTTCGATTCTCGAGGCCGGGGCGAAATGACAGCAGTGCGAGGGTGTGGGTTGCACTCGCAACGAATACCTGATCGGGTTATGCTCGGCCTCTTCCACCGGGAACCACCCACCGAAGAGACATCCATCGGGAACCAGCGCATGACCGATCAGCCCATCCTGACCGAACTCGACGACCGCGGCATCCTGCGCCTGACGCTCGACACACCGGAAAGGCGCAATGCCCTTTCAGTTGCCATGCTCGAGTCCCTGGGCGAGGCCATCGAACGCGCGGGCGCCGACCCTGCCGTGCGCGTCGTCGTCATCGCCGCCAACGGCCCCGCCTTCAGCGCCGGGCACGATCTCAAGGAGATCACCGCGGCGCGCGCATCGGCTGATCGTGGTCGGGCCTTCTTCAGCGAACTCATGACGCTCTGTTCAAAGGTCATGCAGGCGATCGTGAACTGCCCCAGACCCGTGATTGCGGAGGTCTCCGGCATCGCCACGGCCGCCGGCTGTCAACTGGTGGCAAGCTGTGATCTGGCGCTTGCCGCCGACGATGCCCGCTTCGCCACACCGGGTGTTCACATCGGCCTCTTCTGCTCGACGCCGATGGTGGCCCTGTCGAGAAACGTAGCGAACAAGCACGCCATGGAAATGCTGTTGACGGGCGAGATGGTGTCTGCCGAACGTGCCGCCGACATCGGACTCGTCAACCGCGCCGTGGCACCCGAAGAACTCCGCGAAGCCACCTTGGCCCTGGCGCGCAACATCGCAGCCAAATCGCGTCATACTATCGCCATCGGCAAGCGCACCTTCCATTCGCAGCGCGAGAAATCGCTCGCCGATGCCTACGAAGAAGCCTCGCACGTCATGGTCGAGAACTTGCTCGCGCGCGATGCCGAAGAAGGTATCGATGCCTTCATCGGCAAGCGCCAGCCCGTGTGGGAAGACAGATAGTCCCGCGGGAAGGCAGTCAGAAACCCGTACAACGACACGACACCGGCCAGTGACGAACGACAAGCCAGCAAGCATGAAAGACACATCGAACAAGACCCGGAACCCCTTCAACATCGATCTCGATCGTTGCCCGGCGAATCATCAGCCACTGACGCCACTGATCTTCCTCGAACGTGCCGCCAGCGTCTATCCGGACTACACGGCCATCGTGCACGGCAAGCTGCGGCGCAACTACGCCGAGTTCTACCGCCGCTCGCGTCAACTGGCCTCGGCCCTCGCGAAGCTTGGCCTCGGCCGCGGCGATACCGTATCGGTCCTGCTCCCGAACGTGCCGGCCATGCTCGAATGTCATTACGGCGTACCGATGTGCGGTGCGGTACTGCATTCGATCAACACGAGGCTCGATGCCGGCATCATCGCCTTCCAGCTCGACCACGCCATGGCAAAGGCCGTCATCGTCGACCGGGAATTCATGCCGCTGATGCAGGAGGCGCTGAAGCTCGCGAAGGGTACGCCCGTACTCATTCAGTATGACGACCCCGAGTGGGACGATGCCGGCAATGCAGCGGCGACCGCCGCCACCGAAAGCAACGGTGAGACCGCCGACCGCGAACAGGCAAGGCCGATCGATCACGACTACGACGCCTTCGTCGACGGCGGCGATCCCGACTTCGACTGGCTGATGCCCGAGGACGAATGGGATGCCATCTCGATCAACTACACCTCCGGCACCACGGGCGATCCCAAGGGCGTGGTCTACCACCACCGCGGCGCCTATCTGCTCGCCCAGGGCAATGCCCTGACCACCTCGATGCAGAAGCACGCCGTGTATCTCTGGACTCTGCCGATGTTCCACTGCAACGGCTGGTGCTTCCCATGGACGATGTCGGTCATCAACGGTACCCACGTCTGCCTGCGACAGGTACGCGCCGGCCCCATCTGGGATGCAATCGCCGACGAGGGCGTTACCCATCTCTGCGGTGCACCGATCGTGATGTCGCTGATCATTTCGGCACACGACGACGAGAAGCGCGAGCTGGACCATCTGGTGCAGTTCTTCACGGCCGCCGCTCCGCCCCCCGAAAGCGTGCTTGCCGCCATGAAGGCCGCCGGCTTCGACGTCACGCACCTCTACGGCCTGACCGAAACCTATGGCCCTGCCGTGGTCAATGACTGGCATCGCGAGTGGAACGAACTTTCGCCCACCGAGCAGGCTCACGTGAAGGCACGCCAGGGCGTGCGCTACCTGCCGCTCGAAGGGCTCGACGTGATGGATCCCGACACCATGCAGCCCGTGCCCCGTGACGGCAAGACACTCGGCGAGATCATGTTCCGTGGCAATGTGGTCATGAAGGGCTATTTCAGAAACCCCGAAGCCACCAAAAGAGACTTCGCCGGCGGCTGGTTCCATTCGGGCGATATCGCCGTCATGCACCCCGACGGTTACATCCAGATCAAGGATCGCTCCAAGGACGTGATCATCTCGGGCGGCGAGAACATCTCCTCGATCGAAGTCGAGGACGCGCTCTACAGGCATCCGGCAGTCGGCGCGGTCGCCGTGGTCGCCATGCCGCACGAGAAATGGGGCGAGACACCCTGCGCCTACATCGAACTTGCCGAAGGCGAGAGCACCGACGCCGACGCGCTGCGTGCCTTCTGTCGCGAGCACCTGGCTTCCTACAAGGTGCCGGGGAAATTCGTGTTTGACGAGATTCCCAAAACCTCGACCGGCAAGGTTCAGAAGTTCGTGCTCAGGGAGAAGGCACGCGAACTCGATTGAGCCGCATGTGCCGCATGTGCCGCATGTGCCGCATGTGCTTTACATGATGCACCGGCCTTGTGCCGGTGGGGCCGCTCGGAACCGTTGCGAATGGCACCGCTCAGAACCATTGCGTGTGGTGCCACTCGCCCGACGGGTCATCCACGCGCTGGTAAGTGTGCGCACCGAAGTAGTCGCGCTGTGCCTGCAGCAGATTCGCCGGCAGCCGTCCGCGACGGTAACCGTCATAGAATGCAAGCGCGGCACTCATTGCCGGCATCGTGAGTCCGACTTCCGCGGCGCGTGACACGACGCGACGCCATCCACCCTGATCGTCGGCGAGGCGGTTGCGGAAGAATTCGGCGAAGAGCAGATTCTCGAGTTCGGGCTCGCCCTGGTAGGCGCTGATGATTTCCTCGAGGAATACCGCGCGAATGATGCAGCCCTCGCGCCACATCTGCGCGATACCGGCGTAGTTGAGCTTCCAGCCATGACTCTCGGCAGCTGCCTTCATGAGCATGTAACCCTGAGCGTAGGAAAGAATCTTCGCGGCGTACAAGGCCGAGCGGAGATCGCTCACCGCCTCGTTCCGATCGACATCGAGTTTCCCGAGTGACGGCCCCGGCAGTATTCCGGCAGCCTTCTCGCGCTCGCCCTTCAGGGCCGACAGCATGCGCGTCTGTACCGAAGCCGTGATCAGATGCAGCGGCACGCCCAACTCGAGCGCGTTCACTGCCGTCCACAGGCCCGTGCCCTTCTGCCCTGCCTTGTCGAGAATCGTGTCGAGCGTGTATGTGCCTTCCTCACGATGCGCCATGATGTCGGCCGTGATCTCGATCAGATAGCTTTCGAGTTCACCACGGTTCCATTCGGCGAACACCTCGTGCATGTCTGCGTTGCTCATGCCGAGAAGATGCTGCATGAAATCGTAGCACTCGCAGATGAGCTGCATGTCGCCATACTCGATGCCGTTGTGCACCATTTTCACGTAGTGCCCGGCACCGCCCTCACCCACCCAGTCGCAGCAGGGAACGCCCTTGTCGGTCTTCGCGGCAATCGCCTGCAGCATGTCCTTCACCTGCGGCCAGGCATCGGGGTTGCCACCCGGCATCATCGACGGACCGTGACGCGCGCCCTCTTCGCCACCGGAAACACCGCAGCCGAGCATCAGGATGCCCTTCTCGGCCAGTGCCTTCACGCGCCGTTCGGTGTCACGATAGTTCGAATTGCCGCCATCGATGATGATGTCACCCTCGTCGAGGTGCGGGAGAAGGCCCTCGATGACGGCATCGACCGGATCGCCGGCCTTGACCATCAGAAAGACACACCGCGGACGTGCCAGCGATGCGGCAAGTTCGGCGTAATCGCGTGTTGGCAGGAAGTCATGCCGGCCTGCGGATTCACGCACGAAGCGCTCGAGTGACTCCGGGCTCCGGTTGCAGAGCGCAAGCCGGTAGCCGTGGTCGCTGAAGTTCATGGCGAGGTTCTCGCCCATGACGCCGAGTCCGACCAGACCGAGATCGCACGATCCGCTCTCGCCCACTGTCACCGCTTGTGCTTCGCTCATTGGCCGCTCCGTTATGTCGTGGTTTCCGGCTGGGTTCGAACCAGTATACGCACAAGCCGAACACTGCCGCACCAGTCAGGCGATCAGGCTGTTGGCCAGCCATACCATGCGTCGCCATTGTGCTTCACTGTTGGTAGTCAATGCGATTCGAGGCAAACTGCCCGATACCATCAAAACCAGCAGCTTGTGGATCCGAAGCCTTGGAAGCCGCCAGGCAGCAATTCCCGGTGAACTGACGACTCCCGGATCTTCACGGTGCGCTCTACCAACCCAGCGATGTGAGGAAATTCAATATCAGGCGATGGGCTTGCATCAATCCGTCGACATTTGCCGTGGTTTCGGAGCCGTCTTCTGCGACCGACAGAAAAACACCATGACCGCCGGGTACGGTGCAGTAATCAACTCTTGACGTGAGTTGAGCGCGCAGATATCGCGCATCGTTTGGATAGGAGAGCACCGTGTCCTGGTTGCCTTGCAGTAACAGAGTGGGTAGCTGCAATCGCTTGACACCCTCTGCGGTGAACAGTGCTTCACCAACGGGGGCCATCGCGATCACCGCATGTGCTCGTATTGATTCGACCGGGTGAAGCAGCTCTCGATGCCACCCCATCTTTTGCCGGGCTTGTGCCAACCAACGTGTCATGACGCCATGGTTCACGCACATCACATCATGTCGCGGGTGAGTTTGGCAATAGCGCTCCAATGCGGATGATGACGGCTGTGCACCTCCTGCAACCAGTGCCGTATAGGCACCAGCCGAAAAGCCCATCGCAACCACACGTTGCCGATTGACCGAATCGGCCAACTCGGAGTTCAGCACGGCATCCAATGCAGCGTTCCACTCGCGAGGCCGATTCGCCCATACCTTGACGGTCGAAGACCCGCGCGAGTCCATTGCATTGTCAAGGGCATGTACCGGCGTAGCGACAACGTAACCTTTACTGGCCAGGAAATACGCAGTTTTCCAGTGACTCAGATGTGATCCCATGGATCCGTGCGAAAGAACAACGAGAGGATAGAGACCCTCGAGCGGTTCGGCGTTTCGGGCTACGCGAAGTTGCACTTGACCAATGACCAGTTGATCCTCCTGCGCCTGTGTCGGGTACCAAACCATCAAGGGCAAGGGTCGATCCGACAGCGTGCTTTGGTAGCCTATCTGTTTGATGGCTACTGAAAAGGACGGCACAGTGTGCGCAAGAGTCATCGGTAGCGAAACAGCAGCCTGCGCATGAAGCGGCGTCGAAAGCACCCAAAGTAGCGAGAACACAAGTGTCCAGCCGCATATTCGGTGGACAGATCGACCAAGATCTCCAGCGGAGTGATGACGGCAGAGTTGACGGGCAAGAAGATTCATTGCAGGGAATTCAAAAGCAGAGGGCCGCATTCAGCAACAGGCTCTTGTCCACAGTGCTGCTTCCGTACTCACCATGGCCTGAAATCAGTTCAAACGCCCGTGCCGTGAGCGATGCGGGCAAGCGGCATTGTCCAACAACCCACGACCCTGGCCGGTCGATCCGGAATCTCACAGCCTGTCGCCGAGCCCCAGTGACGCGCGTCGCTCGCGGATCGACTGTGCGAGAACGCGCGCCAGTCGCATGCTGTCCTTGCGCTCGAAGGCGACCATCAGCCGCATTTCGAGCGAGGCGGCCTGCTCGAGCCATCTGGCCCGGCGTTCACTGTCCCTGTCGCAGGCGGCGGCACGTTCGAGGCGCTTGATCAGCTCCTCGTAGATGACGGCCTCGAAGGACTTCCGCGATGGCGTCTTCGTCGGCGCGGGCTGCGCGCGTCTTTCGCCACGCTGCTCGGCTTCGAGCCAGGCCTGGTAGCGGTTTTCGGCGATGAGGTCGAAAGGGTTCAATGCTGCCATCCGACGACGGTACGGGAATGATGGTACTTCAGTGGTGTATAAGATATTTATTGTCAACAACGCCCTGTATGGACACGAGACAATAGGCCGGAATCGGCATCATAATTGTTTGATAGTCACATTCCCGTTCCGGTCACGACCAGCCGTGTCTGCACAACCGCTCAACTCCACCAGACGTACGGTCTCCGAACTCAACGCCGCAAGGCGTGAGGCGGTATCGCTGCGCCTCGCGGGCGCGACCATCGCGGAAGCGCGGGCGAAAACCGCACTCAGCGCACCAACCATCATCGCGGCCCTCAAGGCCTACCGGCATGGCGGCTGGGACGCCGTTGACGTCAAGCCTCGGGGGCGCCCGCGAGCGGATCGACTGGCAGGCTCCGACACCCGCCCTTCCGGAAACCGTACCAGTGGCGCGACGGGCGCCCGCCCCTCCGGCGGCCGTGCCAGCAGCGCGACAGGCACCAGCACTTCCGGGAACCGCGCCGGTGGTGCAGCAGGCGACAGCGAACCCACTGACCAGGCAGCGCCCCGTCAGCGCGACACCTCGGTGAACCTGCGCAATCGTGCCCTCCTGGCGATGCTCTCACCCCCACCCTTGCCAGATGGCAAGGCTGGTGGCCCGTCAGCGCCACTCTGGTGCAACGATGCCACCACTGCCTGGCTGGCGGCCAACCTGGTGCGTGCCGTCAGCCACTCGACCGTACGCAACTGGCTCGGCCAGTGGCAGCTGCTGCCGGCAAGCCGCTATCGGACCATAAGGTCGGCAGCGAGGCGCGACGAATCCGTCGACACGCCGAGCGCAGGCACCGCCCTCAAGCCGGTTTCTCCGGCCGATGACGCGCTCGCCGCCCTGCTGGCACAGCACGAATCCTTCGCGCGTCGACAACGCCGACTCAAACGCCCACTCTTCTGGGTCGATGCCCGCCGCCTGCCACCAACCGGCGGCGAGCAGCCCTTCTGGCAGCTCTTTGCGCACGATCTCCGCGGGCACCCACGGTGGCTGCTGACACGATCGCGGCCCGGCGTCACCGATTACCTCCGATTCTGGGAAGCGCTCAGACAGGCCAGCGGCGGTCCACTGGCACTGGTCTTGCCCCAGCAATCACTTGCCCACATACCCGCACTGGCCAACTGGCTCGCGCAGAGCGCCACCGAATACCTGATCGTCGACGCAGCGAATCACGCCGCCCCGCGCGGCAATCGACAACACGCTGACCCCTCGATCACGACATCAACCAACACAACGACAGCGACAGAACCCATGAGCAAGCAGTCTGCCGTGGTGGCCAGGGATACCGCGCCATCCGAAGCCGCACCGGAGAATGCCCCGGCGCCCGCCACCCGCACCCTCACTCACCTCCAGCGCCTCGAAGCCGAGTCCATCCAGATCATGCGCGAAGTGGTGGCCGAGGCCGAGAACCCGGTCATGCTCTACTCGATCGGCAAGGACAGCGCGGTCATGCTGCACCTTGCACGCAAGGCCTTCTACCCGGCACCACCGCCCTTTCCCCTCCTCCACGTCGACACGCAGTGGAAGTTCCGGGCCATGTACGAGTTTCGCGAAAAGATCGTCAGGGACTACGGACTGGAGCTCATTCAGTACGTGAATCCCGAGGGCGTCGAGAAAGGTGTCAATCCGTTCACCCACGGCTCGTCGCTGCACACCGACATCATGAAGACACAGGGCCTCAAGCAGGCGCTCGACAAGTACGGCTTCGACTTCGCCTTCGGAGGCGCACGTCGCGATGAAGAGAAGTCGCGTGCCAAGGAGCGCGTGCTTTCCTTCCGCAACGCCCAGCACCGCTGGGATGCGAAGAACCAGCGCCCCGAACTCTGGCAGCTCTACAACACCCGCAAGCGCAAGGGCGAATCGATACGCGCCTTCCCGCTCTCGAACTGGACCGAACTCGACATCTGGCAGTACATCCACAAGGAAGAGATTCCGATCGTGCCGCTGTACTACGCGGCCGAGCGCCCGATCGTCTGGCGCGACGGCACCATGATCATGGTCGATGACGAGCGCATGCCGCTCAGGGAAGGCGAAGTGCCCGAGATGAGGAAGGTTCGCTTCCGCACACTTGGCTGCTACCCGCTCACGGGCGCCGTCGACTCGAACGCCGCAACCCTCGAAGACATCATCCAGGAGATGCTCCTGACCCGCACCTCCGAACGCCAGGGCCGCATGATCGATCATGACGAAGCCGGGTCGATGGAAAAGAAAAAGGCCGAGGGCTACTTCTGATGCAACACGAAACCGAACACCTGATTGCCAACGACATCGCCGGTTACCTCGCCGTTCACGAGAACAAGAGCCTGCTGCGCTTCATCACCTGTGGCAGCGTTGACGACGGCAAGAGCACTCTGATCGGGCGCCTCCTTTTCGAATCGAAGACCCTCTTCGAGGATCAGCTCGAAAGTGTCTCGCACGAGTCGAAGAAATGGGGCACGCAGGGCGGCAAGGTCGATCTCGCCCTCCTCGTCGATGGCCTTGCCGCCGAACGCGAACAGGGCATCACCATCGATGTCGCCTACCGCTTCTTCTCGACCGACCGGCGCAAGTTCATCGTTGCCGATACGCCCGGACACGAGCAGTACACGCGCAACATGGTCACCGGCGCATCCACCGCCGATGCTGCCGTGATTCTGGTCGATGCGCGTCAGGGCATCCTCACGCAGACCCGCCGCCACAGCTACCTCGTGTCGCTGCTCGGCATTCGCCATATCGTTCTCGCAGTCAACAAGATGGATCTCATGGACTACGACGAAGGCGTCTTCAACGACATCGTCGACGAATACCGTGAATTCGCGAAGACCATCGGCATCAGTACCTTCACGGCCATTCCGATGTCGGCGCTCGAAGGCGACAACATCACCGAACCGAGTGACAACACGCCCTGGTATCACGGCACCACCCTCCTCTCCTGGCTCGAAACCCTGAAACTCGACAGCGAGAGTGCCCAGGAACAACCCTTCCGCCTGCCGGTGCAGTGGGTCAATCGCCCCTCGCTCGACTTCCGTGGCTATGCCGGCACCATTGCCAGTGGTCGCGTGAAGCCCGGGGACGCGATTCGCGTGCAGCCATCGGGCCGCATGAGCACGATTGCGCGCATCGTCACGATGGACGGTGACCTTGACGAAGCCGTTGCCGGACAGTCGGTGACGCTGACGCTCAACGACGAAATCGATGCTTCACGGGGTGACGTGATCTCGGCCGGCGAAGAGCCCGCGCACGTGGCCGATCAGTTCGAGGCTACCATCGTGTGGATGCACGACGAGCCGATGCTCGCCGGGCGTCCCTACCTGCTGAAGCTCGGCACACGCACCGTGAACGCGACGATCACCACGATCAAGCATCAGGTGAACGTGAACACGCTCGAGGAATCGGCCGCAAAGCAACTCGAACTGAACGCCATCGGGGTGTGCAACATCGCAACCGACCAGCCGATCGCCTTCGACAGCTACGACGACAACCGCACCATGGGCGGCTTCATTCTCATCGACCGCATCTCGAATGCCACCGTCGGCGCAGGCATGCTGCACTTCTCGCTGCGTCGTGCCGACAACATCCACATGCAGGCCGTCGATGTCGACAAGCAGCTCCGCTCGACGCTCAAGGGCCAGAGCCCCGCCGTGATCTGGTTCACCGGCCTTTCGGGTGCCGGCAAGTCCACCATCGCGAACATCGTCGAGAAGAAGCTCGCAGCTTCGGGCCACCATACCTATCTTCTCGATGGCGACAACGTCCGTCACGGCCTGAACCGTGATCTTGGCTTCACCGACGCCGACCGCGTCGAGAACATTCGCCGCATCGGCGAAGTCGCGAGGCTCATGGTGGACGCCGGCCTCATCGTGCTCACCGCCTTCATCTCGCCCTTCCGTTCCGAGCGTCAGCTGGCACGATCACTGGTCAAGGACGGCGAATTCATCGAAGTGCATGTGGATACGCCGCTCTCGATTGCCGAAGAGCGCGATCCGAAGGGTCTCTACCGGAAGGCCCGTCGTGGCGAACTCTCGAACTTCACCGGCATCGACTCGCCCTACGAAGTGCCCGAGAATCCGGAAATTCTCGTGGACACCGGCGCGCTTTCGGCCGAACAGGCTGCCGAGCGGGTGATTGCAGAACTCCGGAAACGCGGCATTCTGGAAGCACCGACGGACGAGGAATAACGACAACTGACCAACACGGCAAACCGACACGAACAGGCCAATGCGACAGCCGCCACAACAAGCATACCCGCTCTGGCGGGTATCGACTTTTGTCCAGGGTGTCGAACTTCCTGGTGTCAGAAACTGTTACATGACCTGACACAGGCGTATAGTCAGCGACTCACAACAATTCTGCGGAGGTGGAATCAATGAGTCTGACTGTCAAGGTCATCATCGGCATGATTGCCGGCATCGTTGTCGGCCTGGCCTTCAATCTGACGGGCCTGAACGCCGAAGGGTCGTTCGTCAACAGCTTCATCACCAACGGTCTCTTTCACGTTGTCGGCACCATGTTCGTCAACGCGCTGAAGATGCTGGTCGTGCCGCTGGTGCTGTTCTCGCTGATCTGCGGCGTCTGTGGCATCGGTGACATCCGCCTGCTCGGACGCATCGGCGGCAAGGCCTTCGTGCTTTACATGTTCACCACGGCCGTCGCCATCGCCAGTGCGATCGTCATCGCCGCGGGCTTCGGCATCGGCAAGGGCATGAACGCCGAAACCACGGCCGAATTCACCGGTCGTGATGCACCTCCACTCTCCGAAGTGCTCATCAACATCGTGCCCTCGAACCCCATCAACGCGATGGCGCAGGGTGAGATGCTCTCGATCATCTTCTTCGCCATTCTGGTCGGCATCAGCCTGCTGCTTGTCGGTCACAAGGCGAAGTCGCTGGTCGAATTCTTCGAGCTTCTCAACGAAGTCATGATGAAGATGGTCACCGTGATCATGTCAATGGCACCCTACGCCGTCTTCTGTCTGCTCGCGAAAGCCATGGCCAATCTGGGTCTCGACCTCTTCGCGCAGCTCGTCGGCTACGTCATCCTGCTGATCGGTGTGCTCCTGTTCCACCTCTTCGTGACGCTGCAGGCAGTGCTGGTGGTGTTCTCGCGCCTGAACCCGATGACCTTCCTCAAGAAGATCCGCAACGCACAGGTATTCGCCTTCAGTACCTCGAGTTCCAACGCCACGATTCCGGTCACGCTGCGTACCGTGACCGAGCGCATGGGCGTGGACAACTCGGTGGCTTCCTTCACGGTGCCCTTCGGAGCAACGATCAACATGGACGGCACGGCCATCATGCAGGGTGTGGCCACCGTCTTCATCGCCAACATCTACGGCATCGATCTCAGCGTGACGAACTACCTGACCGTCGTTCTCATGGCCGTACTGGCGTCGATCGGCACGGCCGGTGTACCGGGTGTGGGTCTCATCATGCTGTCGATGGTGTTCACCCAGGTAGGCCTGCCGCTCGAAGGCATCGGTCTGCTCCTCGGTGTGGATCGCCTCCTCGACATGGTGCGAACCGCCGTCAACGTTTCGGGCGATGCCGTTGTCTCCAGCGTGGTCGCCAAGAGCGAAGGCAAGATGGACGTCGACGTGTACCGGGATCCCGAAGCAGGCGTGCTGGACGAAGCCGATGTGCACATCGACCCTGCGGTCGAGCAGGAGATGGCCGAGGCCATTCACAGCACGCACGACAGAAACTGATCTGCCGCGCGCCGTCAATGGCGTGAAAACGGTGCAACACGCGAACGCGTCGCAGGTTTCTGCGGCGCGTTCCGCGTTTCGGCACAGAAAACCGGTACGGACGAGCGGCTTGGACGAGCGGCTTGGACGAGCGGCTTGGACGAGCGGCTTGGACGAGCGGCTTGGACGAGCGGCGCGGGCGACCCATGCGGAAGAACCTTGCCTCAGAGAATCCCTCGATTGGCGTCCCTGAGTGAGGCCATCAGCGCGCTGTCGTCGTAACGTTCGAGACTGAACAGCTTTCCCCAGGGCGGCAGTGGATCGCCACGTACCCACTGCGCTGCAAGCTCCCCTGCCGCACAGGCCGCCATGCTGCCGAAGCCGGAGAACGCACCGGCAACGAACGCACCCGCGGTCTTCATCGGCCCGACGAGCGGCCAGTTTTCCTCCGTCAGCGTGTAGTAACCCCCGTAGTGGCGCCGCGCTGCCGGCAGTCGCCCTTCGTATTGCGCCAGCGCGGGATGCAGGCGCGAGGCACCACGAAGCACGACTTCAGGGAAGTGGTCGTCGAGTTCCGGTGCTGCCTCGACTGCCGCACACGGGCTTCGATTGTAGGCCCAGCCGAGCCGAATCCAGCGCCCCGACGGCCCGCCATCGGGACGGCAGTGGATCGATCCGGGCATCGCTTCCGCCAGAAAGGCCAGTTCCGGCACCTCCGCCAGCAACTCCCGCTCCTCCTCGCTCCAGTTGATGTGCTGCGCGTCGAGATCGATCGTGAACGGCAAGCGTCGCGGTATCGCGCCGCGGCGATCCTCGAAGGCGAGCTTCTGCTGAAGAATGTTCCGTACCGGCAGCGTCTCACCGAGCATCGCGGCAATGTCGTTGATCCAGGGACCAGCCGCATTCACCATCCGGCCCGCCTCCAGCGACTCGGTATTCCCGTCGCCATCGACAAGTTCGAGCCTGAAGCCGTTCTCGCGTTTCGCCACCTCCACGACACGTGCCTTCTGCAACTGCCCGCCTGCCGCCCGGAAATCCTCGAGCATCATCGCGGCCAGTTGCTGCGCGCTGAACTCGCCGCCGCGGCGAATATGCACAAGATGCTTCACGGCCGGGTCAAGGCTCGGGAAGTGCCGTCGGATCCGGTCAGGATCGCTGAGCAGGTCGATACCTGCCGGGGCGTCCTGCCAGTTGTCGCTGGCATCCGGTGGTACATAGGCGCGGTTTTCGGGCGCAGAGCCGGTGGCTCGGAGTTCAGCGAGCAGCGTGTCGATGTCATCCGCACGCGTTGCCAGCAGATAGCCACGGCGTGTGAGGCTGAGACGATTGTGCTCGCGTGCCGCCCAGGCTTCGAGGAGGTCGGTACTGCGGTTCATGAAGGCCACCATTGCCTCGTGCGGCCACCAGTTGCGGTAGTTTTCACCACTCGCGGCACTGGTCAGCGACATCGGCGTGAGCGCATCGATCAGCACCACCTTCAGCGGCGCGCGAACTCCCGCCCCCTCTGCCGCCGCCTCCACTGCCGTCGCCCCCTCTGCCGCCGCCCCCGACCGAGCTGGCCGAGCACGCACAAGGGCTTCGGCAACAGCGATACCGACAGACCCCGCGCCGATGACGGCAACGTCGAAACCCTTGTTCATTCCGCTCATGCAGCTGTCACATTCAACTGTCGCATTACATCGATACGCCCGGCAGGACACTGCCGTCAGGCGAACAGGTCCCTGTAGTCCTGACGCAACTGATTCTTCTGCACCTTGCCCATGGTGTTCCGCGGCAGGGCATCGAGCACCATCACCTGCTTCGGCACCTTGAACCGCGCGAGTGATGCGGCACAGGCATCGGGAACGCGCCTCGCCAGCGCCTCGGTATCTTCGGCGGATACGTCGGCAGTCGGTACGATCACCGCCGCCACCGCTTCGCCGAGGTCCGGATGCGGTACACCGAAGACGGCCGATTCGCGTACACCCTCAATGTCGTCGATGACCGATTCCACTTCCTTCGGATAGACGTTGTAGCCGCCCGTGATGACGAGATCCCTGCTGCGGCCGACGATGGTGAGATAACCATCGGCGTCACGGCGCACGAGATCGCCCGTGATGAAGAACCCATCCTCGAGAAGTTCTTCGCGCGTCTTCTCGGGCATGCGCCAGTAACCCCTGAACACGTTCGGCCCGCGCACCTCGAGCATGCCGATGGTGTCGTGGTCGGTGTCGGGTATGAGTTCGCCGGAAGCGGTGTCGCGAATGCGCACTTCCACACCCGGCAGTGGTAGCCCCACCGTGCCGGCCCGCCGCTCGCCCTCATAGGGGTTGGACGTGCTCATGCTGGTTTCGGTCATGCCGTAGCGTTCGAGGATGCGCTGACCGGTGCGTGCTTCGAAAGCACGATGCGTCTCGGGCAGGAGCGGCGCGCTGCCGGACGTGAACAATCGCATGTGTGCCGCAAGTTCCCGGGTGAATCGCGCATCGTCGAGAAGGCGTGTGTAGAAAGTCGGCACGCCCATCATCGAGGTGGCATGGGGCATCGCTGCCAGTACCTCGTCGAGGTCGAAGCGCGGCTGGAACATCATCCGCGCGCCCGCGAGCAGCGCCACGTTGCCGGCCACGAACAGCCCATGTGTATGGAAGATCGGCAGTGCGTGCAACAGCACATCCTCGGGCGTGAAGCGCCAGGCCTCGACGAGGGTCCTGCCGTTCGAGAGAAGATTGTGCTGCGTGAGCATCGCACCCTTGGAGCGTCCGGTGGTGCCGGAGGTATAGAGAATGGCGGCGAGTGCATCGTTCGCGGCCGGTTCGGCATCTTCTCGCGGTGACGCCGCGTGCGCTGCCTCGGCAAGCGTACCGTCACCCGCCGATCCAAGCGTCATGACGGCAACGGGCCGGTCGCTTGTCAGACGCATGGCACTCTCTCGGCGGGACGGATCCACGACGAACAGTGCCGGTTCCGCATCGCCCAGGAAATAGTCGAGTTCACTGTCGGTATAGGCAGTATTGAGTGGCAGAAAAGCAGCGGCACTCTGCACACAGGCAAGATACAGGGCCAGAGCGTCGATGCTCTTCCCGACCTGGACTGCCACCCGGTCTCCGGGCCGCACACGCACGGCCGCAAGCACCGTGGCCATGCGAGCCGCGCGGTCGAAGAACGCAATGTCATCCAGCAGTGCCGCGCCGCTGTTGTCGACAAACAGCACGCCGTTGCCGGCGCTCCGTCCGGCGCGCAGGGCATCGTAAAGGGGGTTGCTCATTCAGTCGTTCCCATGGCCGTGCCGGGGTTCGGCTTGCCCCCGGAAAGTTGCAGGACGCACGATGATAACCGAGAGGCAGCGGATGCTTCCTCACAGTGAGCGTCACATCGGTGAGCGCGAAAACGCACTGCCGGATGCGATTTTCCGGGACAGGCCTGATTCAGGTTCTGGTCAGAAAAGCGCGCATCACGTCCAGACCCTCATCAATACCCCGACGACCGCAACCGATGCGAAAGTGGTCGTCGGCGACGTTCGCAAGCAGGTCCGAACGGTAGATCGATGCCGGCAACAACAGCACACCTTCCTCTTCCACAAGTCGTCTGCAGAACGTTTCCACACCATCCTCACCACAATACCTCGGGTAGGCGACACAGCCACCATCCGGTGCGTGCCAGTCGAAGAGATCGGGAAACTCACCGAAGAACGCGTCGAGTCTTGCGAGATTGGCGATCACGCGCTCACGATTGTGTTCGAGAATGTGTTCACGCGCCTTGAGGGCGATCAACGCAAGACGCTCGCTCGGCGCCGAGTTGCAGATCGACAGGTAGTGCTTGCAGCGATTGAACCGCCCGAGAAGGTCCCGATTCCGCGCTGCGATCCAGCCGATACGCAAGCCCGGCAAGCCATAGGCCTTGGACATCACGTTCAGGGGCCGAACAGCGCTCGTACGTGCTTGCGATCGCTGCACGAAGATCCGGTGCACCTTCGGTTTCGGTGTAGCCCAGCCAGAGCGATTCAAACGCCTCGCGATCGTCCTCGTCGGCCAGCGCAAGCAACGCCGATAGCGTCATGCTTTCAGCGTCCGAGGCGGTCATGTGATGGCGTGCCGCAAACTCCCAGCGCGAGAAATGCACCTCGAGTTCGAAGTCGCGTGGCCTGGTCATTGGCGGAGTACGTCGTCGGTCGCGGGCACCTGGCCCCGGACGCCCGATTGTAAACCGCCTGGAACCTTGCCAAGCGGTGGCTTTGCTGGATAATGAGCAGCTGGAAATCCCGTCATCAAACAAGGACCCACTGGAACATGGTCAACACGCTCACTCGTCGAATTCACGGATCAATCGCCTCCGCCCTGCTGGCGATGAGCGTCCTGGCTTCCGCAGGCAGTGCGCAGGCTGCGGAAGTCACCCTGCGGCTCCATCACATGCTGCCGCCGCAGGCCAGCGTGCCGCAATACGTGCTGGATGTCTGGGCCGACACGGTCGAGGAAGAATCCGACGGACGCATCAAGGTGCAGCGCTTCCCGTCGATGCAACTCGGCGGCAAGCCACCGGAACTGATCGATCAGGCCATCGACGGCGTGGCCGACGTCATCTGGACCGTGGTCGGCTATACACCCGGACGCTTCCCGAGCACCGAAGTGTTCGAGCTTCCCTTCATGATGACCAACGCCGAGGCCACATCGCGCGCCTTCTGGATCATGTTCGAAAAACACATGCAGGACACCGAATTCAAGGACGTGAAGATGATCGGTACCTGGGTACACGGCCCCGGCTTTCTCCACACCAGCAAACCGGTGGAACGCATGACGGATCTCGAAGGCATGAAGATCCGAGGTGGCTCACGCATCGTCAACAAACTGCTGGAACAGTTCGGCGCCACTCCCGTCGGCATGCCGGTGCCGGCCGTGGCAGAAGGCCTCTCCAAGGGTGTCATCGACGGCACCACGCTTCCGTGGGAGGTCACCACGGCGCTGAAGGTGCCGGAGCTGGTCGAGAACCACACCGAGTTCGGTGAACACGCGCTCTATACCCTGACCTTCATCATGGCCATGAACAAGCAGAAATACGACAGTCTGCCGGATGATCTCAAGGCCGTCATCGATGCCAATTCAGGCCTCGAGTTCTCGGCCACGGCCGGTCGAGTGATGCAGGAACACGACGCCCCCGCTCGCGACCTCGCGGCTGAACGCGGCAACAACATCATTGCACTCTCCGAGGAGCAGGTCGCCGCATGGCAGGCGGCTTCCCAGCCCGTGATCGACGAGTGGATCGCCGACATGGATGCCAGAGGCATCGATGGTCAGGCACTGGTCGATGAAGCGAAGGCGTTGATCGACAAGTACACGGCCGAGTAGACGGGCCGGTCATGCGCAGGCATTGCAGGCGCCTGCGCAGGCCAGACCGAAGAACAGACATGAGAACGCCTCACCGGCCGTGAGGCCGTGAGCAAGCTCATCCTTTCCGCGGAAAACGCCGTTGCCTGAGCAGGCGATCAAGGATGCCGATCTGCTCGTCCACCACTTCCAGACGCTTGTGGGTGCGCTTCAGGCGATCCTTCTCGAGGTTCGGATCGGCGAGCCGTCTCTTGTACTTGGCACGCTTTTTCCGCAGCGCTCGTCGCAGCTTGTTGAACTGGCGGTGTTCGTATTCATCATCGACCTGCCCTTGCAGCTGCTTGACGGCAAGCTCCATATCGCTGATCAGTTTCCGGTACTTCATCTTTGCTCCATCGCACCATCGAGAGGTCCGGCAGCGTCGGGCCCCGTGATGCTCGCTTCGTTGGCTGAAGCGACTTGCTCTTCGCCGAGGTTTTCAAGGCCACGCATCCGTTCGATCACATGACTCACATCGGTGGCGATCAGCCGTTCAACAGCATCGAACACCCGAATGACACTGTCTTCGGCCGAGTTCGCATCATTGAGCAATGACGTTGCCATGTCTGCGGTGATGGTCTCCTCATTGAGATGGCCGTGTATCCGATCGCTGGCATCGCGTACTTCCGCACGCGCGAGTTCGCGCGCTTCCTCAAGCTGCAGCAGCGCGAGTTCGCTGCCCTCGTGTTTCTGCAGTTGCACCGCTTCACGCAACGCTCGCGCCATTGCAAGCCGCAGACGATCATACTCCTCGCGCATGACAGGATTGCTACCGTAGACGTGAATCATCAGACTCTGCTGAAGATGCTTGACGTGCTTGACCGCTTCCACGATGGATGCTGCCGCCTCGCGAAGCCGGAACAGCGAACGCATGGTCGGCATGGGAAACCGATCCTGCGCATGCGCAATGAAGGCAATGATCTCGCCGTAGAGATGTTTCACCTTGTGCTCGTAGACCTTGTCGATATCGAACTCGATACGTTCATGGCCTGTGCGCACCACTTCCGACAGACGGGCCTTCGAAACGATGTCGCTACGGTGCAACTGGAAACCATGCGCAAGCACTTCGAAGGCTGACTCGAACAGGTGCCAGACCTCCTTGCGGACCACTGCCACGGCAGTATCGGGCAGTTCCGCGGCTGCCTGATTGAGATATTCGGCTCTGACGACCTCGGTCTGACGCTCGGGCAACCAGCGTTCGAGTGTCTCGGCAAGCCTGCGTACAAAGGGCAGCATGAGAACCACGCCAAGAAGGTTGAACAGGGTGTGGAAGATGGCCAGCTTCAGTGTGTAGTCGTCGGCAGCAATGCCGAAGATCGATGCCAGACGGTCGACGAGCATGGCCAGGGGGGAAATCAGACAAAGTGCGGCCGCGGCCGTCATCAGATTGAACAGAAGATGTGCGCCGGCAAGCCGCTTGCCCTCGATCGATGCACTGAAGGCACCCAGAATGGCCGTGATGGTCGTGCCGATGTTGGCCCCCACGGCGAGTGCCAGAGCGTTGGTGTAGGTGATCTGATCCGCCGCCAGCGCGCTCAGTATGAGCACGAGGGTGGCGTGGCTCGATTGCATGATGACGGTCGCGACCGTGCCGAACAACGTATAGACCAGCAGCCCGGCGACTCCCGGCATGGCAAACTGCCTGAGATCGAGCCCCTGCCCGAGGGTGTCGAAACCCTCCTTCATGTAGTGGATGCCAAGAAACAGGAAGCCGAGCCCGGCAAGAATGGAACCGAGCCCGCGCCAGCTGCGCGAGTTCTGAAAACGGAGAATGATGCCGAAGACCAGCATCGGCATGGCATAGGCAGAGATCTTGACCTTCAGCCCGAAACCCGCCACGAGCCAGGCACCGGTGGTGGTGCCGATGTTGGCGCCGAAAACGATCGCGATGCCGGCCACCAGCGTGATCATGCCCGCACTGATGAAGGAGATCGTGATCAGCGACACCAGCGAACTCGACTGCATGATCGATGTGGTGATCATGCCGAAGGCAAGACCCTTTCCGATGGTGTCGGTGGTCTTTCTGAGCAGCCGTTCGAGAACACCGCCCGTGAAGGCGGTAAACCCCTCTTCAAGCAGAAACATGCCGAAAAGGAAGATGGCCACACCCGCGGACACTTCCTTGAACTCCGGGCTGGCCCAGAACGCCAGCCCCAGTGTCATCAGGACCGTTGGCAGCAGTATGGTTCGCAGCGACATCTTCAATGTTTTCCATCCTGACCCCTTGGTGCAGCGAGCCGCTCGGCGCGATCCAGCCAGTTCAACGGGACATCTTGTCTGTAAAGAGGGACGTCATGCCTGCAGAATCGATGCCACGGACCATGAAATGGTCTGATTCAACGGTAGTTGGTCTGCACCCCGGTAGAACGCTGTTCGACGTGAACCATTGTCATGTCTTCGCAACGGGTACGCCCGTGCGTGACCATGTTACGGAGTGCCGGCCATCGCCTGCCGATACTGCGTTCATGGCCCGAGTGAGATCGCCGGAGTCGGCAGCTCGGCACCAACACCTTCCTGCAGGAGAATCTCCCGAATGAGACAGCAGCAACCCTACTCCGTTCTGTACTTCCTGAAGCCACTTGGCGCTGGCGGCCTTGCCGTGTCCTTCTTCATGTATCTGATGTTCTGGGTTCCGCATCCGAATCAGCCGGTACCCGTATTCGAGGACATCGCTGCTGCGCTCCGCACCGGCAGCCTCGGCCTGCAGATCGCCATCCTCGTTGCGCTCGTCGGTATCGCCGTGTTCGCCTTCGTGCACGTCCGCTCGCTGCTGTGGAATCTTTCGCAGCTCCGTGACTATCGTCAATCACCCGACTACAACGCACTCGTCGGCAGCAACGCCCAGACTCAGCTCAAGGCCATTCCACTGACGCTGGCAATGTCGGTCAATGTGGGGTTCATCGTCGGGCTCGTGTTCGTACCGAGGCTATGGTCGGTGGTTGAGTACCTCTTTCCGCTCGCCATCATCGCCTTTGTCGTCATCGGCATCTACGCGCTGCGCCTCTTCGGACAGTTCATCGGCCGCGTGCTTGCCGACGGTGGTTTCGAGCACGAATCCAACAACTCGCTTGCACAGCTGTTGCCGGCCTTTGCTCTGTCGATGGTCGCGGTCGGACTCGCCGCACCTTCGGCCATGTCGCAGACGGCCTGGGTCGTCGGCCTGTCCTTCACGCTCGCCACGTTCTTCATGATCGCTGCGGTACTGGTCATGCTCGTCGCCCTCGTGCTCGGGTTCCAGTCCATGGTGCAACACGGTGCGGCGGCCGAAGGGGCACCCACGCTCATGATCGTGATTCCGATCGTGACGGTACTGAGCATTGCCATGCTGCGTCAGAACCACGGTCTGCACGCGCACTTCGACCTGCATCTCGGCACATCAAACGACTTCGTGATGCTCTCGCGCATGCTCGCCGTGCAGATCCTGTTTCTGCTTCTCGGCTGGGCAGTGCTCAAACGCCAGCGCTATGCCGAACGCTACCTCACCGCCGGTGGCCAGCGCTCACCCGGTTCCTACGCACTGATCTGCCCCGGTGTGGCCCTGAGCGTACTGCTGCATTTCTTCGTCAACAAGGGCCTGGTCGGCAGCGGGCTCATCACGAAGTTCGGTGCGGCCTACTGGGTCGCGAGTCTGCCGGCGCTGGCAGCGCAGGTGGCAACCATCATCCTCTTCTGGCAACTGCATCGCCTGCACTTCGGTTCGGCTTCGATGTCACGGCAGCAGGCTCTGACCGACTGATCCGGAATACCGACCACCATTGACAGGTAGCCATCGCCATGTCCCGACACGGTTCGTTCCGGACATGGCGACAGGAAAATCAGAAGCTCATCACCCGCGCAGTCGGGTCGGCAAGCCGCCCACCCATCACGGCAGGATCGGCAACACCCACGCCCTCGATGAGCGCATCGGCTTCGAGCCCTGCATTCGGCAGATAGATGGCACAGACTTCGACTTCGGTGCCGGTCTTTTCCATGATCATCTTCATGAGCCCCTGCGGACTCATGTCCCTGGGCTTCTGCGGTGCGGTAGCCGACTCGGGCGCATCCTTCAGCGCCATGTCGGCAGCGGGTCCGCAGAGAAGCACATGTGCACTGGCACCCTTCTGCACCGCCTGCATCGTCAGCACCATCGCCATCAATTGCGTCTGCGCTTCGGGAGCGGTCAGTATCACTTCGAGCTTGCTGTCGGCGGCCTGTGCAGGGTTCATCGAAACGGCACCTGCAACAGTCAGCGCCAGGGCAACACGTCGATAGAACTTCATGGTTGGAATTCTCCGGTTGTTGGCTGAGCATTCCGGAAAGCCGGAATGACCGTTGAGTCTGCGTCTGATGCGCGGCCAGCTCTGTGACTGTGTCACGGAGTACTCGATGCGGCGCCGAGCACATTCATTCCATGCACCTGGTTACTGGATGGGAGCGACCGAGCTTGAATCGATCGATGCGTGAGTGAAACCGAGGCAGGTCCGCTCCCGTCAGCTCAAGCCGGCATCAGCAGGCGCCTGGGGAGCGCCGCCCGACCCTTCCGGGAAATAACAGGCCACTCGATGCAATTCCCCGTCGAGCGTCGGTGGCGATTCGTTGCAGGGATCACCCGTCTTCCAGCAGCGCGGGTGAAAGGCGCAACCCGAGGGTGGTTTGAGTGGCGACGGCAGTTCACCTTCGAGGTGGATACGCGTGGATTTTCGCGTTGGATCGGCGACGGGTGTTGCCGAGAGCAGCGCGCGTGTGTAGGGGTGCTGCGGTGCCGCGAACACCGACCTGGCAGGCCCCGCCTCGACCACACGCCCGAGGTACATGACCATGATGTCGTCGGCCATGTGCCTGACCACCGACAGATCGTGAGAGATGAAGAGGTAGGCGAGTTGCAGGCGATCCTGCAATTCCACGAGCAGGTTCAGGATCTGCGACTGGATGGAAAGATCGAGTGCCGAGACGGGCTCGTCGAGCACGAGTATGCGCGGCTCCAGCATCAATGCACGGGCAACCGCGATACGCTGGCGCTGTCCGCCCGAGAACATGTGCGGGTAGCGATCGTAGTGCTCGGGGCGGAGCCCGGTCAGTGCCAGCATCTCGCGCGCTCTGGCTTCACGTTCGGCTCGCGACATGTCCGGCCGGTTGATGATCAGGGGCTCTTCGAGTATCCGCCCGATGCTCTGGCGCGGATTCAGTGAGCCGAAGGGGTCCTGGAAGACGATCTGCACCGTGGCGCGGAGTGCCCTCTTCTCGCTGTCGCTGAGTGTCATCCCGGCGTCGATGCGATGGCCGTCGAGTGTCAGTTCGCCGGCCGTCGGGGGCTCGATCATGGTGACGACGCGTGCCAGCGTCGACTTGCCACAGCCGGACTCGCCCACCACCGCGAGCGTGCGTCCCGCTTCGAGTTCGAACGAGGCATCCGCCAGTGCACGTACGGTTGCCGAGGGTTTCAGGAAACCACCCGCCACTTCGTAGAAGCGCGAGAGGCCCCTGGCCTGCACCAGCGCGCTCATGAGGCATCTCGCTGGGGCACACCCCGCACCAGCGGCGCATGACAGCGCGCGTAGCCGAGTGCCGCGGGCGCCACCGGTGGCGGTGCGGCATGGCAGTGTGAGGTGGCGAAGTGACAACGCGGCGAGAACAGGCACCCCCGGGGGCGATCGAACTGGCCGGGCACGACGCCGGCGATGGTCGGCAACAGCCGCCCCTCGCCCGCGCGTTCGGGCAAGGCCGCGAGGAGTGCCGCGGTATAGGGGTGATGCGGATCGGCGAAGAGTTCGCGCACCGGCTGCTCTTCCACGCGTTGCCCGGCGTACTGCACACTCACGCGCTCGGCGGTTTCGGCGACCACACCCATGTCGTGGGTAATGAGCACCAGCGCCATGCCGGTGTCTTTCTGAAGGTCGAGGAGGAGTTCGAGAATCTGTGCCTGGATGGTCACGTCGAGCGCCGTGGTGGGTTCGTCGGCAATCAGCAGCTTCGGCTTGCAGGCGATGGCCATGGCGATCATGACACGCTGACTCATGCCGCCGGAAAGCTGGTGCGGAAACGCCTTGAGACGCTTTTCGGGTTCGGGCAGACCTACCTGTTCGAGCAGTTCCACCGCACGGCGCTGTCGCTGGCGCGCACCGAGATCGGTATGCGTCTTCAGCGATTCGCGTATCTGGAAGCCCACGGTGAAACAGGGATTGAGGCTCGACATGGGTTCCTGGAAGATCATCGAGATGTCGCGCCCGATGATGCGGCGCCGTTCGCGCGCACTCATCGTCTGCATGTCGGTACCGGCAAAGACCATGCGATCGGCGGTGATCGTGGCCGTCCAGGGGAGCAAGCCCATGACCGCGAGCATCGACACCGACTTGCCGCTGCCCGACTCGCCGACAATGGCGAGCACGTCGCTTCGATCGAGCCGGACATCGACGCCGTCGACCGCACGAAAGGCACCACTCGCGGTTCTGAAATCGACGCTGAGGTTTTCCACCTCGAGCAATGCACCATCGTTGCTCATGCTCCCTCCTCAGCTTCGCTTCAGTTTCGGGTCGAGCGCGTCACGAAGCCCGTCACCCATGAGATTGATCGCCACCACGTTGATCAGGATGGCAAGCCCCGGGAAGGTCACCACCCACCAGGCACGCAGCACGAACTCGCGCGAATCGGCGAGCATGGTGCCCCACTCGGGGGTTGGCGGCTGCGCGCCCAGCCCGAGGAAGCCAAGCGCCGCGGCGTCGAGAATGGCGGTCGAAAACGACAGCGCTGCCTGCACGATGATCGGTGCAAGGCAGTTCGGCAGCACCGTGATGAACATCAGCCGCAGCCGGCTGGCGCCGGCCACGCGCGCCGAGGTCACGTAGTCCTTCGGCAGTTCGGACAGCACCGAGGCGCGCGTCAGACGCACGTAGTGTGGCTGCAGCACGATGGCGATCGCGATCATCGCGTTGACGAGCGAGGGCCCGAGAATCGCCACGAGAACGAGCGCCAGCAGGAGGCTCGGGAACGCGAGGATGATGTCCATGAGGCGCATGATGAGCGTATCGACCCAGCCTCGCGCGAAGCCCGCGACGAGCCCGATGAGAATGCCCGAGGACGCCGCCAGCACGACCACGATCACACCGATGAAGAAGGAATAGCGCGCACCGTGAATGAGCCTCGAGAGCAGGTCGCGCCCGAGCGCGTCGGTACCGAGAAGGTACTCGGTGGTGCCGCCCGTCTGCCAGAAAGGCGGCTGCAGCAGTGCGGCACGATTCTGTGCCGTGGGAGAATGTGGCGCCAGCACGTCGGCGAACAGGGCAATCAGTATGAAGGTGACGAAGACCAGCAGCCCGAAGATGGCGCCGCGGTTCTCGCTGAAGTAGCTCCAGAATTCCCGGAACCGGCCCGGACGCTCGAGTACCGCCGCCGCTTCGGCATGACGCGCGTCGAGAGCCGGGGTGTCTTCCGTATTCATCGCTTTCTGATCTTCGGGTTGATGAGCCCGTAGAGCACATCGATGATGAGATTCACGATCATGACGATCACCGCAATCATCAGCAGCCCGCCCTGCACCGAGGTGTAGTCACGACTGCTGATCGATTCCACCATCCACTTGCCGATGCCGGGCCAGGAGAAGATCGTCTCGGTGAGAATGGCGCCGGCGAGAAGCGTCCCCACCGACAGGCCGATGACGGTGATGACCGGAATCATCGCGTTGCGCAGCGCGTGCAGGCCGTTGATGCGCAGTGGCCCGAGCCCCTTCGCACGGGCCGTGCGCACGTAGTCTTCGCCGAGCACTTCGAGCATGGCCGAACGCGTCTGGCGCGCAATCACCGCAAGCGGAATCGTGCCGAGCACGATGGTGGGCAGGATGAGATGCTGCACGGCCGAGGCGAAGGCACCCTTCTGTCCCGACGCGAGCGCGTCCCAGAGCATGAATCCGGTACCGTCCGGGAAGTAGTGCATCATGGAGATGCGCCCTGATACCGGCGTCCAGCCGAGCATGCCCGAGAAGAAGATGATCAGCAGCAGCGCCCACCAGAAGATCGGCATCGAGTAGCCCACGAGCGCGCTGGACATCAGCAGCTGATCGGGCCACTTGCCGCGATTGACCGCGGCGATGATGCCCGCGGGGATGCCGAAGGCCACGGCAAACACGATGGCACAGAGCGAGAGTTCGAGCGTGGCCGGAAACAGCGCGAAGAACTCGTCCCAGACCGGACGTTTGGTACGGAAGGAGACGCCGAGATCTCCCTGCAGGATGCCCGTGAGGTAGTTCCAGTACTGTTGCCAGAGCGGTTTGTCGAAGCCGAACTGCGCCATGAGTTCGGCGTAGCGTTGTTCACTGACACCGCGCTCACCCACCATGAGCAGGATCGGATCGCCGGGCAGCATGCGGATGAACAGGAACGACACGATCGACACCCCGATGAAGGTCGGAATGAAGGTGCCGAGCCTTCTGAGCATGAATGTCAGCATGGCAGTACCGTGAGTGTTTTCGGAAAACCGGTCAACGACTCGGCACCCTTGTCGGTGATGAGCACGTCGTCCTCGATGCGCACGCCGAGTTCACCCTCGATGTAAAGGCCGGGCTCCACGGTGAATACCATGCCCGTCTCGAGTCGTGCTTCGTTCCCGCGCATGATCCAGGGGGCTTCGTGCACGTCGCGTCCGAGGCCATGACCGGTCTTGTGCCGGATGGCCGAGCTGAACGCCGATGCTTCGAGCACGCGAGTGGCGGCATCGTCGACGGCATGCGCCGATGCGCCCGGTCCGGCCGCGGCGATGCCTGCCGCGTTTGCCGCCAGCACGGTTTCGTAGACGGCCCGGTCGCGCTCGCTGCACTCACCCACGAAGACGGTGCGGGTGATGTCGGCGCAGAGCCCGTCGACGCGCGCACCGAAATCGAACAGCAGCGCATCGCCGCGACGGAGAAAACGCGTGTCGCTCGCGTGCGCGTGCGGCAGCGCCGCATTGGCGCCCGCCGCCACGATGGGTGAGAAAGCGAAATCGTCGGCGCCGCCGGCAAAGAGCCGTTGCACGAGAATGGACTCCACCGTCTTCTCGCTCATGCCTTCGCGAACCTGCTCGAGCGTTTCGGCCAGCGCGTTTTCGCTGACGGCGATGGCCTTTCGCAGCGCCGTGATTTCGGCATCGTTCTTGTGGAGACGCAAGGCGCTGATGTCGGCGTGAAGATCGATGATCTCCAGCGAGGGGGCCGCGCGACGAAGTGCCTGTTCGATGAATACGCGCATGTTCTGCCCTTCCACGCCAAGACGCCGGATGGGCGTTGCGGCGAGCATGGCGTCAAAGGCGGACTGGTAACCGTTCTGATCCTGCCAGTCGAACACGGTACCCTCGAATTCGATCGCGGCGAAGGATGAAAGCTCCAGTGAAGGTACCACTGCCAGCGGCTTGCCTTCGCATGGCAGGATGACGACGAGCGGCCGTTCGCTGACATGAAAATCAGTGCCATAGAGCCGCGCGAAGTTGGCGCCGGCGACGAGCGCAACCGCATCGACCGAAGCGGCCGCGGCGAGATCACGAAAGGCGGCATGGCGATCACTCATCGCAGTCGCACCCTCCCTGATCGATGTAATCGCGTCCGTGTCATGGCAACGTTCACTCGCCTGCCGAACTCAGGACGCTGCCTGTCTGAGCATCTCGACGAGTTCGTCCTTCAACTGCACACGCTGCATCTTGAGTCCGTCGAGATGGAGATCGTCCATGTGCTCGAGTCCCTGTTCGTTGCGAACGATTTCCTTGTCGATTTCCTCGTAACGCTCCATCTGCTTCGCAAAATGAGCATCGTGCATCTTGAGCTTGTGGATCTCATACTTGTACTCGGGAAGATCACGACCGAGTGGGTGGTTGTCGACGAATTCTGACATGAAGGCCTGACTCCGATTGTGGGATTGGCAGAACGCCATTCTGCCGCATATGGCGCCCCTCCGCTTGACACACATCAAGGCCATTCAGCGTCGACCCGCGGATGCCGGCGCGAAGGCCACGATGCACGAACGATAGTGCATCCGATGCTAACTGATGACCCTGGCTGTGGGTGGCCGAGGTGTGCTACCGTGGCATCTCCCTTCACGGATGAAAGGACGCATCAATGGCAAACCCCGATTGCCCCCACTGCGGGGCCATCTGCACCATGAAGCATGGCCGCTTCTACCGTCAGGACGACGCCCGGTGGGTGCAGCGCT
>PDPU01000032.1 GCA_002746645.1 Gammaproteobacteria bacterium | reverse complement strand
CATGAACAGGGGACTCATGACGCCGAACACTTCGATGGCAAGCGCCAGCACCAGCAACTGGCCGAGCGTGCGGTAGACACCGACGAAGTGGCCCAGCAGTGATCGCAGGCGAATGCGCGCTGGCTTCTCGGCGTTGTCGAAATCCTTGCTCGGCGCAAACTCCACGGCGATGCCCGTGAAATGCGAGGACGTCTGTTCGAGACTCAGCTTGCGGACGCCCACATCCGGATCGTGAATCACGATCCTGCCGTTGCCGACGCGCTTCAGAACCACGAAATGGTTCATGTCCCAGTGCAGCAGGCAGGGCGTCTTCAGCAGACGCAGCTCATCGAGTTCGAGGCGCAGGGGGCGGCAGAGCAGACCGATCTTCTCGGCAATGCCGATGAGGTCATCGAGTTGCACGCCCTTCATGGACAGCCCGTAGCGGCGCCGCAGCGTCGGCAGGTCCGTGGGCTTGCCGAACCAGGTGGCGATCATCACCAGACAGGCGAGGCCGCATTCGGCCGCCTCGGTCTGCAGCACCACGGGCAGACGGCGCCCGAGGCCGAGGTGCAGTTTGTCGAGCGCGTTCATCCGTTGATGTGGCCTTTCAGACTCTGCAGCGGCTCGAACACCCATTCGATCAGGCGGCGGCGCTCAACCAGCAGATCGGCTTCGAGTTCCATGCCTGGCTGCAGCGCGATCTCGCGTCCGTAGGCCGTGACCTGCTGGCTGTCGAGCGCCACGCGCACGAGATAGCTTGCCGTCGTGTCGAAAGGCGTTCCCAACGCCGAAAAGGACTCTGCTCCCATGCCGAGATCGCTGCCGGTGATGCGTGAAATGTCCACCACCTGCCCTCGGTGCTGGCCGAACTTCTGATAGGGAAAGGCGAGATAGCGAATGAGCACCGACTGCCCGACTTCGACGAAGCCGATGGCGCGTGTCGGCACCTTCAGACGCGCTTCCAGCGGTGAATCCTCGGGCAGGATGTCCACCAGTACTGCCTGCTCGGCAGCGCTGCCACCGGGCACGACATGCACCGCAGCCACCACGCCCGGCTGTGGTGCCGACAGTACCACTTCACGCTGTGCCTGCGCCTCGATCAGCGCCTGCTCGAGTGTGGCTCGTTCGCGCATGCCGGCGGATTCCTGAACACGTTGTTCGAGTGGCATGTCGGCGGCCTCGGCCAGCAGGGTTTCCCGTTCACGTTCGGCATTGGCAGACTGACGCTCGAGTTCCACGAGTCGCAGACGCTGCTCCAGTGCTCGATCACGCGCTTCGCGCCATTGCTGATCCGACACCGCGCCGCTGTCGCGGTGTTGATCGAACCTGTCACTGACTTCCTCGGCGAGACGTACACGCTCGCGCTGCACCTCGATTTCACTGTCGCGCAAACGCTGCTCGGCTTCAATGGCCAGTACGTGATCCTGCAGCTCATCGAGTCGCTGTGCGGTCAGTTTCCGTTCGGTCTCCTGCTGCTGGTCAAGACTGTCCAGACGGTTCTCCAGCTGACGGATGACGCTGGCCTGGGTTGCGCCGGAAGCCGTACTGCTGACGTCGGCCGAAACACGCAGCAGGGCATCACCCGTCTTGACGACGTCGCCCGGCGACACCTGCACTTCCGTCACGGTGCCGCTGCGCGGCGAGCGAATCTGCAACAGGCCGCGTTCGGGAATGAGCTGCCCCTCGATGCGCTCCTTGCGTGTGTAATGGCCGAACAGCAGGAAACCGATCACCGCCAGCATGCAGATCAGCGCAAACAGGGTGAACACGGTATAACCCGGGCTGGCCACGAGCAGCACATGCCCCGGCGCCTGAAGGTTCTGCTTCTCGAGTGCTTCGCGCCGGAACAGTGGCGAATCGGCCGACTCACCTTCCTCGGCACGACCTTCCACCCGGTCCTGGCTCATGCCTTTGCGACCATGATTTCCCGGGTTTCGAAACCGATCTCGATCACTTTCTGCGAACGCCAGGTAGGCATGCGACGCACGATGCGTGGATCGAAGTAGTCCTTGAGCAATGGTGGGCGGGCTGCGCCGAAGTAGAAGTCCGGGTCATCGAGAACCTGACGCTTGGCGGCGATTTCAAGCTCGTCGCGTCGGGTGACCGACTGCACCACACAGGGCGCATGCCGAATACCGCTGGCAAGAAGCGCATGGGCACGATGATGACCGTTGTGCAACAACAGACGCTGCTCGGAGCGAATCGCACAGAGATAGTTCGAGCCGAAACCCACACCGAGTCCGACCATCTTCCACAAGGGGCCGAAGGTTTCGAAGCCACTGACCTGATCGGCATCGAGAAGTGTCGGTGCATGAGGCCGGAAATCGCTGGAATCGCTCATGAACTGAAAGCGATTGGATCCGAGCTTGCGGACCGATATGGAGTCAGCGGGTGACGGTGGTGGCAGGGAGAAATCCAGAATGGCGGCGGCGTCCATCGAGGCGTGCAGCCCTGCCTGCAGACCCTCCGCGAAATCGGCATCGATGCGAGTCTGCCAGACGACGAGCTTTTCCAGCTCGACCATGACGATCTCGGTGGGCAGGCGATCGAAGGTGAAGCGGAAGTCGGGCCGATCACGGATCTCTGCCGCCCGGGCAAGCAGCGCCTCATCAAGCGGACTCACTTCGATGCTGTCGGCAATGCCGGCTTCGCTTTGCTCGAGTTCGCCGTAGATGTCATTGACTTCCCGCCATTCGTCCACCACCGACCGGCGAGAGCGGGCATCGCCATCGACCACCTGCTCGGTAATGAAATGAATGTATTCCTGCAGTGTGGGCTGGCCCAGCAGCTTGAGGCTGGTGCCCTGCCTTGACGACGTATCCGTTGCTGACATATCCGTTGACGACATTTCCGTTGACGACACTTCCGTTGCTGACGTATCTCTCTTGATCAGGAGACGAGTTCGTTCCCTGATTCGAAACAAAAGAACGAATCGGGCGACATCAATGCCACCCGATTCGTCTCTGTAAAACTCTGAAAACTCAATTCAACAATTGGCGATGATCAGCTGCTGCAACCGCCGTACTTGCCACCGCCGCTGCTGCTGCCGCCGCCACCACCGGGGTGACCGCCGCCGCCACCGGGGTAGCCGCCGCCGCCACCGCCGCCGCCACCGCCGCCACCGCCGCCGAAGCTGATGCATACGTAGCCGCCGCCGTAGCCACCGCCGCCACCGTAGCCGCCGCCACCGCCGCCGCCACCGCCACCGCCGCCGCCGTAGCCGCCACCACCGCCGTAGCCGCCGCCACCGCCGCAGCCGTAACTACCACCACGACCGTGGCCACAAGCTCCGTAGACACTCTTCTGTTCCTGCTTGGTAATCGGACGCATTGTCGGATCTCCTTGTAACAAATTAACGATTGGTTCAAATGGAAGACTGCATACTGATGACACAGTCAAAGCACTCAAACCACCATACGGTTGCGCGCATCCGCAATGGGATGCTACTACGGCAGATCAACTGGAAACTGCCATGTAACAGTCCTGTAACAAGGTGATCCACCTGCCTCTGGCGCAATTCACCCCCCGAAAACAAGCCAGCCCTGCAGTGTAACCAGGGTGGAACGTCCTGGTGCCGAGCAGATTCAACGCATCGGCACGATGCCGTGCAAGAAATTACAATACCGGCAACCCCAACTTCCCCGTCATTTCCGTGAAGGTCTATCTGGACGCTCTTGGCTGTCGCCTCAACGAAGCCGAACTCGAACAATGGGCAGTTGCCTTCAAGGCCAGCGGTGCGAGCCTCGCAGGGAATCCCGGCGAAGCCGACGTCATGGTGCTCAACAGCTGCGCCGTCACGCGTGAAGCCGTGGCCAAGTCGCGTCGTCGACTCACCCGTCTGCAACGCGACAACCCGCAGGCCAGACTCGTGCTGAGCGGCTGCTACAGCGCCCTCGAGTCATCCGAGGCACTGGCGGACCTCGGTGTTGATCTTGTCGTCGGCAATGCCGAAAAGGATAAACTGGTCAAAATGACAGTTGCAACGTTCGAGACAGGCAGCATGCCGGCCTCGGCCACCGTACCGGACAGTGCAGCGCTGTTCGGCAGAAACCGTCATCGCGCCTTCATCAAGATCCAGGACGGCTGCCGTTACAAGTGCACCTATTGCATCGTCACGGTGGCACGTGGCGAGGAACGAAGCCGCCCCATCGCCGAACTCGTCGACGAAGTGCAAAGGCTTGCAGCGAGTGGCGTGCGCGAAGTGGTGCTGACGGGCGTGCACGTTGGCGGCTACGGTTCCGACATCGGACTGGATCTTGCCGACCTCGTCACGGCACTCCTCGATGACACCGACATCGAGCGCATCCGCTTTGCCTCGGTCGAACCCTGGGATCTGTCTCCCCGTTTCATTGCGCTCTTCGCCAACGCCAGGCTCATGCCGCACATGCATCTGCCGTTGCAGAGTGGCTCGGATGTGATCCTCAGGCGCATGGCGAGACGCTGCCGTACCGAAGAATTCCGGCGACTCACCGAAAAGCTGCGTGCGGTGGTGCCGCACTTCAATGTCACCACCGACGTCATCGTCGGTTTTCCGGGCGAAAGCGAAGCGCTGTGGCAGGATTCACTGGCATTCATCGCCACGCAGCCTTTCGGACACATTCACGCCTTCGCCTATTCGGCCCGCGAAGGCACGGCGGCGGCGAACTTCCCCGATCCGGTGCCGGCTGACATACAGCAGCGACGGAGCCGCGAACTCCATGCCCTCGCCGAGCGACTGAAGCGCGAGCAGCTCGAAGCACAACTCGGACAGACGACACGCGTGCTGTGGGAAACCGGCAAGGCCGTGCCGGACACACCCGCGATCCGGCAGCATCAGGGGTATACCGAGAACTATCACCGCGTGGAGGTGAAGAGCGGTGCGGACATCGCCAACATGATCGGCGAGCTTGCGCCGGCACGCGTGGCAGGGCTGCGTCTCGTTGCCGATTCGGCAGGTGAACCCGTTGGTGAAACACCGCGTCTGCGTCAGCATGAATGCTGTAAGGATGATCAGTCCATGGAGTCGACGCGACGCACTGCCGCGAGTGACGAGCCCGGCAGTCGTCCGGCATCGATGACACACCGCATCATTCCACTGCATCCGCGCTGATCCGGCGCGCCATCCTCGATCGTTGCCGGTATCACCTTTTCGGCAAGGCCGACACCACGCCGGATGTCCTCGTGGAGTCGGTTTCGTTTGAGCATGGTCAATCATGGGGTTAACATGTCCGGAACCTTCCGGCCGGGTGGTCGCACCCGCGATGCCCTGCCGCCGTCAGTTCAACGCCAGTCAGAATCGGAGCACCATGAGTACAGAGACCCAGCGGGCCGATATCGATGCCGAGGAAACCCAGGAGTGGCTTGACGCGCTCGAAGCCGTGATTCAGCAGGAAGGGCCCGGGCGTGCGCACTTCCTGCTCGAACAACTGATCGACAAGGCCAGGCGCTCGGGAGCCAACCTGCCCTACGACGCCACCACGGCCTACGTCAACACCATCCCGCCACACCTCGAAGCGAAAAGCCCGGGTGATCACGAACTCGAGCACAAGGTACGTGCGATGATTCGCTGGAACGCGGCCGTCATGGTGCTTCGAGCCCAGCGCGACGGTTCGGGCGTCGGTGGTCACATCGCTTCCTTTGCCTCTGCGGCAACGCTCTACGACGTCGGTTTCAACCACTTCTTCCACGCACCCACCCACGAACACGGTGGCGACCTCCTGTTCGTGCAGGGTCACTCGGCACCGGGCATCTACGCTCGCGCCTTCCTCGAGGGGCGCCTGACGGCGGAAGACCTCGACCGGTTCCGTCGCGAGGCCGACGGCGACGGCCTCTCCTCCTACCCGCATCCCTGGCTGATGCCGGATTTCTGGCAGTTCCCGACCGTGTCGATGGGCTGGACCTCGCTGTGCTCGATCTACCAGGCGCGCTTCATGAAGTACCTGCACGATCGTGGCCTCGCGAAAACCGACAACCGCCAGATCTGGGCTTTCCTCGGCGACGGCGAAATGGACGAACCCGAGTCGCTCGGCGCGATCTCGCTGGCCGGGCGCGAAAAGCTCGACAACCTGAACTTCGTCATCAACTGCAACCTGCAACGCCTCGACGGGCCGGTGCGCGGCAACTCGAAGATCATCCAGGAACTCGAAGCGCTGTTCCGCGGCGCAGGCTGGAACGTCATCAAGGTCATCTGGGGCACCTACTGGGATCCGCTCCTCGCGCGCGACACCTCGGGAAAGCTCCAGCAACTCATGATGGAAACCGTCGACGGCGAATACCAGAACTTCAAGGCCAAGGGCGGCAGCTACACGCGCGAGCATTTCTTCGGCAAGCACCCCGAAACGAAAGCACTCGTCTCCACCCTCACCGACGCCGACATCTGGCGCCTGAACCGCGGTGGTCACGACCCGCACAAGCTCTACGCCGCCTACAAGGCTGCAGTCGAACACAAGGGCCAGCCCACGCTTATTCTCGCCAAGACGGTCAAGGGCTACGGCATGGGTGAATCGGGCGAAGGCACCAACGCGACGCACCAGGCGAAGAAGATGGACATCGAGTCGCTGCTCGGCATGCGCGACCGCTTCGGTCTGAACCTCACCGACGAGCAGGTCGAGAATCTCGAATACATCCAGCCCGACCCGGAAAGCCCCGAAATCAGATACATGCAGGAACGCCGCAAGGCGCTCGGTGGCTACCTCCCGCAACGGCAGAAGTTCGCGAACCAGCTCGAGGTACCGGGACTGGAGGTGTTCGGGCCACTGCTCGAAGGCTCGGGGGATCGCGACATGTCCACCACCATGGCCTTCGTGCGCATGCTCACGATTCTCACGCGCGACAAGCACATCGGCCGGCACATCGTGCCGATCGTGCCCGATGAAGCACGTACCTTCGGCATGGAAGGCATGTTCCGCCAGCTCGGCATCTACTCGTCGGTGGGGCAGCTCTACGAGCCGCAGGATCGCGATCAGATCATGTACTACAAGGAGGACAAGTCCGGTCAGATCCTCGAGGAAGGCATTACCGAAGCCGGTGCCATGGGCAGCTTCGTGGCCGCCGCCACGTCGTACTCCACGCACGGCGTCAGCATGATTCCCTTCTACATCTACTACAGCATGTTCGGCTTCCAGCGCATCGGCGATCTTGCCTGGCTTGCCGGCGACATGCGCTCGCGCGGCTTCATGATCGGAGGCACCGCCGGGCGCACGACGCTCAACGGTGAAGGCCTGCAGCACGAAGACGGCCACTCCCTGGTGCTCTCGAACACGATTCCGAACTGCGTCAGTTACGACCCCTGCTACGGCTACGAAATGGCCGTGATCATCCAGGACGGCATGCGCCGCATGATTCAGGAGGGCGAGAGCGTCTTCTACTACATCACGGCGATGAACGAGAACTACATCCATCCGCCGATGCCGGAAGGCGCCGAGGAAGGCATCAGGAAAGGCATCTACAAGCTCAGGGCCGCCGGTGAATCGAGCGGCAGGAGCGGTTTCGACAACACCGTGCGCCTGCTCGGCGGCGGCACCATTCTGCGCGAGGTCGAGGCAGCGGCGAAGATGCTCGAGGAGACGTGGAACATCGGCTGCGATGTCTACAGCGTCACGAGCTTCAACGAGCTGGCGCGTGATGGTCTCGCCTGCGAGCGCTGGAACATGCTGCACCCGAACGACGACGCGCGCATCCCCTACATCGAGCAGGTGCTCGGCGACAGCGATGCGCCGGTGGTCAGTTCCACCGACTACATGAAGGCCTACTCCGATCAGGTACGCGAGTTCGTCTCCAGCACCTTCGTCACCCTCGGCACCGATGGCTTCGGGCGCTCCGACTCCCGCGAGAAACTCAGGGAATTCTTCGAAGTCGACCGGAACTACGTCACCATCGCGGCGCTGCACGCGCTCGAGAAGGACGGCAAGCTCGACGCGGTGACGGTGGCAAAGGCCATACAGCAATACGGCATCGACCCCGACCGCCCCAACCCGGCCAAGGCTTGAGGAGACGACGATGAGCAACGACGGACAGATCATTGATCTCGTGGTGCCGGACATCGGCGACATCGACGAGGTCGAAGTCATCGAAATTCTCGTTTCGGCAGGCGACACGATTGCCGCCGACGACTCGCTGATCACCCTCGAATCGGACAAGGCCAGCATGGAATTACCGGCAAGCGATGGTGGCGTGATCGAATCACTGAGCGTGACGGTCGGCGACAAGGTGTCCACGGGCACCGTCATCGGCACGCTGCGCGTGGGCGCTGCCGAGGCGGCTTCAAGCGGCACCGCTGACGGCGAAGGTGCAGCCGCCGCTGCGTCAGCGACGGCAGCAGCACCGGCAGCAGCAGCGACTGCCGCAGGCGCAGCTGCCGCCGACACTTCGGCTCCGGCCGCGGCCACTCCGGCGGTGGCAGCCGCAGAGACGGCGCCTGCCACCGACACCACCGCTGCGGGCTCCACCCCCGCCGATGCCGGGCGTGACAGCCCCATGGCGTCCTACAGCGCCCACAGCACCGCAGGACAGTCCATTGCGGCGAAGGTTGCCAACTCGCCAACCGCCAGGCTCGACGACGCGGTAGTCAGGAAGGCACATGCCAGCCCGGCGGTACGCCGCTTCGCGCGCGAACTCGGCGCCGACCTCGGCCTCATCACGGGCAGCGGCCGCAAGGGCCGCATCACGCGCGAGGACGTCACGGCCTTCATCCGCGACACCATGACGAACGTCGCGGCGGTGGGTTCGGGTGGTTCGGTCGTCGGTGTCACGGGCGGCATGGGCATCCTGCCGATTCCGGAAGTGGATTTCTCGAAGTTCGGCGACATCGAGCGCGTCGAGATGGGCCGCATCAACAAGCTCTCCGCGGGCAACCTGCATCGCGCCTGGCTCAATCTGCCGATGGTCACGCACCACGAGGAAGCCGACATCACCGAGATGGAAGCCTTCCGCAAGGAACTCAAGGAGAATGCCAGCGAGGGCGAACCCCGCGTCACGGGGCTGACCTTCCAGATGAAGGCGCTGGCGCGCATGCTCAAGGCATTCCCGAAGTTCAACAGCTCGCTCACCCCCGATGGCGAAGCGCTGATCATCAAGAAATACGTGCATATCGGCATCGCCGTCGACACGCCGGCCGGGCTCGTGGTGCCGGTCTTCCGCGACGTGGACAGGAAAGGCATTTTCGAACTCGCCGAGGAAATGGCCGACATGAGCCGGCGCGCACGCGAGAAGAAGCTGAAGCCCGCGGAAATGCAGGGAGCGTCCATGACCATTTCCAGCCTCGGCGGCATCGGTGGCTCGGCCTTCACGCCCATCGTCAACGCACCGGAGGTCGCAATTCTCGGCATCACCCGCGCACGCATGCAGCCCGTCTGGAACGGCAGTGAGTTCACTCCGCGGCTCATGTGTCCGCTCGATCTCACCTACGATCACCGTGTCATCGACGGCGCCGACGCCGCACGCTTCATGGCGGCCTACGCGCGTGAAATCAGCGACATCCGTCGCCTGATCCTCTGAAGCCACGGAGACGCTGAACCATGAGTGAACTGGAAACCATCAAGGTCCCCGACATCGGCGACGTCGAGGAAGTCGAGATCATCGAAGTGCTGGTCAGCGAAGGCGACACGGTTGCCGCCGAAGACTCGCTGATCACGGTCGAGAGCGACAAGGCCAGCATGGAAATCCCGGCCCCGAAGCCCGGCACCATCACTGCCATGCTGGTCAGGACCAGCGACAAGGTGTCCGCAGGCAGCGATATTCTCGTGCTGGACGTGGCGCCTGAGGCGGTCGCGGTCGGCGGGAGTGCAGCGGAGCGTGCGGAAGCCGTGCCGGATGGCGCATCGGACCATGCCGCAGTGGCCCCCGACGGTGCATCGGCTGCTGCGGATGCAGCGCCGGGCAGCGGCGTGGACACTGCAACGACGGCAGCGGGTAGCGGCGCGGCCGCGGCAGAGGTTTCAGCCATCGCGGCGGGTGTCACTGCGGCCACAGCGGCCGTTTCACCCGGCGAGATCGCAACGGCGCCGCACAGCAGCGAGCCCGAAGACGAGCGCTACGAACTTGTCGTGATCGGCTCGGGCCCTGGTGGTTACACGGCCGCCTTCCGTGCCGCCGATCTCGGCCGCAAGGTGCTGCTGATCGAGCGTTTCCCGTCACTCGGTGGCGTGTGCCTGAACGTCGGCTGCATTCCCTCGAAAGCGCTCCTGCATACCGCCGCGGTCATCGAGGAAGCAGGCAGCATGGCGGCACACGGCGTCAGCTTCGGCCAGCCCGAGATCGACATCGACAAACTGCGCGGCTTCAAGGAGAGCGTCGTGGGCAAGCTCACGGGCGGACTCGCTGGCCTCGCGAAGCAACGCAAGGTTACCGTCATGCATGGCGTGGCCGAGTTCGCGAGCGCGTCGCGCATCAAGGTCACGCTCACGGGCGACAGCGAGGCAGCGCGTCACCCGACGGGTAGCGAGAAGATGATCGGCTTCGACCAGGCGATCATCGCGGTGGGTTCGGAAAGCGTGAGAATTCCGGGCTTCCCCTACGACGACGAGCGCCTGATGGATTCCACCGGCGCACTCGAACTCGCCGACATTCCCGAGCGCCTGCTCGTCATCGGCGGCGGCATCATCGGGCTCGAGATGGGCTGCGTCTATGCCGGTCTCGGCAGCCGCATCACCGTGGTGGAACTCTCCGAGGGTCTCATGCCGGGTGCCGACCGCGATCTCGTGAAACCTCTGCAGAAACGGCTCGAAAGGCAGTTCGAAAACATCTTCACAGGTGCGAAGGTCGCGGGCATCGAAGCCACCGACGCCGGGCTCGAGGTCACCTTCGAGGGCGGCAAGGCACCCGCGTCCGACACCTTCGATCGCGTGCTGCTCGCGGTGGGCCGCAGCCCGAACGGCAGCAAGATCAACGCGGCAGCCGCGGGGGTCAAGGTTGACGAGCGCGGCTTCATTCCGGTGGATTCGCAGCAGCGCACGAATGTGCCGCACATCTTTGCCATCGGCGACGTCGTCGGCCAGCCCATGCTCGCGCACAAGGCCACGCACGAGGCGAAGACCGCGGCCGAGGTTGCTTCCGGCGAAAAGTCCTGGTTCGATGCCAGAACGATTCCCTCGGTCGCCTACACCGATCCCGAAGTTGCCTGGATGGGCCTGACCGAAACGCAGGCCAAGGCCGATGGCATCGCCTACGCGAAGGGGCAGTTTCCGTGGGCGGCGAGCGGGCGCTCGCTGTCGCTGGATCGTTCCGACGGCATGACCAAGGTGCTCTACGACCCCGAAACCCATCGCATACTCGGCTACGGCATCGTCGGACCGAATGCGGGTGAACTCATTGCCGAGGCCGTGCTCGCTCTCGAGATGGGGGCGGAACTCGGCGACATTGCGCTGACCGTGCATCCGCACCCGACGCTCTCGGAAACACTCAACTTCGCCGCCGAAGTGGCCGAAGGCACCTGCACCGACATCTACGCGCCGAAGCGCGGCAGGAAATGATGCCGATCGCGGCGGTTTCCTGCGGATCGCCGGCTGCGCTGCGGGCCTTGCATCCTTCAGGCTAGCTCTTCAGCGCCGGCCGGCCGCTGGCGGTCGCCGTGATGCGCGACTCGAAGAACACCTCGCGATCACCATCGCGGACGAGGTTGTCTTCGCGTCGCGTGATCACGGTGATGTCGCTGGCACCGGCCAGTTCCGCGGCCTCGCGTGCCATCGCCTCGGCGCGTGACAATGCCAGCGCGGCCCCCGCTTCGAGGTTGGCGCACTCCTCCGGCCCGTCGGGCAGCATCACCCTGACTCGTTCGCCCGCTGCCGGACCGATGGTGATTTCCTGCTGCTGACGCACGAGCCCGACCACCGCACCGAGCGCGTTGGCCACGTTCGCATGCTCGGGCAGCACGGTGCGCGTGGCGAGAAGCTGCCCCACGCGCGGATAATAGGTATTGACCGGCGCGCCGAGTCCGACCACGGGCAAGGTGAGTCGGCTTTGCATGGCGACCAGCGCACCTGAGTCCGGAGTGCCGGCATCAGGTTCACCGGCATCGGGTACACCGGCATCAGGTACGCCGGCAGCGGCAAAGGCCCGCTCGAACAGCATGCGCTGCGCCTCACCGAACACGAGCCCGCGCCGTGCCTCGGGGCGCAGGAGCTTCGGCCCACGCTCCCTGACGACAACCGCAGTCCGTTCTGCCGCGAGCATGGATTCGACGAGGCGCAGGCTGGTCTCGCGGGCGACACGTTCGATGACGGTACGCGCGAACGCCCGTTCGTCAGCGTATGTCATGCCGAGATTGTCCGCCGCATAGCGCATGAAGAGTTTCGCACCGAGAACCGCCGCATCACGATTCCAGACGTCGAGTTCACCGGTGATGTGCGCCGCGTCACTCGGCGTGAAGCTCGCGCGCAGCACGATACCGCGCTGCTCGAGCCGCTCGAGGGCACGCTCGAGACTCTGATCCTCGAACAGATGCACCAGCGCGATCGGCCCGCCCTCGATGCGCCGGTAGAGCTCCTTCTGCTGCGCCGTGAGTTCGACGGGCGCCGCGGCATGCGGCAGCACGAACTGCCCGGCATGGGTCGTGAGCCAGCGGGGCTCGGACTGACGTTCGAGTTCCTCGACGATGCCGGGGTATTCCGTGGCCAGGCGCGAGAGCGGCATGGCGCGTGCGGGGCCGATGGTCATGTCCCGCGCCTCGCGATCGTAGTGAATCGCGCTGTCGCCACCGAGGCCGAAGGTGCGTACGTCCACCGCGCGCACCATGGTGCGGTAGCCCCCGACCGTTGCCCCCGCCTCGTCAAGCCGTGGTTCGCCTCCACGAATCATCGCGATGTCGGTGGTGGTGCCGCCCATGTCGGACACGACAAGGTCCTGCTCGTCACAGAGCCAGGCCGCACCGACCACACTTGCCGCAGGGCCGGAAAGAATGGTTTCGACCGGGCAACGACGCGCAAAGTCGGCACTGACCAGCGAGCCATCGCCCTTGACCACCATGAGTGGCGCGTCGATGCCGCGCTCGTCGAGAAGACGATGCCCGGCGTCGAGCAGTGCGCCGATCATGGGAATCAGGCGCGCGTTCAGGAGTGTCGTCAGCGCGCGCCGTGGCGCGTCGAGTGCGCTCGATAGCTGGTGACTGCAGCTCACGGGCCGCGCGAGTTTCTCCGTCACGATGTCGCGCACAAGCAGTTCATGCTCGGGGTTGCGGACGGCGAAGACGGCGGCGACGGCAATCGCCTCGATGGCCGGATCAAGCGCGTCAAGCCCGGCTTCGAGCGCAGCACGGTCGAGCGGCTCGACGGGTTCGCCACCGGCCCGGTGCCCGCCGGCCACACGGATGCAGGGCGTGCCCGCAAGGGCCTCGCCCAGCCCTGCGCGCTCGAGTTGCCTGTCCGAAAATCCCACGAGCACCAGTGCCACCGAGCGCCCTCGCCCTTCGACCAGCGCGTTGGTGGCGAGCGTGGTCGACATCGACACGAGGCCGATGTCGCTTGCGATATCGCTCGCCCGGAGGCTCCGCCCCTCCGCATCGGCCGCTGCCGCCAGCACCGCGTCGGTGGCTCCGGCGAGCCCGGTGATGAGGTCACGGTGCGTCGTCAGTGACTTCGCCGTGGCGAGAATGCGGCTGTCGCCGTCGACGAGTACCGCATCGGTGTAGGTGCCGCCGGTATCAAGGCCAAGTTGATGGATCACGCGTCAGTCAATCGTCTCTCGGTTCATCGATGCCGGCAATCCGGCACTGCTGCGACTGTATAGCACGCCCGCCGGTGGAAAGACACGCCGGTCCGGAGAGGCGGCGAACTTCCGCTAAATGGAACCGTGTTGCCAGCCGCTAACCCGGGCATGCAAGCGTCAGGAAGAAGCGCTGCGCACGGCTTCACACTGGTCGAGTTGATGGTCACCCTGGCCGTTGCGGCCATCCTCCTCAGTGTGGCGACCCCGAATTTCCGGGCCGCAGTAGAGCATGCGCAGCAGGAATCGAGTGTCTACCGGTTGGCGGGCATGCTCACGCTCGCGCGCTCGGAGGCCATCAAGCAATCGACACGCGTCGCCGTCTGCGCGCGGGCGAACGACACGTCCTGTGGCAAGGACTGGAATCAGGGCTGGCTCGTCTTCACCGACGACGGCGACAACACGGGCGTCATCGATGCCGGCGAGACCATTCTCGCCACTGCACCGCCCCTCCCCGGCACCGTCAGGCTCGCGAGCTACGCGCGCGTCGCCGCGGGCAGCACCGCCACGGCGCAGAACGCGATCCGGTTCGGGCCGCGTGGCACCAGCAGTTGGAAGAATGGCGGCACCTTCCGCTTCTGCACCCCGAGCGGAGACGCCAGCGCACGGGCGCTGAACATCTCCCTGGTGGGCGACGTGCGCCACGCCGCGAAGAACGGCAGCACGGGCAGACTCGTCGATACCTACGGCAAGGACGTGCGCTGCCCCCGTGAAGAAGGTGGCAGTCAATGATGCACGTACCCGCCTTCACTGCCGTCCGCAAGCGAGCTGCCGTTGCGACGCAGCGTGGTGTCGGCCTGATCGAGGTGCTGCTCGCGGTACTGGTGCTCTCGATCGGCTTCCTCGCCTCGGCGCGCATGCAGGTCGAGAGCATGCGCACCGCGCAGGCAGCAAACGCGCTCTCGCAGGCGAAGTTCATGCTGCTCGACATGAGCGAGCGCATGCGCGCCAATCGTCAGGGCATGCGCGACGGCAACTACGCCTCGATCACCACCGCGGCCGATACCAGCGAGCCGGGCTGCGTGAGCAACGGCACGCCCTGTTCGGCGGCCGACATCGCACTCGCCGACAGGCACCGCTGGAGTCGCTACCTGCACCCGGAAAAGGCAGGCGACACGAACTTCGTGCCCTTGCTGCCGGGTTCGGCCACGAAAGGCGCGCGCGGCACCATCAAGCGTGACGACACGACGGGGGCCCACACGGTCACGGTGTACTGGAACGAGCCTCTCGACGGCAGCGACAGCGAACGCAGCCTCTCGATCAAGGTGTACCCATGAGCACGTATACCGCCGGGGAGCAACAGGGCTTCTCGCTCGTCGAGTTGATGGTGGCGATGGTCATCGGGCTCATGCTGATCGGTGGCATGGTCACCGTGTTCCACGGGCACCGTCGCAGTGCCGAGCTGAATTCCTCGCTGGCAACCCTGCAGGAATACGGCCGCTTCGCGCTCGACGGCATGGTGCGCGACGTGCGCATGGCGGGCTTTCAGGGCTGTACCGACGCGAGTGTGGCCGCAACCATCCTTGCCGACGATCCACCCACCACCGACTTCGTCGAGTCTGCCATCTCCGCGGCCGTGGTCGGCAGCGCGAGCTGGGATCCAGGCCTGCCGCCCGGATTCACGGCACCGACCTCGACAGGGGTTCCCGTCGCCGGTACGCACGCCCTGATCGTGCAGTTCGGCAACCCCGAAATCAACGCGATCAAGCCCATGGCCACGGCCGGCCACGACATCGTCGTCAAAGGCGACGCACCCCGCATCGCCACGGGCGACTACGCGCTCGTTTCCAACTGTCAGGTGGCAGACATCTTCAAGGTGACGGCGGTCTCGGGCAAGACCATCAAGCACGGCGCAGCGGGCAACAGCGGCAGCAACCTCCTGTCAGCTCCCTACGGCCAGAGCCCGACCGAAGACGCCATGGTCACGCGCTTCGAATCGAACATCTACTACATCGGCAATACCGGTCGTACCGACAGCAGCGGCAATGCCGTGCTTTCGCTCTATCGACAGTCCCTGCCCTACACCAACGCGCCCATCGAGATGGTCGAGGGCGTCACCAACCTGCGTATCCGTCTCGGCTTTCGGGACCGGACGGCCGGCGGCGCCATCGAATTCGTGACGCCCGACGATGCCGACACCGCCGATGGCCGTGTCGAAGCCGTGCAGATCGGACTGCTGCTTCGCTCGCGTGAACGGCTCAGCGATCAAGACGACAAGCGCAGTTTCAACCTTGCGGGCGACACGATCTCCGCGGCGGCAAGCGAGAACGCGATGGACAACACCTACGCGTCGGATCGGCATCTGCGCCTCGCCTTCAACGCCAGCGTGAGTGTGAGGAACCGACCATGAGAACATGCCCGACAAGCGTACAGGCACCGCCAGCGGCGAGTCTGTCGTCCAGGCAGCATGGCGCCGCCCTGATGGTGGCCATGATCATGATCTTCATGCTGTCGATTCTCGGCATCGCCTCGATGCGCGGCGCAAGCATCGAGGGTCAGCTCGCGACCAACGCCGTGCACAAGGAAATCACCTTCCAGGCCGCGGAGTCTGCCAGCGACGCGGTACTTGCCACCGAGAATGCACTCGAAAAACAGATCTGCAAGACGAAGGCCAGGGTCATCGAGAAAACCGACCTCAACCAAAACACCGAACAGAAAACCAGTGCGAGTATCAGCTATGGCGGACGGGGCCTCGCCCTCGGCTATTCGCTCGGTGGCCCGATCGGTGCACGCCGCTTCGTGGTCACGGGCAGCTCCAGCATCGAGGCGGTCAACACGAGCAGCGAAATCTCGCAGGGCATCTTGCTGATCGGCGCGGCCGACAACTCAGGTAACTGCTGATGAAGGACTGGAACACCACGTGGCATCGCTTCCGGCAGGCAATGGCCAGTTTCCTGCTGGCCATGCTCGCCGGCAGTGCGGCAATGGCCGACGACACCGAAGTGTTCTTCGGACAGTCGAATGATGCCTTCCGCACCAATCCGAACATCGTCTTCATACTCGACACCTCGGGCTCGATGGCCTGGGATGACGATACCGAGTATCGGCGCATCGACCGGCTCAAGAAGGCCATGCATCAGATTCTCGACCAGTCCGACAACTTCAACGTGGGTCTCATGACCTTCCAGGGACAATACCACGGTGGCGTGGTGCGTTACCCTGCGAACAATCTCGACAAGAACACCGCCGATCTCTGCGATGGCGACTGCCCCGACGAGGTGGTCACGGCACGCACCTTGAGTGGACTGGACGACGCCACCCAGAACGACCTCACGGGTGAAGTGATCCTTGACGCGCCGACACTCGACATGACGCGCGTCGTCGAAGACAGGCTTGACGACGATGCCGCACCGGCCACGGGGGAACGCTTCACGGGTTCTGCCCGCGCCACCGAGGCCGTTGCCGAAACCAGCCGCATCGATGGTTCGGCCGCCCCCGAATACGCGCACAACCGCCTGCTCGATACCTGGTTCTACCACGGCAGCGATGGCTACCTGCCGACGAGCCTCGCCTACCGCTTTGCGAACGTGACGATTCCGCCGGGTGCAACGGTCGAAAGCGCACGCATCGTGTTCCACAGCACGGCCACGGTCAACCAGCCCGGGGCGGTGTCGGCGTACATCAGCGCCGAGGCAACCGCCAACCCCACGGCCTACCCCGATGGCACGAACGGCGCAGCGACGCTGGCCTTTCGCCGCGACCCTCAGAACCGTACCGCGGCGCTGACCGCCTGGACTCGCATACCGCCCAATGTCGATGACGAGTTGTCCGACCGGAAGCTCGAGACACCCGATATTGCCGGGATTCTCAACGAGCTCGTGCGCCTGCCTGACTGGGCCAGCGGCAACGAGATCTCCATCCTGCTGAACCCGCAGGATACCTACACCAACGTGGCGGTGGATCTGCGTGAGGTCTACGGCGTCGGTGGCGGCGCCAAAGACGCACCGCTGCTCGAATTCAGCTACCGTATCGATGACTCTGGCGTGAAGAGCGTCGACTACACCGCCACCGCCCAGCTCGACGAAATCTTCAACGTCGTCGAAAGCACGCGCAAGCGCAACCTCGACAATGCCGTGGCGCGCCTCTTTCACGTCGACGCGAATCACCTCGAGCGAACCTTCGCCCTGCGTTTCGACAACGTCGGCATCCCTGCCGGTGCCGTCATCGACAGTGCCTACCTGACACTGCACGCCGCGAAGAACGACGCGGCCGAAGACACGCTCGTCGAATGGCAGGCCTTCAGCGAAACACCGGCCGACAAGGGTGGAGAAGGCGCCGCCGGGAGTGCGAGTTCGAACGGCAGCGACTTCGCGATCGACCTGCATACCGAACTCACGGGCAGCCCGGCAAGCTACATCAACACCCCGCTCGACGGCCGCAGCTTCAGCACGGCCTTCGTGCAGTGGCAGAACGTGGCGGTCAATGACACCGGCGGGGCGCGCGTGTCACCCAACATCGGCGACCTCGTCAGTGCGACGCTCGGCAACGGTGACTGGAAAAAGGGTGACAGCATCTCGCTGCGGCTCTCGGCGCCGAGCGGTTACGTCAATACCGAAACCAACGTCTTCCGTTTCCTGACCGCCGCCGGCAATGCCGACAGCGTCAAGCCCTCGCTGCGCATCAACTGGCGCCCCAGGGCGAGCACGGCCGAAGCCACGCAAGACACCCAGACCACGGCGATCCGATTCAGCAACCTCGCCGTACCGCCGAACGCCACGATCAAGAGCGCGGTAGTCAGATTCACGACCGCCGCCAGCGGCAGCGAAGCGACCTCCCTCGACATCAGTGCCGAGGCCACCAGCCGCAGTGCCTCGTTCCGGGCAAGTGACAACGACATCGGTGCGCGCACTCGCACCACCTCGCGCGTGACATGGAAGCCCGGGGCCTGGGGTACGACCGGACTGACGCAGGAAACCTTCGACATCTCCACCGTGGTCCAGGATGTCGTGTCACTGAACGACTGGTGCTCGGGCAACCCCATTACCCTGTTCTTCTCGGGTACGGGACTTCGTCGGGCCGTCAGTGCCGACCGGAACACGGTCGAGGCACCGGTGCTTCATGTCAGCTACGACCCCGACACGGTGCCGTCGGGCGGCTACTGCGCCAACACCACGATGAACGCCGCACTCGCCGATCTTGACGACGACGCCATGGAAATGGAAACGAGCGGCAAGGTGTCGCTCTCCGACACCAACCTCTCCACCGGCGACGACACGGGCAAGGAACGCATCATCGGCCTGCGCTTCACGGGTATCAACGTGCCCCGGGATGCCGTCATCAGCAGCGCCGTACTCGAACTGCAGAGTGCTGCCGAAGCATCCAGTGGCAACCTGTCGCTGAGCGTCGAGGAAGCCGACAACGCCAGGCGCTTCTATGGCCTCGCAAGGAACCTGAGTTCACGATCCTGGTCGGCACCCGTGACCTGGCCGCTGTCCGCCGTCGCCGACGGCGAATTCCTGGCGTCGGTGAACCTCACCGATCTCGTCGCATCGGTCACTTCGCGTACCGGCTGGCAGGCCGGCAACGCCATGGCCTTCCGGCTCTCCGGCAACGCGCCGCATCGCTTCCACTCGGCCGATGGCAGCGAAGCCGGCGCTGCCCGTCTGCGCATCCGTTACCAGTCACGGCAGGAAAGCTCGGGTTCGACCGTACGTGATCAGCTCAAGCAACAGGTCGACAACCTCGTTCCCGAAGGGGGCACGCCGATCGTGTCGTCCCTGTACGAAGCCGCCCGCTACCTGCGAGGTGAACCGGTCGACTACGGCCTGCGCCGCGGTGCGCGGAAACACAACGACCGCTACCATCGTGTCAGCCACCCCTTCAGCTACATCGGCGGCTCGGTATACCGGCCGAACGGCTGCAGCGACGCCAATCTCGATTCCCGGTATTGCATCAGGGAGAAGATACGGACGTCACCCAGTACACCCACCTACCGGTCACCGATCGACAGCGAGTGTCAGTCGAACCACATCGTGCTGCTTTCGGACGGTTATGCCACCTCGAACACGGCGCGCAACCGGCGCATCCCCCGCATGATGCAACGCCAGTGCAAGGCAGACTCTCCCAAAGCCGAAGCATGCGGTGTCGATCTCACCGCCTTCCTGCACAACGAGGATCAGTCCGGAAGCATCGACGGCACGCAGACGGTCACGACACACACGATCGGTTTCGCGCTCGGCGACGACGAGGACGCGAAGAACGCGCGCAAGTTCCTGGCCAGACTTGCCGCGAAGGGTGGTGGCAGCACCTACGAAGCGGACACCTCGGCCGAACTGCTGACGGCCTTCAAGAACATTCTCGTCAATGTCTCGAAGATCGACACGAGTTTCGTCGCGCCGAGCGCCTCGTTGAACCAGATCAACCGCATGGTCAACCGTGATGACCTCTACTACGCGCTCTTCAAGCCCTCCTCCACGGCACGCTGGGACGGTAACCTCAAGCGCTTCCGGCTGCGCGTCAACGACGACGGCAGCACATCGATCGTGGATGTAAACGGCAAGCCGGCGGTTGACGAGTCCAGGGGCGCATTCCTGCCGGGCGCACAGAGCTGGTGGTCGAATTCGGCCGATGGTGCCAGTGTCGAACTCGGCGGCGCCGCCGCCGAACTGCAGACCGACTACCCCTCGCACCTCTCACGCAAGGTGTTTACCTGGACCGGCGGCAACACCCAACTCACCGCGGCGGAGAACCGGCTTCTGCCCGGAAACACGGAACTCAAGCGCGCCTGGTTCCAGCTTCCTGCCGGTGAATTCTCGTCCGACAGCTACTATGAAGATCTCGTCAACTGGGCGCACGGACAGGACATCAACGACATCGACGCCGATCTGAACACCGATGAATCGCGTGGGCAGATGGGTGACCCGATGCACTCGCAGCCCGTCATCCTGACCTATGCCGACGGTTCCGAGCAGGGTCGCTCGATCATCTTCACCGCCACCAACGATGGCTACCTGCACGCCACCGACACGGCCGACGGCGCCGAGAAGTTCGCCTTCATTCCGCGGGAACTGCTGAAGAATCTCCATCGCCTGCTGCAGAACGAGAACGTCTCGCGCCGCCCCTACGGGCTCGACGGTGGCATGACCATCTGGGTCGACGACACCAACGGCAACGGCATGGTGGACACGGGCGAGAAGGCCTACCTCTATGTCGGCATGCGCCGTGGCGGCAATCTCTACTATGCGCTTGATGTCTCGGACATCAACAATCCGAAGTACCTCTGGAGCATCCAGGGCGGCAGCCATCTCTCCAACACCGCAGCGACAACGGCCGACGGCAACTTCATCGAACTCGGTGATACCTGGTCGAAGCCCGTGAAGACGCGTGTGCGTCACATGAACAGGATTCGCGAGGTGCTGATCTTCGGCGGTGGCTACGATCCGAATCAGGATCCACCGGCAAGCGGCAACGTCATGATCGATACCGACGGTGACGGCACGCAGGAAACGGCGGCCAGCGAAGCCACACGCCGCACCGACAGCGTTGGCCGCGCGATCTTCATCGTCGATGCCGTGACCGGCAAGCTGCTCTGGCAGAGCGACCGTGCGCTTGCCGCCTTCGACGACATGAACTACAGCATTCCGTCCGAGGTGCGCGTCATCGACATCGACTTCGACACCCTCGCCGACCAGGTCTATGTCGGTGACATGGGCGGCCAGCTCTGGCGCCTCGACATCAACAACAGCGAGAAGGCGGGTCAAGGCCTCGACAAGCGCATCACCGGTGGCGTGATCGCGAAACTCGCCGGCGACACGGCCAGGGAATCACGCCGCTTCCACTACCCGCCCGACATTTCGGTGTTCTCCGACAACGGCCGTCAATACCTTGCCGTGTCGATCGGTTCAGGCTGGCGCGCACATCCGCTCGACGACGTGGTTCAGGATCGCTTCTTCAGTCTGCGTCTGAAAGCCGTCTACGGCCCGCCACTGAACAGTTTCGGCGTCATTCAGTATGCGCCGATCACGCTCGATTCGAAACAGCTCGTCGACGTGACCGACAACACCGATGCCAAGCTGGATGCGAACGCCCGGGGCTGGTACATCGATCTCGACGACAACGGCGAAAAGGTGCTGAGCAGCAGCATCACGGCCGACCACCGCGTCATCTTCACCACCTACAGCCCGGCAAGGAGTACCTCGGCCTGCAACGCGGCCGAGGGTTCAGGGTATCTCTATGCCCTCTCGATTCGCAACGGCGCACCGGTGCTCGATCTCGACCTCGGCAACGACAGCAATGTGCTCTCGAAAACGGATCGTCGCCGCAAACTCAACATACCCGGCATTCCACCGGCTGCGGCCCTTCTCTTTCCCGAGAAGGGCAACGCCTCGGTGGTGGTGGGCACTCAGACCATCGACGAAATGCAGTTCGACGAACTCCGTCGCCGCACCTACTGGCGCGAACACGTGGAGCAGGACGACTGACATCGACGATTGCCGACACGTGCTGCACGGCTGACAGCCGTGCGGCACCTCACATTCCCGAAGGCCGGCCTTGTCCGGCGATCATGAACGGGCGTGCGCGGTCGCTATCAGCGAGGTGAACCTGCCGACGCGGCGACGATCACCTGCCGCGAGCGCACCACAGAACATCGAGAATACAAGCATGTCACCCAGCCAGCAACCCCTTGCGTACCGCAGCGCCATCGTGGGCTTCACCCTCATCGAAGTGCTGATCGTGGTTGCGATCATCGGCATCCTTGCCGCCATTGCCTACCCGAGCTACGGGAAATGGGTACAGTCAAGCCGCCGCGCCGACGGGCGCCTCGCACTGCTGGCCGAGGCGCAGACCATGGAACGCTGCAAGTCAACGGCCTTTTCCTACACCAATTGCTCGCTGCAGAACACCACCTCACCCGAGGGCTTCTACACCCTGACGCTCGCCAGGACGGCCGGCACCTTCACGATCACCGCCAGGGGCACGGGCAGCCAGAGCGGTGATACTGCCTGCGCCACGATGACCATCAACCATCAGGGCATCATGACGCCTGATCCCGCGAGCAGCGACTGCTGGCCAAGCTGAGGCTCGACCGGGCGCGCCTGATCGGACACGGCTCATCGCAGATCGCGCCAACCCGATTTGTGCATCGTGTCGCGGCATGCGGCAGAAAACCCCGATCCGACTGAATCCTGATGCGACACTGCCGCTAAGGCTGCCATGGACAGATACGCGCAAAAGGGATTTACTCTCGTCGAGCTGATCGTCACCCTTGCGGTAGCCGGTATTCTGCTGGCCCTGGGTGTACCGAGCTTCGTCGAAGCGGTTCGCGAGAGTCGCATCAGTACCCAGTACAACCAGATGGTGGGCTCGCTGTTTCTGGCACGCTCGGAGGCCGTCAAGCGCCGCCGCTTCGTGACCGTCTGCCCGCGATCGAGCACCACGAGCAAGGATTGCGGCTCGGCAAGAGACTGGAAGAACGGCTGGCTGGTCTTCGTCGACAACAAGGTCGACCTTGTTGCGAACACCGCTTCGCTCGATGCCGAGGACGAGCTGCTGTCGGTCGAGCCCGGGCTCGCCGGCGACAACACGATCAGCGTGTTCGGCACACCTGCAGGGAATTCCACCACCATTGCCGATCGGGCCTACGTACGTTATCAGTCGCCGGGTGACACTTCCTGGAACGCCGCCTCGGTGGTCATCTGCGATGCCGTGCGTGGCGCCGAATCCTCTCGCGCCGTGAACATCGTGCTCACGGGCGACATCCGCCGCGGGCGCAAGGATGCCAGCGATCACATTGCGCGCGATGTCTTCAATCGCTCGCTGGCCACCACCTGCACGGCATCGTAAGAGACCGCAGGGATGAACACGCTTCGACATCAACAGCGCGGCGTCGGCCTGATCGAGATTCTCGTGGCCGTGCTGTTGATCTCGATCGGCTTCCTCGCCACCGCGCGCATGCAGATGGCCGGCATGCAGTACAGCCAGAGCGCCTACTACCAGTCGCAGGCCTATTTCATGGCCAGCGAGATGATCGACCGCATGCGCGCCAACTCCGTCGGCGTCAACGACGGTTTCTATGACGACGCAACGACGAGCGATGAGGCGACTGACCCGAACTGCGACACCAGAGCCTGCCGACCCTCGGGTATCGCGCTGCAGGACATTTCCGACTGGAGCGAGATGCTGTACGGCCCTGCAGGTGTCGACGATTTCAACCCGATACTGCCAAGCACACCGTCGGCTCCTGCATCAGGCACGATCACGCGCCTTGCCAAGGGTCGCTACCTGATCACCATGCGCTGGAGCGAGGTCGTTGATGGCAGCGACCAGCTGCAGGAGCTTCCTGTGCGCTTTTCGATCGAGGAATGAGCTGATGACCACGTTTGCAACCCGTCAGGCTTCGGGTCGATCGCAGGGCTTCTCGCTGGTCGAACTGCTGATCGCGATGACGCTCGGACTCGTGTTGATCTCGGGCATGATTGCCGTCTTTCAGGGCAATCGCCAGAGCACCGAACTCAACAGCGCCATGGCGAACCTGCAGGAGAACGCGCGTTTCGCGATGGACCGCATGGCCGTGGACATCCGCTCGGCGGGTTTTCAGGGTTGCCTCGACATCGGCCGAGGGCCGGCCGTCGTCAGTGCCACCAACACACCCACCACCGACTTCAACGATACGGCCGTGATCGGTTATGACGTGGCCGGCGATGGCAGCTGGTCGCCTTCCCGTCCGGCCGGCTTCACCGGGACCGTCAAACCCGGCACACACGTGCTGTCGCTGATGTTCGGTGGCCAGGACACCTTCCTGCTGAAAAAGAGCCTGCAGGACACGAGCGGCATTTCCTCGGCCGCCGGTGATGTCGTGGTTGACATCAGGAACGACACCAACACCCGCACGCTGACCGGCCTCGGACTCGACGTCGGTGACCTTGCGATCGTCTCCGACTGCGGAGCCGCCGACATCTTCGCCATCTCGAGCATCACCACCGCGGACGACAGCTACACCCTTGGCCATGCGATCGACAAGAACACCACCGCCAGCTTCTCCAAGGCCTATGGGCTCTCCAGCCTTCCCGAGGTTCGCTTCATGAGCTTTTCGGCAAATCTCTACTACGTCGCCGATACCGGCTCCGACAACGAAAAGGGCGAATCGATCTACGCGCTCTATCGTCAGAGCTACCCCTACGACGACGCGAACAACCCGCCCGTGGAACTCGTTCAGGGGGTCGAGAATCTGCGTGTGAGCTTCGGTGTCAGGAAGAACAGCAACGATCTGCAATACATGGACATCGATGACACGGCGCTCGATCGTTCGAAGATCGAATCCGTGCGCGTCGGCATGCTGATGACGTCGGAACAATCGATTGCGCAGGTCGAGGACGGCTCGAGCTACATGCTCGCCGGCCAGGCCATCTCGGCAGCACGCCCCAATGCCAACGCCGTGGGCGAAAACGAACATGCGCGCGACCACCGTTTCCGCCTCGCCTTCAACACCACCGTCAAGGTGCGCAACCGCCGTCGCTAGGAGATACCCGATGATGCAGATGACGAAGCCAAGGGAGTCCGGCAGCGCGCTGATGGTGGCGATGGTCATGATCTTCATGCTGTCGATCATGAGCGTCTCGGTGATGCGCAGCTCCACCCTCGAGAAGCGCATGACGATCAATGCCATCCAGACGGCAACCACCTTCACGGTAGCGGAGTCGGCGACCGATGAGGTGCTCAACGACGAGACGAACCTCAAGCACGCGCAGGCCCTCGGCATGAACAAGGAACTGGTCGTGAAGACGAGTGGCAACGAGGCCGACCGAGGCATCCGCTCGGCGGCACGGCTGTACTACGTGGGCATTGCGCCGGCCGAGGGCTTTTCCTTCGGCGAAGGTACCGCCACCTTTCAGGCATTTCGCTATCGCGTCAGGGGCATCAGTGAAATCAAGGCATCCGGCGCGCAACGCAGCATCGAGCAAGGCGCCTATCAGGTCGTACCGGGAGGCTGATCGGACATGAACACGGCATACAGGACCGCATACAGGACGCCATACAAGAAGCAAGCGCACGGGCACTCCACCCTTCTGGCCAGACGAGGAATCACCATGAACGACATCTTACCTCCGTTGCGGGCGCGGGCCGCAGCGATGGGCGTGCTGCTCGGCAGCACGCTGATGACCAGCGCCGTCTGGGCCGACGATACCGAAGTGTTCTTCGGCCAGAACCCGACCGCCGCCGACACGGCACCGAACGTCCTGTTCCTCCTCGACACCTCCGGCTCGATGAACGAGTATGACGATGTCGGTCAGTCACGCCTGTCGCGCATGAAGGACGCCCTGCATACCATCCTGAATACGTCCTCGAACGTGAACGTGGGGCTGATGCGCTTCAACGGTACCAACGGTGGCGGTGCCGTGATCTATCCGATCACCCCGATCGATCACAAGGCCTGCGCCGACAACGATTGCGACGCGGTATCGCTGAAATCCACGGTCAGTCGCACCCGCGACGATGTCGAAGAGCGTATCCACAACGGCTATGTTTCGACCAAAGGCAATGTCCTCACCCTGAACCGAACCAGTCAGTGGGAGTATGAACGAAGGCAGATCGTCAGCATGGTCTTTCGGGATCTTGGCATTCCCTCCGGCGCCACCATCACCTCGGCAAAACTCGAATTCACCGCGCACAGGAACGACGACGATCCCGTTCTACTGAAAATCCGAGCTCACGACGTGGCCAGCGCTGAGTCGCACGGCAGCGAGCGCCACTACGTCACCAACCTCCCCTACACCGATGCGCAAGTCGACTGGGAACCCGAGCCATGGAACGAGGACGAACACTACTACACACCGGATATTTCCGGACTCGTGCAGGAAGTCGTCAACCGCGACGACTGGTGTGGTGGACAGAATCTCGGCTTCTCGATCTTCGGTGACGGCAGCTATGGCAAACGCGAAATCGTGTCACACGACAGCTACCGGCTCGACCAGGACAACAACGAAAACGCGGATCGTATTGCACCGACCCTGCACGTGACCTACGACTCGAGCTCGATACCCGCCGGCATGGGATGCGTGCAACGCACGTTCACCACGTCGATCAGCCACGAATACGACGACGCCGCAGAACTGACCTCCTACCGCGGCCGGATGTATCGCACATTAGACAACCTGCGCGTCCCGCGCTGGAAAAATGACACCTATCCCGACTGGCTGGTCGGTCTCCGTTTCGATGACGTCAAGATACCCCGAGGAGCAGAGATCGTGTCGGCCCGACTTCGTCTGATCGCAAGCAAGGACAAGACCGGCAAGGCCAGCACGGTCATTTCGATCGAGGAGACCGGTAACAGCAACCCTGTCAGCAAACACCGCTACAACCTCAGCAACCGCAACAGCTCCAGCCATGAAGTCATCTGGAGGATGGACGAATGGAGCAAGAAACAGGAGGTTCCCACACCCGACCTTTCGGACATGGTTGAATCAATCGTGAAGAGAAGTGACTGGCACTCCGGCAATGCCATGACTTTCCTGCTCAGTCCGGGCCCATCGGGCTGGAGTTATCGACAGTTCTACTCCTTCGACAGGAGTCGCGCCAGGGCGCCGGCTCTGGAACTGAGCTACAAGGTGAACATCGGTGCGCTGGATCCGTCGGAAATGACATACCTTACCGCACGCGAAGAACTCGGCAACCTGGTTGACGACATGCGTGCCGTCGGCGATACCCCGCTCGTCAGCAGCTACGCCGAAGCCGTGCGCTACATGCGTGGCTACAGTGTCGAATACGGTAAGCAACGAGGATGGTCAAAATACCGCAGTCGCTACCACCGTGTGTCATCTCCACAGAGTTACACGGGTGCCGATGGCGTCCATCGCCCGCGGGGATGCACCGATGAGAACCTCAATGACCGGGACTGCGTCTACGAAAGGATCGAGGGCGAGCCCAGATACATCTCCCCCATGGCGGAAACCTGCCAGAGCAATCACATCGTGATCCTGTCCGACGGCGAGCCGACCACCAACACCGCCGTGGACATGATCGAAGAATTCATCGGCAAGAGCTGCGAATACAGCGACGACGAGGATGAGCGCTGTGCCGTGGACCTGGCCAGATGGCTCAAGGACACCGACCATGTGTCGACGCTGTCGCGCAAGCAGAACATCAAGACACACACGATCGGTTTCAACAACGACAGCCCCTTCCTGCAATCCATTGCCACTGCCGGAGACGGCCGCTACTACACCTCGAGTTCGTCGGCGCAACTGGTGGAGAACTTCAAGTCGATTCTCGGTGAAGTGCTCGCGGTGGATACCACCTTCGTGGCACCGGGTGCGACGGTGAACCAGTTCAATCGACTGACTCACCGCAACGACATCTACTTCGCACTGTTCCGCCCCGATGAGCGGCCCAACTGGGCAGGCAACCTCAAGCGCTACAAACTGGGTGCCAACAAGCAAGGCGAAATGGTGGTGCTCGATGCCAACAATCAACCCGCCGTCGATGTAGACACCGGCTTTTTCGCCGAGGACTCGAAAAGCCAGTGGAGCAGCAGAACCGATGGTGCGGCCGTCAACAAGGGTGGCGCGGCAGAAAAGATCAGTGTGCTCGACGGCAACGAGATCGTTCGCAAGGCCTACACCTGGATCGGTGACTACACCACGATCGACAGCAAGGGCGTTGATTTCACCCATGGCATGACCAACCTCATCGATCCGGAAAATCGCCGCATCACGGCCGATCTTCTCGACATCCCGTCGAGCCATGACGATACCGATACCAACACGGAAAGACGCCGTCGACTGATCAAGTGGATTCTCGGGTATGACCTTCTCGACGAAAACTCGAACGGGAACGTGGAGGAGGCGCGCAGGAGCATGGGTGATCCGATGCACTCACGCCCGGTACTGCTCAACTATGCCGATGGCGAAGGTGGTGCCCACACGACCGTTTTCGTCGCGACGAACGAAGGTTATCTGCACGCCTTCGATACCGAAAAAGGCGAGGAACTCTTTGCCTTCATGCCTCAGGAGCTGCTGTCGAACGCTGGCATCTTCCTTGACGACGATGCCTCAACGCAACATCCCTACGGTCTTGACGGCGATCTCTCGCTCTGGCACGAAGACCCGAACGACAACGTCATGGTCGACGCGGGCGAACGCGTGATGCTCTACGTCGGCATGCGTCGCGGCGGCAACCGCTACTACGCCTTCGATGTCACCGAGCGCACGTCGCCGAAGCTCATGTGGAGCATCGAAGGCGGCCGGGGCGACTTCCGCGAACTCGGCCAGAGCTGGTCACGCATGATTCCGACGAAGATGCAGATCAAGGGCAAGATGCGCAACGTACTGTTGTTTGCGGCAGGCTACGACGAAGGTCAGGATCCGAACAATCTGACCACCTCGATCGGCGACGACGCCGCACAACCCGAAGACCGCATCGGTCGTGGTTTCTTCGTCGTCGATGCCATGACGGGCGAACGGCTCTGGGCGGTACTGTCGGACAAGGCCGACACCGGCGGCAGCGGTACCGTGCAGAAGCACGCCGACCTCGATTACAGCATTCCGTCCGACATGCGTGCCATCGATGTCGACTTCAATGGCACTGTCGACCAGATCTATGTCGGTGACATGGGGGGTCAGGTATGGCGTTTCGATACCGTACCGCAGCACACCAGCGGCAACCTCTTCAAGGGTGGTGTGCTGGCCAGGCTCAGCGGCAAGGGCATGGCGAACTCGCGCCGCTTCTACCATGAGCCGGATGTTGCCCTGATTTCCCGTGAGGGCAAGCGCTTCCTGTCGATCGGTATCGGATCGGGCTGGCAGGCCACCCCGCTCAACACGGCCGTTGACGATCGTTTCTACCTGCTGCGCAGCACGGCCATCAACACGGCACCCGAAGGTTACGGCATCAACCGTAACCCGCAGGGCGATACCGAGTACACGCCGATCACCGAGGCCGATCTGAGCAACGTCACCAACAACCTCGATGCCGCCTACGACCCCGAAGGCTGGTATCTGGAAATGACCGGCAACGGTGAAAAGGTGCTCGGCAACGCGCTGACGATCAACAACCAGCTGGTCTTCACGAGCTACGAGCCGAACATCATCACCGAAGGTTGCAGCCCCTCGATCGGCGGTGGCTACATCTACGTGCTCGACGTGATGATGGGAAAGCCGACACTGAATCTGCACGATTCAAGCGATTCCGACACGGCTTCCCAGGTCAACGACGACCATGCAGCGATCGACCTCACCCGTGAGGATCGCAGGAAGCAGCTCAAGCACGGCGGCATTCCGCCCGAGCCCACGGCGCTTCTGACCGAATCCGAATCGCTGGTGCTCGTCGGTGCCCAGAAGCCGATCAAGATCGACTTCGCCAACCTGACGCAGCGCACCTACTGGCAGGATCGCGGCGAGGAACCGTACGACGAGACGACCTTCACCACCGCCTCGGGCAGTGGCGAGGAAGACAGTGATGCGTCCGGAGCGGATGATCGGAACTCGCCCGGAACGGATGATCAGGCCTCGACTCCACCGGTAGACTACTGATTCACACCGTTCGCAGAAAAAACCGGCCCGGGTTCCATCGGAACACCGGGCCGGTTTTGTTGCTATATTGCATTCATGATCAACAAGCGACTTCTCGACATTCTCGTCTGTCCCGTCACCAAGGGCAAGCTCGTGCTGCGTGGCGAGGAACTCTGGTCGCGCCAGGCGGCGCTGGCCTATCCTGTTCGCGATGGCATTCCGGCGTTGATCGAAAGTGAAGCGCGGGAACTCTCGCTCGAAGAGATCGAGGCCGCCGAACGTTCACCGTAGGTCGCGATTCGCTTCCCGCGATCTCCGTCGGCGCCGTTGCGTTGCGCACAGGTTTTCCGGCAGCACTGTAATTTTGTTGCGCCAACCGCAACCGCAACCACCAGCTTACTGCGTGAGTCGCACCGTCACGATATTCGAACGCGCTTCGAGCCACCCCGTCGAACCACCTTCGAAACGACGCATCTGCAGGTAGATGGGCTTCTCGTCACGGCTCATGCTGCGCGGCACGGTGATCGAGCGATCGTAGCGCCGCCAGCCGGCATCGGCAAACTCGGGTGTGGACGCGATGCGATAATGGCTCGGGTTGCCGCTGACCTCAGGCCGTAGCACCGCGCCTTCGGCGCTCTCCACGATATCGATGTTGCTGATGCTGATGTTCACTTCGCCGGGCTCGGCATCGGCGTAGGCGCTGTCGGCCTTGCAGCGGGGGCCGGGCTGGCCTTCGTGCAGGGTGACTTCCTTGATCAGATTGAAGCCGCGTGCAGGCTCCTTGATGCGCATGGCACTGAAGCGCGTTTTCGACACCGTGACCACCAGCGGAACGTTGGGAACGTCCATGACGGCCTCACCGTCATCATCGGTGAAGGTTGCACCGAATTGCCTGTAGTTGCCTTCCATGCCGACGCAGACCGCGGCCCCGGCGATGGGTTCGCCCTGCTGATTGACCACGCGTACGCCGAAGGTGGTCGCCTGAACATTGCCGACAACGAGGAGCGCTGCCGTGAACAGAATGATGCTGTGTGTCGTCAATTTCATGACAGCTCTCCACTGTTAGCCAGTTATTTGACGGAGAAGTCTGTCATGGTGCCCGTGAAGGGGCTGAGAGGGTCTTCACAGAGCCGACAACTCAGGTGTCGGCCGGTTGGCAATTATGCAAATACGCCTTGTCCGTGAATGTCGGCCGGTTGGCAATCAAGCAAACACGCCGTCTCTGTGTCGGCCTGCGGGGATCGCGCAGCTTGCTGCCTCTGCCCTTCCTGGCTGTTGCCTTTCCGAACGAACGGCTGCCTTTCCGAACGGCTGCCCCAGGCTTTCCTAGCTGCCCCAGGTGCGCACGCGACCGGTGTCGATGTGCACGAAGCCCGAACTGCTGTAGTAACCGACGCCACCGGCCTTGAGATCAAGTGCCGCGTTCCGCACCGCGCTGATGTCGACGCCCGGGATGTAGATGTCTGCCGCACGCCCTTCCATGTGCAGCGAATACTTGGCCACTCCCGGGGAGCGCTTTCGGAGCCTGGCATTCGTTTCGGGAGTACGGTAGCCCGAAAGGATGTGGATGGGCTCTGCGGCACCGATGTTGCGTTGCAGCATCTCGATCTGATCGAGGAGTTGCGGATCCATCCTGATTTCGCGGTTGACGCGATGATCGCGCATCAGGTGGTTGATCTGCGCCAGTGACTCGTCGATGTACATGCCATGCGTGTAGTAGACGATGTCAAGCTTTTCCCAGGTATGGTCGTTGATGAGATGGACGCGACGACTGCTGGTGGCTGCTACCGACAGTGGTGCGGCGGCCATTGCGCCAGCGCCCATACCGAGCGCCAGTCCCTGGCGGAGAAACCGACGGCGCGCGGCCGTGTTGTCGGTAGTTGACACAGTCCCGGTCATCACGAAAGTCCCAATCACTTGAAGGAGTCGATTCAGCGAGGTATTCTGCCATAGCCATCTTGTGCATGACAGGCACTTTATTGCGAACCAGGCATCAAATTGCCACTTTCCTCGGTGGGTTCGTGACTCGCAAACCCTTTCCGGGCCTGGCGGTTTCTACTTGTACTCCACCTTGAGTATCTCGTATTCGCGTATGCCACCCGGGGTTCTGACACCCACTTCGTCGCCCTCTTCCTTGCCGATCAAGCCCCGCGCCACCGGAGAACTCACGCTGAGCCGACCGGCCTTGAGATTCGCTTCGTCTTCGCCCACGATCTGGTAGGTGATCTCTTCCTCGGTGTCGAGGTCGTAGAGAGTCACGGTGGTACCGAAGACCACCTTGCCGTTCTGCGGCAGTGTGGTGACGTCGATGACCTGGGCGTGCGAGAGCTTGCCTTCGATTTCCTTGATGCGCCCCTCGATGAAGCTCTGCTGTTCGCGCGCCGCATGGTATTCGGCGTTTTCCTTGAGGTCACCGTGGGCACGCGCTTCGGCAATGGCCTCGATGACCTTCGGACGCTGGCCGGTTTTCAGATCGGCGAGTTCTTCGCGCAGCATGTCGGCCCCGCGCTTCGTCAGGGGTACCTTGTTACTCATGAAATGACCTCAGGTGTTCCGGTGCATGTCCGCGAGGGAATAGACCGCCCCGTCGGCGTCGTAGCGCAGCGCTTCGCTCATGGCGAGGGCACCGGCAATCGTCGTCGTGTAGGGAATCTTGCGCTTGATGGCTTCCTGGCGGATATGATAGCTGTCTTCGATGGCCTGACGGCCTTCGGTGGTATTGATGACGAGGTCGAACTCGTCGCTCTTGATCCGGTCGAGGATGTGCGGCTGCCCCTGCTGGAGCTTGTTGACGCGCGTGGCGGCAACACCGGCATCGGTGATCGCGGCATGGGTGCCGCTCGTCGCGCATACCTCGAAGCCCGCGGCGACGAGCCGGCGTGCGACCTCGATGGCAATGGGCTTGTCGGCATCGCGAACGCTGATCAGCACCGTGCCATCCTGCGGCAGCTCACTGCCGGCGGCGAGCAGTGACTTGTACACCGCTTCGCCGAACTCGCGCCCAGAGCCCATGACTTCGCCCGTGGACTTCATCTCCGGGCCGAGCAGCGGATCGACACCCGGGAACTTGCCGAAGGGGAACACCGATTCCTTGACATTGTAGAAGTCCGGGTCGGGCACGTCGCCGACACCCTGCTCCGCGAGGGTCTTGCCGGCCATGACCAGCGCCGCCACCTTCGCCAGCGGCACACCGGTGGCCTTGGACACGAAGGGCACGGTACGCGAGGCACGGGGGTTCACTTCGAGCACATACACGGTATCACCCTGGATCGCGAACTGGGTGTTCATGAGCCCCTTGACCCCGAGCGCCAGGGCCATGCTGCGGACCTGATCCCGGAGCTTCGCGACGATGGTCTCCGGCAGATTGAACGGCGGCAGCGAACAGGCCGAGTCGCCCGAGTGGATTCCCGCCTCCTCGATGTGCTGCATGATGCCGCCGATGACCACATCCTTGCCATCACAGATGGCGTCGACGTCGACCTCGATGGCGTCGTTGAGGAAGCGATCGAGCAGCACTGGTGAATCGTTCGACACGCTGACCGCTTCGGTCATGTAACGCTCGAGTTCGCTCGCCTCGCGGACGATTTCCATCGCGCGGCCACCGAGCACGTAGCTCGGGCGCACCACCAGCGGGTAGCCGATTTCCTCGGCCAGGGCCAGGGCTTCCGCCGGTGCACGCGCGGTGCGGTTCGGCGGCTGCTCGAGGCCGAGCGAGTGGATGAGCTGCTGGAAGCGCTCGCGGTCTTCGGCAAGGTCGATGGCATCCGGCGAGGTGCCGATGATCGGCGCACCGGCTGCTTCGAGTTCGCGTGCGAGTTTCAGAGGCGTCTGCCCACCGTACTGCACCACTACACCGATGGGCTTCTCGACATCGATGATGGCGAGCACGTCCTCGAGTGTCAGCGGTTCGAAGTAGAGCCGGTCGGAGGTGTCGAAGTCGGTGGAGACGGTTTCGGGGTTGCAGTTGACCATGATGGTCTCGTAACCATCGTCCCGCAGGGCCAGCGCCGCATGCACGCAGCAGTAGTCGAACTCGATGCCCTGACCGATGCGGTTCGGCCCGCCGCCGAGCACCATGATCTTCTGCCTGTCGCTTGGCCTCGCTTCGCACTCGACCTCGTAGCTCGAATACAGGTAGGCCGTGTCGCTCGCGAATTCCGCCGCGCAGGAATCGACGCGCTTGAACACGGGCCGGACGCCGAGCGACTGGCGATGCGCGCGGACATCATGTTCGCTGACGGTTTCAACCGCGCGCGACAGCAGCGTCGCGAGTCGTGCATCGCTGAAGCCCTCGCGCTTCAACTGCCGCAGCTCGCGCCCGTCGAAGCTGGCGATGTCACGCCCGGCGATGGCGTCCTCGCGCCTGACGATGGCTTCGATCTGCCTAAGGAACCAGGGGTCGATGCGGGTGGCGGCGAACATCTCGTCGAGCGACATGCCATGACGAAAGCCCTCGGCCACGTACCAGAGCCGCCGTTCGCGCGGCTGCCCGAGTTCGCGCTCGAGAATCGCCTTGATGTCGTCGTCGGTGGCGCCTTCGGGCAGCACTTCATCCAGACCGTTCACGCCGATCTCGAGCCCGCGGAGTGCCTTCTGGAAGGACTCGCGGAAGGTACGCCCGATGGCCATGACCTCACCCACCGACTTCATCTGCGTGGTCAGCCGGTTGTCGGCATCGGCAAACTTCTCGAAGGTGAAGCGTGGAATCTTCGTGACCACGTAGTCAATGCTGGGCTCGAAGGAGGCGGGCGTCCGCCCACCCGTGATCTCGTTGTCGAGTTCGTTGAGCGTATAACCGACGGCGAGCTTGGCCGCGACGCGCGCGATCGGGAAGCCCGTCGCCTTCGAGGCGAGTGCCGAGGAACGCGACACGCGCGGGTTCATCTCGATGATGATCATCTCGCCGTTCGCGGGGTTGATCGCGAACTGCACGTTGGAGCCGCCGGTGTCGACACCGATCTCGCGCAGCACCGCGGCCGAGGCGTTGCGCATGATCTGGTATTCCTTGTCGGTCAGCGTCTGCGTGGGTGCGACGGTGATCGAATCGCCGGTGTGAATGCCCATCGGGTCGAGGTTCTCGATCGAGCAGACGATGATGACGTTGTCGGCCCGGTCACGCACCACTTCCATCTCGTACTCCTTCCAGCCGAGCACCGACTGTTCGAGGAGCACTTCCGAAGTGCGCGAAAGGTCGAGCCCGCGCTGCACGATGGCGTCGAAGTCTTCGGGGTTGTAGGCGATGCCGCCACCGCTGCCACCCATCGTGAAGGACGGGCGGATGATGCAGGGGAAACCGATGTCCTTCTGCCCTTCCCAGGCTTCGGCCATGGTATGCGCAATCGCTGCCCGCGGTGTGGCGAGGCCGATCCTCGTCATTGCCTGACGGAAGCGCTCGCGATCCTCCGCCTTGTCGATGGCATCGGGCGTGGCGCCGATCATTTCCACGCCGAAGGCGTCGAGCACGCCTTCGCGGTCGAGGTCGAGCGCGCAGTTGAGTGCCGTCTGCCCGCCCATGGTGGGCAGAATGGCATCGGGGCGCTCGCGCTCGATGATGCGCCGGAGCACGCGCCAGTCGATCGGCTCGATGTAGGTGACGTCGGCCATGGCCGGGTCGGTCATGATCGTGGCCGGATTCGAGTTCACGAGAATGACGCGGTAGCCGTCCTCGCGCAGTGCCTTGCAGGCCTGGGCGCCAGAGTAGTCGAACTCGCAGGCCTGGCCGATGACGATCGGGCCGGCGCCGATGATCAGGATGCTTTCGATGTCGTTACGCTTCGGCATCAGACTCGGGCCTCCGCGCCTGCACGTGCTTCGGAATCCTGTTTCATCATGTCAATGAACTCGTCGAAAAGGGCTTCGACATCGTGTGGCCCCGGACTCGCCTCGGGGTGCCCCTGAAAGCCGAAGGCCGGTACATCGAGGCGGCGGATGCCTTGCAGTGAGCGGTCGAAGAGCGACACATGCGTGATCGCGAGTTCGTTGCCGAGGGTGTCCGCGTCTACCGCGAAACCGTGGTTCTGGCTGCTGATCATGACGCGGCCCGTGGCCGTGTCGAGCACCGGATGATTCGCGCCATGGTGGCCGAATTTCATCTTCATCGTGGCGGCACCCGAGGCCAGTGCCAGCAACTGATGCCCGAGGCAGATGCCGAACACCGGCAACTTTTCGGCAAGGATGCGACGGATCGCTTCGATGGCGTAGTCGCAGGGTTCCGGATCACCCGGGCCGTTGGAGAGGAACACGCCGTCGGGCTCGAGGGCGAGGATGTCTTCCGCGCTGGTGGTGGCCGGTACCACGGTGATGCGACAGCCGCGATCGGCGAGGAGCCGGAGGATGTTGCACTTGACGCCGAAGTCCATGGCAACGACATGGAAACGTGCGTTCTCGATGCTGGCGTACCCTGCCCCCAGCGCCCAGGAACCCTCCTGCCAGACATAGCTCTTGACGCAACTCACTTCTCTGGCGAGATCCATGCCCGCGAGCCCAGGAAAACCCTTCGCCGCTGCCAGCGCCGCATCGTACATCTCGTCCTTCGTGCCATGGGCAATGCAGCCCGGCATGGCCCCCTCGTCACGAAGCTTGCGCGTCAGTGCGCGCGTGTCGATATCGGCAATCGCCACCACGCCGTGCCTTTCGAGCCAGCTCGCGAGCGATTCCTCCGCGCGGAAGTTGCTGTGCAGCAGCGGCAGATCGCGAATCACGAGGCCTTTGGCGTGCACGACGGTCGAGTTACGGTCCTTGCCAGTCGATTCGCGGTCCTCGGCATTGGCGCCGGTGTTGCCGATGTGCGGGTAGGTCAGCGTGACGATCTGTTCGGCGTAGGACGGATCGGTCAGTATTTCCTGATACCCCGTCATGGCCGTGTTGAAGACGACCTCGCCGACGCTGGTGCCGCTGCTGCCGATGGCGATGCCCTCGAAACAGGTGCCATCGGCGAGCACCAGAATGGCGGCGGTGGGAGCGTCAGCGTCGTCGGTCACGGGAATCCTGTACGGTTTTCGCACCCGCGGAGGCCGGGCGCCGGTCGGCCGGAAATTTTACCCTGTTCGTACCGGGTTGTCTCAGGCGGAAATGTCCGCCAGATCGCCCTTGGTTTCGAGCCAGTGCTTTCTGTCCGCCGCGCGCTTTCTGGCGAGCAGCATGTCCATGATGCGAAAGGTGTCGTCGCCGTCGGTGAGCGTGAGCCGCACGAGCCGGCGCGTGTCGGGTGCCACCGAGGTTTCGCGCAGTTGCACGGGGTTCATCTCGCCGAGCCCCTTGAAGCGCGTGACGTTGACCTTGCCCTTCTTCTTCGCGGCTTCGATGCGGTCCATGATGGCCTGGCGCTCGGCTTCGTCGACGGCATAGAACACCTCGCGTCCGACATCGACGCGATACAGCGGCGGCATGGCGACGTACACCCGGCCGGCATCGACGAGCGCACGGAAATGCCGCACGAACAGCGCGCAGAGCAGCGTCGCGATGTGGGCGCCATCGGAATCGGCATCGGCGAGGATGCAGATCTTGCCGTAACGGAGCTTGTCGAGATTGTTCGCACCCGGTTCGACACCGATGGCGACCGAGATGTCATGCACTTCCTGTGAACCGAGGATGGCGTCGGATTCGACCTCCCAGGTGTTGAGGATCTTGCCCCTGAGCGGCATGATCGCCTGAAACTCGCGATCGCGCGCCTGCTTGGCAGAGCCGCCGGCGGAGTCTCCTTCCACGAGGAAGAGTTCGGTGCGGTCGAGATCGGTCGAGGCGCAGTCGGCCAGCTTGCCGGGCAGTGCCGGCCCTGCCGCAATCTTCTTGCGCACCACCTTCTTGCCCTTGCGTGCCCGCGCCTGCGCGTTGGCGATTGCCATCTGCGCGATCTGATCACCGGTTTCGGGATGCTGATTCAGCCATTGCGCGGTGTGGTCCTTGACGACACCCGCCACGAACATCGCGCACTCGCGCGAGGACAGGCGCTCTTTCGTCTGCCCCGAAAACTGCGGGTCGTCGAGCTTGACCGAGAGCACGTAGCTGAGCTTGTCCCAGACATCCTCGGGGGTGATCCTGACGCCGCGCGGCACGAGACTCCTGAGGCCGGCGAACTCGCGAATCGCTTCGGCGAGTCCGGATCGGAGTCCGTTCACGTGTGTACCGCCCTGCGCCGTCGGCACGAGGTTCACGTAGCTTTCCTGCACCCCTTCGCCACCGGCCGGCAACCACGACAGGGCCCATTCCGCGGCTTCCCTGGCCGCCTCGATGCTGCCGCTCAAGGGTTCCTGCGGCAGGTGCTCGCAGCCGTCGATGGCCGCGTTCAGGTACTCGACCAGACCATCCTGATAGCACCATTCATCCTTCTCGCCGCTGGCTTCGTCGTGGAAGCGGATGCGAAGGTTCGGGCACAGCACGGCTTTCGCCTTCAGCACATGCCGGAGGCGCGGCACCGAGAACTTCTCCGAGTCGAAGTATTTTCCGTCGGGCCAGAAGCGGATACGGGTGCCGGTGTTTCTCTGCCCGACCTTGCCCTCGACGGTGAGAGGCTCGGCGAGTTCGCCATTCCGGAAGCAGATCGAGTATTCCCTGCCGTCGCGCTTGATGGCAACGATGAGGAGCTTCGAGAGTGCGTTCACGACGGAAACACCCACGCCGTGCAGACCACCTGAAAACCGGTAGTTGTCGTTCGAGAACTTGCCGCCGGCGTGCAGCGTGGAGAGAATCACTTCCACACCGGGCTTCTTCAGTTTCGGGTGCTTGTCCACGGGCATGCCACGGCCGTCATCGATGACCTCGAGTGAACCATCCCGGTAGAGCGTGACCTGGATATCCTTCGCATGGCCGGCAAGCGCCTCGTCGACGCTGTTGTCGATGACTTCCTGCGCGAGGTGATTGGGCCGGGTGGTTTCGGTATACATGCCCGGCCGCTTGCGGACGGGGTCGAGTCCGGAGAGGACTTCGATGGAAGCGGCGTCGTACTTCGCACTCATTGGCGCGTGCTGATCTCCAGGGTTACGGAGGCGCAATGGATCAACGCCTGCTGAGCGCTGCTCTGCCCTCCTGACATGCAGGGTTGCTGCGGGAAATTGTAGTCGATGGCCCCATGCTGTTCAGCGCGAGGCGTCGGTGTAGAATCGTTGCCTTTCCTCCGCAACCACTTTTTCAGCCGAACCAGCATGGCCGATTCTCCCTACATCGTTGAACTCAACGAAGACAACTTCATGCAGGTCGCCATCGAAGGCTCCGACAGCACGCCGGTGCTGATCGACTTCTGGGCCGGCTGGTGCCAGCCCTGCAAGACCCTGATGCCGATCCTTACCAAGCTCGCCGAAGAGTACAGGGGCAAGTTCATTCTCGCCAAGCTCGACACCGAAGCGCACCCGGGCATTGCCCAGCAGCTCGGCATTCGCAGCCTCCCGACGGTCAAGCTCATCTCGAAGCGTCAGCAGGTCGACGAGTTCATGGGCGCGCTGCCGGAGAGCGAGGTGCGCCGGTTTCTCGAAACGCATGTCGGACCGGCGCCGGAAGGTGACGATGATGCCGCCGATGACGATGCGGCCACGCTCGATCCGCGCCTGAGCGAGGCCATGATGCTCCACGAACAGGGCCAGTCGGCCGAAGCCGTGACGCTCCTGAAAGCCGCTCAGGCCGAGGATCCGTCCAACAAGGACATCCTGCTGGCGCTCGGACAGATCTCGGTGGCCACGGGCGAACTCGACACCGCCGAAGCCTGCCTCAAGGCACTGCCCGAGGACGAGCGTAAGTCTGCTGCCGCCGAACGCCTTGCCGGCATCGTCGAACTCGCGAAGGAGAGCAGCGGCAGCGAGGACATCACCGCGCTCCGCGCGGCCGTGGACGCCAACGCCGACGATCATGCAAGCCGCTACTCACTGGCCATTGCCGAATCGCTGGCCGGCAACGTACAGGGCGCACTCGATCATCTTCTGCATATCGTGCAACGCGCTCCCGACTTCAACGACGGCGCTGCTCGCGAAAAGATGCTGGCCATGTTCAACGTGCTCGGAGACGACCCGCTGGCAACGCAGTATCGACGCAAGCTGTTCGCCGCTCTGCATTGACCTGCCCGGCTTGCATCGATCTGCCCAGCTGGCATTGATCTACCCGGGTTTTGCTACCATTCCAACAAGTCACGAACCGGACTCGACAACATGATCCTCGCCTACATCTGCACCCTCGCCGTCATCGCCTGGTTGGGCTATGCCTGTTATTTCCTCTTCAAGTCACGCCAGGAGCTGACGGCCACTGGACGTCTGTACGACGCGAAGTACGACAAGGTGATGATCCGCAAGGACGTCGGGCATCACTGAGGCAGATGCATCACTGCCCTGCCAGCGAGGTTCCTTGACGCAACGCGAGGTTCCCTGACGCAACGCGAGGTTCCCTGACGCAACGCGAGGTTCCCTGACGCAACGCGAGGTCTCTTGACGCAACGCGAGGTCCCTTGACGCAACGCGAGGTTCCTAGATGCACCGCGAGGTTCCCTGATGCATCGCGAGGTTCCCTGACGCAGCGAGGTCCGTTGATGAACTTCATCAACGGACCTCGATCAACGAACTGACGGTCAGGCTCAGCCTCGATCCTTGCGCCTGAGTTCGGGGTGCACCGACTTGCCGAAGATGTGGTTCTCGCCGTGTACACGGCTCGAGGGCACACCCACCACACGCGGATCGGGCGCCTTGGCAATGAGCGGATCCTTGCCCGGATAGTCGAGCGTGGACAGGAAGTGACGGATGCAGTTGATGCGCGCGCGCTTCTTGTCATTGGAGCGGATGATCGTCCAGGGCGCATCGGCGGTGTCGGTGTAGAAGAACATCGCCTCTTTCGCTTCGGAATAGTCATCCCATTTCTTGAGACTGGCCTTGTCGACGGGACTCAGTTTCCACTGCTTGAGCGGGTCGGTTTCACGACTGGCGAAACGGCGAAGCTGCTCTTTCTGACTGACCGAGAACCAGTACTTGTAGAGGCGGATGCCCGAGCGCACCAGCATGCGTTCGAAATCGGGCGTCTGGCGCATGAACTCCAGGTAGTCGGTGGGTGAACAGAAACCCATGACCCGTTCGACGCCGGCACGGTTGTACCAGCTTCGGTCGTAGAGCACGATCTCACCTTCGGTGGGCAGGTGCTCCACGTAGCGCTGGAAGTACCACTGGCCCTTCTCGCGTTCGGATGGCTTGTTCAGCGCCACCACCCGCGCTTCCCGAGGATTGAGATGCTCCATGAAGCGCTTGATGGTACCGCCCTTGCCCGCGGCATCACGCCCTTCGAACAGCAGCACGAATTTCTGGCCGGTTTCCTTGGCCCAGAGCTGAACCTTCAGGAGTTCGGCCTGGAGCTGGGCCTTCTCGCGCTCGTAGGGCTTGCGCTTGAGCTTCTTCAGCGGCCCGAGTTTCTCGGCCAGTTCGCGGCCGCCGAGCGGCATGTATTCCTCGCCGAGACCCTCGACCAGTTTTCCGGAACCGGAATGACCACCAGCGTTCTTTACCGGTTTCCCCCCAGGTGCAGCGGGGAAATCGGCAGCCGAAAACTCCGACGGGGGCAGGTCGCGGTTGACGGGCAGGTCAGGGGCGCTGACGGCCTCTGCCCCGGAAGCTTCACCTGATTTGTCGTGTTTCTTTTCGGCCATACAGATCTCCCTCATCATTGTTGTTGCAAACCATTAGAAATATCACGCCCGGGCTTCGAAGGGAAGCCCCGGCGCTTGACTCGGATCAAGCAATCGTCAATCAGGTCTTGCGAATGCCGATCAGGACCTGGGCTTGAGGTTCTCAGGATCGTAGAGTGGCTCGTAACCCACGCCTGCGACCGTCACCGGATAGCGCTCGTCGAGGTACTCGATGGCAAGCTGGCGGCCTTTCTCGGCCAACTCGATCGGGAGATAGGCAAGCGCGATGTTCCTGCCGATGGTGGGGCCGAAGACGATGCTCGTGGTGTAGGAGCGGCGTCCTTCGCTGTCGACCGGCACCTCGCCCGTTGCGGGGTCGATGACCGGACAGGCACCCAGCGGATAGCGTGCCACACCGTTGGCGTCGATGTTCTCGTCCATGACGAGCGTGCAGAGCATGGCCGGCTGCCGTTCGCGCTCACGGTGTCGAAGATGCGCTTCCTTGCCGTGAAAGTCGGCGGCTTTCACCTTCGGACGCGCGAGGTCGCACTCGAGCAGATTGTAGTGCGTGAGCAGGTCGGCGTTCTGGAGCCTGAGGCTCTTCTCGAGGCGACGGCTGTTGGCGTAGGTCTCGATGCCGACAGGCGTCACGCCGAGTTCGATCAGCGCGTCCCAGAGGGCGACGGCGTTGGCGTCGGACGCGAAGTGCAGTTCCCAACCCTGCTCGCCGACATAGGAGATGCGGAACGCCTGGAATGTCACGCCGGCCAGTTCCACGTCCTTCACGTGCGCGAAAGGGAAGTTGTCATTGTCGAGCACCGACGGATCGCTCGCGACCTTCTGCAGTGTTTCGCGTGCGTTCGGCCCCCAGACACCGAGGCAGCCGTGGTCTTCGGTGGTGTCGGTGATGGTGACGTTCGTCCAGCCCCGGTCCTCGGCGAGGCGACGGATCCAGACGAGGTCGCGGTGTCCGGCATCGGCACCGTCGATGACGCGGTAGTGATCCTCGGAAAGGCGGATGACGGTCAGGTCGGCACGCACACCGCCTTCGTGGGTCAGGAAGTGCGTGTAGACGCCCTTGCCGATCGGTGTGTCGCCACCGACCTTCGCCACGCAGGTGTACTCCAGCAACGCCTCGGCATCGGGGCCCTGCACGTCGATGATGGCGAAGTGCGAGAGATTGATCATGCCGACGTCTGCGGAGAGCTGCAGGTGCTCGGCGTTGGAGACGCGCCAGAAATGACGATTGTCCCATTCACTCTCGCGCACGGGCACCTTGTCGGCGAACTTCTCGAGCAGGTGCTCGTTGCTCGCATAGCCGTGGGCACGCTCCCAGCCGGCCAGTTCCATGAAATGCGCGCCGAGGTCGCGCTCGCGCTCCCAGAACACGCTCTTGCGCACGCCACGCCCCTTCGTGTACGGCTCGCGATTGTGCACTGCCGGGTTGTAGATCTTGAACGCCGATTCGTAGCAGCGGTCGTGAATGAACTGGTCTTCGATCTGGAAGGGATAGAAGCGCGCCACGTCGATGCCACTGTGGTCGATCTCGGTGACGCCGCTGGTCATCCAGTCGGCGATCAGCTTGCCCATGCCGGGGCCGTCCTTCACCCATACGGCCACGCCGTACCAGAGCCCGCGCACACTGGCCGACTCGCCGATCGAGGGGCCGCCGTCGGTAGTGACCTGCAGCAGCCCGTTGAAGGAGCGCTTCTCGTCGTAGCCGAGTTCACCGAGAATCGGCGTGAGTTCCATGGCGCGTTCGAGCGGTTCCATGATCTGCGCCATTTCGAGGTCGCGTTGCGAGGGCGAGAGGCGCGCCTCTTCCTTCTCGAGGATGTCCTTCGGGTGGCAGAGCCGCGGCTCCTTCTCCTCGTAGTAGCCCCATTCGATCATGCCGCCCTCGGCCGTCTTCGGGTCGCCGGTGTCACGCAGGTAGGCCGAATTGCCCTGATCACGCAGCAGCGGGTGGCCGATCTCCTTGCCGGTACCGGCAAAGGCCTCGTAGGGGCCGAACCAGAGCAGTGGATGGTCCACGGGCATGACGGGAAGATCCTCACCCGCCATCTGCGCGATGAGCCGTCCCCAGAGCCCCGCGCAGACCACCACGTGTTCGGCCTTGATGTAGCCGCGCGTGGTGTCGACGCCGACGATGCGGCCGTCCCTGATGTCGAGTGCGGTTGCCGAGGTATTGGCGAAGCTCGTGAGCCTGCCCGTGGCTTCGGCCTCCTGCACCATCTCGCCCGACACCACCTGGGAGCGCGGAATCACGAGCCCGGCGTCGGGGTCCCACATCGCGCCCTGGATCATGTCTTCTTCGATGAGCGGCATCTTCGCCCTGGCCTCGGCGGCGCTGATCATCTCGACGCGCGTGCCGAAGGCCTTGCCGGAACTCACTTTCCGCTTCAGTTCGAGCATGCGCTCGTCGTCGTCGGTACGCGCGACTTCAAGCCCGCCGACGCGCGCGTAGCGACCGCGCTTCTCGAAGAAATCGATGCTGTACAGCGTGGTCCAGCAGGACAGGAAATCGTGCGCGGTGGTGTAGCAGAAGTCGGAGGCGTGCGAGGTCGAGCCGATGTCCGTCGGTATGGCGGACTTGTCGATGCCGACGATGTCGTCCCAGCCGTTCTCGATCAGGTGGTGCGCCACCGACGCGCCGACGATACCACCCTGCCCGATGATGACCACTCTTGCCGATTCGGGAAACTTCGCCATCTGTGAACTCCTCAAGTTGCGACGGGCCAGCATTGTGACCTATTCTCCAGTCGCTCTATTCTGCGGAATCACGACACTCTTGTGTCATCGGAATCCGGATTCGTGATCCGAATCTGTCGTTTCCGGATCAGAAGCAGTCCGGGCGGCCATTCCGCCACTCACCCACCACCGAGGAACCCGACGTACATGACACCACAGCGCACATCCCCGGCAAACACGCACGCACCGATCCCGCGGTGCGCTCGGTGATGCGCGGTCTCGCGCGTGCCCTGGCGATGTTCGGCGGGCTGCTGCTGCTCGCGCTGATACTGCTCACCGGCGTCAGCGTGGCCGGCCGCATGGCCAACGGACTCGGGCACGCCGCGTGGCTGCTCGACGCGGCGCCGGGTGTGGCTGCGCTGCTGCAGCGGCTCGGCCCCGTGAACGGCGACTTCGAGATCGTCGAAGCCGTGATTGCGGTTGCCATCATGTGCTTCTTCCCCTGGTGCACCCTCGAGCGCAGACACGCCAGCGTCGATATCGTCACCAGTGCCCTGCCCGCGGCCGTGCAGAAGGCCATCGACTGCTGCTGGGATCTGCTGCTCGCCGCCGTCATGGCGCTGCTCACCTGGCGGCTGCAGGAAGGCACGCGCAACAAGTTCGACTACGGCGAAACAACCTCGCTGCTCGAATTCCCGCTGTGGTGGAGTTACGCGGCCACGACCGTCGCCGCGGCCGTGACGACGTTCACTGCCCTGGTCGTTGCCTGGTGGCGACTGCGTGAACCGATGATCACCAGCGACGATCACGGGCCAGCCGCATGATCGAGAGCATGAGCTGGTTCCAGATCGGCCTCTGGTCACTGCCGGTACTGATGCTGCTGATCTTCCTGCGCATGCCCATCGGCCTTGCCATGCTGGTGGTCGGCCTTGCCGGCACCACGCTCGTGACCGGCAGCCCCGCCATGGTGCTGGCACGACTCAAGACCGAAACCTGGTCGACCTTCTCGAGCTACTCACTCTCGATCGTGCCGCTGTTTCTGCTCATGGGCCAGTTCGCGACCCTCGGCGGCATGTCACGCGCCCTCTTCAAGGCAGCCGAATCCTGGCTCGGTCATCGCCGCGGCGGCATCGCCATGGCGGCGATCGGCGCCTGTGCAGGCTTCGGATCGATCTGCGGTTCCTCGCTCGCCACTGCCGCCACCATGGGACAGGTGGCACTGCCGGAACTCAGGCGCTACGGCTATCCGGGCGGGCTCTCCACCGCAACGCTTGCCGCGGGGGGCACGCTTGGCATATTGATTCCGCCCTCGGTGGTGCTCGTGATCTACGCGATTCTCACCGAACAGAACATCGCCAGGCTCTTCCTTGCGGCCTTCGTACCGGGCTTGCTCGCGGCCGTCGGCTACGTGATCGCGATTGCCATCGTCATGCGCCGGAATCCGGGTCAGGCGGCGCTGCGCGAACGCGTACCCTACGCGGGTCGTCTCAGGGCACAGCTCGACATATGGCCCGTGCTGCTGGTGTTCCTGCTCGTGGTAGGCGGCATCTACCTCGGCTGGTTCACCCCCACGGAAGCCGCCGCCATCGGTGCCTTCGGCACCGGGCTCATCGCCCTCCTCAACGGTGGTCTCGACAGGGCCAGTCTCGGGGAATCGATTCTCGTCACGGCCGGCAACACGGGGATGATCTTCCTGATCGTGCTCGGCGCCGGCTTCTACAACGCCTTCCTCGCACTCACTCAGGTGCCGCAGGAACTCTCGGGTTTCATTCTCGAACAGGGCTTCAACCCCTGGCTGGTGCTGGCGCTGATCCTCGTGATGTATCTCGCGCTTGGCTGCATCATGGACAGTCTCTCGATGGTGCTGTTGACGATTCCGATCTTCTTCCCGATCGTTTCGTCGCTCGACTATGGCCTGACGCCCGAGGAAACCGCCATCTGGTTCGGCATCCTCGTGCTCATCGTGGTGGAGGTCGGGCTGATCACGCCGCCTGTGGGCATGAATCTCTTCGTGATCAATTCGATGGATGACGACACGCGCATCATCGACACCTATCGCGCGGTCACGCCCTTCGTGATCAGCGACATCGTACGCACGATCATTCTGGTGCTGTTTCCGGGGCTGACGCTGTTCCTGCTGCGGTGACTTACTGCGCGGCGGTGACTTACTGCGCGGCGGTGACTTACTGAGCGGCGGTGGCTTGTACTGAGCGGCGGTGACGGCACCGAGCGGCGGCGTCAGCGTGGCGGTTCGATGTCGAGCGTGACGACGCAGGGGTTGCAGTCGGAACTGCCACCGCCATCCGCGGCCACAGCGGCAAGGCCGCCAACGGCCAGAACCCCCAGCCCGACGAGCCACCAGTTGAGCTTGCCACCCGACGTGTCAACCGACGTGTCAGCCGCTTCCGTGACCAGCGCATCGTCGACCGGCACCGTCGGGTCGTCCAGGATCCGCTCGAGCGGACGGAAGGCGAAGCCCTTCAACACGACGTTGCCCGATACGTCCTCGGCGCGAATGTAATACTCGATGACCGATGCTTCGTCAGCCGCGTCGCTCGTGTCGATGTCGGCGGAGTGGAAGTCACTGCCCTTGATCGGCTGCATGTCGACTTCGATGTAGTCGGCATCGGGGACTTGTTCGCCGTTGTAGCGGTAGTAGAGATGCACCGATGCCAGCCGCTCGTTGTCGGTCACCCTGGCGATGAAGTTCTCGACTGCCCCGCGCCTGCCGCGCGTGTCTTCGTCGTGCTCGATGGATGGGGCTTCGAAGTCGCCGAAATCGGACTGCGCCTGCACCACGGGCGCCCAGCTGGCGAACAGTGCCAGAGCCAACGCCAGCAGGGAGATGACGGTCTTTCGCGTCGCGGATATGGCATTCATGCCGCGCATCATACCCTCACCAGTGGATTCTCGACCATTCTCCCCGGCGCACCGACTTCAAGGGAATGCGTGCGAACTCGTCGGACGGCAGTGCGATGTCGCCATTGCTGCGCAGCATCCGCTTGATCGTGAGCGTGGTACTGATGCTCTGATCGCGTCGACTGGCACGCATCGAACTGTCGATGGAGGCCTCGATGCTTTCATAGTTACCAAAGAGATAGGCGAAGTAGGCGTTGTTGCGTGGCGATTCGACGGTGAGTTCGCGGACGGCGGCCATGTCCTTGTCGATGATGGCCTGCTCCAGCCCGCTGAAGCGCTTGAACACGGCGGCCATGTCGTTGTTGGTGATGGGCAGGCTGCTGTCGATGGGTGCCTGCGTCGTGGCTTGACGCAGGGCTTCGGCTTCGGCTTCGAGGCGCGCCTGCTCGGCATGGGCCTTGCGCGCCTTCTCGTTCGCACGACGTCGGGCAAGAGCCTTTTCCTCCGCGACCCGCTGGGCTTCGGCGAGGCGTTCCTGCTCGGCTCGCGCCTCGTTTTCGAGCCGCGCCGCTGCCGCCTGCTGCTCGAGCCTTTCGAGCTCCTGAGCGGCAAGGCGGCTGGCTTCGAGGCGCTGCTGACGCAGCTCCTCGAGCCGCCGGTTCTCTTCCTCGGCAGCGGCAAGGCGCTGTTCGAGTTCGGCCAGACGCCGGCGGCGGGACTCTTCATCGCTACGTCGTTGTTCGCGCGCGACCATGGCCTCGGGCGTGGAGGTGTCGCCGGACGGTTCGGTGACCGGGTTGGCCGCGGCACTCTGCGGCGGGGTGGGCTCGTTTTCCTGCCCGGCCACGTCAACCGGTACGGCATCGTCGACGTTCGAGAACGACGCAGCCACACGTTCGAACACACCCTGCTGCCAGAGTGCGACTGCCACGGGAAGCAGCATGAGCGACGTGAAGCCAGACAGTCGGGCAAGGCTCGGTCGTCGGCGCAGCGACTTCACGAACGCAATTGCCGGGCCAGTCTCGGTAACCGTGTCGGTCTTGCTCGTTTCAACCGGCGCCGGCGAGGAGGCTGTCGACAGCGAAAGCTCCAGGGTGTTGGCCGCGCGCGTGGCTTCGCTTCCCGGATGCTCGGCCGTGATGCGTGTCATGCGCCCGGGAATCGCCGACAGCGACGGATCGTGTGCCGCTGGTCGCGTGGTGGTTGGCTGGCGCGAGCGTGAAGGCGGCGCCGGCATGCCGACGGCTTCGGTCTTGCCTTCGGACAACAGGCGCTCGGCCCACTCGGCAAGGGTCTGGGGCCGTTCCGCCACCTTGAACGACAGAGCCCAGTCGATCGCCTCGCAGAAGGCCGGACTGTAGTAGGGCGTGTCGAGCGAGGCGAGCGGCGTGATCGGATCGGGCTTGTCATTCAACAGTGCCGAACCGCGCAGCGTCGAATCCACCGGCGCTTCGCCGGTGATCGCGTAGTAGAGCACGGCACCGAGAGCGTAGATGTCGGACCATGGGCCCTGATGGGCATCGCCGGCGTCGTTGTACTGTTCGAGTGGTGCATAGCCAACGGTGATCAGTGCGGTCAGTGCCCGAGTGTGGACGCCCGTGGCCATGCGTGCCGAACCGAAATCGAGCAGCACCGGTGTGCCATTGTCACGCACGAGGATGTTGGCCGGCTTGATGTCGCGGTGAATGTATCCGAGACGATGCACCTCGGCGAGGCCGTTGATGATCGGGCCGATGATGCCTCGGAGCGCCACTTCGCTGCGCCACTCGGGAAACTCGAACAGGTGCTTGAGATCATGACCCTGTTCGTACTCCATGACCATGTAGGCCGTGTTGTTGGCCTCGAACACCGACAGCACACGCACGATGTTGGGGTGCTTGAACTTCGCCAGCGTGCGTGCCTCGCGCGCAAAGCGGGAGAGGCCCCAGCGAAAGGCATCGCGGTGCTTGTCGGCCAGCGGGCGCACCGTCATGTCGGCGGCGCGCACTGCAATGTGCTCGGGCAGATATTCCTTGATGGCCACGGGCATCTCGAGCGAGGTATCGAACCCGAGATAGGTCACGCCGAAACCACCCTGACCGAGCAGGCGACGCACCTCGTACACGCCGAGGCACGTGCCGGCAGGTAACTGCATTGCGCAATCGGCCACGTTCATGGTACTCATTGTAAGTGATGGCAGTGCCTTGCCGCTCCACTCGCCGGTATCCGGGGCAATGGTCATGACAATCGCGTCACTTTCATGGTATCGAAACGCAGAAGGACGCGTTCTGGTCAATCATGTAACATGCCGGACGACAGCCGACGACCTGGTCGCAGCGCGCCTTGATCACCATCCGCTTACCCACAAGCCTGCCGAGAATGATGCATGCTCCCCGGATCGCATCCCCGATCGCAATCGTGACCACGAACCGACGCCGCTGGTGCCTGTCTGCGCTGTGTGCCGCTGCGATGCTGTCCGCCTGCGATGGTTCCGATACACGAGTGAACGAACCCGTGATATCCGTGGCCACTCCCGAAGACCTGCGCGACGCCCGCGCGGTGGATCGCTCGGCGCTGTACGTGGATGTCACCATCAACGGGGAAACCACGAGCTATGCGGTAGACGACACACTCGACATCAGAACCTCGGTCGCTCGCGGAGCGATCTACGAACTCGACCTCATCTGGTACGAGCGCATCAGTGAAGGTGCAGCCGTGAACTACAATCTGCCGCTGGCAGGCGCACGACGCGAGTTCCCCGTCAACGACCATCAGACCATCAGCATCGGTGCCACCGAGTACACCACCGAAGGCGCTGCCTTCGACTACGACAACGACGGCTTCTGGAACCTGGTCGAGCGTCGTGCGGGCAGCGACCCCAACGACAGCGGCAGCGTGCCGACCGACCCCGACGTGTCGATCCCGCGCATCGATCCGACCAATGCACCCAGCATCGATGGCAATTACGATCCGATCTGGGAAAACGCACGTTTTTCCGACGTCGACGGCAACTCGCTGCTGATCGACAACCTCATGCAGGATGCCGGTGTGAACCCGACGCGCAGCGACGGCAACAGCGGCTTTCGCTGGTTTGCCTTGCATGACGGCGAAAGCCTGTACATCTTCGTGATCGGCGAAAGTGGCAGCACCTCGACAACCTATCGGGATTCAGTCGATCCCTGGCAGGATGACTCGGTGGATATCTACATCGACGGCGACAACAGCAAGAACCAGAGCTACGACGGCATCAACGACTATCAGATCATCGTGCCGCTGCTGGAAAGCAGCGTCAACACGGTCAGCAACAACAGCTACTTCGTCAAGGGCTACAATGCCTTGCGGCCCGGCTCGTTCGCGTTTCACACCTGTGACTGTGGCGATGAAAAACACACCTGGGAATTCAAGCTGCCGCTGACGAGTTTCGATATCGAGGTAGGCCGTCCCTTCGGGTTCGACATCCACATGAACATCGACAACGATGGTGGTGAGCGCGACGAGAAATGGGGCTGGTGGCACCCATCCATTGCCGGTTCAGGTCTGGATTACTTCGACATGACCTGGAAGAACCCCTCGTACATGGCAACGGCGATTCTGGAACCCTGAGTTCAAGTCTCGAACCCTGAGTTCAAGCGCCGAAGTTCGAGCATCGAGACATCAGGCTCAGAGCCCGGCACCCGCGTCGATCATGCATCCTTTCGGTGGCGTACCCTATCCGAACAACGGCACGTCGTCCTTCGATACCCGATAGTGGATACGCGGCGCGCCGACCTCCCCCGGCACCCAACCAAAACCGATCTCACCAGCACCTTCGAGCGCCATTTCCTCGCGCCGAAGGTGAATGAGTGGCCGTTCCGCGATCTGAATGCAGGTACCGTTGGTACTGGTGTCGCGGATCACGTAACGTCCGCGGATGTACTCGATCGAGGCATGGTGTCGTGAACTCGCATCGTGCGCGAGCATCAGCGAACTGTCATCGGCTCGGCCGATCGTGAAGCAACCGCCATCGGCGCGGTGCAACCGCGACCGTTCGTCGATGAGCAGTTCGAGCGTCGGCTCGCGCGCCGATCGCAGCATCGCAGCAGACGAGGCATGCACCACCGTGGCGGGCTCGGCATCGGCCCACTGATAGCGATAGATGCGGTGTGGCTGGCTCATGCCCTTGAGGTTGATGCGATCGATCAGCACTGCGCTTCTCCGGTAACGGTTCGACAAGGCTTCGATCGCCGGGTGGGTGGCACAGATCTCGCCACCCTTGGCAAAGCCGGCAACGCGTGCGGCAAGGTTCACGGCGCTGCCGTAGACATCGCCCTGATCGGGAATGACCTCGCCGCGGTGAAAGCCGACCCGCGCGGTGAGCTTGTGCTGTCGATGCACGCTCTGAATGCCGACGGCGGCTTCGATGGCGTCGTCAGAATCCGTAAAACTTGCCAGTACGGAATCGCCCACGGTGCGCAACAACTCGCCGCGATGAGACTCGATTTCGCGGCGCATCAGCGCAAGGCTCTCGCGCACCAGATCGAAGGCACTTTCGTCACCTTCGCGCTGATACAGCGGTGTACTGTCGACCAGATCGGCAAACAGGATGACCTTGACTTCGCTGCGCCTGTTCACGGTTTCCATACCGATTCGATCACCAGCGCTTCGGCAGCACTTTCTCGAGCCGGATCACCTGCCGGTCGTTGCTGATGTAACCACCCTTGCGGAGTTCCTTCATGATGCGGCTGACCATCTCGCGGCTTGAACCGACGCGCTTGGCAAGATCCTGATGCGTCATGCGCAGGATCGTCGGCTTGCCGTCGGCATCGGGTTCGGCCGAGTTCTGGAGAATGCGCACTACACGACCATAGACATCGAGCAGTGCGAGACTGCCGACATCCTCGGTGAGCACGCGCACACGTGCCACGAGCCCGCGGATGATCGAATCGCGCACTGCCGGATCGGAATCGAGTTGCTCGCGCAACGCCCCGGCCGGGATCAGCAGACAGTCGCATTCGTCGAGCGCCATGATGTTGGCGCTGCGTTCCTGGCCATCGAGCACGCCGAGTTCACCGAAACAGTCGCCCGGGCCGAAGGTGTCGAGCACGAATTCCTCACCCTCGTCATCGTCCATGAACACCTGCACGCTGCCCTCGAGCAGCACGTAAACGGTATGGCTGGGTTCCCCCGCAACCACGATGTGCGCGTGCTTCTTGTACTTCCTGCGACTTGCACCCTTGATCAGTGTTGCCAGTGCACCCTCGGGAAACGCACTGAAGAACGCCACATCGGCAAGGCTCGCCACTTCGGGCGAAAGCGGCTCATTGTTGACTGTCACCCTCGGCAACCTCCCTTGCAGATATCAAGGCTCGGATTCTAGCCCGTTCTCATTCGCGACTGCGGAAAACGAAACCGCATCGTTACCGGTACCCGGCGACACCGAAAACAGCTCGTCGCGTTCGACAGCCCGGCATTCGACGCTGGCGTGCTCGCGTGCGCTGTTGCCGATGGGCGCGATGCCCATGGCATCGAGCGTGGCGACAAGGTCAGCGAGGCGCGCTTCGGGGTCAGCACACCACTGGCTGCCGAAGACGCGCCAGAAGGTCCAGCCGGCACGCTCCAGCATGGCCTGGCGCGACATGTCCTGCAACCAGCGGTCGGGGCCATGCCATGCATCTCCATCGAGTTCGATGGCAAGGCGCCGGTCATCGTCACCCTCGACAACGAGATCGATGCGGAAAGGCCCGGCTCTGACCTGAGAATCCACACGGTAACCGAGCGTGAGAAGCTTTTCGCAGACTTCTCGTTCGAAACCGGATTCACACGCGGCGAGCACATCGCCGTGGGCGCGCGGTGCCGCATCGGGCAGCGGGTTCTCGAAGTGCTCGAGAATCGCACGCTTGAGGTCCCCTGGCTTCAGATCGTTCAGGGCCACCGAACGCACGAGATACAACCGATCGCGCGCGCGGCTCATGGCAACGTTCACCCGCTGCACGAAGTCCTCGCTGCTCTGCGAACGTACACTCGCGGGCGTCGCCACCATCGACAGGAACACGATGTCGCGCTCCTGCCCCTGCATGCTGCGGCTGTCGCCACAGAGGATGCGATGCGTGGATATGGCATCGGGGCCAAGCTCGGCATGATCGAGAATCGCCCGCTCGATGGCATCGGCCTGCTCGCGCCCGATCAGCGAAATGACGCCGATACTGCGCCCGGCAAAGCGCGCATCGGCGGCGAGCGCGGCGATTTCCGCGACAATGAAGTTCACTTCGGCAAGATTGACCTTGCCCTGTCGATCGCTCTCGCGAATGTGCTTCACGTGCACGTCGACGAGTGGCGGATCGATGCGCTCGGAAGCCTTCGGCACGCGCAGGGGAATCAGGCGGCTTTCGTAGAAGCGCGCCGAGAACGCGATGATGGCTTCGACCGAGCGGAAGTGCTCGCGCAGCATCAGGCTTGCCTCGGTGAAGCGCTGCTGGGTCAGCGTGAAGATCGAACTCTTGTGATCGATGCTCTGAGCGTGTTCGAGGTCGCCAAGATGGCGAAAACGCAGCGAGTCGACCTGCTCCACACTGATACCCACTCCGCTCGGGCTGACCTGCTTTTCATCACCGACAACGAGACAGCGCTGCCCGCGCGCGAGCAAGGCGATCGCGGTGATGTCGCACTGCGAGGCCTCGTCGAGAATGACAAGATCGAAACTTGCCGGCAATGCCGCTATCTGTTCGGCCACGCGGTACTCGGGCATGATCCACACAGGAACCGCGGCGGCCGCGTCGCGCGCTGCCTGTTTCATCTCGCGCTGCCAGCGCGCGGCGCTCTTGCCGGTGCCCTTGCCGAACTGACGCACGGCGTTGCCGAAACGCAGCAAGGCGCGCTGCACCTTCGGGTCGGTCCGCTGCTTGAGGCGAAGCTGCGTGCGCTCACGAATCAGGGCTTCGAGCACGCGGCGTGATTCGGCCGCTGCGTCGGCAAGCCTTGCGCGTTGTACGTCGCCGTTGCCGAGTGCGGAAATCGCGTCCACCCGCCGCCGCGCCAGTGCCCATTGCCAGGCCGACTTGCAGCGCTCGTTCGCGGGTATGAGTTCGGCGGCACGTGCCGGACCTGCACGCAGGCGTTCGGCCCACAACGGGGCACCGGCACGCGCAAGACCCTGCAGTTGACGCTCGATGTCGGCAAACGCCACGGCACGGGTTTCGAGGCGCTGCAACTCCGCGCTGATGGCGGTGCGTCGCGTGACGATGTCGCTCAGGTCAGCCTTGTCGTCGTCGATGAGTGCGCGCAATTCGCGCAGCATGACCGGCAGTGTCTGCGTCTGCGTCTGCGTCTGCGTCATGTCCGCTACGCGGTCATGTTCATCCACCACGGCGGTTGCAGAACACGCTTCGGGGAACCCGGCGAGCAGCGCGTCGAGCTCGTCGGCGGCGTCGCCGGCTGTGGCTGCCGCCCTACCAACTCCCCGGGCACCGCCAGCTTCCTGAAGATGCGCCCGCAGCGGTTTCCAGAGTGGCGCAAGGCTGCCGCTGGCCAGCAGCGATGGAACACCGCTGCCTGCAGCACCGCTCGATGCACCGCTCGATGCACCGCTCGATGCACCGCTCGATGCACCGCTCGATGCACCGCTCGATGAGCCGTCCGACACGCCATACGTGGAATTGTCCGGCACATCCCCGGATGCACTGCTGCTGGAAATACTGTTATTGATTTCTGTATCAAGGGAAACGCCCAGCGGAAAGAAGCCGTCGAGCACCCTGAGGTCGCGCGCACTTGCGGCGATGAGTTCACGAATGCGTGCGGCAAGTCTGCCCGCCTGCAGCAGCGAGTTCACGGCGACGCCTGCATCGTCGGACAAGCCTGGTGGTTCGAGACCGGTACCGACAGCGGTCCGCAGCCTGGCGTCGAATTCGCGCCATTGCCGCTGGCGCTCGGCGAGCTTGTCGCGAAAGCTCAGCCACTGCGCGACGCCTTGCCACTCGGCTGCCGACGTCGGCGCCTTGCCATCCAGGCGAAGTTCGGCCAGCGCCGATTTCAGCTTGCCGGCGAAGAGCCGCTGCCAGCATCCGAGCGGCGCCTTGCCGGCAGCGGCGCGCTGCACCGCCATGCGGAAAGCGGTGGGATCATCGACCGCTGCAGGAAGAACAGCGGCGCTACCCTCGAGTACCGCGTGGTCACTCGCTGCCGCCACAAGCGCATCGAGCATTTCTGCCATCGGCGCCGAGACACCACCTCGCTCGACCGCCGCAAGCAGGCAGCACCTTGACCATTGGGGCCATGCCTGTATTTCCTTGTCGCGACTCTCGAGCCTGACAGCAAGCTCCCGTACCCTGTCCCATTCGGCTGCGCCGTTGATGGCAATAGGTGGGTAGTCGCGGACGTCAAGCATCTCCGCTCGTTGTCGCCGGCGTGCCGCAACCGTATCGAGAAGGCTGCGTGCTGCGGGAATGCTCGCGGCATCGGGAATGGCACGACCGAACCAGAGCCGATCGTCTGCGTGCCTGGCCAGGGCTTCGGCGAGTGCGGGCAGTTCACGCTGCAGTGCCTGCGGCGGTTCGTGTACGGGGCGGTCATCGAACCATGCGTGACGTTCGCGTTCATCATCGAGACGCTCGCTCAGCAGCATCACCGGCAGCTTGTCACCTCGGTAATCGAGTGGTTCGAGATTGGCGCGTGCCAGCGATTCGAGTTCGCGACGGCAGTTGGTCATGACGCGCTCGAGTTCGGCATGACGTGCCTCCAGCCGCCGCACTTCGCCCTCGAGCTTGCGCGCGTCGAGCGCCTGCACGCGATCTGCCAGGCGTTCGAGCGCACCTTCCATCTGCCGGTTGCTGTCGCGATCGGAACCGACCGCGGCGACCACGAGATCGGCGAGTTCCACAGGCAGCTTCTCGCGCACCGCCACGATCGCCTCGGCCGTCGGCGCGGTCACGAGCACCCGCAGCCCCGTGGCCATGCAGTGGGCGACGATGTTGGCAATGGTGTGGGTCTTGCCCGTGCCGGGCGGGCCGGTCACGGGTACCACGGCGGCCTGCTCGAGCATGTCGAGAATGGCGCGCTGGTCCTCGTTGCTCGGCAACGGAAAGAGATAACGCCGCTCGCCCGCAGCACCACTCTCCTTCGCCGCACCATCCTCGCGCGTCGCGGCATCATCGCCTTGCCCGTCAGTGGCGCCGGGTGCCGCGAGTTCGGGCTCGAGATCACCGGCGAGCAGCGGAGGCAGCCCGACGCTGTCTGCCGTGGATGCGTTCGCCACAGGGCCACGGGGTTCACGCACGAGACCGAGCAGCGATTCGGGCCAGTGGCTGGCGTCCTGCTCGGCAAGATGTGCCTTCAGTTCGGCGAGGTTCTTCTCGAGATAGTCGCTGCGGCGGGCGCGGTCGAAGAGCGCCCAGGAGGCCACGATCTCGAGTTCGCCCGAAGCACTCGGCCAGGCCGCGGGCATCTCGCCTTCGTCTCTCCCGAGCGTGCGCGCATCGGCGCTGAGTCGATGGGCGATGACATCGAGGCAGGCGAGCCAGGGCGCCGATGAACCCGGCGAGAGAAACGCCTCACCGGGGAACCCGCTTGCGACCGAGGCACCGCCACCGCCCGCAACACCGCCCTCAACGCCGCTTTCAACACCGCTTTCAACACCCCCTTTGCCAACAGCTCCGCCCGCGTCCACGGACTCGCTTCCGCCCACGGCACCATCTTCGGCTGCGCGCAACCAGCGCTCGAAATCCAGCATGAGGGATTCACGCGCGCGGGAGTATCCGGGCAGTTCGAGCGGCTCGAGCATGTCAAGCACGAGCACGGGCGGTACATTCCGGGGGCGCACCTCGATCACGCCGCTCTCATCGACCAGCGCAAGCTCCACGGCCTGTTGCATGAGCGGCATTTCGACAAGACCGGCCCCCTTGCCCGCACGCACCACGCCGAAACCCCAGACGAATTCGGTCTGCGCCTCCTCGCCTCCCTGCAGATGCGTGTACAGACGAAAGAGCTCACGATAGATGCCGACGGTACGCCGCCGCAGTCGTTCCACCTCGGCCCAGGGGCGCCAGTGATCCTCGAGATAGCGCACGAGCGCGGCGCGCCAGAGCACGAGGCGTTCGAGTTCGAGTTCGACCGTGACCTCCGTATCGTGACGTTCCAGGGCATGCACGGCATCGAACGCCAGCAGTTCACCCTCGACGAGATCCGACGCGGTTTCGATCGCGACCTTCACCAGACGCCTCGGAATCAGCGTGGGCTCACTCTCGGGATCGTCGAGATCGCCCTCGATCCAGTTGCGCGGACCGGCGCCGAGCGCTGGCGGCGGATTCGGCTCGAGCCGTTCGAGCGTGAGCCAGGGCTGATCATCCACCGGAGATTCAGCCAGCCTGACGCCGGGAAGTCCGACAAGTTCGGGCTCGGCGATGCAGATATCGCCGAGTGAACGCATGCGCCGAACCGGGCGGCGCACGTTGCCGAGTGCCAGTACCGCCGCGGCAAAATCGATGAGTCCGGCGACCGCTCTGTGTTCGCTGTTTTCCGACGACTCACTCATGTGCCGCCATCAAGCTCGCTCAGGCGTTGTCCGCGGCAGCCGAACGAGCACGGCCTGATGCCTTCGCGGCCGGTACTGCGTACGGCAGAGGCGCGGACAGCAGCGGCGCACCCGCAAGCACGAGTTCGGGCAGGGATATCTCGTCATCCTCGCCCTGCACCTCGCGTACCACGGCAAATACCGCGAGCCGGCCTGCACCATCCCGCTCGGCATCGATGACTTCGGCAGCGGCAGTGCCGTCGACGGTGTGCAACGAATCACCCGGCAACGGCACCGCGTCCTCGGCAACCGCATCGCGCGACACGAACCGGTAGGCATGTCGCTTCTGCTTGCCGAGGTACTGCATACGTGCCACGATTTCCTGCCCCGGGTAACAACCCTTTCTGAAACTCAGTCCATCGATGGCGTCGAGATTGACCATCTGCGGCACGAAGCGTTCGAGGGTGGCAGGCAGGATCACGGGCACACCGGCGTTGATGTCCGACAGCCGCAGGCGAGCGCTCGCCCGTGCGGGATCAAGCACCGCCAATGACGATTCGCGAGCCGCCCCGTCGAGCAGCGCCGCATTGACATCCTGGCTGGCGATGCTCAGGTAGCGGGCCAGAGGCAGATCATCGAGTTCACTGTTGCGAAGCCGCAGTGTCTGACGGCGGGGCTGTTCCGCACCCTCGAGCTCCTGCACCACGGCCATCGGTGTTGCCGGCAGCGGCACGGGGGCTGGCACCGATGCTGCATCCGCAGTTTCGTCGAGCGGTTGAAACAGGCCCACGACGGAGGATTCTTCGGCCATCGACAGCACGACGTCGGCGCGCAGCACGAACATCGACAGGCGTTTCAGAAAGCCCTCGGCGATCGAACGCGGCAGTACCAGACGATAGCCGCCACCTGGCAGCGCGACGACATGCATGAGCGCGAGCAGGCGACCCTTGGGACTGCAGTAACCGTTGAACTGTGCCCGTGAGACATCGACGGCAGCGACGTCATTGCAGAACTGCGCCTGCAGAAAATCGGCAGCATCCTGACCGCCTGCATCGATGACGGCAAGGTCGGGCAGCGGTGCCAGCCAGCCGGATTCGGCAATGTTCGAGTTCATCGAAAGTCGAAACCATGAAAAAAGTAAGGTCTTTTTCTCTCGGAGGGTTCAATCCGCCCGAGGCGCTTGCTATGATGCCATGCGATGGCTACAGACACACCCAGTTCAGACCAGTCCGCACACGACGAATCTCTGTCGGAGAATGCGCCGAACGCGTCGAAAAAGACGCCCGAAACCAGCAAATCAGGGGATTCCCGTGCAGGTTCCGTCGAACACGTCGCGGAAGATGCCAAAGCTCCCGGTCATGATCTGCCGGCAGAGCGTCCGACCGAGCATGGCGGCCCCACCGGCCCGGAACCCACCCGCTACGGCGACTGGGAACGCAAGGGTCGAGTCAGCGATTTCTGAAAAGGCACCCCGACATTCGAACCCGTATTTCACCACACTCGCGGACCCAACATCATGAGTAGTGACACCATGCGCACCGACAACCGCCCACTATCGCCGCACCTACAGCACTACAAGCTGCCGTTCACCGCCACACTCTCGGTACTGCACCGCGGCACCGGTGTGGTCAATTCGCTGGCCCTGTCGCTGCTCGCACTGCTCGTCGGCGCTGCCGCCGGCTCACCCGAAACCTACTCCTTCGTGGTGAGCATCGCCAACAGCTGGCTCGGTTCACTGATGCTGTTCGGCTTCACCTTCACGCTTTATTACCATCTGTGCAACGGCATCCGGCATCTCTTCTGGGATATCGGGCGAGGCTTCGAATACGAAACGGCCCAGCGCACCGGCAAGATCACGCTCGCCGTTGCCGCTGCACTCTCTCTCGTAACCTGGATCGTGGCACTTGCATCATGACGGAACTCCGCACTCCCCTCTCCAAGGTCAAGGGCCATGGCGCCTCGAAATCGGGCACTGGCCATTTCTGGATGCAGCGCCTGACGTCGCTTGCCCTGATACCACTGGTCATCTGGCTCAACTTCTCGGTGGCATTGCTCCCGAACATGGATCACGAAGCCATTCAGCACTGGCTCCGCAACCCCTTCAACGCCGCCATGATGGTACTCGTGTTCATCGCCGGCTTCTATCACATGAAGCTCGGGCTGCAGGTGGTGATCGAAGACTATGTCAGCGACCACGCCAGGCGCACCACCATGATCATCGGCGTCACCTTTCTTTCCGCACTGTTCTGTGTCGTCGGTGTGCTCGGGGTAGTGCGCATCATTGCCAGTGGCGCCTGAATCGCGCCCGGGAACCCGCGCACACCCAACAAGCCTGCCCGAAACCGACGCACGACGCCCTGCGGCTGCATGACGCCCTGCCGATGCATGACAAACCGATTCTCGACGAAACCGCTTTTCCAGGAAGACCAGCAACATGACTGATGCCTACAAGGTCATCGACCACACCTACGACGTGGTCATCGTCGGCGCCGGTGGTGCCGGACTGCGCGCCACCCTCGGCATGGCTGCCGAAGGGCTGTCGACGGCCTGTGTCACCAAGGTATTCCCGACGCGCTCGCACACGGTAGCGGCGCAAGGTGGCATGAGTGCCTCGCTCGGCAACATGGGCGACGACCACTGGAGCTGGCACATGTACGACACCGTCAAGGGCTCCGACTGGCTCGGCGACCAGGATGCCATCGAATACATGTGCCGCGAGGCCGTGCCCGCCGTCATCGAACTCGAGCACTTCGGCGTGCCCTTCTCGCGCACCGAGGAAGGCCGGATCTACCAGCGCCCCTTCGGCGGCATGACCACCCACTTCGGCGAAGGTACCGCACAACGCACCTGCGCCGCGGCCGACCGTACCGGTCACGCCATCCTGCACACGCTCTATCAGCAGTCACTGAAACACCAGGCCGAATTCTACATCGAATATTTCGCCACCGATCTCATCATGGATGATGGCGTCTGCAGAGGTGTCATGGCGCTCGACCTTGCCACGGGCGACCTGCACCGCTTCAATGCGCAGATCGTGGTGCTGGCAACCGGTGGTTGCGGCCGTACCTTCTTCTCGGCCACCTCCGCCCACACCTGCACGGGTGACGGCAACGCCATGGTGCTGCGCGCCGGTCTCCCGCTCCAGGACATGGAATTCGTGCAGTTCCACCCCACCGGCATCTACGGCGCGGGCGTACTCATTACCGAAGGGGTTCGCGGCGAAGGCGGCTACCTCACCAACAGCGACGGCGAGCGCTTCATGGAACGCTATGCGCCCAACGCCAAGGATCTTGCCTCGCGCGATGTCGTCAGCCGTTCGATGACCATGGAAATCAATGCCGGTCGCGGCGTTGGCCCCGAGGCCGACCATATCTACCTGAACCTCCAGCACCTCGGCAGCGAAGTCATCGAGAAGCGTCTGCCGGGCATCAGCGAATCGGCCAGGATCTTTGCCGGCGTCGATGTCACCAAGGATCCGATTCCCGTCATTCCTACCGTGCATTACAATATGGGTGGAATCCCGACGAACTATCACGGCGAAGTGGTTACGCTCAAGGGCGATGATCCCGACACCGTGGTGCCCGGGCTCATGGCCATCGGCGAAGCCGCCTGCGTGTCGGTACATGGCGCCAACCGCCTCGGCAGCAATTCGCTCCTCGACATCGTCGTCTTCGGGCGTGCCGCGGCGCTGCGCGCTCGCGAACTCATCGAACCCGGCGCCAAGCAGCGAGAAGGCAAACGCGCCGACATCGAGCCCGCGCTCGAGCACATCGACAGGATCCGTTACCGCAAGGGCGAACTGGGCACGGCCGAGGTGCGCAACAACATGCAACGCACGATGCAGAAGCACGCCGCGGTGTTCCGCACCGGGGAAAGCCTCGCAGCAGGCATCGAGAAGATGAATGACATCTACGCAAGCTTCGAGAAGGTGGAAATTTCCGACAAGAGCCTGATCTGGAACACCGACCTTGTCGAAACCCTCGAACTCGAGAACCTGCTTTCACAGGCGCAGACGATCATCAAGGGCGCGATCAACCGCCCCGAGAGCCGCGGCGCGCACGCTCGCGACGACTACCCCGACCGCGACGACAAGGATTGGATGAAGCATACCCTCTCCTGGGCCGATGCCAAGGGCGAGGTAACGCTCGACTACCGCCCCGTGCACATGTACACGCTTTCCGACGACGCCGAAGTCATCCCGCCGAAAAAGCGCGTCTACTAAATTCAGGGAACTCAGCTCATGGCCGAATTCACATTACCCGTCAACTCCATCGTCCGTACCAATGGCAAGGTGCACAAGGCGCCCGCCGGAGCGAAGAACGTCAGGCGCTTCAAGATCTACCGCTACGACCCGGACACCGGCGAGAACCCGCGTGTCGACACCTTCGAAATCGATGTCGACGACTGCGGCCCGATGGTTCTCGATGCCATCATCAAGATCAAGTCCGAGCACGATTCGTCGCTGACCTTCCGCCGCTCCTGCCGTGAAGGCATCTGCGGTTCCTGCGCGATGAACATCGACGGCATCAACGGACTTGCCTGCACGACAGCCATCGCCGATATCAAGGGCGACATCAGCATCTATCCGCTGCCACACCAGCCGATCGTCAAGGATCTCGTTTCCGATCTCACCAACTTCTACGCCCAGTACGCATCGATCGAGCCCTGGCTGAAGGCCGACACCCCGGCACCACCCGATCGCGAGCGTCTGCAGTCACCTGAAGATCGCGACAAGATCGATGGCGCCTACGAGTGCATCCTCTGCGCCTGCTGCTCCACGAGCTGCCCGAGCTACTGGTGGAACTCCGATCGCTACCTCGGCCCCGCGGCGCTGCTTGCCAGCTACCGCTGGCTCATCGACAGCCGCGACGACGCCACGGGCGAACGTCTCGACAATCTCGACGACCCCTTCAAGCTCTACCGCTGCCATACCATCATGAACTGCGTCCAGGTGTGCCCGAAGGGCCTGAACCCGGCAAAGGCCATCGCCGAAACCAAGGCGATGCTGGTCAAGCGGACGCTCTGAGCCATCGCCGAAACGTACCGAGCACGAGGAACCGACCTGAGCGCATTGAACGACAATACGAACGAGCACGAGGTATCACGGCTGCGCTGGCGTTGCCGGCGCGGCATGCGTGAGCTCGACGAGGCTTTGCTGGCCTGGCTCGATGAACGCTACCCAGATGCGAGCGAGGACGAACGCATCCGCTTTCGTGAACTCATCGACATGGAAGACCCGGAACTCTTCGGGCTCCTGACCGGCAAGATCAAGGAGGATCGATATGCCGAACTTGTGTCCCGTATCGGGAAGACCCTGCAGGGGCGCGCAGGCTGAACTGCCGCTGGAACGCTGCCTGCGCCTGCAGATCCAGGCATCGCCATGGCTGCGCTGGCGCTCGCTGCTGCTGCACGCGCTCGCCGCGTCTGCCATCCTCATCTCGCCACTGCCTCTGCCGGCACAGCTGCTGGCCATCCCGGCATTTGCGGCTCTCGCCGGCATCGAGTGGCGACGGCAGCCCAGAGGCACGCTGATACATTGCCGACAGCACGGCACCTGGCAATGGCAGAGCATCAACGGATTGCAGCTTCAGGGCATCGGCCATCACTCGCCTCGACTGCTGATTCTCGACTTCCGACAGGGCAACCAGCCCGACAACCGCGACAGACCGGCAGGAGCCGGTGTATCCCGGCTGTTGCCGCAACTCTCGCAGGCCCGATACGCCAGCAGCCGGAAACGACTGCGACTGCCTGTCGCGCGAGACGCGGTGACGGCGCTCGAATTCAGTTATCTTGTGCTTGTTGCCCGTTGCCGCAAATCCACACAGTCGCACCCATGAAACAACCCATCTTCCTCGGCGTCAATGTTGACCATGTCGCCACCGTGCGCGAGGCGCGTGGCGAGCGTTACCCCGACCCCGTGCTCGCCGCACTCGAAGCCGAACAGCACGGTGCCGACAGCATCACCATGCACCTGCGCGAGGATCGCCGCCACGTTCAGGATCACGACATCGCGCGCTACAGCGATGCCCTGCAGACAAAGCTCAATCTCGAGATGGCAGCGACCGAGGAGATGTGCCGCATTGCGCTTGCCACGAAGCCGCGCGATGTCTGCCTCGTGCCCGAGAAGCGCGAGGAACTCACCACCGAAGGGGGGCTCGATGTCATCGGGCAGCAGAACGCACTGACCGAATACCTTGCCCCGCTCGCCGCAGCAGGCATTCAGGTGTCGCTCTTCATCGATCCGGATGAGGCACAGATCGAAACCGCCGCACGAGTCGGTGCACCTGTCGTCGAACTCCATACCGGTGCCTATGCCGAAGCCACCAACGGCAAGGCCCCGGCCGAGAAGGCGCGCGACGAACTCGAACGCATTCGCCGGGCGGCCGACCTTGCCTACAGCCTCGGACTCGTCGTGAATGCCGGACACGGGCTGAACTACCACAACGTGCAGCCAATCGCCGAAATCGAGACCCTGCACGAACTCAACATCGGTCACGGCATCGTCGCGCGTGCCCTCTTTTCGGGCTTTCCGAAAGCCGTGTCGGAAATGAAGCGCCTGATGCGCGAGGCGCGTTACCGGTGATCTACGGCACGGGCGTCGATCTCACCACGATCAGCCGCATCCGCCGCGCGCACGAGCGTTTCGGCGAACGCTTCGCGCGTCGCTTTCTGCACGCCGAGGAATGGCTGCAGTACACGAGGCACAACCGCCCCGAGCGTTTTCTCGCCAAACGCTTCGCCGTGAAGGAAGCGGCGGTCAAGGCACTCGGCACGGGCGAAAGACAGGGCGTACTGCTCAGTGACTTCTACGTCATCCACGATGCGCTCGGACGGCCTGAACTGCATGCCGACGGTGAAGCCGCCTGCCTCTGCCGCCGTCACGGCATCGATGCGCTGCACGTCAGCCTGAGCGACGAAGGCGACACCGTGGCCGCCTTCGTGATACTCGAATGCCGATAGCGCCGCACGGCTACTTCTGCCAGTAGCGTATGTAGTCGATGTCGAAACTGATCGGTGCGACTTCCGTACTCGGCTGATCGACCCAGACGCCACCCACGGCAAGACTCAGGGTCAGGTACATGTCTTCGGCAGCCACATCCTCACCCACCACGCGATAGGTCGGTTTGCCATCGACGTAGAAGGTGATTTCACCCGGCGTCCAGTTGGCCGCCACGGTGTGAAAATCGTTGGCGAATCCGCCCGTCCTGACTTCCCGCTGCCCGGCCGTACGCATGTTGCCATCGGCGTCGCGGTAGTTGTAGTTGTGGAAGACACTGCCCGAGCGTGCGCCGTTGAACTCGAACACGTAAAGCTCGGGCAACCTGCCACCGGTGTCGTCGGCAAGCAGCGTGATCGACGGCCAGGCACCGCTGATGCCCTCGACCCGCACGCGCGCTTCGATGTAACCGTAGGTCGCTGCGAAACGATCGCTTGAACTCAACACACCCGAAATCCACGCCTGACCATTGGCGCGTTCGACATCGGCTGCGGTGGTCGGCTGCGCGACGATCGACAAGGTCTCGCCATCGAAGACGAAGGGGTCGTGACTGAAACCCGTGTCGTTCAGGGTATCGGCGTAATGCTGCTTCTGATCGAGCACCACATGCTTGTCGCCCCAGTCGTAAGCCGTCTTCCACTTGCCGGCATCCACCGTTGCACCCCGGAACTCGTCGCTGAAGACAAGCTCGTAGCCGGCAAGATCAATACCGGGTTGGGGATCTGTCGTGTTGCCCGGGACACCACCGACATTGCCGCCTGCGACACTGCCGGTGCTGCCGCCGGTTTCGGAATCGCTGTCGGTACCCGTGCCCGCGTCGATACCCGTACCCGAGTCGGTGTCTGTACCCGCATCTGTCACCTCGCCACTGCCGGCTTCCGTCGCCGATCCGCCATCAGGTCTGGCCGAACCGAGCCCCACTGTCTGGCCATCCAGCGCATCATAGAGTTCGCGCTTGTGCTGCGCCTCGAGGTCGCTCTCGCCACAGGCCATCACAAGGCTGCCAAGGCACAGCACCAGAGACAGACGTGTTTGAGTCATTGCATTCATGGCCATCTTCACTTCGCTCGCTTTCATCGTCATTCTCAGTAATAGAATCTCAGGCCAAATCCGATCGAATCGTTGTCCCCCACTTCGAAGCGGGACACGAAATCAAGCTGGCGATTGAGGTGGTAGGAACCGCGACCAAAGGCCGTCAGGTCGCCCTCGAAGAAGCTGCTGTATCCGACACCACCCTGCAATTCGAAGCGCGGGCTCATTACCATGCGCGACGAAAGCGCAAGAAAGGCACCACTGTCGCTGTATTCGATCGAGCCCGTGGTCAGGGCTTCGTTCGAGATTTCGAAATTGCCGTACTCGATGCCGGCGGTCAGCACCGCAGTCATTCGGCTGGCGTTGACCGGCGTGAGGTGAAAACCGGCGCCAAGCATCACTTCCTGGTAGTCACTGACGATCGCGGCGCGGCCGATAAAGTGATAACGCTCTTCGCTGCCGACACTGCCTTCGATTTCGACACCATTGCCACCGTAGTCATAACTCGTCGGCATTGCCTCGACATACGAAAACTCACGCGAACTCTGACGCACACCCTCGGGAAGCCGCAGCGCCGAAGCGATCGACACACCACCTCTTGCACGCTTGTCCGCATCGGCTGCACTCGTGTCCTCGACCGAGGGTTCGGCGTCGGCCAATTCATCGGCCATGTCGCTGCCGTCGGCATCGGCCAGTTCGTCAGCCTTGTCGCCACCATCGGCGTCGACCAACTCATCAGCCTTGTCGATGCTGTCGACATCGGCCAGTTCATCGGCCTTGCTGCTACCATCGGCGTCAACCAGCCCATCAGGCTTGTCGCCAACATCGGCGTCGGCCAGCTCATCAGGCTTGTCGCTACCATCGGCGTCTACCATCTCATCCTTCGCGGCATCGATCATTCGGCTGGTAGTCGAGCGCACCTCCCATTCGGTCTGCCGAGGCAACCGCGTACGGCTCGGTATTGCCTTCGACGCAGCGGTCTTGCCTGAACTTGAAGCGGTGTCGGATTGCCGCGATGAAATCCTTTCGGCAGCAGCCTTCCGTTTCGTTGTCGGTGTGCTCGCCTCCGAGCCCTTGTAAAGATCGGCAGGATCGATGCTGCCATCGTCCTTGAGGAACACGATGTCGTCCACGAGAATTCGACTTCCCGGCCTGCCACCGGTTGGTGGCACATCCGGATGCGCCTGCAGGTAGCGCTGGCCACCGATGACGATCTGCTTGCCGGTGAAATTCTCGTCAATGGACAGAGATCTGGATGAGTTACCGGCTTTTCCAGAGTGACTGGCTTTTCCATCGGTGTCGGAAACATGCACTGCCTTCAAGGCCGAACTCGCCACCGTGGCAAGGAGTGACTTGCCTCCAGGCGCCTTGCTGACCTCCGGACGGCGCACCGGCGTGGCGTCTGTCTGCCTGGAACGAGCGCCTCTCTTGACGTCGGCGCTTGCGTCGGCACTTGCGTCGTCCGCTGCTCTTGATGCACCCAGCGATGGCGTGATCAGCGCCCAGGAAGATGTCGTGTGGCGAGTCTCGGCCGCAGACTTGTCCACGCCGTAGAGGGCGGCAAGGTCCCGGGCCGGGCGCGCCGGCTGGCATTCACTGCCGTCGAGGGTAAGCGTACCGGCACAGGAGGCGTCCGGTTCGCTTCCCGGCACAAAGGGGCCGTTACCGCACTGCGGATCGCGGTAGGCAGGAAAGTTGAAGCGTTCGCCCTCGAGTTCGAGACCCGGACCACGGCCAATTTCCTGACAGATCTGCGCCACCGTTTTGCCGCCAACCGGTGTCGGCACGATACGCCCCGCCACGGCAGGATCGATTGATTCGGTGCAGTAACACTGACCTTCTGCCCAGTAACTGCCCGTCCAATCACCCGCAGCCGCCGTGGCCGGGGTCTGCAACAGCGCAGCAGAAGTCGCACCAACCGCCAGCAAGGCATGCTTTGTCACGGCCCGCGATACGGTGCCCTTGTGTTTCCTGAAAGACATTGTCGGTCTGATCCATTTTGGCAATCGCTTTCAGCCAATCAGGAAACATGCCATCGACCAGACGACACGATCAAAACTGCGTCACGCAATTGGGCTGGATTTCGTCAAGCGCCAGACGATCGGTCCGATAACAGACCTGAAATCCACGACAACACCTGTATGAAAGCGGTTGTTTCGAGACACGGAACACAGATCGGGAGCACTCACCATCACCATGTTCATCTCACGTTCAAGGGCGGTACCGACTGCCATCGCAGGCGAAGTCTTGCTACTCGCCACACTCGCAGGCTGTAGTGGCGGATCCGACCTACCTGCGACAGGGAAAGAAACATCGCAGGGACATTTCGACTCCAGCGCCTCGCTGGGCGCCAACACCCTTGTCAACAATACCAACCAGACCATCGCCTACGCGATGGCTATCGCCGCCACCGACACCGGCACGGTTACCGAGTCGACCGAGACCGACAACAACACGGCAGAACCGGCGATCGGCGCCGCAAGTGGTACTGACGAAAACACCGACAGTTCCGGAACTGATTCCAGCAGTTCGGGCAGCAACAGCGTGGATACGGTAACGCAAACACCCTCCTCGGGCTCGAATGAAAGCGGCGGCGGCGCGGAACAGGGCAATACCGAGCAGGGCAATACCGAGCAGGGCAATACCGAGCAGGGCAATACCGAACAGACCAACACGGCATCGACTGACAGCGTGGCCGAAGTGGCACAGACCGGATCAGAAAGCTCCGGATCACAACCGGTGGAGCCCGCCGAAAACGGTGACAGCACCGGCACACTCGATGTGGTTTCTCCACCCGAGACCGAGTCCACCGTAGCCACCAACACGGATACCGGTGCGGACAACAGCACTGATACCGGTACCACAACCGCCAGTGGCGACTACACCGAGTTCGACTCGGTGACCACGGCGGGATTCCGCGGCAAGCAGGAGGACCGCAAGACGATTCGTGTCACCTGGGAAGCCGACCCGGACGCCAAGGGGTACAACGTCTACAAGCAGGCGCAGTTCATCGACAGCGTGTTCACCAACGAGTTCGTGGACAAGGACGTATACGACGGCGACCACTATTACGAGATCCAGGCCTTCAATCACTCTGACAAGCTTTACTACATCGCTACCGGACTCACCGTCAGTGTCAACGACACAGGCATTGCCAACCCGAACCTGACGCCGATGGATGACAACTTCCTCGACGACTACACGCTGGTCTTCGCGGATGAGTTCCAGAACACGACACTCGACACCACCAGGTGGAACACGGCTTACATCTGGGGTGACGACACTGTCATCAACAGCGAAGAGCAACACTACGTCGACATCAACAACGAGCCCGATTTCGGCTACAACCCCTTCAGCTTCGATGGCGAGCATCTGACCATCAACTCGATTCGCACCCCCGATCACCTGCTGGACAAGGCCAACGGCCAGCAATACCTCTCGGGCGTGATCACGAGCTACGACGCCTTCAAGTTCACCTACGGCTATGTGGAAACTCGTGCGAGGATGACGCACGGTCGCGGATACTGGCCCGCCTTCTGGCTGCTGAATGCCTACTATGTCGAAGACAAGCCCGAGATCGACATCATGGAGTTCATCGGTCACAACCAGGACGTTGTCTATCACACCTACCACTACTACGATGCCAATGGCGAACTTCGCTCGACCAAGTCCGAACCCACACCGGGCATCGACTACACCGCCGATTTCCACACCTTCGCGGTTGACTGGAGCCCGGGGCAGCTGATCTTCTTCGTCGATGGCAACGAGGTACACCGCGTCAACGACCCGAAGGTGTCTCGGCAGGACATGTATGTCATCGCCAATACGGCCATCGGCGGCTGGTGGCCGGGTTCGCCCGACGAAACCACACCTTTCCCGGGTAAATACGACATCGACTACATTCGCGTATACCAGCGCAACACGCCCTATGACGACAAGCCCTTCCTGTTCGACCAGCCAAGCAACATACCGCTTGCCGACGAGGGCAACCGCTCACCGAACCATCGTCCGACTCGTGAGCAGTGGCCGGAAGGTTACCCCGAAGGGCTCTGATCAGACTGCGTACACCACGACCACTCCCCGTGGCGCCGGCAGATCGCCGGCTGCCACGGAGAACGGTGGCGAATGCATGCGAAAGCTCCTGAGCATGAGTTCGAAGGCATGATCGAGCCGGTGCTCCTCGCCGCGCTCGGCAATGGCGTAGAAAGAGATGGTATAACCAAGTCCATCGAGCCTTGCCTGGCGAACGTGCAGATCGATCGCGGCGGGGTTGTCGACACCGGCATCGACCACGAGAGATTCCATCCATGCCTCATGTCCATCGATCCACACGGTTTCACGGGATCTGCCATCGGTCTTGAACATGCCCGAAGCCTTGCCTGGCAGGAGTTCGATCAGTATGTAGTCGGAAAAGGGATCATCGGGACCAGTCCGCGGTGTTTCGAAACCAACGGCAAAGCCGGGTTCGGGAACGATCGCTGAGTCATCGGTTTCTTCGACAGCCAGAATACGCTGCCAATCGGCCGGAACCAGTACCGAAAACCCATAGCGTTCGCTGGTGTACTCGCGAAACTCGATCGACGAATCCGAGTCCTGCGCCTCGGTAACGTCACCATCGAAAGGAAAACCGGGCAGGTTCACACGCGCAACGATACGTGTCAGCGCGCTACCAACAGCGAGCGCACCGACGATCAACAGCAGTGTGCGATGTTGCAGACCAATCAATCCCATTGGCCCACTTTGCCTTCACGACATCACTCTGTCCGAGACACCCTGCTCGTTTCAGTTCTCTCTCAGATGCCGTTTACCATCCTTCATGGAGTCGGTGGCGGGTCAGGTACCTGTATCCGGAACGGGTGGAGTGCCGCTCGTGGTCGTGCCCGTATCCGTGCCGCTCGTGGTCGTACCCGTACCCGTATCCGTGCCGCTCGTGGTCGTACCCGTACCCGTATCCGTGCCGCTCGTCGTCGTACCCGTATCCGTGCCACTCGTCGTTGAGCCCGTATCCGTGTCGCTCGTCGTCGTGCCCGTGTCCGTGCCACTCGTCGTCGTGCCCGTGTCCGTGCCACTCGTCGTCGTGCCCGTATCCGTGCCACTCGTCGTTGAGCCAGTGTCCGTGCCGCTCGTCGTCGTGCCCGTGTCCGTGCCGCTCGTCGTTGAGCCCGTATCCGTGTCGCTCGTCGTTGAGCCCGTATCCGTGCCGCTCGTGGTCGAGCCCGTATCCGTGCCACTCGTGGTCGAGCCCGTATCCGTGCCGCTCGTGGTCGAGCCCGTATCCGTGCCACTCGTCGTTGAGCCCGTATCCGTGCCACTCGTCGTTGAGCCCGTATCCGTGCCACTCGTCGTTGAACCCGTATCCGTGCCGCTCGTCGTTGAACCCGTATCCGTGCCGCTCGTCGTTGAGCCCGTATCCGTGCCACTCGTCGTCGAGCCTGTATCCGTGCCGCTCGTGGTCGTACCCGTGGTGCCACTCGTCGTTGTATTGTTGATGCAGGCTGCATTGTTCTCTTGCGGTATGCAGGGATCGTCTTCTCTCGCATCCAACTCGGCATTGACGCCATCTCCATCAGCATCGACGCGCGTCGATTCGTTGTAGTCCGGTCGGCCATCGCCGTCGGCATCGGCCGAAACCGTTTCCTGGGCGTCGGTCTTGCCATCGCCGTCGGTATCGATATCGCAATCGGGATGAAACTGCGACTGTTCGCAGGGCGGCACAGGTGGGTCGCCGGAATCGTTCGGGTTGGTTCCGTCAACGATTTCCTCGACGTTGGTCAACTGGTCACCATCGGCGTTGTAGTCGTCGAAGTAGTTACCGGCATTCACGGAATAACCACCACCGCCGGAACCCACCTGGGTCGTGACTTCAGCCGTCGCCAGCTTCAACTGGCGGTTGGTGTTGGCATAGACGACGACTTCGATGAAGGGCTCGCTGTCCGCTGCAACTTCGGTGATGGCCTGCCAGCTGTTGCCGTCGCGTGTTTCCTCGAGTTCCTGGCCGTTGACCCGCAGTACGACGTCCAGCGCATCCAGCACGTTGGGCGGCGCCGAACCGAGTTCACTCGGCAGTTGTGCGACGAGGTTGAAGTTGACCAGAGCAGGCGGTTGGCCCGGGCTGCTCGGATCAAAGGGGTCGGTACCTTCCTCGAGTTCATGCAGGTTGGAGTACGCGTCAAGATCTTGATCCAGATTGGTATTGAAGTAATCGAAATGCACATCCTTTGACGTATCATCAGGCGCCACGTAGACGTCCTTGGACGCTTTGGCAAGCTCCAGTCGCCCCTGCGCCAGATCGATTGTCCAGTTCAGTGAAATGACGGTGGTTGCGTTGCGCGGCAAGCGCGCTTCAAGGACATACTGCCCATTCTCGTTCTTCTCCACCTCATAGGCAGTGTCACCCACCGTGACGGTCAGATTCAATTCTTCGCGGTTCAGGTTACGAGCCTGTTGAAGGCGCTCAGGTACAGCGAAGCTCAGATTGCCTTCGCCATCCGGCCCCAGCGCAACGGCAGCATCGCCGTCACTGCCCTCGTTGCAGGCCGTGAGCACGAAAGTGGCCAGTATGGTTGCCGCCAGTGTACGACGGGACTTGCCGAAAACGGAACTCGAATGCATGGGGTATTGTCTCTGGGCTATCCGTATCAGAGCGGATCGATCACGATGTTGACGGGAACGTCGGTGGGGTCGTCGGCTGCCGGTCCGCCGCTCGAGCCGCCCGAATCACTCGCGGCGGCCACCAAAGCACCGAGCACGAGGACGCCGAGGGCACCATAGAGGATCTTTCTGCCACGATTGCCACGCGTGCTTTCCTTGGGTTCCTGGGCCACCTGATTGCCGTCGGCGTTGAGTACGCGCACCAGGGGGTCGAAGGAGAATCCTTCCTGGGTTCGATTGCCGGATACGTCAACGGCCTCGATGTAGTACTGCAGGCTGTCGGCGGTGGCTTCGTTGCCCGGAACGGAAGCGGAGTGAATCGATGTCGAGCCGATAGGTGTCATGTCGATCGACTGATAGTCCTTGCCTGCACCTGAGCGGTAGTAGAGCGTGACCGACGCGAGTTCATCGTTGTCACTGACCGTGGCCGAAATGACCTGAGTCTCGCCGATCACGCCCTCCTCGACTTCGGGCAACTGAATCGAAGGCGCTTCGCTGTCGGCACCCTGGGCCAGAGCCACAGCCGAGCCCACGGGTGAAAAGGTCAGGACCAGGTAGGCCAGCGCCACCACGGCACATTCCAGACGCTTCAGCAGTCCTTTCTTCATCTCGTTTTTTTCCTCAGTTTGACGTGATTGGCTCCGGGAGAGTGTCCGCGCTACCGCTACCAGGTGATCCGCGCCCAGCCGGTGTCACCGCGCCGACTGTTCAACGTAATGCGTTGCAGACTCTCGGGGGCCGAAATCGGGTTGCCGTTGCGGTCGGTGACGCTCTGAATACGCAAGACACCGGATATGCGCCCTTCGCTGTTCACCATCGAGACATTGCCGACCCGTGCCTTGATGGCCGAACTGTTACTGAACAACTGCAGAAGCTGCTGAACGCGCCTCGGGCCGGTATCGACAATCTGCACCACGGCTTCGATATCGCGTGCCTCGATGGCGTCCTTCAGTATGGTGAAGCGCCGGAAGACTTCTTCGACATCGGCATCGTCGATGGGGTCAGAAGATTCGGTCGATTCACCTGCCTCAGGCGGTTTTTCATCGTTGTTCTGTTCGTTGTTCTGTTCGTTGTTCTGTTCGTCGGCGACACGTTCTGCCGCGGCACGTTCGGCAGCCCGCGCAGCCCGCTCGGCGACGGCACGTTCGACAGCGGCCTGCTCGGCGATGAAACGTTCGAGTTCCGCCTGTTCGGCAGCGAGGCGTTCGTCCTCGGTCTGCCCGGTAGCAACTCGCTCGGCCTCGGTTCGCTCTGCCGCCTGGCGCTCGGCTTCGGCCTGCTCGGCGGCAAGCCGCTCGGCCTCGGCTCGCTCTGCCGCCTGGCGCTCGGCTTCGGCCTGCTCGGCGGCAAGCCGTTCGGCCTCGGCTCGTTCTGCCGCTCGGCGCTCGGCTTCGGCCTGCTCGGCGGCAAGCCGCTCGGCCTCGGCTCGCTCTGCCGCCTGGCGTTCGGCTTCGGCACGCTCGGCGGCAAGCCGCTCGGCTTCAGCTCGTTCTGCCGCCTGGCGTTCGGCTTCGGCACGCTCGGCAGCAAGCCGCTCGGCTTCGGCACGCTCTGCCGCCCGGCGCTCCTCTTCAGCCTGCTGTTCCGCTGCCTTACGTTCGTTTTGCGCTGCCAACGCGGTCGTGTCTCCCGACCGCAGGGCTTCGATTCTCGCCTGCAGATCCTTGAATTCGGGGGCACCGTAGCCGTATACGCTTCTGTCCATGTCCTTGAGTGCAGCCTCGGCCTCGTCAAACTGCCCATTGGCCACGAGCGTTTCGAGCGAACTCAGTTCCGTCTGGAAACGCTCGTAGAGGCTCGGACTGCTGGTGCCGCCAGCAGCCGTGCCATCCGCACTGGATGCACCTTCATCGAGCACGGGCGTCGCGTTCGACGCCGACGATGTGTCACGGTCGGTTCCCGCGGCGTCTGCCGATACGGCAGGAGCGCCACCGGGGCCGTACTGCTGCCACAGCGTCCAGCCAATCCCCAGCAGTGCTGCACCCACCACAGCCGACGCAAGATAACGAAGCAACATCGACGATCCACTCGGTGGATCATCAGATACGGTTGCCGATGGGTTGGTGACGTCAGCGGATCGCCACGGGACGTGATCTTCGTCGATGTCGGCAAACAGACTGTCGACGTCGTTTTCATAACTCACGGAGCCGGGTTGTCGACTCCTGTGAGAGGATGAGCGTGGGTCGGACGCTCGCCGCCTCGGTGGCAGTGGCTCGGAAGGCGGCATCTCGGACTCGGATGCCGTCGATGGCACGGAGGACTGCTGCGACAGCGTTCTTGCAGCGGCAGCCTGCTCGAGATTGATTGACCGCTTCTGGAAATCGAAGTCGTCCCAGTCGTCGATCCTGTCGTCTGCGGTATCATCGGCATCATCGGACCGGGCGTCACTGACGAGAGGACTGGATGGAGGGCGGATACCCGGTTCGGTGCCGGGCGTCGGGCTTGTTTTCGAGGAGATGGCGTTCCTGCCCGGAAAATCCGTTTCACGACGAGCGGGATTGTCTGCCAGATTGCTCGCTTCGCGCCCTTTCAAGCTTGTCACCGGTGCCGTCCGCTGCGTTTCAGGACGCGATGCTGCACCTTCTTCGTTGTCCATGCCGCCGCGGTAGCGACGACGGCGTACACGCTGACTGTCGCGCCTCACCGCCGGGCTGACGCGAATCGGGATGGTCGGGTCGAAAACCTCGTCATCGAAGGACTCGCCCGGCGACGGTGCGCGCAGCGGCCCGGACTGCGATACAGGAACCGGCGGACGCTTGATCGGCAGGTTGTCATGATGGACGCCCTCGGGTAACTGCTTCTCGAAGGACGGCGCACGACGCGTGGTCACTGACGATGCCACGGCACCACCGCGTTCGGCCTTCTGGCCGGCGGCATCAAGCGCATCGTAACGCGAGTCAGGATGATCTTGCTGCGATCGCAGGTTTGGTGCTTCGCTCTTACTCATCTTGTTGGTGGCACGAGGCATCGCGCCAACGTAGGCATGTCACCGCATCATAGCCGATTGCATCAACCAAACCAGGTAACAGAGCGGAAAATCCACACCTTTTCACGGCCAATTCGGGTGAATCTGCCCATTCGGAAACACTACATGACTCGATTGCCCGTCAATCAAGCGTACCAGCTCCGCAAGTCAGATGCATCACGCTCATTGCCTGACAATCAGAATTCCTGGCGAGTTCGTGCAATTTCGATGTAGATGCGACGCAATTCTTGCACGATCGGCCCCGGTTTCCCATCACCGAGTTCGCAGCCATCGATCGAGACCACCGGCGTCACAAAGGATGAGGCACTGGTAAGGAAGGCTTCCTGCGCCTGTTTTGCCTCTTCGATGGTGAAGGGCTCTTCAACCACCTCGTAACCGCTCTCGGCAGCGAATTTCATTACCGCGGCACGTGTGATGCCGGCGAGAATTTCGTGCCCGAGTTGCCGTGTCTGCATGCGCCTGTCACCGGTCACGATCCAGGCGTTGTTGGACGTGCCTTCGGTCACGTAGCCCTCTTCCACCATCCAGGCATCATCGACGCCGGCATCGACTGCCTGTTGCTTGGCCAGGCTCGGCGCAAGCAGGGCCACGGTCTTGATGTCGCGGCGTTGCCAGCGAATGTCCGGCACCGAAATCACCTTGCAGCCACGCTCGGCCAGCGAAGAATCGACGAGGGACTTCTGCTGGGTGAACATGACGACACTCGAACGCATGTCGGGCGCGAAGACAAAGTCACGTTCGGCAACACCACGCGATACCTGCAGATAGAGAAGCCCCTCCTCGAGCGCGTTGAGTTCCACGAGTTTCTTCTGGGCCGCAACGATTTCCGCGTCACTGGCGGGTGGCACCATGGACAGTTCGTCGAGCGAACGGTGCAGGCGAGCGAGATGCGCGGGGTTGTCGATGAGCTTGCCATCGAGCACCGACGACACCTCGTAGACGGCATCGGCGAACAGAAAACCTCGATCGAGCACCGAGATGCGCGCGTCAGCCTCGGGCACGAACTCACCGTTGACGTAAAAAATGCGGCTCATCAGGCATCCTCATGTCGATTGCTGTGACTGATTCGGCAATGATACTGCAGCGCGCAGGCAGACACTCGTGCAAGGGCAGGCGTCACAGTGCACCGTCAGGTTTCACGGTGCACCATCCGGCAGCAGCAAGGCCGAGAGTTCTGCGATCGACGCCACTTCGTGGTGGGCCGGTGCCTGCGCCTCGGGCCACGGCGATTTCTGTTGATTGAACCAGACCGCCTCGGCACCGAAGCGCAATGCGCCCTGCACATCGGTCAGGGGATTGTCGCCGATGTGCAGCAGCGACGACGGCGCGATGCCGAAATGCGCGCAGCAACGCGAGAACATGGCGGCATCGGGTTTCGGCGGCAAGCCGGGTTCAGGCTTCAGTACGATGTCGAAATGCTCCTCGATGCCGATCTGCTCGAGGTTGGCATTGCCATTGGTAATGGCAGCAAGACCGTAACGGCCCTGCAGCGCTCCGAGGAGATCGATGACACCGGCATACAACTCGACATCGCTCCGGTGATGAAGAAACCAGTCCATGGCGGCGTCGACAAGGTGCTCGCCCGCGTAGTCGTGCTCGCCGAGCAGCGCCGCGATGCCGGCACGCCGGATTTCGGTCATGTAGCCGGCGAGATGCGGATTGGCACTGCGAAACCGCCGCCGGTATTCTCCGAGCGAGACTTCATCGTGGGCGTCGGCGATGCGCGGGGTATGTTCACGATGCCATTGATAGAGTGCTCGTTCGGCACGCTCGATCACCGGTGCGCAGTCCCAGAAGGTATCGTCGAGATCGAAGGAAACGACTTTCCAGGGCGTACCTGTTGTCATGATTGTTCAACCACGGCAGTGTTCGGAATCCGGCGTCACGATACACCCGTCAGCTTCATCTCCAGTTCGTCCCAGCGTGCGTAGCGCTCGGCGAGTGTCTGGCGAAGCGCGTCGGCGGCTTCGATGACGGGACGCGCTGCATCGGGAGAAGCGTAGAGTTCGGGGTTGCCGAGTTCGGCATCGAGCGCCGCCAGTTCGGTTTCGAGCGCGTCGATTTCATCGGGAAGCTTGCCGAGTTCGATTTCCTCGCCGTAGGTGAGTGCCGACGTCGCCGGTTTCGCCGGCCTTGCAGATGATCCAGGCTTCCCGTTCGTGCCGTCCGACCCGAGTGTTGCCGCGGCTGTCGAGGTCAACGCTGCCTTGCCACCCTGCGCCGCTCCTGCCTTGCCGCCCTGCGCCGCTCCCGTCTTGCCGCCAGCGGACTGCACCCGTCCGGCGCTTTCCGCCGGCCGCTCCAGCAGTTCTCGCGCCGCGGCGGGAATGTCGTCGTAGCCTCCCACGTGCTCGCTGATGCGTCCGTCTCCTTCGAACACCAGCGTGCTGGTCACGGTATTGTTGACGAAGGCGCGATCATGACTGATGATGATGACAGTGCCGGGGTATTCGCCGATCAGCGATTCGAGAAGTTCGAGGGTTTCGATGTCGAGGTCGTTGGTGGGTTCGTCGAGCACGAGGAAGTTCGAGGGCTTGACGAAGAGTCTGGCGAGCATCAGGCGGTTGGTCTCGCCGCCCGAGAGCGCGCTGATCGGTGCGCGGGCACGCGCCGGCGAGAACAGGAAGTCCTGCATGTAGCCGATGATGTGCTTGCGTTCGCGCCCGATCACCACTTCGTCGCGGCCTTCGCTGACGTTGTCCATGGCCGAGCGGCTGGTATCGAGCGCGCTTCTGAGCTGGTCGAAGTAGGCGATGTCGAGGCGCGTGCCCTGCTCGATGCGGCCGCTGTCCGGTTCGATCTCGCCGAGCAGCAGTCGCAGCAGGGTGGACTTGCCGATGCCGTTCGGACCGATGATGCCGATACGGTCACCGCGCAGGATCGTCAGGCTGAAATCCCTGACGATAACCTTGCCGTCGATGGCGTAGTTCACGTCCGTCGCCTCGATCACGCGCTTGCCCGACTTTTCGGCGGCGTTCACGGTGATGCTGGCCTTCCCCACCCGCTCGATGCGCTGGCGCCGCGCTTCGCGAAGCGCCTTCAAGGCCCGCACGCGACCCTCATTGCGGGTACGGCGCGCCTTGATGCCCTGCCGAATCCAGCGCTCTTCCTCGGCGAGCTTCCGGTCGAAGAGTGCCTGGTGCCGTTCCTCCTCGTCGAGCTGCGCCTGGCGGCGGCGCTTGTAATCGGCGTAGTTGCCGGGCCAGTCACTGAGGCTGCCGCGATCGAGTTCGAGGATGCGCGTGGCCAGACGCTCGAGAAAGGCACGGTCGTGAGTGATGAACACGAGCGCACAGGGAAGGCCCGCGAGATGCCGCTCGAGCCAGTCGATGGCGGCGATGTCGAGGTGGTTGGTGGGTTCGTCGAGCAGCAGCACATCGGGCTCGGCGAGGAGCGCCCGGGCGAGCAGTACCCGCCGCTTCAGGCCGCCCGAAAGGCTGCCGAAATCGGCCTCGGCATCGAGCGACATGCGCGAGAGTGTTTCGGCCACGCGCTGCGCGAGCTGCCAGCCATCGACCGCATCGATGCGGCTCTGCAGCGCCCCGAGGCGCCGCTCGTCGCCTTCGCCCGTGGCGAGCTCACGCGCCGCCTGCTGGAAATCGGCGAGAAGCTGTCCGGTCTCGCTGAGCCCTCGCGCCACCACATCCTCGACGGCACCGTCGATGTCTTCGGGTACGTCCTGACGGAGCATCGCCACCCTGACACCCTGGCGGCGCACGAGCTGACCGCTGTCGGGCGCCAGCTCTCCGGCGAGGATCTTCAGCAGCGTGGACTTGCCCTCGCCGTTACGGCCGACGAGCGCGATGCGTTCCTTCGCCTCGATGGCGAAGCTCACGTCGGAGAGCAGCGGCGTTGCCCCGAAGGCGATGCCGATGGCGTCGGCACGTAGCAGAGACATGGTGCGGGTCGTCGAGCGCTTGGCGAGTCGGTGAATGGGAACGATGTGGTTGCCGGCAGCGGCAGCGGCAGCGGCAGCGGCAGCGGCAGCGGCAGCGGCAGCGTAGCATGCGCTGGCCCGGGGCGTGCCGTCAAGCTGCGCCGGCGTCGTGACAGGACCGGCGCAGGAATCCGATCAATTCATCGACATGCGGTGGCAGGGTCCTGCGAAGGTCATGATCGCCGTCGATCGCCAGAAGCCTTGAACAGGGCGCCGCCGCAACGATTCGGCGGGCATCATCGAAAGGCACCGTGTCGTCCTGACGACCGTGCACCACGAGCAGAGGGCACTTGAGCCTCGCCGCCGTGCTGACCGGTGCAATGTCATCGAAGCGCTCGCCGATGACGCGCTCCACATGCCGCAACACGAGGTTCGCCACGCATTCCAGCGGCAGTCGCTGTGAGCGTATCCAGCGCTGCATCACCTCGCGCGGGTGAGCGAAGGCCGACAGACTGATGACCGCGCAGACATCGTGATGACGCGAGGCGTGCAGCAAGGTTGCAGCCGCACCCACCGAGTGACCGATCAGCGACAGACGCTCGCCGTCGATGCCGGGCCGGGTCCGAAGCCAGGCGAGCCCCGTGGCAATGTCTTCGGCAAAGCGCGGCATCGAGGAAAACGCCTCACCGTCGCTCCGCCCATGGCTGCGAGCATCGATGAAAAGTGCCGCCTGCCCCGCCGCGCGAAGTGGTGCGGCCATCGCCAGCATCATCGCGGCATTCGAACCCCAGCCGTGCATGATGAGGGTGGCGGGCCGCGGTGAGGCTGGATTCGTCTGCCCTGCGTCCGCCGCGATGAACCAGGCAAAGACTCGTTTTCGGTTGACCGATTCCAGCCACAGCTCTTCGACGGCACTCTCGGGCACCCCATGCTCGGGCGGAGAGTGTTCGTGCGCGACGCGGCTCGGCGCGAGACTCCACAGCAACAGGAGATGAATACCCAGCGGCACCAGCACCATCAGGCACAGTGCCACCACAATGAAGGTTGCAAGGTTGCTCATGCCGGGCGCTTCAGGGGCAGTGGGTGACGCCGGTCTTCTCAGCGACGCGCGGCAAACCAGCGCTGCATCAACGCCACGGCTTCCTCCGCCAGCACGCCTTCGGTAATGGCGATCGGGTGGCTCTGCCTCTGCGCCATGAGACTTTCGAAGGCACTGACCACGGCGCCCGTCTTCGGTTCCCGAGCGCCGAACACGAGACGGCTGATGCGTGCCTGCAACAGTGCGCCGCAGCACATGAGGCAGGGTTCGACGGTCACGTACAGGGTGGCGCCGTCGAGGCGGAAGTCGCCTGCGGCACGGGCCGCGTCACGCAGCGCCATCACTTCGGCGTGCGCACTCGGATCGTGATCGGTGACGGAGCGGTTGTGGCCACGACCGATGCAGGTGCCGTCCTTCACGACGACCGCGCCCACCGGCACTTCGTCATGGCGAGCGGCAGCGACCGCGAGGGCAAGCGCTTCGCGCATCCAGACTTCATCGTAGGCCAGTTGGCGGGGAATGGCGTTGGGAGGGTTCATCGAGTGCAGCGGAAAAAGGCGTTCCGAACCTGAATATTTCATGAGCGTGCCAGATCGGTTCCTGGCACGCCCGTTTCGCTGATTGCGGCGGTTTCGCCGCTCGTTTTCGCCGGATTCCAGCATCGCG
>PDPU01000006.1 GCA_002746645.1 Gammaproteobacteria bacterium | reverse complement strand
TTACAAGGCGATACTGACGAAATGGTTCAGAAGCGAGGATGAAAGCTTCCATGCCGATACGTCATTGCAGGAGCTTCCGCGGATGTTGACGCGAAATGGCTTCATGAAGGCCGAAGTGCCGTCCGGTCTGATGTCTGCATTGCGTGAGTTCAATCAATCGGATAGTCGGGAACATGAAGATGAGCATGTACCGGACTTCATTCCGAGATCGGCAGACGATGCAGTTACTACACGGATGCTCGAGTTGCCCCAGGCGTTGCGTGAACTCCTGCATGCTGAATTGCAGCCGCTGGTCGAGGCCTGGGCGGGTGACTACCTTGTGCCGACATACGTATACGGAATACGCGAGTACTTGCGAGGCAGCATCCTGAAGATGCACAGGGACAGGGTCGAGACCCACATAGCCAGTGTCATACTCAACGTTGATCAGCAGGGTGTTCGTACGCCCTGGCCATTGTTCATGCATGATCATCAGTTTCGGACTCACGCAGTGTTGCTGGAGCCTGGCGAGATGCTGTTCTACGAGGGTGCGCGCTTGTTGCACGGCAGGCCGGAGCCGTTCGACGGTGAACGGTATGCAAACGTATTCGTGCACTACAAGTGTCTTTGATGTTGCACGGCAGATCTGACATTCTCCGTGAGCAGACGCAATGATTCGTATTCGGGGCTCCTTGGATGACGATCCCGCAGTAGCTTCAACGTTCCGGCATCTGCAGAACCTCATTCAGCATCCCGTCGATACTGTTCCGATGAGCGTTCAGTTCCCGTTCGAGAACGCCGATCAGTATCGGTATCAACAGGGCCAGAACGAACACGGCAGCGAGTCCCTTGATCGATATCGAGATGAAGAACACGTTCAGACGTTGAGAGAAACGGTTGAGCATGCCGAGCGAGATGTCGATGATCATGATGATCACCAGTATGGGTGATATCAGCGTGAGCATCAGACGCATGAAGGTGGATATCTCTCGCTCGAACAGCACCACGCTCGCCATCCGCAGGTTGGGCAGGTTTTCCGTCAACGGCCAGATCACGTAGCTTTCGAGGACGGCGGTGGTCAGGAACAGCAGGCCACCGGCGGCAAGGAACACGTAGTTGATCCAGCGCCCGATGAATTCGCCGATCGGCGTGACCTGATGCCCGGACAAGGGGTCGAAAAGCATCGCTGCACTGGCACCGATCATCGTGTCGATGATTTCGCCGGCCGCTTCGAAGGCCCAGACGAAAATGCCGAAGAAGAAGCCGATCGTCACGCCGACGAATGCCTCCTTCAGAAACAGTACACCCCACTCGTGTCCCTGCAGTGCCGAGATGTCGAGCGTCGGCTGCAATACGAAAGCCATCAGCGAGAGCGCGAGGAAAAGGGCGTTCCGGATCAACGGGGGGATGAGTTGGTTGGCGAACAGCGGCAGCATCAGAAAGGCGACGGAAAGCCGCATCGCCGATGCGCCGAACAGGAGAATCTGTTCGGATGCGATGGCAAAGAGTTCCGACGTTTCCAAGGCCTCAGTCCTCGGCCACCATGCTGGGAAAATCGCTGAAGATGCGATCACTGTACTGGTACAGGGTCGCGCCCGTGAGTGCCATGGTCAGGAAGATCGACAGCACGATGGCGAAGAACTTCAGTGCGTATTGCACCGTCTGTTCCTGTAGTTGCGTGGCGGCCTGGATCAGCGCCACCACGAGACCCGTCACGGCTGCGGCGAGTACCGGTGGTGTGGCCAGCAACAGTACCAGCCACAGGGCCTGCTGGGTCAGCTTGATGACTTCGGCATCAATCATGGTGCAGCAACAATCCCGGTAGCAGCGTCAGAGATAGGTGAGTACCAGGCCATGTGCGAGCTTGGCCCAGCCTTCCACCACCACGAACAGCAGCAGCTTGAATGGCAGAGAGATGATCGTCGGCGACAGCATCAGCATGCCCATGGCCATCAGGATGTTGGCGATGACGAGGTCGATCACGATGAAGGGCAGAAAGATCAGGAAGCCGATCTGAAACGCTTCGGTCAGCTCGCTGATGGTGAAGGCGGGCACCAGCACGATGAAGTCGGTGGGTGCCACGGGTTCGGCATCGTCCTTGTTCTGTATGCGCTCGATCGTGTTGTGGAAGAACCGCTGTTCGAGCGCATCGGTGTGCTCGAGCAGAAACTCCCGGACGGGTTCCTTGGCGGTGTCGGCAACGCGCAGCAGATCGGCACTCGATTCGATCACCACCGGGTTCTCGTCGAGCACCGTCATGACTTCACGGCCGACCGGGTACATGACGTAGATGGTCAGCACCATTGCAAGCGCATTGATCACGAGGTTCGGAGGCACCTGTTGCAGCCCGAGCGCGTTCCGAAGCAGGCTCAGTACCACCACGATCTTCGTGAAGGAAGTGACCATGACGGCGGCGAACGGTGCCAGGGCAAGCAGGATGACCGTGAGGAGCGCCGAGGATGGAGAAAACGTGGTCAGATCCATGTCGAGGCAACCCTGTCGATCCGTGTCTCGTGTGGTGCAGTGCCGTTGTGCCGGTTCATGTCCGAACCGAGGAGCAGGCCATAGCCTCTGGATATCGGTACGAGGTGTCCGTTTCGTACGGCACCATTCGCTCCGGTCAGTTGCCAGACATCATCGAGGAACTCGGGCGGAAGACTCAATTCGGGCTTGAAGAGGGTGGCGGGATCGACGTGCCAACGATGTGAAACGGTGCAGCGCTGCCGCGGTCGAGTCTCTTCAGGCCGCTCTGCAACGACAGCTTCACTGATCGGTGAGGCCGGATGTATCGTGCACACCGGTGGCCTTGTACTGATGTGTCCTCGAAGCTGTATGTGCTTCTGCAACAGCGACAGACTGATGGTCCAGCTTTCGCTGAATGACTCGGGTAGCAGCAGCACGTTGCCTGTTTCGAGGCGCGCTTCGTCCTCTTCACCCAGTTCGGGTTGGCTGATGATGATGTCGACACCCGTTTGCAACCAGCAAGCGCTCAGACTCTCTGGCCACGTTTCCACGGCAAGTTCCGGAAGCGCGGCCCATGCCGCGGGCGGAAACCGCACTTCGATGTCGGTGCCGGGCTCGGCGAGAGTGGCCTTGCAGCGAAGCGTCAGTGCAGGTGAGTTGAGTGGATCGTGCGGGGAACGCTGCCTGTGGTCATGGCTGTCCGTTGCCGCGGATGCATCGTGGTCGTGACTCTGTCGATGCAGCCGGGGCCGCGCATCAAGCGTGCAGGCTAGCCTTGTCTCGATTTCGGCAAATACGGGCTCGAAGACTTCGCTGACCTGCAGCGCCTGCACCACGTTGGTTGGTTCACTCAGAGGTGTTTCCGCGGCAAGACCGAACAGCAGCTTGCCGAAGCGCGATTCAGCCTCGAAAAACCAGGTGGTGGTTGCGCCCCCGTGCCTCACACGGGCGTTCATGCTTCCGCTTCCTCTGCATACGGTACGGCTTGCCGATACAGGAGTACCTTGCGCACGAGTTCGGGTGAGCTGTGCACTTCGAGTTTCTTCAGCACACGCGAACGGTGCATTTCCACGGTACGGATGCTGATGCCGAGCGTGTGTGCGAGTACCTTGTTCGCCTGGCCTTCGACCACACATTCCAGTACGTCGTGTTCCCGTGGCGTCAGGCTGTCGAGGAGTTGCCTGACATGGTCACGTTCCGCTTCCGACATGGCAGATGCCCCCGTTTCGGCGGGCGGCCTCGTGCCGGAATTCCTTGCGGAGCGTTCCAGCGCGCCGGATATGGCGGAAAGCAGCGTTTCATTCTGCAGTGGCTTTTCAAGCAGGGTGATGGCCCCTTTCTTCATCGCCTCGACGGCCAGCGGTACATCGGCATGGCCGGTCATGTACACCACCGGAATATCGAGCTTGCGCGTGTTGAGTTGATCATGAAGATCGAGGCCGCTCATGGCCGGCATGCGAATATCGAGCAGCAGGCAGCGCCTGGTCTGCGTTGCCGCAGTATCCTTCGTGATGCCTTCGATGGCTGATGTGGCATCGGCGTGCTGGCTGACGTCGTAGCCCTCACTCTTGAGCAACCAGGCCAGCGATTCGCGGAAGGCGTCGTTGTCGTCGACGACGTGGATCATGGCATTCTTCATCACGGCATGGCCTCGGCACGGTCGTTTTCGGGTGAGACGGCGGACTGCATCTCCGGCAGCAGAATGTGTGCGGTGCAGCCACGATGCGAGTTCGTGGTGAGCCAGAACCGGCCCTGATGCAGTTCGACGAAGGAGCGGCAGATGTTCAATCCGACGCCCATGCCATCGGGCTTGTCGGTACGAAACGGGGTGAACAGTGCGTCACAGCCTTTCGCACCCAGCCCGTGACCGTGGTCTTCGATATCGATCAGAATGCCGTCTTCCGAGCGCAACACCACGACGCCGAGCACACGACGCTCGCCATCGGCATTGTCACGCATGGCTTCGATGCCGTTGCGGCAGAGATTGATGAGAACCTGCTGGAGCATGGTGCGATCGCAACGAACCATCAACGGCTCGTTGCTCGTGTTCAGTCTGACGTCGATGCGTTCGGATTCAACCACCCAGTCAAGCAGTGCCAGCGCATCCCGAACGACATCGCGAATGTCGACCGCGACAACTGCGGGTTGTCGCGCGGCGGTGAAATTGCGGATACGGGCGATGATCTCTGCCGCAAATTCCGATTGCCGACTGGCGAGAGTCAGTCCTTCACAGAGAGCTTCCGGATCCGTGTCGCCACGTTCGAGCCGTCTGCGACAACCGTTGATGATATTGAGGGTGGTGCCGATCGGCTGGTTGAGTTCGTGAGCAAGGGTGGTTGCCATCTCGTTCACGGTCAACGAGTGCGACACACTGAAGAGTCGCTCGCGTTCGGCCATGAAATGCCGATAGTAGGCGCCGAGCCTGTCGGGATTGCGCCAGCGAATCAGGATGCGATCGTCGCAGATGCGTTCGGCCGACACCGATTCGGCCACGGACTCGTCGACGTGTTCGACTTCGGGCTCGGTGGGGCAGGCTTCGTCGGTGGGTTGAGCCTTGAACATCGCGGACTGCAGGCGAACACTCCTTGCATGACTTGTCTTGCTGCTCAGGCTGTCGAGCAATCCGGCAAGCGGATCCGCCCTGTCGAGGCGATCTCCGACCCGCCGTGACAGATTCGCTGCTCGGCACTGTTCGGAAATCCAGATGAGTTCAAGTGTATCCGGGTCGATCAGTGCGGCGTAGACGCGTTCGTCATCGAGAATGCGGGTGAGTGATTCCATCGGCAGAGAGCGGCTGCGTGATTGTGCCCTCGGCTGGTTCATCCTTGCGTAGTCCTTCGGCCATTCAGTCGCGGTAGAGAACATCGGCGTCAAGGTTTTCGAGTCGTTCGCGAAGCTTGCCGACAAGGTCGTCGCCGTACTCGTGCCTTTCGTTCGAATCGTCGGCCACCTTCACCATCCATGTGCCGTCTTCCCTGGCGACATCGATGAGCATGGCGTTCTTGCCGACGCCTTCGAGCCGCAGCGTCCAGCGGCGTTCGTCGCTCAGGCGGATGCGATTGGAGACCTCGCGTATCATGGCTTCCACCGCGGTGGAGATGACCGGTGCCATGGTATGGGCCCTTGCCGAAGTCGCTGTTTCGGCAGTGGGCTGTTGAGCAGAATCGGCGAGACTGACGGTCAGCGGCAGAAGCTGAGTGTCCTGTTTCATCGTTTCGGCAGAGACGCTCGCTGCCGAACTCGATTCGTCATCGGCCATGACCGACTCTGCCCGGGCCGCACCGGTGGCGAGGGAATCCGCACTGCCGTCGCGCCGCAAACCCGCCATGTCCCCATCCCGGTCGGAGTGTTTCTGCTCCGCGCGTTTCATCGCGGCGTCGAAGTCGTCGTTCCGACTGCCGTCATCAGGTCTGGACAGGGGGCGTCTGCTGGTTTCCGTCGGCCGCGAAACGGAAGTCGTCATGTCGGTGGTGTTGATCATGAAAGTCTCTCCCTGATCATCGTGGTCGAAAGTGCCTCATCGGCCTGTTTCGACTCGTGTTGCCGGTCTATCTGTTTTCGGGTGGCGCGCAAGCGCTCCTTGAGGAGGTCTCCTTTCGCGCGGCAGCGCAGCAGGGCGTGTCGCGCCTGCGCCAGTGCCTTCTGACTGTCGGCAAGCTTGCTTGCAGCCCGCTCTCGATAGAAGGTTTCCTTTTCGCGATCGTAGTTGAACCAGTAGCGTTGCTCGAGAATGCGGGCGTAGGTCGCTGGATCGTTCTCGACTTCGGCGTCGGCACGGTAAGCGACGGTTCTGTCGATCGTTTCGGCAAGTGCGGCGATTCGGGCATCGTATTCATCCACTTCGCTCTGGAACCTGGCGGTGGCAGCACTGGCGGCGCTGAGCGCCTGCTGCAGGCGACGTTCCCGCAATGACTGAATGCGCTGCAGGGTCTGCAGCCGTTTCTCTTCTTCCTGTCTGGCTCCACTCACGCCAGAGCCCCCAACGCCTGCAGCGTAGCGTCACGTGACGAATGCTCATGGTGTGCCTGCTGCAGAAACGCGTTGATGGCCTCGTGTTTCTCCACGGCTTCGTCGATGTCGGCATTGCTGCCGGCTTCGTATTCACCCAGTTGCAGCAGAAGCTCGGTATCGCGATAACGGGCGATGAGCTTGCGAACCCGGTTGGCGTACCATTGATGCTCGGTTGAAGCGATCTCGGTGAACAACCTGCTGGTACTCGCGAGAATGTCGATGGCCGGATAGTGACCCGCTTCGCCGAGCTTGCGCGACAGTGAAATGTGACCATCGAGAATGGAGCGGGTTTCCTCGACAATCGGGTCATCACCCTCGTCGTCCTCGGCCAGCACGGTATAGAAGGCGGTAATGGTTCCCTCGTGACTGTTGCCGGCGCGTTCGAACAGTCTCGGCAGTTCTGCAAATACCGATGGCGGAAAGCCGCGTCGCACCGGTGGTTCGCCGATCGACAGGCCCACTTCGCGAAGCGCGCGAGCGTAGCGGGTAATCGAATCGATCATCAGCGTCACATTGCGTCCACGGTCACGAAAGGCCTCCGCAATGGCGGTGGCGTACTGTGCGGCGCAGATTCGTTCCATCGCCGGTCGGTCTGAGGTGGATACCACCACGACGGCTCGGCGCATGCCTTCTGCGCCGAGGTGCCTGTCGATGAACTCGCGCACTTCACGTCCACGCTCTCCGACGAGTCCGATCACGAAGACGTCACTGGTGCCGGCGCGAGCCAGCATCGACAGCAACGTGGATTTTCCGCCACCGGCTGTGGCGAAGATGCCGATGCGTTGCCCGACGCCCACGCTCAGCAGTCCGTCGATGGCGCGTATGCCGGTATCGAAGAAGCTTCTGATCGGCTGTCGTTCGAGCGGCGCTGGTGCATCGCGGGCAATGGGTATGCGCGTGATGCCGCGAGCCGACATCGGTGGCCCCTGCAGTACCTGCCCGGTGCCATCGAGAACCCGGCCGAGCATGTCATCATGGAAGGGCAGGCTGCGATCGCCATCGAGGAGTTGAACACGCGACTTGTTGGAGATACCGTCGAGCAGCCCGAGAGGATAGAGAATCAGATGGCCTTCCTCGATACCGACGACATCGGCGATCTGTCGCTGGCTGCCGTCGGGTGAGAGAATCTCGCAGCGTTGACCGATGGCAGCCGACAGTCCGCTCACGATGACGGAGGTGCCCCAGGCGCGCACCACCTGACCTTGCCGCCTGAGTGTTTCGGGGGCCTGTTCCAGCCTGGCGAGCAGCGAACTCATGTTCGTCTCGTATTCCTCGCGCGCGTTCCCGGTTGCCGCCATGCCATCGTCAGTGCTCATGGAAGTATTTCTCCAGAGCCTGAAGGTGGGTATCGAGATCGGCTGCAAGCGTGCCTTCGGCGGTGCGGATGACGCAATCATGGCGCTTGAGCTGGTCGTCACCGATCACGCGCGCAAATGGAACACCGGCCAGTGTCGACAGTCGTTTTTCGACGCCTTCGAGCATGGCGGGATGCACACTCAGTTCCGCCTGTTCGTCCGGCAGCAGATCTTCGGCGGCCTTGCTGGCGAGCGAGGCGAGCAGCCTGGTTTCGTCGATTTCGCCCGCAATGCGCCTCACGATGGCGAGAGCCAGGTGGACACTCTGCTCTCGCGTCTGACGGGTTGCTGCATGCAGTGAATCGGTGGCGGCGAGCCATTCGCTCGTGAGTTTCGCCTGGATGTCGGCACGCCCTTGCTGCTGTCCACGTGCATGTCCGTCGCGATAACCCTGCTCTTCGGCTGTGCGAATGCGATCGTTTTCGCTGTCGAGCAGTGTGGAGAGCGATTCGGCATGCGCAGCGGCATCGGAAAGTGCGTCCGTTTCGTTCGCATCGAACACCAGCCGGTCGGTGGCGAGCGTCAATCGGTCGGTACCGACGAGACAGATGATGCTCATGCCGTTGTTTCGCCCGTTGTTTCACCGCTGCGCGCATCATCGGTGAGAATGGCGGCACAGCGCAGGTAGAGGTCGTTGGCCACGTCCGGTTCCAGGGTCGGGCATGGCGTATCGTGGCTGAGGAGTCGGGTTCCGAAGAGTTCTCTCAGAGTGTCGTTGCGAATCAGGCTCGACAGGACACCTGCGCCGGCAAGTTCAAGCAGATGCTCGAGGTCGTCGTCGGCAGTCATGTTCGGTGCTTGGTCGGGGAGGTTGGTTTCCTCGAGCAGGCGTGAGAACAGTTCACTGCCTATCGTGTCTCTGGCTCGGCGAAGGAACTCGCCGTTCAACGAACGAAACAGCGCAGGCGCCACGAACAGAGCGCCGGTGGTGTGCTGCCAGGTGGCCAGTTCCTCGTCCTCGAGTGCGCACCAGTGCGGCAAGGTGTCGATGTCTTCGAGGCTGATCGATGCCATGAGATCGGCTTCGTCGATACCGCTGATCGATTGCGATGCGGCACGCGTGATGTGGCGCGCGGCGACGCTGCGCCACTGGCGTTTCAGTTGCTCCGTTTGCTGCTGACTCATGAGGATTCCTTCGGTGCGAGCGTGTTGTCGCTGCTGCGCGAAGCGTCCGGGCCATCGCGGCGCGAAGCCGTCGGGTCATCGCTGCGCGAAGCTGTCAGGTCCTCGCCACTCGAAGTACCCGAGTCACTGCCTTTTCTGACAAGGCTGAAAGGCCATTTGTAGCGTAAGGTGATCAGGCCGAAGGTGAGCATCGCCAGCGCCGCGGCGATGGTGATCAGTTCGACGTTCGGAAAACTGGCTGTTTGCTGGGCCATCGTCCCGGGTACAAGCTCCTGCTCGCGATTCAAGGCTGGTGTGACGGCTGGAAACAGGCTGACGGTCACGTTTTCATAGGGAAGATTCTCGACACCGTCGACCACCAGGGCCTTCATTTTCGGCACGCTCTGACTCAGATCGACGTCGGCACGGTGCTTGATGAACACGGATGCGCTGGAAGCCACGGGTTTTTCTTCGAGAAGCTCCTGCTCCGGCACCGCGAGATGCACACGTGCCATGAGTACGCCATCGATGTTGGAGAGCGTGTGGGCCATTTCCTGAGACAGCGCGTGGTTGAGTCGCGCCTGTTCTTCGAGTGGAGACGAAACGAAACCTTCCTTGGCAAATACCTTTCCGAGGCTGTCGAAACGCTCTCGCGGCAGGCCATTGGCCTGCAGCAGCGTCATGGCTTCCGAGAAGGTCTCACGGCTGGTATCCACTCGATAGTTCCCGCCCTTCACCGCTACCTTGCTGGCCGGAAGGTCGGCTGCATAGAGGAGTGCCATGATCTCGTTGGCTTCCTGTTCGGTGAGATCGGAATAGAGTACCTGCTGACGACAGCCGACCAGCAGCAGGGCAACAAGCAGCAGGGGAAGGAGGCGCAGGTTCATGGCTCAGCTCTGCTGTCTGAAGAGTTGCTGGACGCCGTCGGCCGTACGGTTGGCGATGTTGGCGGTCAGCTGGCTGTGGAACATGAATTCCTGACTCCGTACGGTCAGTTTGACGATCTCTGCAGGAGAGAGCGTGTCGTCCGACTCGATTGCCGCGTTGGCGAAATCGGCCAGTGAGGTTGCCTCCTGATTGATGAAATCGAGTGGTTCGAATACTGCCTTGGCCACTTCGGATACCGAATCAACCGTTGGTACCTTTGCTTCAGCCAGGGCAATGCTGTCTTCGAATGCGACGATATCGGTCAGTGAGGCATCGTAGGCCATCGGCATGCTGTTGCCGCCGACGTCGTTTTCGGTGACCGCTTCGGGTGGCACGGGAATCGTTGCCTGGATCATGATGAATCTCCCTATGATGCGTATGGTGTTTGTTGCGCCTATTGCTTGCGCGCGAGCGTCTCCTGTGCTGTGCCGACGCTGGTCAGCGAGGTGTGCGAGCTGTTCGACAGAAAAGACATGCGCAGCGATTCGGCCGTCAGTTCGGTAATCACGGCGGGGCTGTCCATGCCGTCGTTCAACTGGGCGGATTTCTCGACGATGCGGTTGGCCTGCTCGTTCAGGGCGCTTCCCCAGGCATCGGCCATGGCTTCGAACCAGCTGTTCGGCTTCTTGGGGCCGGAGCCCGTGCTGCTGTTGGTTGCGTTGGTTGCACTGGTTCCCACTGACAGGGCGAGATTGGTAATGTCGTTGTTCATTGCTGATCCTCGTTGATAATCATCGTTGATGATTGTGCTTGTGTTTCAGAACTGCAAGGTACTTTTCACACCGTCCAGAAGAACGGTGACTTCGCCGTCCGTGATGTCGGTGATCGTGTGACCCGACGGCAGGGTCGAACCCACGAAATAACGCGACTGATCGCGCGTGAGTACATAGGCAGGCTCACCGCTCACGATCGTTTCCACGGTCTTGCCCGGGTCGGATCGAACACGTGGTGGAGGCGCTTTCGGTGGCGTGTTCTCGATGTCCAGTTCGACCAGTGACGGTATGTCACGCTCGAGCGCTTCGCGAATCTGTGCCAGCGTGGCTTCCGAAGTGTTCGAATTCACGCTTGCCCGGCCGGGGCCGGTGACTTGTATCTCGGCTTCGGCGCCGTGAACGCGAAAGATGTCGTCGATATCGTCAGCGAATTCTTCGTCTATCTGTACATTGAGATCGACCTGGCCTGCCGATTGTTCCCTGACGAGCGACGAAAGCGTCATCCATTCCGAGCGTGACTGGACGTGACCGACAATTCTGTCTGCCGCACCGGAAGCATCGAACTCGACCTTGACGTTGTCGAGTTCCAGATTGGCTACCTGTTGTTCCAGAGGCGGCGGCAGATCGGTTGATTGCCAGAAGCGCAGATGGTCGGGGGCAATGGCGTAGAAGAGCAGAACGCTGCCCGTTGCCATGGCCAGCAGAGACATCTGGTAGGAGGTGCGATCGGTAAGATGACGCGTCTGCAAGGTATTGTTCAGGAACTCGGTGACACGCGCAATTACGCGGTTTCGCTGCGGAGGTGCTTCCGGAAGATGCTCTCCGGTACATCGTGAAACACTCAGTTCGATGCCGTTCCACTGCACCTTGCCAGTGGCACGCATGTTGGTCGATTCAGTCGCCGCCAGTGGCTGATCGTCGACGGTCGCTTCGCCGTCGAGCACCGTGAGCTGGAGAACCGCCGCCGTCTTCTGGCACAAGGTGAAACGCAGACCATCCCCGGTTCGGGATGGGGGCAGCAATATCACCACGTCATTGTCCAGCGACGTTCCGACACTGACGGAACACCGGCAGTCAAGCGCTTCGACCGCGCCTTGCTGAAGGCCGGCATCGACGCTGATGTGATGTGTGGGTTGTTGCGTCATGGTCAGTTACCCACGGCTTCCAGGGTGGGCTGGCCACCACCGAGCCGATGAATCATCTTCAATCTGAATGGACTCACGATTTCCGGGTAGGACAGCACCGGGGTGTCGAAGCAGGCGTCGGCGATCAGCGCGCGTATGTGCCTGCGCAGCGGTACGGGCACGACCAGAGCGTCGGGTTCGTACTCTTCGATGGCTGCTGTCAGTCGTGACTGGATGTCGAGGAGTACCGGTTCCTCAATGTGAAGGTGCGTGCTTCCGGCGCCCGGGCGCACCGCCTCCGTCAGTCGTTCTTCCAGTTCCGGTACCAGGCTGACGGCATGCACGACGCCATCGGTGGCGCACGAATGGCAAAGCTGCCTTGCCAGGGCCATGCGAGCGAACTCGGTCAGGTTGCCCGGATCCTTTTCGTTCTGGATGACGATGACCAACCCTTCGAAGATCGCCTTGAGATTGTTGATCGGTACTTCTTCTTCGGCGAGGTTTCTGAGGATGGCGGCGATACTCTGCGTCGGCAGCATGCGCAGAACCTCTCTGGCGACGTCGGGTGAATCAGCGGAGAGCTGTTTCACCATGGTGCTGGTTTCCTGCAGACCCACGAAGAGCTTGCAGTTGCGCCGCAGTCCGAGCATGGCTTCATCGGCAAGCGTGCCGACATCGGCGTTGGTGTCGAGTCTGCCACCGACGAGGGGAACCTCGAAGGCGTCGAGCGACCAGGTGACGTCGTCGTTCCGCTGCCATTCGATACAGAGATCGGGAAGCGCGATGCCGCTGCGGCGTCGATGGTTGCGCAGCCGGGTCTCCATCGCCTGCTGCAATTCGTCGCCGCCTCCGTCACGGGCGAAGCTTGCCGGGCAGTGCAGCACCAATGGCAGTGGCGGGGCGACCATATCGACGTTGGCTCGGACCACCTGATTTCGCGGCACCGAGTGGCGGTGCATCACGGTGTCGAAGGTGGGCTGTGATGCGCTGCTGACTCGCTCGCGGAATGCAGGCACGAGAAACGCACCGGCAATCAGCAACAGCACGCCAAGGCCGAAGAAGATTGCGGAAGGGAACCCGGGTACGAAAGCAAAGAGTGCGCACATGGCACCGGCAACCATCAGCACACGCGGGATGGATGTGAACTGCCGTTGAATGGCATCGCCGAGATTCTCGTCCTCGCTGCCATCGCTGACGCGCGTGACGATGAGGCCGGCAGACATTGCACCCAGAAGAGCCGGAATCTGAGCCACGAGACCATCGCCGATGGTGAGTATCGAGTACTTCGCCATCGCTTCACTGGCTGACATGCCGTTCTGGAAGACGCCTATGGCAAGGCCACCGAGAAGATTGATGATGATGATGACGATGCCGGCGATGGCGTCGCCCTTGACGAACTTCATGGCGCCATCCATGCTGCCGTATAGCTTGCTTTCGAGTTCCAGCTGATCGCGTTTCGTGCGCGCGTCTGCCTTGTCGATGAGCCCCGAGCGCAGATCGGAATCGATCGACATCTGTTTGCCTGGCATGGCATCGAGCGTGAAACGGGCACCGACTTCCGCCACACGTTCGGCGCCCTTGGCGATGACGAGAAACTGCACGATGGTGATGATGAGAAACACCACGAGTCCGACCACGATGTTGCCGCCCGCGACAAGGCTGCCGAAGGTGTTGATGATGTGGCCGGCGTCCCCGTCAAGCAGAATCATGCGCGTCGTGGCAACCGACAGCGCCAGGCGATAGAGCGTGCTGATGAGGAGCACACTTGGAAAGGCCGCAAATTTCAGCGGCGTCGCAACATAGATGCTCATGAGTACCAGCATCACACCGGCCGAGATGTTCACTGCCACGAGGGTATCGAGCATGGCAAGTGGCAACGGCAGAATCATCACGCCGATGATCGCGACGACCACAACGGCCAGAACGAGGTCGCTGCTGCGCTTGAGCAGCAGGCTGCCGTTACTGACTCGTTGCAGAATGGAAGCGAATGACATGGTCGGATTACCCTTCAGCGTGACCGTGGAACACGCGCAACCAGATGGCGCTCGCCGGTGTGCTGAAATCGCTCATGGATTTCATCGAACGGCCATTGCGATGTTTTCTGTTGCAGATTCATCGTCACTGCCTCAGTCCCATGAGTGCAAAATCAAGGCTACGCGTTTTACTATAACCCACCAGGAAACGGCAATCTGACATGGAGACTCGGTAATGAGCGATAAATCGGGTGACAAGACGGAGAAACCCACACCACATTCGCTGAAGAAGGCGAGGGAGCGGGGGCAGGTCGCCAAGGGGCGTGATATCGGTCTCGTGCTGGGCATGTTGTTCGCGCTGCTGCTGCTGTGGCTGATCGCCGGTCAGCTGGTCGACCGCGCAAGGTATCTCACCGAACTGTCGATCAATCTGATCGGCGAGGATTTCATTACAGTTCTGCCGGAAATCGGGCGCGAGGCGGCCCATGCCTTCCTGCTGGTGAGTGCCATCTGGTTGCTGCCGCTGGCGGTGTTTCAAGTGGTGATCGAGTATCTGCAGGCCGGGCCGATCTTCACGGCCGAACGAATGAAACCGCGCATGGAGAATCTCAATCCGGCGGAGGGCATCAAACGCATCTTCAGCGCCGAAAGCCTTTTCGATCTCGGAAAGTCGATCGTGCAGGTGTGCGTTCTGTTCGGTATCGCCTGGCTGGTGTTCGAGAGCATCATCGGCGAAGTGATGCTGCTGCCGTGGGGAGAGCCCCGGTCCATCGTCGAATCCGTGCTCTACATCGGCGTACGCGTTCTCGGCTGGACCCTGCTCGCCTATTTCCTGCTGATGTTCGTCGACACCGCCTTTCAGCATTACTCTTTCATGCGCCGGATGATGATGAGTCGCCGTGACATCAGACAGGAACAGAAGGATCTCGAAGGCGACCCCCAGATCAAGCAGTCACGTCGGCAGACGGCGCTCGAGTGGTCCCAGGAAGGCGCGACGCAGGCTGCTCGCGACGCCAATGTGCTCGTGGTGAACCCCACGCACATCGCCGTCGCCATTCTCTACGACAAGGAGGAGACCCGGGTGCCTCTGATGACGGCGAGGGGAGAGGATGAGCAGGCGCGCATCATGCGCGAAGCAGCAGAGCTTGCCGGCACGCCGATTCTTCGCAACGAGCCCCTGGCGCGAGCGCTTCTGCATGCAGAGACGCAGGACGACGTGGTGCCCAGAGAGTTGTTCAACATCGTGGCGGAGGTGATTCTCTGGGCGAAGGAGACGCGTGAGCGAGTCACCGAGACACGTGAGGGTTTCGTGGCTGACAGACAGGAGGATGTCGTGCAGCGTGAGGCGCCGGGTGAGGATCTCACCTGTTACGACACGGCGAGGCTGGATCATCTCCTGATATGAGTCAGGATCATGGGCTCGTCATGTGACGGGTTTTCATTCGACACCGAGGATGTTTGCTGACCATGAGCGAATTTTCCGTATCGGCGCTGTTTGCGTTATTCGCACTGCTTGCCGTTCTGGCGCTCGCCTGGCTCGTGCTGCGTGCACTGTCGATGCTGCGGCGAACACAGGGAGACAACAAGCTGTTGAAACACAAGGCTACGCTGGTTCTTGGTCAGCATGAACGTCTGGTCGTCGTTGAATACGAAGGCGACGACCTTCTTCTCGGCGTGACGGCCAACGGCGTGACGCTGCTCGGACGGCATGATCCTGAACCCTCGGGTGAGGAAACGGCTTGCTGAGTCGGGGCGAGTGCCCATGGTGCAATGGTAGGTGTTTCCACTGACAGGGTAATTACGTATTTACCTTGCGACGTGTTTGTTGTCCAATATTCCGAACCCTGCTTGTCGATGGATGGGAGGGGTCAAGATCATTTTCACATGACCTGACGGTCATACTTGTTCAGGAGAGATTTCATGAGTATCGGAGCTGTAGCAGCACAGAATGGTGGTTTTAATGTTCAGGCCAAGGACAACATGGAAAGCCTTGTCAAGATATTCGGCAACGAAGCAGTAGGCAAGGCGGTCAGCAATCTGACGGCAGAGGTGCTGAAGGCCGGGCTCGATCAGTTCATAGACAGATCGCAGATGCCTGACTTCGCGAAGGACATGGCAAAGCAGGTCGTTGAGGACACTTTGGGCCAATTCAAGCAGGAGGGTGTCGGCTCTGAAGTGGAAGACGCGGTCAACAAGGAAATGGGTGACGATGTCAAGGATCAGGTCGATGACGTCATGCAGACCCTCAAGCAGTGTTTTCAGGAAGAGACGAACGAGAGTGGGAGCAGCGAGGGAGCTGAAGGCAGCGAGGGCGGCAAAGGAGGTGGCAAGGGCGGCATGAACTGGCTGGAAACGCTTGCCAAGGCGCTCGGCAAGGTGGCTGGCCAGCACCTCGACAAGATGGTCGAACTTGGAAAGAAAATGGGTACACTGGGTGGTCAGGAAGGCAAGGAAGGCGTTTTTGCGGAGACTCAGTCCCAGTTCCAGGCGTCATCGCAGATGCTCAAGATGTCCATGGAAGGTATCGGCACCATGGTAAGGTCGATCGGTCAGGGCATGTCGAAGGTAGCCAGCGACAAGTAACCGCATTGCAATACTTGGGCATGCAGGCACAGGCCCTGTCGTCTTTGCGGCAGGGCCTGTACGTTTTGAGGGTCAGCATTCATGTCATGCAGATTACGTAGTTTCGCGACATGTGCCGCACTCCTGTTCGCGGGTTGTGACGGAAGTGGTATCGGAGATGTGGGTTCTGTGCCCGGAGGGGCGAATTCCGGCCTGGCCGGTCGCATTCTGTTCGGCCACGAACGCGAAGATCCCGGTTGGTTGCTGGACTTGTCGACTGGCCATTACCGGAAGGTGGCCGGAACCGATGTCGAATACTATCCCGGGTGCGATGACGCTCGTGGAGATGATTTCTCGGTAATACCGAATCAGCAAGGCGATCGTTTTGTCGTTACCGTGAAGGATTGCAGCTATCTTTCCGATTTCGATTGGGAGCACCTGATCGTCGTTCTGGACGAGACGGGCAATGAGCTCAGCCGTTTCATGTTGGAAGCGACCAGTGGCGATGTTCAGAACGCTACCTTGTCACCGGATGGGAATCTGATTGCGGTACTGTACTCGGACGGCAGGTACTACGACGAGGAAAATCGCATCCTGCTGGTTGATCTGCAGGGGAATCCAGTCGGAGAGCCGGGCAGTCATGAGGTCACCGGCCCGTTGGTCGAGTGGCTTCCCGACAACCGCCTGCTCTACGCCTCGGGGCAGTCACTCTACATCACGGAGCCGAATTCGACCGAGGGCCGCCAGTTCGTTTCCTTCGATGAAGAAGAGGGTTATCCTGCTGACGTGGCGGTGAGCCCGGACGGATCTCGTGTGGCATTGTCGTTGAGAGCCGAGAATACGTATTCGCAATACGGATCTCCCTGGGTGATTGACCTGGATACGCTGGAACAGACGAAACTGGCACACTACGATGATCCGTTCCAGGAAGATGGCGTGGGGAGAATCGAAGACCCGACCTGGTCGCCCGACGGCGAATACATCGCCCTGATGGCAGGGAGTGACAGGTGGGGGATAACGGTTCCCGCGGTCGTCACGCCTGCCCCCGACGGGCCCAGAAGCGATGGCGCTCTGCTCTTTGTCGTGCCAGCCGATTCCAGGGACGTGTTGCTTGACGAGTCTGTCGAAGGGGTGAGAGCGGTGCGCTCGTATTATGTGGAGGCAGATCCTCACACGGGCGATGGTGGCGAATTCGGCACCGATATCTATTTCAATTTCGGGATGTACTGGATACGGTAGAGGTCGTCGCCAGGGCCAATGCCGTCGAGGGTAAGGGTAGCGAATTCCACGCGGAAGTGCGTGAGTGGGTATCGCCGATCATCGTCGACGTTGAACCGTACCGTGCTGTTCTGCCGATTCCGGTGGCTTGCGAATCCGCATCGGCAGTTGCTCCGAGTGCCGTGACCAAGTAGCATTCGTTATCGGGTGCTGGATGAGCCGGCTGGAAAGTCGGTAGAATTTTAATTCGGGATGAGTGTCTCAACTATCTCTCCTGAACCAGATGGATTGATGCCATGTCACGGAACCGGGTGTTTGTGCTTGTCCTGCGGGCAAGACAGTTGTTGGTCGGAACTCTTCTGACGCTGGTCATGGGTGTGACGGTGCAGGCCGCCGACATACCGGGCTTCGACACCGAAGTCCGTATCGAGGCGCGTGAGCAACCCGTCGGTGGTTTTCTGAGCGATCTTTTCGGACAGCTTGGTATTCCGGTTCATATCGACCCTTCCATCAGTGGTTCGGTCAACGGTCAGTTCGAAAAACCGGCCAGCAGCATCTTCAGTGACATCGCCGGCAGCTTTCATCTGCGGGTGTATTTCGATGGCGCCGTTGCGCACGTGTACCCGGCCAATCAGATGGTCCGAACACACCTCAACATGTCGAAATCGCAGGCGAATCTGCTTGTGGATTCGGCGCGGGATTTCGGTCTGACCGACGAAGACAATCAGCTGACTACCTCTGATCTCGGCGTCATGCTCACAGGGACACCGCGCTTCGTGCAGCAGGTCAATGAGTTGGCGGATGCCGTGCGAAAGAATAAATCCGCAGGCAGCCCTCCGAAACGATCTGCCCCTGTCGAAGATACTTACCGCGTCTTCCCCTTGCGTTACGCCTGGGCCGATGACGTCACTCTGAACATCGGCAGTGAACGCGTTACCGTACCGGGTATCGCAAGCATTCTTCGGTCGATCATGGAGCCAGGCGCCATCGAGCGCCCACTGGAAGAACGGGTCGAGGCGCAAGGCGGGTCGCTTGACGGGCTCCGAGGTCAGGGTCTGCAGGCGTCGTCGGGCATCGGATCCACGGCAAGCCCCGGTAGTTCTACCCGCAATACACGGATCGTTGCCGATCCGGTCAGCAATTCGGTCATCGTGCGTGATCGTGAAGACCGCATGGCAGCTTACGAATCGCTCATTCGGGAGCTGGATGTCAAACCCAACATGGTCGAAATCGAGGCCACCATCATCGACATCGATACGGATCGACTTCGCGAACTGGGCGTGAACTGGCGTGGACAAGGTGACGACTACGAAGCCCTGCTCGGCACGGGCAATGCCGATGATCAGAATCTGGTGCCGGCAAGTCCGCCAACGGTGGAATCGAATGCAGGCGGCGTCGTATCGCTGGTTGTCGGCGGCGGGCGAGATTTCATCGCTCGTATTCGGGCACTCGAAACCGAAGGCGCTGCGCGTATCGTGTCGAAGCCACATGTCATGACGCTGGCGAACGTCGAAGCGCTCATGGACACTACGTCGACGTTCTTCGTGCGCGTTGCCGGTGATGAAGAGGTCGATCTGTTCGACGTGACGATAGGTACGACCTTGCGCGTCACGCCGCACGTTCACGTAGATGACAGCGGTGAATACCAGATGAAGTTGCGAGTCAGTATCGAAGACGGCTCGCAATCGGCGCAGCAGGTCGACAACATTCCCGTGATCGAGCGATCGACCATCAACACTCAGGCGATCGTCAGGCGCGGACAGAGTCTGCTGATCGGCGGTCTGGTCAGGGAATACAGTTCCGAAGGTTCGAGTGGTCTGCCCGGGTTCAAGCGATTGCCGATCATCGGAGCCTTGTTTCGTAACGATTCACGTTCCGCCGGGCGTGTCGAGAGAATGTTCCTGATTACGCCTCGCCTCAATACGCTTGATGAAAATGCCGGTTTTCGTTACCAGGCCCCAGTGAACGAAGGCTCCGAAGCGGATATCGTCAGTTCCTCGGCCATGCGAATGGATGATCTCAAGCAGGCGCTGGGCCAGAGAGATTCCGATGATCAAGCCGATTCGGCATTGGCATCAGATCCCGGGGTCGCGGATGAATCCGAACGGATTGATCCATCTCCGGAAATGCCGCGTGAGCAGGTGCCTGCCGAGGGTTTCCATCATGCCAATCTGCAACCCGTCGAGGGTTGGGTCCCTATCACGCCAACCGTGGCCGCTGATAAGAGGACATTGACCAGCAAGAAGGAGAAGTTGGTCAGTGATGCTCGAACTGATGAAGACATGCGTGATGATGTCGAGGACAAGCAGCAACCTGACCCTGAAGGTAATCCCGGCGGGATCGTGAGTACGGGTTGGTCCATTGCAGACGAAAGTGGATGGATGGTCATCAATTAAATACGCGGTGCGTTGTACGTGTAAATACGTATTTTCTTTGTTGATCGAACTTGTTAGTGTCCGGCCAGTTGGAGATGCAATCCCGATCCGGTCATGACAACTTCAGTTCAGAACATCTCATCAGGCAGCCCTGCCCGAGAATCGTCGGCAGACAGGGTGAACAATGCATTTGCGCATGGGAGCTCCCGGATCAAGGAAGACCTTGCCATCGGGGATGTCGGCAGCGGAGGTCTTCGGGTTGTTGTTGAAAGAGAACAAAACGAAGATAGTGGATCGGGATCAGTCTTCAACGTTTCATTTACAAACGTATTTCCTGTTCAAAACTAACCTGAATGCAATCCGCAATACGTTCTGGCAAAAACGGAGATGTACCGATCATGAAACGCAGATTCAAGATTCCTGAAACCTCAAGCCCGGTCACCTCGGGCTCCCTGCTGATGAAAACGAGCGTGCTGGCCGTAGCGCTGGCGCTGTCGGCTTGCAGCAGCGACACAGAGGCCACGGGTGAAGACACCACGGGTGGAAATACTACAAGTGGAGACACCACAACCAGTGGAGGCATCCCGGTCCCAGCCGGTGGAGACACCACAACCGGTGGTGGAGACACCGCAACCGGTGGAGGCGTCACAACTGGTGGAGGCGTCACAACCGGTGGAGACACCACAACCGGTGGAGACACCGCAACCGGTGGAGACACCGCAACCGGTGGAGACACCGCAACCGGTGGGGACACCGCAACCGGTGGGGATACTGCAACCGGTGGAGACACCGCAACCGGTGGAGACACCGCAACCGGTGGAGACACCGCAACCGGTGGAGACACCGCAACCGGTGGAGACGCCACAACCGGTGGAGACACTGCAACCGGTGGAGACGCCACAACCGGTGGCGATACCTCTGGTGGGGATACCGCAGGTGGAAATGCGGGCAGCACTCTTACCGAGGACAACGTGTTGCGCGTGCTTACTGCTGCCTTCAGCGTGCTGGATGCCGATTTCATGGGGCCGTCTGACACTGATTTCCCTGCCTGGTCTGAAGTCGCCTATCAAGTGCCTTCCGAAATCAGTTTCAATTGCGACACACCAGTCACCGATCAGCCACATGAGAGTGAATCCGCCGTGCAGGAATTGCAGTGTGACAACGGCGGCACGGCGTCATTGCAGATGTATGCCTACCCGGAAGGCGGCAGCACGGGCAGCTGCTCGTATCTTCAGGCCAGCTTCGTTTCGTGTGAGCAGAATGGACGAGTCTATGACGGTAGCTATTCCAACAGACAGAATCCCACCGGTGTCTATCAGGATGCCTTCGAGAATCTGACGATCGAGGAAGCGAAACGCAAGCTCTCGTACGGGGGCGTCTTCTCGGATGGCAACAACGCCAACGGCACCTATCTGTCGCTCGATGACTTCAGTCTGTCGGTGACAACCGAAGGTACCGAAACCGCGAACATCGGCAGTGCGACCACAAATACCACCTACGCCTATCAGGGCATGGTGGAGTCAAGCGGCAGTTTCACCCTGCAGGGTCAGATGACGGATGGGGCAAAGTTCACCGTGGAAACACTGCAACCCTTTGCATCGTCAACCAACATCGAGATACCGGGCTATTCCGCCGAAGATGTCAGCAACGCCGCGGAGGAAGGCGCGTACTTCACGGGTGAGCTCCGCGTCACGGCGGAGGATGGCAGTACTGTCCTTCTCAAGGCAGACAACGGCGTTCCGTCCACGGCCTCGGCCACACTGCAGAACGGCGCAGGCGAGAGCGTCCTGGAAGTTGACTGGACGGCCCTTCATGATCATCCCGACCTGCCGCTCTACGGCGCCGCTCGCGGCGGCCAGTAGGCATTGAGTACGAGCTCTGATGGGTGTTCACGGATGTCACCCATCATGCTGTCCCGGCCGATCAGATCTGACGCGACAGCACTGTTCGCGCCGTGACACGAAAGCAGCATGCCGCTTGATGGATGTTTTCTACCTTCAACCGGCACTGCTCCGAAAGTAAAGTCGATTCCGCTGCGTTCGCGGCCGCGGCTTGGCGCAGCGGCATCGGCCTGTTGCTGACCTTCGAGGCCATCAACGGAGGAGTCGCCACTGGTAAGAGGTCTGACATGTCATCAATCGTCATTCATTTGGGCGGCGACTCGCTGAATAAAGGGTGGGACAGATTCGAGCGAATGTCCGAAAGGGAACAGGCGGCGTTCCTGATCGGCAAGGCATCCAGCGCCTGGAGTCAATTGAGGGCGCCGGAGAATGTACCTGACGACGTCAAGGCCGAGGTCGAGGCATATCTGGGGTCTTGCCGAGGACGTCCAGTCGGGAAATCATCAACAACTGCCGGAGTTGCTGCGGTTTCTGGACGATCCCGCGATGGAGAAGGACTTCAACAATCATTACGAACAGGTCAAGGATGATGAGAAGGCTTCCGCGGCGCTGGATATTGCAAGTTATGCCTGCGGGTTTGTCTGCCGTGTTTTCGCGGCGGAGGCAGGTGTCGACAAGTTGCCGGTTCCCGTGCTGGAGTCCGTGCCGGGCATCGCTGACTATTATCGACAGCGAGCTGTGCAGTTCTGCTGACTATCTTGGCCTGTAAGCCATTGGTACTCATTGCCGAGAAAGGTGGATGGATAGTCATCAACTGACTGCACGATGCGGTGGTGCCGACAACGCTCAGGATAGGCGGCCGGAACAGATCTCACTGCCTTGATCTCCGACCTGATTGTGCAATCAAACGATGACTGGGCCCGATCGGAACGGGGTTTCATCGAATGCCGGCGTCGATGACGAGGTCGGCGCAGAGCCCATGGAGCCAGCTTGCGAACGATGCAGTATACGTGTAAATACGTATATCCATCGGAAATCACTTTTGATAGTGTCCTCGGTTGCTAGATGACCAAGAGGGAGCGATCATGCTGAGTCCAATTCAAGTCATTCATTCCAAGAGCGGTCCTGGCGTGACGGAAAGCCAGGGAGGCAATTCTGAAGAGCGTGTGAACTCCGTGGTTTCACATGCGAAATCCCGCCTCGAGGGAAGCGGGAAAGGATCGGATGTCAGCGAAGGGGATACTCGTTCTGTAAATCAACGTTTCGAAACACTCAGCGCAAAAGATCGAAACGAGGTCGTTTCCCGTCTCCCCGACGAAACGCTGGTGAAGTGGGGCCATGCGCTTTCCAGCCTGAGTAAGGATGAACAGGCCGACGTTGACAAGATGTTCGCCAAGTCGCTTCATGGAAAGGAGCTTGCGCGGTTGTTCAATGCCTTTGGTTCGGAGAAGGGGTCCCAACTCGCCGAAGCGATCGAGGCGCACGCGGACACCTCCACGCAAGCAGAATTCCAAGAGCATGTCAAGGCACAGGCAGCAGAGAAATCCGACGTTCCCGAAGGTCTGAGTGAAAAGGAAAAGGAAACGTATCTCGACTTGGGGCAGATGGGCCTTGATCTTGTAGGAATGGCTGACCCCACACCCCTTACTGACGGGGCTAGCGCGGGGATTTCACTGTATCGAGGCGACTGGGCAGGCGCAGGAATCTCCGCCGCGGCCATGATTCCCTACGTCGGTGATCTTGCGAAGCTCGGCAAGCTGGGCAAATGGGGCAAAACGGTCGCGAATGCTGTTGAGATGGCGGCTCGCAATGCCGATTTCAGGAAACTGGTCGATCCTGTTCTGCGCAAGATCGCATCAGGCATCGATGCCATTCCGAAGAACGTGATGGATGGGCTGCCGGCGGGCGCTGCCGATTCCTTGAAGCAAATACGAGCGAAGATCGGCGATTTTGCCGGAGATATTGACAATGCGGCCAATCCAAATCTAAAGTCAAATGTGGGGTCTTCGAAAGGGGCGCAAGACCCCGGTTCGCCGAATACCAAGAATATCAAGGATACCGATGAGCCCAATGGTGCCGATGAGCCCAATGGTGCTGATAATTCCGGAAAAAATAAATATAACGTAGTCGTTGGTGCCAAGGGTCAGGCACGAGTAACCGCGCATCTGGAAGAAATGGGTTGGAAACCAGTAAAGGGGTCAGGTACGGTTCCAGGTGATATGAGCGGCGAAGAAGCAGCGAAGATGATCAATGGCCGGCACGGAATTGACGGCATCTATGAAAAGGACGGGAAATATATTTTCGTTGAAGTCAAGTCAACGAGAAACAGCAAGGCGTCAGGAAGTTTGAAAAGGACGAGTCATGGAAAGCAGATGTCGAAGGAATGGGTGGAAAATCATCTGAATGATCTGGAGAAAAGCTCGCAAATATCCAAAGAGGAGATGGTTAAAATACGTGAAGCCATGGAAAATGGCAAAGTCGAAAATGTGCTGGCCCGGGTTACCAACGTGAAAGTGGGGGAAGATGCCGTTTCCGGCGCTGCCGATATGCCAATCCAGTTCAAGGCACTGATACAAGAAGGTACCAAGGACGTGAAGATCGGTGGGCAGTTGGATATGTAGAATCTGGCGGGGGCATGATGAATGGCTTTTCCGTCTCCGGAAGCCTGATCGGGCAGATTCCTGATCGCCGGGTAGAACAAAGAGTAGTGCCAACAGCGTTTTCCATGGCACGATACGCCTTCTGTCCCTTTTCAGGAGTATCGAGATGCCCAGCTTCGACGTCGTGTCCGAGGTCGACCAGCACGAACTCACCAACGCCGTGGATCAGGCCCGGCGCGAAATCGACAACCGTTACGACTTCAAGGGCACGTCGGCCGGCATCGAGCAGAGTGATGGCGCCATCGTGCTCACGGCCGACAGCGATTTCCAGATTCAGCAGATGCACCCGATCATCTACCAGAAGCTGACGTCGCGCCGGATCGACATCGAGAGCCTCGATGCCGGCAAGGTGGAAACGAGCGGCAAGGGCGTGCGGCAGGTCATGAAGGTGCGCCGGGGCATCGACAAGGACACCGCCAGAAAGGCCGTTGCCGCCATCAAGGCATCGAAACTCAAGGTGCAGGGTCAGATCCAGGGCGAGCAGCTGCGCGTCACGGGCAAGAAGCGGGATGATCTGCAAGCTGCCATGCGTGTGCTCAGGGAAGCCGAACTCGGGCTGCCGCTGCAGTTCCAGAACTTTCGTGACTGAGCGCGCCCGGATTCACGAACACGTCGAGGCGCGTGCCACCACTGGCAATCGGGTTGTACTGCCAGTGGCCCTGCGTGATCTCGGGCACCGTGGCCACCCGAGGGCGCTTGATCACGATGCGCCGCACCGCACTGGCAAAGGCCGCGGCGAAAAGTGTCTCGCTGTCGCCCGCTGGCGGCACGTCACCGAGCAGGGCGTGCAGAAACTGCATGCCCTTGGCGCTGGCGCCACGCCGGCGCATGCTCGGGTACATGGGGTCGAGATGAATCACGTCGATGGCTTCCCGCGCCGCCAGCGCTGCCAGTCCGGGCGAGTCGGTCACGTCACCCGGCCGAAGCTCGATGCGGCTGGCAATGGCGCGGCTGGACTCGTCGCCGGTGTCGGCACAGGCGCGTTCGAGCGCATCCGCGAGCAGGGCGTGCAGCAGCGGGTGGCGTTCGACCATCAGCACCTCCGCGCCCAGCGCCGCCATGAACCAGGCATCGGCACCCAGCCCGGCGGTACCGTCGAGAATACGCGGCAGGCGCCCGAGCTGGCGCCTGAGGCTCTGCGGGGCCACCGCGCGGGCGAAATCGACCGACAGCCGCTGCCTGCCGGCCACCAGCGCCAGTTGCTCCTGACCATCGATGGTCAGCCGCTCGAGTGTCATCGTCGTATCCACGGGTGAATTGTGGCAGAGCCGACACGCTTGAACGGAACCCGTGCGCGCAACGAGGCGCGCATCCGCAACCTTCGCGTCGCGATCAAGCTCATGCTGCTGGTTGCGGGAATTGCCGTCGCCTGGGTACTGCTGGCCTTCGTCTTCGGTGGTCACAAGGACCTGCCTGCTCGCCAGGCCATGACACTCTCGCTCGAGGGCATCGACCCGGGTGAGGCGCAACTGGTCGACTGGAACGGTCAGGCGGTGGTCGTGCTGCACCGCAGTGATGCCGAGATTGCGACTCTGCCGGTCATCGAATCTGCCTTGCTGGCAGACCCCGAGGGGGCACGCTCGCATCAACCGGCCTGGGCCGACTCGCCGTGGCGCTCACGCGAGCCGGGGTGGTTCGTTGGCTTCGGTGTCGGCGGCGAGATGGGTTGTCCGCTTGTCTGGCAGGCGGGCGGCGAGTTCACCGACAGTTGCAGCGGCACCCGCTATGACGCTGCCGGACGGGTATTCGCCGGGCAGAGTGTCTCCCGCAATCTCGAGGTGCCGGTCTATCGCATCGAAGGCGGCATGCTGACGCTTCTCGATACCGTCCGCTGAGCACGCGGGCACCGGCCCGTGAGCGAGCAACCCGGCTGGCGGCGCACCAGGGAGACCGGCCGGATCGTGCCGTCGTCAGTAGTGCGGAGGAAGCTCGTCCTCGGCCGAAGGCGCGGGGCCGGTATCCTGCACCTGTTCGAGTCGTTTGCCCAGTAATTCAAGCTGCTGTTCGAGCTTCATGATGTCACCGTACTGGCGGGCAATCACCGTGCTCAGTTCGGCAAGGCCGTGCTCGAGATCCATGACCTTGAGTTCGAGGTTGTCGAGTCGTTCGCTGTCGCTCATCGGGGGCTCATGTGCTAGATTGAAAAGCTTTGGTTCCGTACAGAGAATAGCCGTGTCACTGACAACAGAGGAACTTGCCAGGGTAGCGCAGCTGGCCGAACTCGGGCTTGACGACGCACAACTCGCCAGTCTCGGTGAAGACCTCAACCGCGTGCTGACGCTGGTCGAGGAAATGCAGGGCATCGATGTGGCCGATGTCACGCCGCTGGCGCACCCCGCAAACGCCACGCTGCAGCTTCGCGATGACATCGTCACGGAACCCGATGACCGCGACAATCTGCAATCCCCGGCCCCGGCCACCGAAGATGGCTACTTTCTCGTGCCACGCGTAATCGAGTGACGCTCAGATGCAACAGGAACTCCATGAACTGTCGGTGACCGAGCAGGCGGCGCTGCTCGAGGCGAAGCAGTTGTCCAGTGTCGAACTCACCGAACACTATCTGGCGCGCATCGAGGCACTCGACGGCACGCTCAACGCACTGATCACCGTCGACGCAGCAGGCGCGCGCGAACAGGCGCAGGCGGCCGACGACCTCCGGCAGCACGGTGCGGCAACGCCGCTGACCGGCATCCCGCTCATCCACAAGGACATCTTCTGCACCCGCGGGCTCCTGACCACCTGTGGCTCGCGCATGCTCGAGAGTTTCGTGGCGCCCTACGACGCCACCGTGGTCTCGAAACTGCGCGCGGTTGGCATGGTCACCCTCGGCAAGGCCAACATGGACGAGTTCGCCATGGGCTCGTCGAACGAAAACAGCTACTTCGGACCGGTGTCGAACCCCTGGGACACGAGCCGCGTGCCGGGCGGCAGCTCGGGTGGCAGCGCCGCAGCCGTCGCGGCCGGGCTTGCGCCACTGGCCACGGCCACCGACACCGGAGGCTCGATCCGTCAGCCGGCGGCGCTCTGTGGCATCACCGGCATCAAGCCGACCTACGGGCGGGTATCACGCTATGGCATGGTCGCCTTCGCGTCGAGCCTCGATCAGGGCGGCGCCATGGGAACAAGTGCCGAGGACTGCGCGCTGTGCCTTGCGGCCATGGCCGGTCACGATCCGCGCGACGCCACCAGCCTCGATCTCGCCGTGCCCGACTACCGTGCCGCGCTTGACGGTGGCGTCAGGGGGCTGCGTATCGGTGTGCCCGAGGAGTACTTCACCAACGCGCTCGACAACGAGGTCGCCACCGCCGTGCAGGCGGCGCTGGCCGAATTCGAAGCCCTGGGCGCGACGCTCGTCAGCGTGCATCTGCCGCGGCAGTCGATGGGCATTCCGGCCTATTACGTGGTGGCACCGGCCGAGGCGTCGAGCAATCTCTCGCGTTTCGATGGCGTGCGTTTCGGTCATCGTGCCGAGGGCGTCGACGGTATCGGCGATCTCTACCGGAAAAGCCGCGACGAGGGCTTCGGTGCCGAGGTCAAGCGGCGCATCCTCATCGGCACCTACGTGCTCTCGGCGGGTTACTACGACGCCTATTACACCCAGGCGCGCAAGGTACGCCGCCTCATCAGTGACGATTTCGATCGCGTGTTCACCGATGTCGACGTCATCGCCGGACCTACCACGCCCGACGTTGCCTTCGGCAAGGGCGAGGAGGTCGATGACCCCGTGGCCATGTACCTGAACGATCTCTACACCGTGGCGGCGAACCTCGCCGGCATACCCGCGTTGTCGATGCCCTGCGGCATGAAGTCGGGGCTGCCGATCGGGCTGCAACTCATCGGCCGCTCCCGCGACGAGAGCACGCTGTTCCGGCTGGCTCACGCCTACCAGCAGGCGACCGACTGGCATCGGCAGCGGGCGCCGTTGTTCTCTGCCGCCGATGGGGAGGGACGCTGAGATGGCCGCGGAAACTGTCTGGGAAACCGTTGTCGGGCTCGAGATTCACGCCCAACTCGCCACCCGCTCGAAGATGTTCTCGGGCGCCTCCACTGCCTTCGGCGCCGCGCAGAACACGCAGGCTTCGGCCGTCGATCTCGGCCTGCCCGGTGTGTTGCCGGTGCCGAATCGCGAGGCCGTGGTCATGGCGGTGCGCTTCGCTCTGGCGACCGGCGCCGCCATCGGCATGCACTCGAGTTTCGCGCGCAAGAACTATTTCTACCCGGATCTGCCCAAGGGCTATCAGATCTCGCAGATGGACCTGCCCATCGTCGGCACCGGCGAGATCATCGTGACCCTCGATGACGGCACCGAAAAGCGTATCGGCCTGACTCGCGCACACCTCGAGGAAGACGCCGGCAAGTCGATTCACGACCTCTTTCCCGGGCAGACGGCCATCGATCTCAACCGCGCCGGCACACCGCTGCTCGAAATCGTCTCCGAGCCCGACATGCGTTCGGCCAGAGAGGCCGTGGCCTACGCACGCCACATCCATTCGCTCGTGCGCTACATCGAGATCTGCGACGGCAACATGCAGGAAGGCTCCTTCCGCTGCGATGCCAACGTGTCGGTGCGTCCGGCAGGGCAGGAGAGCTTCGGCACACGCACCGAAATCAAGAACCTCAATTCCTTCCGCTTTCTCGAACGCGCCATCGACTTCGAGGTCGAGCGCCAGATCGAGATCATCGAGGGCGGCGGCAAGGTGGTGCAGGAAACCCGGCTCTACGACCCCGAGCGCGACGAAACCCGCAGCATGCGCGCCAAGGAGGAAGCCAACGACTACCGTTATTTCCCTGACCCGGATCTGCCGCCGCTGCATCTGGACGAAGCCTTCGTCGAGCAGGTCAGGGCCACACTGCCCGAACTGCCGGGCGCGCGTCGCGAGCGCTTCGAAACCGCCTTCGGCCTCGGTGCTGCCGAAGCGCGCCAACTGGTGGGTGAGCGTGACGCGGCGGACTACTTCGAAACGGCACTCGTCGCGGCGGAGCCGGCGCCCGGCAACCTCGCCAACTGGATGCTCGGCGAACTGCAGGCGCAGCTCAACAAGACGCAGACGGTCATCGCCGACTCACCCGTCAGCGCGGAAACTTTCGGCACCCTCGTGCGTCGTATCGACGATGGCACCATTTCCGGAAAGATCGGCAAGCAGATCTTCGAACTGCTCTGGAAGGAGGGCGGCAGCGTCGATGGCATCATTGCCGAGCGCGGTCTCGAGCAGATTTCCGATACAGGCGAGATCGAGAAGATGATCGACGATGTCATCGCCGCCAACCCCTCGCAGGTCGAGGAGTACCGTGGTGGCAAGGTGAAGCTTCTCGGCTTTTTCGTCGGTGCGGTCATGAAGGCCTCGCAGGGCAAGGCCAACCCGCAGGAACTCAACAAGCTTCTCAGGGAGAAGCTCGAACCGTGAATCGGAGATACCATATGAAATATCAGTTTCTTGCATCGGTGCTGGCACTGGTCGTGGCGATGACCCTGGCCGGCTGTCAGAGCAGTGGCAACAATGCTCTCGACGATCTCGTGGGCACCATCGGCGACGATGCACCGCTGTCGCTCAAGGTGCGGCAGGCGCTGCAGAGTTCGCCGCAGACGCGTCGCCTGAACATCGATGTGGCGACACTCGATGACGGCACCACGGTGCGTCTTGCCGGATTCGTCAACAACGAAGCCGAGCGCCACGAGGCCGAGCGCATTGCCGGTCAGGTGGAAGGCGTCGTGCACGTTGCCAACACCATCTCCGTTCGCTGAATGGGCGATGCTCGCCAGCCCGACTGTCGTCATCGCTTCCTGATCGACAGCTGCGATGTGCGCGGCACGCTCGTGCGCCTCGACGACACCTGGCAGAACGCGGCTTCGAGAAGTGACTACCCGCCTAACGTGCGTGCGCTGCTCGGCGAAGCCTTCGTTGCCGCCAGTCTCATCGTCAGCACGATCAAGTTTCGCGGACGGCTCACGCTGCAACTCCGTGGGCCCGGTTCCGTGCACATGCTGGTGGTGCAGGTCAGCAACGAAGGGGAACTGAGGGGTCTCGCGCGCTGGCAGTCGGTGCCCGATTCGACGGCGCTTGCGATCGCCTTCGGCGAGGACGCGCGCATGATCATTGCCATCGAGCGTGACGGGCAGCAACCCTGGCAGGGCATCGTGCCGCTTGCCGGCGACACGCTTGCCGATGCGCTCGTCGCCTGGTTCAGAACCAGTGAGCAACTGGAGACCGACATTCATCTGCAATGCCGCGAGACCGGCGCCGAAGGGCTGCTGCTGCAGCGCCTGCCGTTCGACCAGCGCATCAGTGGCGACGATGATGGCTGGACACGGGCCACACGGCTTGCCGCCACGCTGACAGGCGAAGAACTCGCGAGCCTTGATGCCGCCACCTTGCTGACGCGCCTCTATCACGAAGAGCGGGTGCGTCTTTTCGAGGCAGAGCCACTGCGCTTTCGCTGCCGCTGTTCGGCCGAGCGCACCGACAACATGCTCATCGGTCTCGGGGAGCATGAAGTGCGCGACATCCTCGCCGAGGAAGGACGGGTCGAGATTACCTGCGAGTTCTGCGATGCCGTTTACCGTTACGATGCCGTGGACATCGAGGCGCTGTTCAAGGGCGCCGAGACGCACCCCGAAACCGCAGCCGACCCGATGGCCGCAGCACCTGCGCCTGAGGACGACGCGGCCGCCGCCGCCGACGCTCCGACCCGCCACTGACCCGACCGGTAACTGACGACGGGTAACTCACGACGTGTTGCCGCAGCTGCTGCAGTCATCGCGGCGCCGCAGCTCGATGTCGCGAAACTCCAGATGCAGCGCGTCGAACAGCAACAGCCTGCCCACCGCCGGTTCGCCGAGGCCGGTGATGAGCTTGATCGCTTCGAGCGCCTGCAGGGTGCCGATGGTGCCGACCACGGGGCCGAGGATGCCTGCCCGGGCACAGTCTGCGCCCGCCGGTTCCCGCTCGCCGACGAAGCAGCGATAGCAGGGGCTGTCGGCTGCGGTGCTGCGGTCCACCACCATGAGCTGTCCCTCGGTGCCGATTGCGGCACCGACAACGAGTGGAGTGCCCGCCCCGACGCAGGCGGCATTCAGCGCCAGGCGGCTCGGCAGGTTGTCGGTACAGTCGAGCACCACCTGCACCATGTCGAGAAGCGGCGCGATGTCACTTGCTTCGTCGAGGACGTGGTCGAGTGTGTCGACCGTGCAGTCGGGGTTGAGGGCAAGACAGGCATCTCGCGCTGAGTGCGTCTTCAGCTCACCGACACGACCGGTGGTGTGAGCGATCTGGCGCTGCAGGTTGGAGAGTTCGACGATATCGAAGTCGGCAAGGGTCAGTCGTCCGACGCCGGCAGCGGCGAGGTAGAGTGCGGCCGGCGAGCCGAGACCACCCATCCCGACGATCAGCACGTGCGCAGCGGTGAGGCGAGCCTGACCGGTGGTGCCCAGGCCGGGCAGAGCGAGGTGGCGCGCGTAGCGTATCTCGGGGTGCGGATCCATCGGCGAAGCTTATGGCTGGCGGTGCGTGAAGTAAACTCCGGGGCATGAATTTCCTTGCTCACACGCGCTTCGCCTTCTCGCGTCCCGCGCTGATCGCCGGGCAGGTGGCGGGCGACTTCGTGCGCGGATCCGATCTCTCGGCCTTCAGCGAGAGGGTGCGCCAGGGCATTCGTCTGCATCGTCGCCTGGATGCCTGGACCGATCGCCACCCCATCATCGGTGAACTCCGGCCGCACTTCGTCGAGCCGCGGCGGCGCTTCGCCGGCATCATCATCGACGTGCTGTTCGACCACTGGCTGGCGCGACACTGGGACGCGATCAGCGACGATTCGCTGGAACAGCACGCAGCGCTCGTGGATGCGGCGTTGCTTGCGCACCGGAACGAACTACCGGCCGACGCCCGGCGCTTCACGCGCGTTCTGCACGAGCGAGGCATTCTGGTCGGAAATCGCGAACTGGCGCATATCGCCCTGACGCTCGAGCGCCTGGCGTCCCGCTCGGCGGCTTTCGCGTCGCTGGCCGTCCCGGCGAGCCGTCTCGAGGAACTCGTGGCCCTGACCGAGGGGCCTTTCGAGGCGTTTTTTCCGGAAGCCGAAGAAACGGCAGCAACACTGCTGGCCGAACTCGACCTGGTAGGCGCATAATCGGGGTATGCCTCACGGTTTCGCCTGTTGCGTACCCGTCAGAGGTCTACGACAAGTGCAACACAGACAATAGGGAGCGATGCAGTGAAACCGGAAACCGGCCGCAAGACCGACCCAAAGGAAACACCTCTCAACAATCGGGAGGTCAGTTTTCTGGGCTTCAATCGTCGAGTGCTGTCGCTGGCGGCAGACGAGTCGATGCCGCTTCTCGAGCGCCTGCGCTATCTGTGCATCTCGGCGAGCAACCTTGATGAGTTCTTCGAAGTGCGCGTGGCCGGAGTCAAGCAGAAGATCGACGCCAACATCGAGAGCGCGGGCGTCGATGGCCTCTCGCCGCAGCAGGAAATGGCCGCCATCGATGTTGCGGCGCATGATCTCGTGGCCGAACAGTACCGCACGCTCAACGACGTGCTGATTCCGGCACTGCGCGAGCAGGGTATTCGCTTTCTCGCGCGCAATGTCTGGGACAAGCGGATCACTGACTGGGTCGAAAAGTACTTCGAATCGGACATCGCACCGGTACTGAGTCCACTCGGGCTCGATCCCGCGCATCCCTTTCCGCGCATCACCAACAAGAGCCTGTGCTTCTTCGTCGAACTGCAGGGCATCGACGCCTTCGGACGCGAGCCCACCTACGCTGTCCTGCAGGCGCCGCGCTCGTTGCCTCGTGTCATTCCGGTGCCCGAGGAGGTCAGTGGCGTACCGCACGGCTTCGTGTTTCTGTCCTCGATCGTGCACTCGCAGATCAGCCAGCTCTTCAAGGGCATGGATCCGCGTGGTGTGTACCAGTTCAAGGTCACGCGCAACAGCGATCTCTACGTGGCCGAGGAAGAGGTGGCGAATCTCCGGCGTGCGCTCGAATCCGAGCTTCTGCACCGGAGTTTCGGCAAGGCCGTCAGGCTCGAAGTGGCGTCGAACTGCCCGAAGAGCATCGTGCGTTTCCTGCAGACCGAGTTCGACCTCGACGATCGTGATGTCTACCGTGTCGACGGGCCGGTGAATCTCAATCGTCTGATGTCGATACCCGACGCGATCGATCGTCCGGAGCTCAAGTTCCCGGCCTTTGCACCCGAGTTGCCGGCCCTGATCGAGTCACGCCAGAGCATCTTCGAGTACATCGCGCAGCGCTCCCCCGTCATCATCCATCACCCGTATCAATCCTACTTGCCGGTGGTGGATCTCGTGCGCCAGGCGGCGAGCGATCCGCAAGTGCTCGCCATCAAGCAGACGCTCTACCGCACCGGCCACGAGTCGGTGTTCGTCAGTGCCCTGATGGAAGCATCGCGTGCCGGCAAGGACGTTACCGTGGTCATCGAACTGCGTGCCCGCTTCGACGAGGAAGCCAACATCGCGCTGGCCACGCGGCTGCAGGATGCGGGTATCCAGGTGGTCTACGGCGTGGTCGGCTTCAAGACGCACGCGAAGATGCTGCTCGTCGTGCGGCGCGAAAAGAACAAGCTGGTGCGCTACTGCCACCTGGGCACGGGCAACTACCACGCCGGCACCGCGAGGCTCTATACCGATGTCAGTCTGATGACCAACGACAAGCGCATCTGCGAGGATGTGCATCGGGTCTTCATTCAGTTGACCGGTCTCGGCCGTACGCTCGAACTCAACAGTCTGATTCAGGCGCCGTTCACGTTCTACGGCAGCATGCAGGACTTCATCGCGCACGAAACCGAGGTGGCGCGCAAGGGCGGCAAGGGCCACATCATGGCGCGCATGAATTCGCTCGTCGACCCGAGCACCATCAAGGCGCTCTACGAGGCTTCCGCCGCCGGGGTCACGGTCGATCTCGTGGTGCGTGGTATCTGCATGCTCAGGCCGGGGCTCGAGGGCATCTCCGAGAACATCCGTGTGGTGTCGATCCTCGGGCGTTTTCTCGAGCACTCACGCGTGTTCTGGTTCTACAATGAAGGCAAGTCGAAGCTCTACATCAGTTCGGCCGACTGGATGCCGAGGAACTTCTTCAGTCGCGTCGAGGTGGCCTCACCGCTCGAGGACGACGCCATGATGCGCATCAAGCATGAAACCCTCGACATCTATCTGCGCGACAACACCTTCTCCTGGGAACTGCAGCCTGACGGCAGCTATGAACGCCTGACGCCGGGCGACATCGCCCCGTTCAGCGCGCAGCAGTATCTCATCGATCTCTACGACAGCAACATTCCGGACTGAGCGAGCGTTGTGGCAACAGGGGTGGCATCATCGTCACCCCGACTGCTTCATCCTGAGGCGTATGTCGATGTCGGTGAGTCGTTCGGCCTCCGCCGAGAGTTCTGCCCAGGTGAGCGGATGGGTCCGGGCCCAGTCGTGCGACAGCTTGATGACGAGTCCGTTGTTCCTGACCTTCAGTGACAGTCCGTCGGAGGCTTCGTCATGCCGACCGCGGTGCAGCAGGGCCGCAAGACGCAGCAGCACCAGCAGTCGCAGCAGTCGTTCGGCATCGGCGTCAGGCAGGTTGGTGAATTCCTCCTTGTCGAGCTTGCGCCGGTGGAAACCCACCAGCAGTGCAATCGCGTTCTGTTCGACCTGGCTGAAGCCGAGCAGATCGGAATGCTTCAGCAGATAGGCACCGTGACGGTGGTACTGCGAGTGCGACACGCCGAGGCCGATCTCGTGCAGGCGTGCCGCCCATTGGAGAAGCGGCAGGTCGATGGTTTCGTCGAGTTGCCAGGTGTCGGCCACTTCATGAAAGAGACGGGTGGCGGTGGCTTCGACCAGATCCGCCTGCCGCTGATCGATGCTGAAGCGTGATGCCAGTGCCTGGGTGGTGCGTTGCTGCAGGTCGACGTGCTCCTTGCGGCCGATCATGTCGAAGATGAGCCCTTCCCGCAGTGCCACCGTGCTCGCCTGCATGCTCTCGATCTCGAGGGCATTGAAGACGCCGCGCAGCACCGCGATGCCGCCGGCAACGACCTGAGCGCGGTCGCTGCTGATGCTTTCGAGACCGAGGGACTCGACACTGCCGGCGCTGGCGATGCGTTTGGCGAGCCGACGCAGCGCGTCGCGAGTGATGGTGCCGTCGGAGAGACCGAGTTCGCCGAGCATGAGCGAGGTCGCCTTGATCGTGCCCGAACAGCCGATCACGTCGTCCCAGCCGAGATGCCGGTAGCTTCTTGCAATCGGGTCGAGTTCGAGTTCCGCAGCAATCGTTGCCTTCTTCATCTGCGAGTTGCCGATGCGTCCTGCATCCCCGAGGTAGTGGTTGGTGAAGGTCACGCAGCCCATCTCGGTGCTTTCCATGAGTTCGGGTTCCATGCCGCGGCCGATGATGAGCTCGGTGCTGCCACCGCCGATGTCGACCACGAGGCGCCGGCGTGAGGCGTCGGGCTGAGTGTGGGCAATGGCAAGATAGATCAGTCGTGCTTCCTCCCGACCCGAGATGATCTCGATGGGCTTGCCGATGAGCTGCCGCGCCTCGCGCAGGAAGTCGCTGGCGTTTCTGGCGCGCCGGAGTGTGTTGGTGCCGACCATGCGCACGTTCGAGAGTGGCACGCCACGCAGGCGTTCGGCAAACTGCGACAGTGAATCGAGCGCCCGCTCGCGCGTCTCCTGTGTCAGTGCGCCTTGGTCATCCAGACCTGCACCGAGGCGCACCGGGTGCCGCAGGCTGTCGATGCCGCGGATCAACGCACCCTGCGGTTCGGCGAGCAGCATGTGGAAACTGTTGGAACCGAGGTCGATGGCGGCAAAGGAGTTGACCTTGCTGCCGTTTTCGTATGGATTCTCGTCGGGAATGTCGTCCGGATTGTCGTCCGCGGCGCCGTTGGGCGAATGGTTGCTGTCCGTCGTCATGAGTGTGGTTGGCGGGCGAGGGTCACGCGCTCGCGGTGTTCGAGGTCTTCACGGGTTTGGATGTCGCGATAGCCGGCTGACGCGAGCAATGCCCGAACGGCAGGGCCCTGCGCCATGCCATGTTCTAGCACAATACTGCCATCCGCGACGAGTTTACGGGGTGCGTCGACGATCAGCGATCGAAAATCATCGAGTCCGTCGCCACCCGCGACAAGCGCTTCGCGCGGTTCCGGCGCGAGTGCGTCGAGATGCGGATCGTCCGCGGCAAGATAGGGCGGGTTGGCGACGAGCAGGGCCAGTGAATCATCGCGGATGGCGTCGAGCCAGTGGCTCTGGATGAGAGTCACCCGGCCGGGTACGTGGCGCGCAACGTTCTTCGCGGCCACGGCGAGCGCCGCCGCCGAGCGATCGCAGGCAAGCAGCCGACGCGGGTTGTCGGCGCCGAGTTCGCTGGCGATGGCGACGATGATCGCCCCCGATCCCGTGCCGGCGTCGAGCACATCGCCGGCCGGCAGCGCGGGCAGTTCCGCGAGGGCGGTTTCCACCAGCAGTTCGGTGTCGGGCCGTGGTATCAGTACATCCGCGTTGACATGGAACTCCAGCGACCAGAACTCGCGGTGGCCGAGGATGTAGGCCAGAGGTTCGCCACCGAGCCGCCGCTGCCACCAGCTGTCGAATTGCCGTTCGGCAACATCGGGCACGGCGTGCTCGGCAAAGGCGCGCAGCCAGCTGCGGCGCCTGCCGAGAGCCGTGGCCAGCAGAACCTCGGCATCGAGCAGCGTGGCTGCGGAAGCATCGTCGGCAGGAGCATCAACGGCAGGAGCGGCGCCTGCAGTAGCAGCAGGACCGTTTGGCGCGCGGCCGCGCGACAGTTGCTCGCGCGCGGCGGCGAGCACGCCGGCCACCGTGTTCATCGGTGGTTCACCCGCTCGCCGGCCGAGTTGTGCACTAGTCGCCGATTTCCGCGAGCAGTTCGGCCTGATGCTCGGCGCGGAGGGGTTCGATGACCTCACCGAGGTTGCCGGCCATGATTTCCTCGAGCTTGTACAGCGTGAGGTTGATGCGATGGTCGGTGAGGCGCCCTTGCGGGAAGTTGTAGGTGCGGATGCGCTCGGAGCGATCGCCCGAGCCGACCTGCAGACGGCGCGATTCGGATTCGGCGGCCTGCTGCGCCGATTGTTCGACATCGAGCAGCCTCGCCTGCAGCAGCGCCATGGCCTTGGCGCGGTTCTTGTGCTGCGAGCGCTCGTCCTGACACTCGACCACGATGCCGCTCGGCACATGGGTGAGGCGAATGGCCGAATCGGTCTTGTTGACGTGCTGGCCACCCGCGCCCGAGGCGCGGAAGGTGTCGACGCGCACGTCGGCGGCATTGATCTCGACGGCTTCGACCGTATCGGCCTCGGGCAGGATCGCCACGGTCGCGGCCGAGGTATGCACACGCCCCTGGCTTTCGGTTTCTGGCACGCGCTGCACCCGATGCGCACCCGATTCGAACTTCAGGCGCGAGAACACGCCGTCACCGCTGAGGCGACACACTACCTCGCGATAGCCGCCCTGTTCGCCCGGGCGTTCGCTGATGATCTCGCTTTTCCAGCCAAGGCTTTCGGCATAGCGCAGGTACATCTTCAGAAGATCCCCCGCGAACAGGGCGGCTTCATCGCCGCCCGTGCCGGCGCGGATTTCGAGAAAGGCGTTGTGTTCATCGCGTGGATCGCGCGGCAGCAGCAGTGTCTTCAGTTCCTTCTCGAGCGACGCCAGCGACGTTTCGAGCGCGGGTATTTCCTCTTCGGCCATGGCGCGAAGTTCGGCGTCGCTGTCGCCGGCCATTTCCTTCGCGTTGTCGAGTTCCGTCAGTTGCTCGCGCCAGCGCGCAAAGGCCATCACGACGGGTTCGAGCTGCGCGTATTCTCGCGAGAGATCACGAAATTGCGTCTGGTCGGCGATGACGTCGGGCTCGCCGAGGAGGGCGGTGACTTCCTCGTGGCGCTCGGCGACGCTTTCGAGCCGCGCTCGTATCGATGCTTTCATGACAGCGGCGCTTCAGTTGTCGTCGAAGAGCTGCCGCGCGGCGTCGATGAGCAGCTGGTCGTCGACTTCGGCCGCCTCGCGAAGTCGTGCCGTGGGGGTATGCATGATGCGGTTGCCGAACTGGTGCGCGAACCGCTCGAGCACCTGTTGTGCGTTCTGCCCGGACTCGAGCTGCCTGAGCGCACGCTTGAGGAGTTCTTCGCGCGTGCTGGCGACGGAATCGCGCCAGGCGACGACGATGTCGCTGGCACCGCGTGACTTCTGCGCGCGCATGAAGTCCTCGACGCGGCTCTCGACGATTTCCTCGGCCTTGACGGCGGCTTCCTGACGCGCATGCTGGCCTCTTGCGACCACCGATTGCAGATCATCGACACTATAGAGAAACACGCCATCAATGTCGGCCACCTCTTCTTCGATATCGCGTGGCACGGCGATGTCGATCATCAGTTGCGAGCGGTAACGGCGCTGCTTGAGTGCCTTCTGCACTGCTCCCTTGCCGATGATGGGCAGGGGAGAACCCGTGGAGCTGATGATGATGTCGGCGCTGGCAAGGTGTTCGTGCAGTTCTTCGAGCACGATGGCCTGCCCGCCGATTTCCGAGGCGAGCGATTCGGCGCGCGTGAGCGTCCGGTTGGCCACCGTGATGCCGCCGATGCCCGCGCTGCGAAGGTGACGGGCAGCGAGGTGGATGGTGTCGCCTGCCCCGATCAGCAGCGCCCGCTGTTCGCCGAGTTCGCTGTAGATCTGACGCGCCAGGGTGACGGCGGCGAAGGCTACCGAGACCGCACTGGTGCCGATGTCGGTGTCGGTGCGCACGGCTTTCGCGGCCGAGAAGGCACTTTCGAAAAGAGGTGTGAGTTCACGCCCGAGCGTGCCGTTCTCGGCGGCATGACGGTAGGCGTTCTTCATCTGCCCGAGAATCTGAGGTTCCCCGAGCACCAGTGAATCGAGCCCGCTGCAGACGCGCATCAGGTGGCGAACCACGTCTCGTTCCCGGTGTCGATACAGATAGGGTGTAACATCGAGCCCATCGACAGGCAGTGTGTGCCTGAGCCAGTGTTCGACAGGGGAGGGGTCGGCTGCCTGCATGCCGCAATACAGTTCGGTGCGGTTGCACGTCGAAACGATGGCTGCTTCACTGACATCGCTGACGGAACGCAGCGTGGCCAGAGCCTGTTGCAGACGTTCACCGCTGAGCGACACCCGCTCACGAATGGAGACGGGCGCTGTCCGATGATTGAGGCCGAGCGCAAGTAGTGCCATAACCTTATGATTCTATCAAAACATCCACGCTTCACCGCGGTATTGGCCAGTATTCTGACCATGGCCTGCAGTACTTCATCCGAACCCGAAGGCAGCCTGCCCGAAGGCGCGCAACTGCACCTCGCATCGGCCAGTGCCGCCGATACCCGCCTGACCCAGACCGAAGACCAGACCCGGCCCCCAAGCGGCGACAGGGGCAGGACGGAGGCTCCGGTCGATCAACCCGGCCCCGTGGCGGCAGCGGATGCCGACGGTGGCGACGAGGCGCTCGACGAATCCGCCGATGCCGAACTCCTGTTTGCGGTCATGCTCGCCGAGATGGCGCTGCAGTCCGACGATATCCACATGGCACTGGAAGCCTATCTGGCCGCGAGCGAGAAAAGCCGCAGCACCGAAGTGACCGAGCAGGCGGCCCGCCTCGCCGCCTACGCCGATCGCTGGGACGTGGTCGATTCGAGTGCCAGGCGCATGCTCGAACTCGAGCCCGAGTCGGTCGAAGCCCGCCTCCTGCTCGCCGCTGCCGAACAACGTAGTGGCAACAAACGGGCCAGTATCGACCATCTTCTCGACGCGCTCGAACGGAGTGACGATCGAGATGCCACCCTGCGCGAGTGGCAGGGCGCCATGGAGCGCTATCAGATCCCGGGAGGCGACGACCTGACGACCGCAACCGCCATCGCCGATGCCTTCCCCGATGTTGTTTCGGCGCATGCGTTCAAGACGGTTGCCGCCTACCGAAGTGGCGACCGGGCGCTGGCCGAGAAGGCGGTCGACAAGGCCCTTGCCCTCGATCCCGACTACCCCGAAGCGCTGCAACTGAAATTCGTGCTGCTCAGGGAATCGGAGCGCAATGCCGAGGCGCTCGAAGTCTACGATCGCATGATGGTGCTCGGCGGCGATGACGGCTTCGAACAGCGCGTCTATCGTGCCGAACTGCTCGGTATGTCGGGTCGCCGCGACGACATGGCCGCCGCGCTGGACGAACTGGCCGACGAGGCCACCGAACCCGAGGAGATCCGGCATCTCGCCAATCTCGCGCTGCGTGAAGGTCTGCGGCAGCGAGCGCAGGACTGGTACCGGCAGTTGCTCGACAACGGGCAGCACCGGCACGAGGCGCACTTTGCGCTGGCGACGCTTGCCGAGGAGGCGGGCGATGTCAAGGAGGCGATGGGCCACTACGAGGCGGTCGGCTCCAGCCCCTGGTTGGTGCGCGCACGCGAGCGTCAGGCCAGCCTGATGGCCGATCAGGGTAATCTCGAGGGCGGACTCGCCTTGCTCGAATCCCTGCAGAAGGAGTTCGACAACCCCGCGCAGAAACCCCATGTCGTGGAATCGCGGGCGCGTCTGCTCGATGAGTACGATCGCTCGGACGAAGCCTACGAGGTATTGAGCGAAGGCATCGAGGAGTTTCCCGAAGCCACCTCGCTGCTGTATCTCAGGGCGCTCGTGTCCGAGTCGCTCGGCAACACCGCCGAGATGGAATCCGATCTCACTGCCCTGATCGAGCGCGAGCCCGAGAACGCTCATGCCCTGAATGCGCTCGGGTACCACTACACGGTTGAGAACCGCGATCTCGAACAGGCCGAGGCGATGCTCGAGAAGGCCAGTGAACTGCTGCCCGAGGACCCTGCCGTCATGGACAGCCTTGGCTGGTTGCGTTTTCGTCAGGCACGTTACGAGGAAAGCATTGCGCTGCTCGAAACCGCCTACGAACTGTTGCCCGAAGGCGAGATTGCTGCCCATCTCGGTGAGGCGCTCTGGGCCGATGGTCAGAATCGGCGTGCCGAAGCGGTCTGGCGCAAGGCGCTGGAGAACGATGAAGAGGACTCCCATGTGCTCGACACCATCGAGCGGCTCGGCGTGGCTCTGCCGGAAGCTCCCGCAAGTGGTGCGGCACCGGAGGATGACAGGAGCCCGCAAGATGACGCAGTGAGCGGAGAGACCGGCAAGTGAGCCGAGCGATGCCGGCGCTGCTCGCCCTTGCAATGGCAGTGCTGCTGTCGGCCTGTGCCGGCAATCCTGTTGTCGTGCCGCCGCCCGGTTCGGCCGATGACGCGCTCGACGAGCGGCGGGCAGTGCTTGCCGGCACGAATGCCTGGCGTGTCGCAGGCGGCATCGGCATCTGGAGCGATGCGCAGTCGCAGTCGGCGCGGGTGAACTGGTTGCAGCGCGGCGAGAACATGCGTCTTGCGCTGTCGGCCCCGCTCGGTGCCGGGGAACTGCTGCTGCGCGAGGACGCATCGGGTGCAGAGCTCGAACGCAACGGTCGGCTGATCGGGCAGGGCGCCTCGGCGGAAGCACTGCTGCAGTCGGCACTGGCACTCGATACCACGATTCCGCTGGACGAAGTCCGGCAGTGGCTGCTCGGTCTGCCCGGGTCGGCGTCTCGACACTCGCTCGACGAGGCAGGCCGTGTTGTCTCGCTCGACTACACGGATGCAACGGGGCGGCGCTGGCAGGCGCGGATACTCGACTATCGAGACGCCGTCACGGCGGACGGTCAGACGCTTTCCATGCCTGCGCTGGTCAGTGCGCGCGGCGGACAGTGGCAGCTGCGACTGAAGATCAGCAACTGGAACCTCGACCTCGCCAGTGACGGCGCCGGGGATAAGCCACCCACGGCACCGGCGCGACTCGCCATTCCGGGCGCCTGACGCGAAAGCTTGCCGATGTTGCCTAGACGAAAAGACTGGAGCTTCGCGTCCTGTATCGGTACTATTGATATGTGACTCAACCGAACAGGATAGGTGGACGTTGACAACCAACTGGCTCGCTCCGGCAAAAATCAACTTGTTTCTGCACATCACGGGCAGGCGCAGTGATGGCTATCACACGCTGCAGACGGTCTACCAGTTCGTCAATCTCTGTGATGTGCTGCAGTTCTCCGTCAGGGAAGACAAGGAAATCCATCTGCATTCGGACTTCGATGAAGTGCCCCCCGAGAGCAATCTCGTGGTGCGTGCGGCAAGAGCGTTGCAGAATCACTCCGGTACCCGTGCCGGCACCGACATCACGCTGAAGAAGGTCATCCCCACGGGCGGCGGGCTCGGTGGCGGCAGTTCCGATGCGGCGACCACGCTCGTCGCACTCAACGAGTTCTGGCGCCTCGGTCTCAGCATCAAGGAACTGGCCGAAATCGGCGTGACCGTCAGCGCCGACGTACCGGTGTTCGTCTACGGTCAGGCAAGCTGGGCCGAAGGCATCGGTGACAAGCTCACGCCGGTGGTGCCGATCGAGCCCTGGTACCTGATCGTCGATCCGGGCGTGCACATATCCACGGCAACGATCTTCAACGCGCCGGAACTCACGCGCAACCTCAGCCCCATCACCATCCGCGATTTCATGGACGGGCGCAGCATGAATGTATTCGAGCCGATCGTGCGTACCCGCTACCCCGAAGTGCGTGACGCTCTCGACTGGCTGCGCGTGAACTACCGGAAGAGCCGCGCCAAGATGAGCGGCACCGGCAGTTGCGTGTTCGCCGCCTTTGCCACCGAGGCAGAAGCGCGTGATCTTGCCGCGAAGCTGCCCGAGGGCATGACCGGCTACGTGGTCAAGGGGCGGAACTCCTCACCGCTGTACGATTTTGCCGGCTGAGCACGGCTGTCTGTTGCAGTTGTTGGCAATTGTTCGCCTCATGCGCTGACGTGTTCATCCTTTTGACGTAAACTACCTCGCATTCGTTGGGCCGTCGCCAAGTGGTTAAGGCACCGGGTTTTGATCCCGGCATTCGTAGGTTCGAATCCTACCGGCCCAGCCATTCCCATTCATTGGGATGCACCGTCGGCAGAAGCCCCCGGGCTTCGGGTCGGCTATCCCACGTTTCGCCTTGCCAACTACCGACATGCGCGATCGCAAGCTGAAGATCTTCGGCGGCAACGCCAATCCCGAACTCACCCGCAAGATCGCGACCTACCTGCAGGAGCCGCAGGGCAAGATCCAGCTCAGCCACTTCAGCGACGGCGAAACCTCGGTCGAAATCCTCGAGAACGTGCGCGGCGGCGACGTGTTCCTCGTGCAGCCCGTCTGCGCCCCGGCCAACAACAACCTCATGGACCTGCTGGTCATGGTCGACGCCATGCGTCGTTCCTCGGCCGATCGCATCACCGCCGTCATTCCGTACTACGGCTATGCGCGTCAGGATCGTCGCGTGCGCTCGGCGCGGGTGCCGATTTCCGCCAAGCTCGTGGCCAACATGCTGAGCGTGGCAGGTGTCGATCGCGTGCTGACCGTTGACGTGCATGCCGAGCAGATCCAGGGTTTCTTCGACATTCCCGTCGACAACGTCTACGCGACACCGCTGCTGCTGCTCGATATCTGGCGCAGCAAGTACGAGAACCTCGTGGTGGTGTCACCCGATGTGGGCGGGGTGGTGCGCGCGCGCGCCGTTGCCAAGCAGCTCGACGACGCTGACCTTGCCATCATCGACAAGCGCCGTCCGCAGGCCAACCAGGCGCAGGTGATGCACATCATCGGTGACGTCGAGAAACGCACCTGCGTCATCATCGACGACATGGTCGACACCGCCGGCACGCTCTGCAAGGCGGCTGAAGCCCTGAAGCAGCACGGAGCGCTGCGCGTGGTGGCACTGGCCACGCACCCCGTGCTCTCGGGTCCCGCCATCGACAACATCTCGAACTCCGTACTCGACGAACTCGTCATCACCGACACCATCCCGCTCTCCGATGCGGCCAAGGCCTGCGATCGCATCCGCCAGTTGTCGGTCGCCGACCTTCTCGGCGAAACCATCCGCCGCATCCACGAAGACGAATCGGTCAGCTCGATGTATATGGAGTAGTGGGGTGGGGCGTTTTGCGCGACGGCGCCTGCAATAAATTTCAGTACACTCCATGCTGAATCAGCGTTCGTACTTGCACAGGCGCTGGTTGGAAAACAGCAACCAATGGTTGACGTCTATTGAGGCGATCCTTGGCATTGGCGCCGTCATTCTGGGCGCAGGTGTATGGCTTTTTTCACGATCGCGCAGTAAGACCAATGCCGAAACCATCGAGCAAAAGAATCGCACGATTGAGCAACAGAACCGCACGATAGCGTCGTTGCAGGCGAGAGTGGATGCGCTTGCGTCTGCTCCCGGTGAGTTGTCGGTTGATGACAGCTTGAAGCAACAAGTGGCATCGGTAGTTCGCGATCTGTTTGGCGCAGCTGCTGAAACTGGCGTTGACACTGCCACTGTCATTTTGGCCGAACAGGCATTGGCGAGTGGCAATACTCGAGAGTGCCGAACAGTTATGGAAAAGGATTATCGACTCTCGCATCGATAGGGGTGAGACGGCGGCGGCGGCAGAGGCTGCACGCAACCAGGGGGCTCTGGCTTTCCTTCACGATACCTCTACCGCGATTGACCACTACGAACGTGCCGTTGAACTTGAACCGGGTAATCCCGATGGCTGGAATCAGCTTGGGCACCTGTGTTTACGTGTTGGTAACCTTCGGGGAGCGGAGGGGGCTTTGCGAAAGGTCTGGCAAGCTGGAAGAGGCACGCCAATACTGCGAACAAGCAAGGGACCTGTTCGCCGAACTTGGCTCACCCAAAGCAGTAGAGGTTCAGGGCTGGATCAACCAGATGGAAGCCAGGACTTCGATATAAAACGAGGTGAGTCCGTTGACGACGCCATCTCGAAACGCGCGACACGATGGCGGTGATACGTTAACCTGACGTTTTCCATACAGGGACAGGTTACGATGGCCGAGAAGCTACAAACGACGAACGACGATCTGCTTGCCCGCATCATGGACTGGCTGGACGCTCACGACTCGGCTGATCACATGGTGAAGGAACAGGTGGTGGCGGCAGTCAGGGATCTCCCCGGCGCGGCAACCGAATCCGGTGTTGATGATGCAGCCGTTGCGCTGGCCGAAGAGGCACTGGTGAATGGCGATACCGGAAATGCCGAGCAGTTGTGGCAAGAAATTGGCGACGCCTGCGTTGCAAGGGGTGAATCGGCTGCAGCAGCGGAAGCCGCCCGTAAACAGGGCGCATTGACGTTCCTCCACGACAGCGCTGCGGCTATTGGCCACTACGAGCGTGCCGTTGAACTTGACTCGGACAATCCCAATGGCTGGAATGAGCTTGGTCACCTGTATCGATGCGTTGGCAATCTGCAGGAAGCAGAGAGCGCCTATCGTCATGTACTGACGCTGGGTGAATCACGGAACGATCACATGGTGATTGCGGCGGCCGCTGGAAATCTCGGGAACATGTACCGGACACGCGGTGAGATCGATCAGGCCGAGTCCATGTTCCTGAAGTCGCTCGCATTCCATGAGTTGCTCGGGCACAGGGAAGACATGGCCAATGACTACGGGAATCTCGGGAACATTTTCTTTGTACGTCAGCAGTTCGATCAGGCCAGGGCGATGTACCGGAAGGCGCTCGAGTTCGATGAGGAGCTCGGGCGCAGGGAATACGTGGCCAGTGATTACGGCAATCTCGGGAACGTGTACCGGACACTTGGGGATCTCGATCAGGCCGAGGCGATGTACCGTAAGGCACTTGAGGTTCATGAAGCACTCGGATGCCAGAAAGGCATGGCCAGTGACTGCTGGAATCTCGGAACGTTGTACCGGACAACCGGCAAGTTTGATCAGGCCGAGGCGATGTACCGGCAGTCGCTCGAAATCGAGGAAGCGCTCGGCCGCAGGGAAGGCATGGCTGTCAACTACGGAAGTCTCGGGGCCGTGTACGGAATGCGCGGGGAACTCGATCAGGCCGAGACGATGTACCGAAAGGCACTCGAGATCAGCGAAGCGCTCGGGGACAGGAAAGGCATGGTCAATAGCTACGAGAATCTCGGTACCATCTACCGGACCCGCGGGGAGTTCGATCAGGCCGAAGCGATGTATCTGAAGTCGATCGCAAGCAAGGAGGTACTTGGGGACAGGAAAGGCATGGCCAACAGCTACGAGAATCTTGGTTTCGTGTGTGAAAGATCTGGCAAGCTGAAGGAGGCACGCCGATACTGGGAAAAGGCGCGTGATCTGTTTGCCGAACCCGACTCACCCAGCGCAGAGGCGGTTCAGAGCATGCATTGACAGGATGAGATGAAGGCAGTGTCTTCAAGATAGTGTGACGCGAGTTCCTGGCAATGGCTTTGAGTACCTGCCAGCGCTCCTGCAGCGTCCGCGGCAGCACCAGCGACAGCCAATACACCCGGCGCAGACCACGTCGCCGAACCGCAGAGCCACTACCGCTCCACCCACACCGTCATCCCGGACGACGCCACGCAGTCCGTCATCGACGATCTTGCCGCCACCCTTCGCCATCACGCCGCCAGCATCGACCGGCACCTCCACGGCTTCCTGATGGCGCTCTCGGCCTTCGAGCGTACCCGGGGCTGGAAGCTCCACGGGGCACGGTGCCTCTCGCAGTGGATGGCCGCGAACTGTGCCATCGGTCTGGTCACGGCACGGCAGTACATCCATGTCGCCGTCGCGCTCCGCGAGCTGCCGCTCATCAGCACGGCTTTCGGGGAAAGTTCGCGCTCTCGTGCGCATCGCCACCCCCGACAACGAGCAGGAGCTGCTCCGGCTGGCCGAGAAGTTGCCCGTGCACGTTCTCGAGCAGGAGATCGCGCGCATGCGCACCCGCAAAGATCGCAACGACATCGACCAGGCCGATAGTGAGAACCAGCGCGCCCGGCACCAGTTCGGCAAGCGCCGTTGCCATGTCGGCTGGCGCGCCGACGACATGCTCGACGTCAAGGCGCT
>PDPU01000031.1 GCA_002746645.1 Gammaproteobacteria bacterium | reverse complement strand
CCGGTTCAGGTCGCCACTGCTCGATGCCTGGCGTCGACACCCCCGAAACGGGATGGTTTCTCAACTCGATGGGCACCTTGGTGATCCATCCGGGTTAAGACACAAGCCTTAAGGTCTTCGATTCTCAGGTGGCATTGAAGTCGAGCCCTACCCGCCCAGCACGAACTCCCGATTCGCTTCCCACCCGCGCGCGAGCAGATCCGCCTTCAGTTGCGTCCGCGCATCCTTGTCGCGAATGGCCGTGATGACAAGGTCGTCACCGCGTCTGGCATCGATTTCGGACCAGGTGATCACCGGCAGGTGCCGTTTCCGCGTCAGTGGCTTCTCGCGATCGAGATCGATGAAGCCGCGCACGAGCACGTTGCGTGCAAGCAGTGCATCGCACCAGTAGCGGGCGTTCCTGCCGGTGCCGCCGATCCACACGCCGCGGCCACGGTCGAGCCCGAAACCCGCAGCGGGATGAGTGATGATGTCGGCGCGGCAGCGGGTGAAGGCCTCGGGGCGGTAGCGCGGGTTCTTCCAGGTCAGACGATCATCGTGTTCGCGCCAGTCGAGGAGCACGCCGTCGGGCTTGCCCATCTGCAGACCCCTGAGCCAGGCACGGAGGATCCAGTCGTAGTCTTCCGGCCCGTCGAAATCGCGGTAGCTGCCGAGCTGCCACCAGGTGCTCCGGTGCGCAAGCCAGGTGGGGTGAGGCATGGGGCATTCGACGAAGATCGATGTGTTGATCGCTTCCGGTGTCTTCAGTTCATTGAGCCAGGCGGCATAGCGGCGATTGCCGTCGCTGATGCCATCGCTTCCGCCCGCTGCGTCGATCATGCGGATTTCGGTCGCCGCGATACTGATGGCGGGGCTGGACTTGAGGAAGTCGAGTTGCGTTGCGAGACGGTCGCGGTGGGCGATGTCGTCGGCGTCCATGCGCGCGATCCAGGGCGAACGTGCGGTGGCGAGTCCGGTGTTGAGTGCCCCGACAATCCCGGCTGACTGACGCGGCACGATGCGGATGCGTGGGTCTTCGGGCAGACGCGCGCGCGCGTCGTCGAGGGCAGCGGGATCGTTCTTCGTGATGACGAGGAGTTCAAGCGCGCGATGACTCTGTTCGAGGATGCTCTCGACGGCTGCCTGCGTGTGCTCGTTCCAGCCTGCCAGAGGCATCAGCACACTGATCCGGCGGCTATCGTGTGGCACTCGTTTCGTTTTCTGTGGGTCGCTCATGCAGGTGTGATCGGTTACCCGTGCTCATTGGAAAGCCAATGCGACACAAACCCGGCGTGCCCTTGCCGCATCTAGTGCCACTTGATGTTGCAACCGATGCTCGGCCTGGGCTCGGTTGGTGGCGCTTCGCCCGCGAGCAGTGCCGCGATGGCGCCGCGGAGGTCCTCGCCATTGGCCGAGCCGCCACTGCCCGGGCGCGTGTCATCGTAGCGACCGTGGTAGAAGAGTCTGTGATCGGCATCGTAGAGGTAGAACTCGGGAGTGCAGGCGGCGTCATAGGCCTTCGCCACCGACTGCGCCTCGTCGAAGCAGTAGGGGAAGTCGAAGCCCTTGTCGGCGGCGAGCTCTGCCATCTTCACGGGGCCGTCCTGCGGGTACTTCGCGATGTCGTTGGCGCTGATGGCGATCGTCGCCACACCCTTTTCGGCCACCTCGTGTGTCATGCTCACGAAGTCGTCTAGGACATGCACGACAAAGGGGCAGTGGTTGCAGATGAAGGCGATGACAAGCGGCTGGCCTGCGTAGTCCGAAAGCGAGATCGGCAGGTTGGTGCGTGTGTCTGGCAGGGTGAAATCGACTGCGGCAGTGCCGGCGGGCAGGGCGCTCGAGGGTGTTTCGGCCATGGCATGTGTTCCTGTCTTGCCGCCGACACCGTCAGAGTGCCTGGCGGGGAGCTATAGTCTGAATGAGGTGGCGGCAGTGCTTCGGAAGTCGGGCCTCGCGGACCGACGCTGATGTCGAGGTCTGCACCGTCCGTCTTCCATGAGCTTACGACACCTTCTGGCTCTTTGCTCGATGAACAACGAGGATCGATCTTCCATGCAGAATTCTCACTCGCGCACCTTCATCGTGTCGGCGCCGTCGGGGGCCGGCAAGACGAGCCTCGTGAAGCGTACGATTGCCGAACTCGACGACCTTGGTGTGGCGGTGTCGCACACCACGCGCCCGATGCGCCCGGGTGAGGTCGATGGACGCGACTACCATTTCGTCGATCGTGAGACCTTCGAGGCCATGATCGATGATGATCGTTTCCTTGAATACGCCGACGTGTTCGGCAACTACTACGGCACCAGTGTGGCGGCCGTGCAGGAACTGCTGGATGCCGGGCGCGACGTGATTCTCGAGATCGACTGGCAGGGTGCGAGTCAGGTTCGGCAGAAACTCAGCGAGTTGGTGTCGATCTTCGTGTTGCCGCCCTCGCGCGCAGCGCTCATCGACAGGCTCCGCTCACGCGGCCAGGATGCCGACGAGGTCATCGAGCGACGCACGGCCGAAGCGGTACGCGAAATGCAGCAGTATCATCACGCCGACTATCTCATCGTCAATGACGCCTTCGACGAGGCGCTGGCGGAAATGAAGGCGATCATCCTGAGCCACCGGGTGCTCAGGGAGCGGCAGTTGCAGCGTCATGCGGATCTCATTGCGTCGCTGACGCGCGATTGAGGGTTCGGCGAGTGGGTTCGCTTGCCACATCATCCGGTGCCACCATATCCGGATCGTTGCTGCAAAGGCCGGCGTATCTTCAGTAACCGGTAGACACCCACGCCGTTGATTCTGCGACATCGCCATCGGAAACAGTATCGTAGCCATTCACCGGCCGCCTGTAGGGGACATGATGAAGCAGGGTCGGCACGGGGTCGCTCATGGGATTGGTGACCAGATAAGGCTCTGCATCGAGTGAATAATGACCGATATATCGGTACTTCCTGTCAACACCATAGAATCCGCCAGGTGCACTTACAGCCGATTCGCCGTAAACCGTGAATGTGAAGAATTCACCATCAGGTGACCATTGAAATTCGCCCATGTTGCCGTAGCCACTCAGGTCCGTCAGGTAGCTGGGATCCTCCAGATAGGTCTTGTTGCTGGAAAGGGCAAAGCGCACCGGCTCCACCAGTTTCGATTCGTCGATATCCAGCACCAGATGGATTGCTGAAAAGGTTTCCTCATCGAGATCGGAATTGACAACGCGAATGGCGCAGCGTTGATGCGTCGGTGCGCAGGCAAGATGAGCGATGGTTCCGTTGGGAATGGAACTGCCCAGCTCCACGGTCTTGAAATTGGCCGTGTCTTCGAGGTTGTAAGGCGGGGTGATGGTCAGTGTCTGTTCGCTGGGGTTGTAGGATATGGGTTCTTCATCCCCCAGTTCGTAATGCCCGCTTTCGGTTCCAATCCCGAAATCATGACGACTCAGTACAATCGAGCCATCAGGCAGCCAGTCATAGGTGAACCGGCCTCCCCGGTTGTCAAGGTAGTGTGCATGTTTCGTCTCCGGAAAGGTCGATACGACATTGCCGTCCAGATCAATTATTTCAAGCCTGATCGGCGCACCCTTGGGAGAGTGGACGTCCTCTGGGCTCTCGGCCATGGCCGTAGCGGCCCGCAGGTAGTGCTGGCCATCAGGTGAGAGAATCGGTTTGGTGGACGTTTGCGTACCATCTCCATTGCTGTAACGCGGAAACAGGGTAACAGCCAGCACTTCGCCACTGACCGAAAGCTTGATGGCGCACAATTGCTTGCCACCAGTAGGGAAGTCACCGCCTTCGGGATAACAACTGTCAGTATAGAGAACCACTGTTCCCTTCTGCTTTGATTGCACCAGCGAGATGTCATGATTCGAATACTCGTACCCGAGCGCAGGATAAGGAAACTCGACCAGCTCTCCGACAACCGCGCCATCCGAAGGCCTGCGCAAACCCATCGAGCTGGGGCCGAGTTCAATCGTCGCCAGCAAGGCATCTGGTGGCAAACCAGCGATTGAGGACTGCGACGAAGACGAACCCGTCGACGCGGATGTGGCCGCTTGTGGATCCGAATCACTCCCGCATGCCTGCAGCACAAGCAGAAACAGCGCCATGGACACGGTGTTGAATGTTGTCGCAGTTTTCAATGTCATTCTTGCAACGGTTGTTGCCACTTCATTGTCTCCAGCCATATTCAGGTAAGCAGATCAGGCCGCAGCCGGCGCCCTGATCAATTGCACCAGTCAGCTTCCGTTTCCGACACCATCACTGCCTCCGGCTTCAGCCCCGGCGCTGGCATCCTTTCTGGCACGACCGCTGCCTGGCTCTTCGCCGAGATCCAGCATTTTCCTTTCGATATCCTGTCATAACGAACACATGATCTTCCTTGCACACCATTCGATCACCGAGAGGCATCGTTCAGGATGAACCATTGACGGTTACAGCTCCGAAGCACTGCTGAAACTGCCCGCGGTCGAGCGGTTGGAAGGCGCTGTGCGTGTGGTCATCGTTCGGCACCCCGTGTTTGGGAGGCGGGTACCAGCGCAGCAGCTCGAGCCGGGTCTGGCCGAGTGGTTACAATGGCCCGATGAACGAAGTCAAGCGTGTCCTGCAATCATCCAGGCTCCTGCCGCCAGGGATCGCGACGGCAGTGTATTTCACCTTGTTGCTGTTCCTTGTCCGTTTTGTCGACGTCTTTTACCTGCGTTCCGATGAATGGTTCGGTGAACAGGTCGTGACCAAGGTGGCCGGCATCATCTGCATTCTCCTGTATCTGTGGTTTCATCGTCTGCCGCTGCGGTCCATTGGCCTGAATCGTTTTCGGTTGCAGGAGGCTCTTTTCTGGGGAACGGCAATCATCCTTCTCGCCCTGGCTGCCGGTTATTTCTCCGAATGGCTGTTTCTCCTGCTTGTCGGACAGGGGCCGACGTTCCATGTAAATCCGCAGGGAAACAGTCTTGTTCCGGACGTACCGGTCTACGGTAGCCTGGGGTTTGCTGCCATCCTGCTGGCCGGCAATGTCGTCAATTCACTGATGGAGGAGGGGTTCTTTCGGGGTTTTCTGCTCTTTCAGCTCGAAGGCAGGGTCAGTGTCAGGGTGGCTGTTCTCGTGCAGGCGGTACTTTTCGGATTGTGGCATCTCTTCTGGCCTGTCCGGGATTTTCTGACGGGTCAGACCGATTTGCTCACCTGTGTTGTCACCTGTCTCGTTTACGGGTCGATTTCGACCGTCATTGGCATTGCCTGGGGTCTGCTCTACTGCAGGACTCGAAATCTGTGGTCGGTCATCGTTGCTCATACCTTGAACAACAGCGTATTGAACGTACTGCATATCACTGCCATTGACGGTCCGCCGGGTACCATCGGTATCAGAACAACCGTCATTGTCATTGTTTTTCTCGTTTCAACACTGCTGCTTGTCAGGTTCGGAAAGAAGGATTCGGAGCCGAACGTCCGCGGCGCTTCATTCCGTTGATCCTGAGTGTTGCCAGTGTCACCGAGGTGAGTTCATGATCGCGAGGCGGGTACGGGTCGAGGTGCCGAGTGCCTTTCCGCGTCTCGCGAGTGACGAAGACGTCGGGCGAGTGCCGGGCTTCGTGACAGGCTTCGTGAATGTGACCGTGTTCGCAGGAACCGGCACTTTCCGGTTCACGTGAACCGTTTTTCGGCGCGGAAGCGTGACCGGCATCACGGAAACCGGCCTTTGACGATTCACGTGAACCGTTTTCGCCGGCGTGATCCAGCGTCTGCCGCTCCGGTTCGGGTTCCAGTTCCGGTTGAACTTTCGTCTAATACCCGATATAATCAAGGGTTATCCTGCATTTTCATTCACAGAGATACCCGATGGCCCGAGTTACCGTAGAAGACAGCCTCGAAAATGTGCAGAACCGGTTCGATCTGGTGCTGATTGCCGCCAAGCGCGCGCGCAACATCTCGATGGGCGCCGAACCGCTGGTAGATCCGGAAAAGGACAAGCCCACCGTGATTGCCCTGCGCGAGATCGCCGAAGGCCTCGTGGGCGAGGAAGTGCTCAATGACGCTCCGCCACCCTCCGTTGGTCCCGAAACGCTGATGCCGCCGGATACCTCGATCCCGGATACCACGATCTATGAGAAGGATCTCCCCGCCGGTCTCTGATATCCCCTCTCGAATACCGGCGGCACGCGCTGTCGCCGATGTCGAAGGCCTGATCAGCTCACCTTCCGACGTGGCCACACCGTGCTCCGATACCGATGCGTCGGCCAGAGACGGCTCCGGTGGCGCCGTGGTGCCGAACTTTCCGCCCGAGTTCCTCGCCGCCATCAACGCTGCCTGGGCCGGGTTCACCGAGCGCGTCGCGCCCCTTTTCAGCGACGCGGATTTCGCCGAGATCGAGCGCGCCTTCATCACGGCGCGTGATGCCCACGGGCTGCAGAAGCGCGCCTCCGGCGAGCCCTACATCACCCATCCCATTGCCGTGGCCGAGTTCTGTGCCGTCGACCTCAAGCTTGACAGAGAGAGCGTCATGGCGGCGCTCATGCACGATGTGCTCGAAGACACCCGCTTTCCGAGGAAGCAGATGGAGGCGGAGTACGGCGAGGTCATCACCCACATCATCGATGGTGTGACCAAGCTCGGTTCACTGTCGGGGCGTGACCGCCAGCACGTGCTGGCCGAGAGTTTCACCAAGCTCATGCTCGCGATGATTCGCGACCTCCGGGTGATTCTCGTCAAACTCGCCGACCGCATTCACAACATGCGCACCATCGGCGCCATGCGCCCCGAGAAACGACGTGCCAAGGGCCTTGAAACCATCGAAACCTACGCCCCCATTGCGGGGCGTCTGGGTTTCTACAAGGTCAAGAACGAACTCGAGGAGCTGAGTTTCGAAGCGGCCTATCCGTTCCGTTACCGTGTCATCAAGCGCACGCTGGACGAGATGAACGCGGAACGTGTCGGCGTTCTCGACGATCTCATCGCCACACTTTCGGCCGGTTTCGAGGAACTCGGCATCAAGGCCGAAGTGTACGGGCGCGAGAAGAACGCCTGGAGCATCTACAAGAAGCTGCAGCACAAGAAACACCGTTTCGAGGAACTGCGTGACGTGGTGGCGTTGCGCATCATCACCGATGACAGTGACAGTTGCTACCGCGCGCTTGGCAAGGTGCATGAGCTCTACCGCCCGGATACCTCGCGCTTCAAGGACTACATCGCCATGCCGAAGACGAATGGTTACCAGTCCCTGCACACCACCATCAGAAACCGTGCCCGAGGGCGACCGATCGAGGTGCAGATTCGCACGCGCGAGATGGAAGACGCGGCCGAGAGCGGTGTGGCCGCACACTGGGCCTACAAGCTGCAGGAGCTGGATCGCTCGCGTGGGCTGCGTGGTGACGACGAACCTGCGGAAGGTGGCGCCGGGAAGATGGAAGGCCCTGGCGCCACCACTGAACGCGGCAGTGAGGAAAATGGCGCGGTTGGCGCCGACGCGAAGGGCACGAAACCGCTCGTCAGTGACAGCGAACGCCTGACGCGCGAGCATGTGCGGCGCTGGCTCGGTCGTCTCGAAGATCTCGAAGCGCGTTCCAATGACAGCGTCGAGTTTCAGAAGCAGGTTCAGATCGATGCCTATCCGGGAGAGATCTTCGTGTTTTCGCCGAAGGGCGATATCTATCAGTTGCCGCGTGGTGCCACCCCCGTGGACTTTGCCTACGCCGTGCACTCGCACATCGGCAATACCTGCGTGATCGCCAACGTCAACCACCGCATGCACTCGCTGAACGAGCCACTCGAGTCAGGCCAGACCGTCGAAATCATTCACAACGATCAGGCCGAGCCCAGCCCGATGTGGCTGAATTCGGTCAAGACCTCGAAGGCGCGCAGCGCGATCCGCGCCTATCATCGTGACCTCGAGTACACGCGCGCCATCGATTTCGGCGAGCGCCTGCTGCGTCGCGCGCTGAAGAAGTACGCCATGGAATTCGATGGCGTGCCACTCGAGTCGCTGGAATCGCTTGCGCACGGTTATCAGTGCGATACTCCGGCCGAACTCCTCGCCTCGCTCGGCCGCGGCAACTACGCGCCAAGCCAGATTGCCGCGCGCCTGATCGAGATCGAACGCGGCCAGCCCATCGATGATCTGACCCCCGTGGAGGACGTCGCGCCGGTTCAGATCCATGCGCCCGATGAAAAGTCACTGCACCTCGGTGCCTGCTGCCGGCCCGTGCCGGGTGACCCCATCAAGGGCTACCTGACGCTCGGTGAGGGCATGATCGTGCATCGCGCCGAATGCCCGAGCGGGCTGCGTCTGCAGAGGAAGGGCCGGGTGGAGATCGACGTGGCCTGGGCGGATGCCGTTCGCGGGGGCTTCTCGAGCATGGTCGAGGTGCGCATGGTGGACGAGCCGGGCAGCCTCGTCGCGGTTGCCTCGGTGCTGTCGGAACTCCGCATCAACATTCAGGACATCCGCATGGAAAAGCTCGATGAAGACAACATGCTCATGCGCTTCGAGCTGTCGGTGCGCGGGGTCGCACAACTCGATGTGGTCATCCAGCGGTTGCAGCGACTGCCGACGGTGTGGCAGGCGGAGCGGGTGCAGGCACACAGGAAGTGAGCTGACACTGCCGGTATACTTCCACTGATCGTTCAGGGGAGAGACCACCATGCCACGCAACGCCATCACCACCGACAAGGCACCCGGTGCCATCGGTGCCTACTCGCAGGCCGTCCGTGCCGGCGATACCGTCTATCTGTCCGGCGCCATTCCGCTGGTGCCCGAAACGATGGAAATCATCGGCGATGATGTCCGCGAACAGATCGTGCAGGTGTTCGACAACCTCGAGGCCGTGTGTGTCGCTGCGGGTGGCAGCTTCGATCAGGTCGTCAAACTGAACGTCTATCTGACCGATCTCGCCGATTTTCCGCTCGTCAACGAAGTGATGGCCGAGCGCTTCAGCGAGCCCTATCCGGCACGTGCCGCCATCGGCATCGCATCACTGCCGAAGAACGTGGCAGTGGAGATCGAAGGCATCCTGTATCTCGGCGACTGATGTCGCCGACATCGCAAGGCCCGTGCCGTGCTTGCGATCAGTAGCGCCATTGCGCCTGGTTACCCGCGCACTCCGGTATTCGGATCCTTGAACGCAGCACTCGATACCATCAGCGTCACCACGCTCAGGGGCGTGGGAGCGGAGACGGCAAAGCGTCTCGACGGGCTGGGTATCCGAAGCGTGCAGGACGTGCTGTTCCACCTGCCGTTCCGCTATCAGGACCGCACACGCCTGACGCCCATTGCGCATGCGCGGCCGGGCGAGGAAGTGCTGGTGTCGGTCGAGGTGCTCGATGCCGAAGTGGTGTTTCGCCGCCGCCGCTCGCTGCTGGTGCGCGTCACCGATCGAAGCGGTTTTCTGACCCTGCGCTTCTTCCACTTCAGCCAGGCGCAGCAGCGGACGCTGCGCCCGGGGCAGCGTCTGCATGCCTTCGGGGAGCTGCGTCGCGGGCCGGGGCAGCTTGAAATCGTGCATCCCGAATACACGTTGCTGCGTGAAGGCGACAGTGACGAGGATGCCCTCAGGGATGAGCTCACACCCTTCTATCCGGGAACGGAAGGCGTGCAGCAGGGTACGTTGCGGCGGCTCAGCGAGCAGGCGCTGGCACGACTCGACAAGGGAAGTCTCGCAGACTACCTGCCGGAGCCACTGTCGATCACGAGCGCAGCGGGTACGCTCGAGTTGCCGGCACTGTCCGCGGCGCTGTCCACGGTGCATCGCCCGTCGCGCGGCGAGAACACCCGCGCGCTTCTCGACGGGCTGCACCCGGCCATTCGCCGTCTTGCCTTCGAGGAGCTTGTCGCCCACCGGCTTGCGCTGCGCGAGCATCGGCAGCGAACGCTTGCGCAGCAGGCACCCGTGATTCGAGCCAGGGGGGAACTCTCACGGCCACTGAGGGATGCCCTTGGTTTTTCACTGACGGCGGCGCAGGATCGTGTGCTCCTCGACATCGTCAATGACATGGGCAGTGGCGCGCCGATGCTGCGCCTCGTGCAGGGTGATGTCGGTTCGGGCAAGACCGTGGTCGCGGCGCTCGCCGCGGCGCAGGCCGTGGAGTGCGGCTATCAGGTGGCGCTCATGGCGCCGACCGAAATACTCGCCGAGCAGCACATGCTGGGTTTTCTCCAGTGGTTCGAACCACTGGGCGTCTCCGTCGGCTGGCTCTCGGGCAGGCTCACGCCGAGCAAACGTCGTGCGGCCATCGAAGCGGTGGCCATGGGCCAGCATCCGATCGTCGTCGGCACGCATGCGCTCTTCCAGGAAGACGTGAGCTTCCAGAAGCTCGGGCTGGCGATCATCGATGAGCAGCATCGTTTCGGGGTGCATCAGCGCCTCGCGCTTCGCAACAAGGGCGCCACAGGCAGGCTCCTGCCGCATCAGCTCATCATGACCGCAACGCCGATTCCACGATCACTGGCGATGACGGCCTATGCCGATCTCGATGTGTCGGTGATCGATGAACTGCCTCCCGGGCGCCGGCCCGTGACCACCATCGCCGTGGACAATGCTCGCCGTGCCGAGGTGGTCGAGCGGGTCGCAGCGGCGTTGCGGGAAGGGCAGCAGGTTTACTGGGTCTGCACGCTTGTCGAGGAGTCGGAAAGCCTGCAGGCGGAAGCGGCCGAAGAGACGCTGCGTGCCCTGACCGAAGCGATTCCGGATCGGCGCATCGGGCTCGTGCACGGCCGCATGAAGGGGCGTGAGAAGGAAGCGGTGATGCAGGCCTTCAAGGCGCGCGAGCTTGATCTTCTCGTGGCCACCACCGTGATCGAGGTAGGTGTGGACGTGCCCAACGCCTCGTGCATGATCATCGACAACGCCGAGCGCCTCGGGCTGTCGCAGCTGCATCAGTTGCGGGGGCGGGTCGGGCGTGGCAGCGCCCAGAGCACCTGCATTCTTCTCTATCAGGCACCGCTTTCGGAAACCGCGCACCAGCGCATCGGCATCATGCGCGAGACCAACGACGGTTTCACGATCGCCGAAACCGACATGCGGATTCGTGGAGCAGGGGAAGTACTCGGCACACGCCAGACAGGGCTGGCGGGCTTTCGCCTTGCCGATCTCATGCGCGATGCCGACCTTCTCGATGCCGTCGGCGAGATGGCCGATCGTCTGGCACTTGACAACCCCGATGCGGTGGCCGGACTGATCCGACGCTGGGTGGGGGAGGAGAATCGGGAATATGGCGGTGTATGAGACGCACACACGCGATCGCGCCGGCACGAGCCGTCAAGGGAGACCACGATGAACAGCGACCACGGCGACCCGATTCTCTCTCTCGATGAAATCAGGTCACTGGCACGTGACATACTTGTCGACAAGGGTTTTTCCGAGGCCCAGGCCTCGGCGATCGCTCACAATGTTGCTTGCGCCGAGCGCGATGGTTGTGAGTCGCACGGCCTCTTTCGCATTCCCTTCTATGTCTCGGCGTTGCAAAACGCCGACGTCAACCCGACCGCGGAACCGAGCGTGAGTGTCGGCGACTCCTCGGTGATTCACGTCGATGCCGGGCACGGTTTCTGTCCCCTGGCGCTCGAGAAAGGGCTGCCGCCGCTCATCGAACGCACGCGCGCACGCGGCATCGGTGCGCTCGCGATCCACAGGGCCTACAACATCGCCGCGCTCTGGCCCGAGGTCGAGCGCCTGGCCGAGGCTGATCTCGTCGCCTTTGCCTTCACGGCATCGATTGCCTACGTCGCGCCGGCCGGTGGCAGAACACCCGTCTTCGGCACCAACCCCATGGCATTTGCATTTCCGCGAAGGAACGCCCCGCCGCTGGTCTTCGACCAGGCTTCTTCCGTTGCCGCGCGCGGGGAAATCCTTCTGCATCGGCGAGACGGGCGCGAACTGCCGGACGGCTGGGCCATCGATGCGTCGGGCAGACCGACGACCGACCCGGACGCCGCACTCGAAGGTGCGCAGCTGCCCTTCGGCGGCTACAAGGGCTCGTCGATCGCGCTGATGGTGGAACTGCTGGCCGGTCCTCTGATCGGCGAACTCAGCAGTCGCGAAGCCACGGCGCACGACCGGGCTGGCACCCATGCTCCCTTCGGTGGCGAGTTCCTGATGGCCATCGACCCCGCGCATACGGCGCTACCCGGGACCGAAGCAAGCCATCTCGACCGCGCGGAGCGCATCTTCGCGTCGATTCTCGAACAGGAAGGCACGCGATTGCCGTCGGCACGCCGCCACGCGTCGAGAAAGCGGCATCTGGCGGAAGGGGTCAGGGTGTCGCGGACGACGCTCGAGAGTATTGCGGCTGGTTAAGTGGTCTCGGTGTTGCCGGATCGCTTCCTCGACAACAGCAGTCCTCCCACTACCGCCCCGCCGATCGCCCCGTAGAGGTGCGAATCCACGGCCACGTTCCCGCCCGCCACGTGCTCGCTGCCGGGCAGCGGGCCCGAAAACTGTTCCCAGGCGAGCTTGGCCACGACGCCCGCAAGCAGCAGTCCCGCCGACACGGGATAACGGCGAAGGTCGGCGAGGCAGCCGGCAAGGATGAGCCCGTGCAGCGTGCCCGAGAGTCCCACGTAGGCGTTCAGTTGGGGGTTGAACAACCACAAGCCGATGCTGACGGCGAGGGAACTCACGATCAGCACCAGCAGCCATTCGAGCCAGGTGAAATTGCCCCACACCAGCGCCACCACCAGCGCGAGGCCGGCAAGGTTCATCCACAGATGGCTCGGACCGAGGTGCACGAGGTTTGCGGTCAGGAGTTGCCAGTAAGCGCCGGCGTTGACGGCGTCGCGATCGAATCGCAGCATGGGTTCCATGCCGCCGTACTCGAGCACGATGCAGAGGAGGGCGAGAAGGGCGGCGAGCCACAGGGCAGGATCCTGCCGTCGTGGGGCTTGCCCCCGATTTCCATCATTGGACGGAATCATTGATCTCACTTCCGGTCTCAGAGCCGAGGGTGCTATTCTTTTCAGGTTACGAAGAAGGTAGCGGATCGGCAGTCAAAAGGCACGCCCTGCGTCATGCCCGAAATCCGTGAGGCCTGCTGCCGGACTTCCCCGGCGATGGCCCGATCCATGAATGGCCCACATTTCTCTATCCCAACCCAGGTGAACATGGTGAACAGTTCGACACGCCGTCGCGGCACTCTTCCGGCTCGCGCAGCCCAGCAGCGAGGCTTCACGCTGATCGAAATCATGGTGGTGGTGGCCATCATCGCCATCCTCGGCGCCACCGTGGTGCCGCTGATCATGGACCGGCCCAACGAAGCGCGCGTGGTTCGCGCCAATGCCGACATTGCCTCGATCGGCCAGGCACTCGAACTCTACAAGCTCGACAATTTCAGCTACCCTTCGACCGATCAGGGTCTCGAAGCGCTTGTCGAAAAACCCACCGGCGACCCCGAGCCGCAGAACTGGAAGCCCTACGTGCAGAAGCTGCCGAAGGATCCCTGGGGCCGTGACTACGTCTACCTGAACGAGGGAGACGGGTACGAAATCGTGTCGCTCGGCAACGATGGTGCCGAGGGTGGAGAAGGCTTCGACGCCGATATCTCCAGTCTCGACAACTGAGTCGGGTGAAGCGGTAACGGGTTCCTTCCCTGTGCGCAAGCAGCGTGCATTCACGCTGATCGAGCTTCTCGTCGCGATCACCATCATCGCCATCATGACGGGCATGGTGGTGCTCACGGTGGATTTCCGCAACGAGAAACGCATGCTTGTCGATGCGACGATCCGGACCTCGCGACTCATGGAGCTGGCTTCCGACCAGGCCGTGTATGCGCGCCAGCAGTTCGGAATCCGCTTTCACCCCGAAGCCTACACCTTTCTGGTACTGGTCAAAGGGGAGGATGGCGAGGAACTCTGGGAAGCCTTCGAGGATGATCAGCTCAGTTTCCGTGAGTCCGGTCTGCAGATCGAATTCGATGTGGAAATCTCGGGTGTGCCCATCACTCTCGAACCCTGGGAAGACGAACTCGCGGAGGTCAGCAAGGAAAACCCTCTGAAACCTCACGTGATGTTTCTCTCCAACGGCGAAGTCATGCCGGATTTCCGGGTTGTCATGCGTACCGAAAGCGGTGACGAGGAGATCAGCCGCGTGATCACGACGGGTGAGGAAGAACCCATCGTGATCGAATCGCCGGACGAGGCATCGTGAACGCGCGGCGGCACAGAAACGCGCGCGGGTTCACGCTGATCGAGGTACTCGTCGCGATGGCGATCATCGCCTTCGGTGTCTCGGCGCTGGTGATCTCGGCCGGTGCCAGTGCGCGCCGTGCCGACATGCTCCGTGATCGCGAAATGGCTCGCTGGGTGGCGAGCAACCGCCTCACCGAACTGCAGTCGGTACCCTCCTGGTCCGAATTCGGTACCACCAACGACGAGGAAGAACTCGCCGGATTCACCTGGTACGTGCGCACGACGACCCTGGAAGTGGCCGACGACGACATCCGCCGTGTCGATGTGGAAGTGCGACGCGAGGAAGACGCCGAGGGTTATCTCTATCGTGCCTCGGGCTTTGTAGGCAATCCGGAGCTCAGGTTGTGAGCGGGAATGCCATCAGGCCCCTGGCCGCGATTCCGCACCGTGGCACGTGTTCGTCGGGAAGCGCGCCGGCCGGCGTCGGCGCGAAGACCGGGAATCGCCAGACGGGTTTTACCCTGGTCGAACTGCTGGTCGCGATGTTCCTCCTTGCCATCCTCGGTACGGCGAGTTTCCAGATGCTGATGCAGATCAACCGCGCACGCGACGTGGTGCTCGCTCAGTCCGAGCGTCTCAGCGAACTTCAGCGCACCTTCTACTGGCTGGCCGAGGACATCACCCAGATCAGCAAGCGGCGGGTACGCTCGGCCATTGATTCCGAACTGCTGCCTTTCCAGCAGAACATCGAAGGCGAGAACCTTTTCGAACTGACACGTTCGGGTTGGGCCAATCCGGCCGCCGACATCGCGCCGGCACGCTCGACGCTGCAGCGCGTGGCCTGGGGGCTCGACGGCGATCGGCTCATGCGCATGTACTGGTATCACCTCGAGACGACAAGCGAGGAGCCCACCAGGCGTCGCCGGATGCTCCGGGGTGTGAAGAGTCTGAGTCTGCGCTTCATCGATCGTGAAGGTTCGTGGCAGGAAAGCTGGCCACCGCCGAATCTCGAAAACCCGGGCATGCCGCGGGCCATCGAATTCACCTTTGAACTCGACGACATGGGGGAGGTGCGACGTGTCTTTGCACTACCCGACTGAAGTTCGGAAGCGCGCCAAGTCACCGGCTCCGTGCAGGCAACGGCGGCATCCCGGGGTGGCCGTGATGCCGGTGCGCGAGCGGGGCGTTGCCATCATCACGGCAATGCTCGTGATTGCCCTCGGCACCGTGACGATGGTCGCGATCACTTCGCAGCAGCAGCTCGCCCTGCAGCGCGAACGAAACGAGGCCATGATCCAGCAGGCACGGTCGATCGGCATCAGTGGCGAACGTTTCGTTGCGGCCGTGCTCTACCGCGACGTGCGCGACAAGCTTCGCAACAACAGCGATTCACTCGACGACGACTGGGCGCAGACCATCCCGCCGCTGCCGATCGACAACGCCACGATCCAGGGCTGCATCGTGGACATGCAGGGGCGCTTCAATCTCAACAACATCGTCGATGCCCAGGGCAATGTCTCGAACGTTCACTACGATCAGTTCAAGCGTCTGCTTGCCCAGCTCAACATCGAGGAGACCAAGGCCGAAGCCGTGCTCGACTGGCTCGACAGCAATATCGACCCGACCATCCCCGATGGGGCCGAGGACGACCACTACACCTCGCTCGATCCGGGCTACCGCACGGCGAACCGCCCCATGTCGAGCATCTCGGAGCTGTTGCAGGTGAAGGGCTTCAACCCGATGGTGGAGGAAGAATACGAGGACTACAAACTGCTCGTGCCGCACATTTCGGCACTGCCGAATACCGGTGGCGCGACGCCCGTGAACGTCAATACGGCCAGCCCCGAAGTGCTGAGTTCACTCTCCGACTCCGTCGCCGAGGATGCGAGCTATCTCACGCGCTGGGAAACCACGGCCTACCAGGATTATCCCGAGTGCGAGGAACTCTTCGACCTTGAACCGGAGAACAAGCTCGATACGCTCTTCAGCGAGCGTGACCTCTCGCCCTTCGAAAGCATCGATCAGTTCAATGCCGAACTCAGTGGTGATCCACCGCCCGAAGACACCTATGATGTACGTTCGAACTGGTACGAGGTGCGCATCAATGTCGAAGCCGAGGGCATTGTGCTGTCACAATATACCCTCTTCGAGCGCGGGGACGACGGCAAGAGCCGGGTGGTCCGGCGATCGCGCGATACGCTCTGAACAACGACTTTCAAAGGCAAGCAAGTGGCGAAACAACTGATCATCTACATGCCCGATCCCGGTGAAGACCGGGTTGAATGGGCCATGGCCGATGATGTGGGCAAGCTCGAGAACCAGCCTCAGGCGGGCACACTGGCCGATGCGGCAGCAGCGACCGAGGGGTTGCGAGCCGTGCTCGTGCTGCGTGGCGGTGACGTGCTGCTCTCCGAGGTGCGGGTGCCCGGCGCGTCGGCCGCGCGGATTCAGCAGGCCGTGCCCTTCGCCCTCGAAGATCAGCTTGCCGACGACGTCGATGACCTTCACTTCGCACTCGGTTCCCGTCTCGGCGATGACCGCTGGCCGGTTGCCGTGATCGCACACGACATCCTGCGCCAGGTTACCGATGCCTGTGCTGCGGCCGGGCTGCGTCCGGCACGGATCGTGCCCGAACCACTGGCGCTTCCCGCCGAAACGATACAGGACGGCAAACCCCTCTGGCACGCGCTCCTCGATGCCGACGAACTCGTCGTCAGGCTCGACTGCCTGCACGGTTTTGCCACCGACGCCGATCTGGCCCCGCTCGCCTTTCTCGGCGCACTCAAGGAAGTGAGCGAACGTCAGTACGAGAACGGTGCCGGCGGCAACGACAACGACAGCGACGGCGGGGCAGGCGGTGTTGCCGCCGGGGAGAGCGATGCCGCATCCGGGGAAACCGTAGCGACGATCGCGCTCTATCACACCTACCCCGAAGTCAGCCTCGATCTGCCGCTGGCGCTCGACATCGACTGGCGTCCCTGCTCGCACCGCCTCGAACTCCATGCCGCAGGCCTTGCCCGGGGGGCCAACATCAATCTTCTGCAGGGCGACTTCAGTCCCCGTCAGGGCATCGACAAGGCCTGGAAGGTATGGCGCTGGAGCGTCGGGCTTGCGGCTGTCCTCGCGGGTGTCTGGTTCGGCAGCCAGTGGCTTGATCATCAGCGTCTCGCTGATCGCGAAGCCTGGCTCGATGACGAGATCCAGTCGGCCTTCGAGAAGGCCCTGCCGGGCACGCGCATGCGCCGTCCGCGCCGCCAGATCGAAGCGGCAATCGCCACGGGGAACGGCAGCGGTGCCGGCAGCTTCACCGCCAGCCTCTCGCACATTGCCGAGAGTCTTGCCGCGCAGCCGCAGACGAAGCTGCGTTCGCTCGGTTATCGCGACGGGCGCTTCGATCTCGATCTCGAAACCGATGCCGTACCCACGCTCGACGCGCTGCAGCGCGAACTGCAGGAGCGCGGCTCTCTGAACATGACGGTGCAGTCGGCCAACCGTCAGGACAACGTGGTGCGTGGCCGCGTGAGGATTCAATGATGCGTGACTGGTACCTGAGGCAATCGCCACGTGACCGGATGATCGTGAATGCCGTCGCCGTGCTGGCGCTGCTGGGCCTGCTCTATGCGCTGGTCTGGTATCCACTCACCAGCCGCATCGAACAGACACGCTCGGCCATCGCCACCAAGGAGGAGACGCTCGACTACGTGCGCGAAGGCGCGGCCAGGCTCATGGGTTCGATCGGTGGCGGTGAAGCACGCCAGTCCGACAAGGAACCCTACCTGCTGATCAACGACGTGATCGTTGCACAGGGTGTCGAGCTGCCCGAACGACTCGAGCCCGCCGGGCAGAACGGTGCGCGGGTGCAGTTCAGCGCGGTGGAGTTCGACAAGCTCGTGCAGGTGATTGCCGAACTCGAACTCTATGGCCTCGACGTCGACACCCTGAACATCACGCGCAAGACCGATCAGCCCGGCATCGTCTCGGCGCGATTCGTCATGGAAAAGGCGTCCTGATGCGCGTCTTGAGGCTGACGCTTCTCGGGCTGGTTGCCTATGTGCTGGCGGTGCTCTGGTTCTTTCCCGCCGCACCGGTGGTGGAGCGATTCCGGCCGCAGTTGCCACAATACGTGTCGCTCGAGGATGTCAGCGGGCGTGTGCTTGCCGGGAACATCGCACGGGCGCGCTATACCGATGACCTTCTGCCACTCGAGTTCAGTGATGTCGGCTGGCGTCTCAAGCCGCTGTCGATCATCTCGGGTGCGGCGCTCGATGTGAATTTTACCGGTTACGGCGGTGGCGGCGAAGGTAACATCCTGCGTAAGTGGAATGGCGACATTGCCGTCAGTGACGTCTCGGTCACGGCACAGGCGAAGGCGCTCGAACCGCTGCTGCCGGCGCCGGTGGCGAGTTTCTCGGGTGACCTTGAAATGAACGTCGAACGGCTGCTGCTGCAGGAACAGCTCCTGAAGGCATTCGCGGGCGACTTCGTCTGGAAGGCCGCGAGGCTCGAAAGACCGTTTCCGGCGAATTTCGGTGACGTGACCATCAACGTGAAACCTGCCGACGACAATACCAATACGCACCGTGCGTTGATCACCGCGAGCGGTGGTGATGTCACGGCGGAAGGCGAGATCGTCATCTTTCTGAACGGCGACTTCAACGCCGATGTGTTGCTGACCCCGACGGTAACTGCCTCTCAGGAGCTTCGTGACAACCTCGCGCGCATCGGACGACCGGATTCCAGCGGGCGCATCCGTTGGGTGCAGCAGGGCAATGCCAGCCAGATGTGATCGGATTCGCATTCTGCCGGGGGCAGGATTGCAGAACGGAAAGCGCATGAATTTTTTCTTCAGGCAGGCATCCATCTGACCGCTAGAAGAAACACAGGTCAGGAAACTTCAGATGAATATCGGCCCCGAGACACTCGACAGACTGTGCAAGGAAGCACACGCCATCGCCCGCGACGCCGGGCGGCGCATCGTCGAGTTGTACCGCGCAGATGTCGAGATCGAGATCAAGCGCGACAACACGCCGGTCACGGTCGCGGATTTTGCTGCACATGACATCCTCGTGCGCGGACTCGCCGCCCTCAGCCCTTCGCTGCCCGTTCTCTCGGAAGAGTCCGAACAGGTTTCCAGCGATGAACGTCACGCCTGGCCTGCCTGCTGGCTGGTCGATCCGCTCGACGGCACGCGTGAATTCATTCGCGGCAATGGTGAATTCACGGTGAACGTCGCGCTCGTCGAAGGCAATCGGCCGGTACTCGGCATCGTGCATGCTCCGGTGCTGGACGTTTCCTACACTGCCATCCGGGGTCAGGGTGCGAGAAAGCAGCGTGGCGACGAGCCGCCCGAGGACATCCACGTCAGGAACGCACCCGGTACCGTGACCGTGGCGCTGAGCCGTTCGCACTCGGCCTCGAGCCCGGTGCAGAAATTTCTCGATGCCATCGGCAAGCATGACGAAATACCGATGGGCGCGGCGCTGAAGTCCTGTCTCGTGGCCGAAGGCATCGCCGACGTCTATGCCCGTCTCGGCCCGACGGGCGAGTGGGATACGGCGGCCGCACAGGTCATCGTCGAAGAGGCCGGTGGTGCCATGACCGACACGTGCCGACGTTCGCTCAGCTACAATCGCCGCGATTCGCTCATCAACCCGAATTTTCTGGTCTTCGGGGATGGCCGGGTGGACTGGTGCGATCTCCTGCCGAGGGAAGCCATCCAGCAGGACGCTGCCTGAACGGTATCCAGCTGAACGGCATCCAGCTGAACGGCATCCGGCCGAGTGACATTCAGCCGAGTGGCATGCAGCCCTCGACTCTCGGGCAGCCAAGCCCCTCCTGCCTGCTCCCTGCCGAGGCCTGCACCGACGTCGTCCGGCTGCGACGGCGCGGTTCCGGCAATCGCTGTATCATGCCCGGGAGTATTCCAGCCCATGATCACACCGGCTTGAGCAAACCCTTCAACACACCCGACGAGGCGGAACACGCCTTCTACGACGCCATCGAGCGCGGCGACATGGCCGTCATGGATAGCGTCTGGTCGAAGAGCGAGAACATCGTCTGCATCCACCCGGGTTCCACTCGTATCGTCGGCCGCAGCGACGTCATGCAGAGCTTTCGGCAGCTTTTCGCGGATTCGCCCGAGTTTGCCTTCACGATCGTCGACACCCTCGAAACCGGCACCGACGAACTCGCCATTCATCTCGTACGCGAGGAAGTCACCATCGATGATCAGCTCATCAGCGTGATGGTATCCACCAACATCTACCTCTTCGAGCAGGGAAGCTGGCGCATGATGCTCCACCACTCTTCGCCGGAGCCCGACTACATGGCCGACCTCGACGATGACTTCGACGAGTTCGATGGGCTCGACGGCTTCGACGACGAGGCCGAAGTCCCCGCGTCGCCACCGGTACTGCACTGAGGGTGCGCACGAGGCATGAGCGAGCACCTCCGCAGACACCGCGCGGTGAGCGGCGAGCCGCCTGAATCGACCCGCGGCATGCGCCGGCGTCCGCGTCAACGGCGAACGCCGGCACCGTCCGTGGCAGCACCGGTCCCCGATGTCGAACGTGTCGGCAGCGCCGGTTACGGTCCGGCACCGAGGCAGTCATTGCTGCGCGATGGCGAGGTGCGTGTCTCACCGTCCTGGCTCAGCGTCGGTCGGCACAGCTACACCGTGGAGTCGATTCGTCGCGTGAGTCGTCACTCGGCCGAGCCGCCCTGGCGTACGGCCAGGCTTGTCGCCTTGTTCGCCCTGATGTTGATCATGGTCAGTGTGTGGCACCTGCTGCGCGACCAGTTGCCCGGGGCCATTGCCTCGCTGATGCTGCTGGCCAGCCTCCTGCTCGAAGTCTGGGCGATCCGGGTCGGGTGGTTCCAGCACGGCGTGCATACCGTGGACGTGCTCTTCCAGGATGGCGATACCGTGACGATTCGTCGTCGGCATCATCATCAGGCCGAGCGCATCTTTCGCGCCCTGCACGATGCCATGGACTGGCAGCGACACCGCACTCTGTCGCTGCATCCCGTACCCGTCATGATGTCCGCAAGGATGCCTTCGGGGTTCGACGAGTCCGGAAGTGTCACGGGAGGCTGGATCGACACCTGTGAGGAAACCTGTGAGGAAACCTTTGAGGGGGCCTTTGAGGGGGCCTTTGAGGGGGCCTTTGAGGGAGTCCGTGACGACACCTGTAAGGAAGCGGTCGACGACACCTGCGACGAGCCTGTCGACGACAGATTCCATGGGCAACGGCAGCCGATTCAGCGCATCGGGCGGCAGCCGGGTGCCGAAGGCTGCGGCGGCCGTCTCAGGCGGTTGGTGCTGGCGAGGCTGGCTTTTCGAGATCGTAGTCGATGATCAGCGGTGCATGATCGGAGAATGCCTGCTTGCGGTAGACGCGGGTCCTGCGAACACGGTTGCCGAGTGAGGCGCTGACGATCTGGTAGTCGATGCGCCAGCCGACGTTGCGCTCGCGCGCGCCGCCGCGCTGTGACCACCAGGTGTATTCGTGCGGTTTCTGCGGCAACTGTCGAAACACGTCCACGTAGCCGACCTCGTCGAAGAGGCGCGTGAGCCACTGGCGTTCCTCGGGCAGAAAGCCCGAGTTCCGGAGATTCCCTTTCCAGTTGCGGATGTCGGCCTCGGTGTGGGCGATGTTCCAGTCGCCGCAGACGATCACGTCACGTCCGCTGCTCTGCAGGGTGTCGAGATGCGGCAGAAGCACGTCCATGACGCGGTACTTGTAGGCCTGACGCTCATCGCCGCTCGTGCCCGAGGGCAGATACAGCGAGATCACGGAGAGATTGCCGTAACGTGCTTCGAGGTAACGCCCTTCCTCGTCGATCCAGTCGATGCCGATACCGTGCTGCACGGTATCGGGCAGGGGGCGGCTGTAGAGTGCGGTGCCGCTGTAGCCTTTCTTCACCGCATCGTGGAAATGGATGTGCCAGCCCCTGGGGTGGAACACGGGGTCGGTGAGCTGGTGTTCCTGTGCCTTGGTCTCCTGAAGGCAGACCACATCGGCGCGCTGGCGCGAGAGCCAGACGAAGAAGCCCTTGCGCGCAGCTGCACGGATGCCATTGAGGTTCGCGGTGATGATTCGCATGCTCTGCATTGTAGGAGACATGGATCGCAAATCTGCCGGAGTCTCCGCGTTGGTGCGTCAAGGTAGTTCGGAGGTTGGACGCTAACAGCCTGAATGTCGGTTTCCGGTGCACAGAAAGGCGCGCGGTCGGCAGCAAGGATTGGAGTTCCGGATGTTTGCAAACCCGAACAGTCTCAGCCGTGCTGAGCACGATGCAGCGAAGCGCCACGCAGGCCTCGCTCCTGCCATGCTTGTGGCCTTGGCTGGCATTGCCGCCGCCGTACCGGCGGCTCATGCCGAGACCGTGTACAAGTGGAATGACAGTGGTCTCACCACCTATCAGGATCGCGCCCCCGACTCCGGTCAGGACAACGGTCATGCGATTCTGAACCACCAGGGTGTGGTGCTCGAGGAAGTGCTGAGCCGTGAAGAGCGGCGCGCGCAACGTGCGCGCGTGCGTGAAGAAGAACTCGCACGCATCCGTGATCGCGCACTCCTTGCCACCTTCACCACCGAAGCAGACCTCATCCGCACGCGGGACGATCGCATCGGCATGATCGATGGCCTCATCAGCCGCCTTGACGACCGTATCCGCATTCTCTCGGAACGGCTCGCGGTGGTCGACAAGCGTGTGCAGATGCAGGAAAAGTCGAGCGGTGAAGGACAGGCGCAGGAAACGCTCTATGCCGAGCAGAAGAGCATCCAGCGCAATATCGAGAATGCCTGGTCGCTGATTGATTCCAAGGCCGAAGAACGCAATGAACTCGCCGTGAAGTTCGAGGATGACCTCGTGCGCTATCGTGAACTGAAGGAAGAGCGTTGGCGTTGATGGGGGCGGATCCGTCGCATCGCAACCGTTGACGGAGTACGCCGGTTTGAACAAGCCGGTCAGTGTGAGGACGGAAACTATGCGCCCTGCATGCCCTTGCCGAGCTGGATCATCGTCCCCGCGCCCTGGTCGGTAAAGAGTTCGAGCAGAACCGCGTGTTTGACGCGTCCGTCGATGATGACCACACTGTCGACGCCGGCCTGGAGCGCGTCGAGCGCGCAGGCGACTTTCGGCAGCATGCCACCGTGGAGTACGCCCGTGTCGATCAGCGCGTTGACATCATCGGGCGTGAGACCCGTCAGCAGCTTGCCGTTTTCGTCGAGGATGCCCGGGGTGTTGGTGAGCAGGAGCAGGCGTGAAGCGTTGAGGGCCTTCGCCACGCTGCTGGCAACGAGGTCGGCGTTGATGTTGTAGCTTGCCCCGCCGGCGTCGGTGCCGATCGGGGCGATGACGGGGATGTGTCCGTTGGCGATCAGATCGTCGATGATCTCGCGCCGGATGCGACTGACTTCACCCACGCAGCCAAGCACGTTGTCGGACTGCCCCTCGAGTTGCAGCGGCCGTGCTTCGATCAGCATCGAGTCCTTGCCCGTAAGGCCGATGGCATGGCCGCCGACGCGGCTCATGCGCGAAACGATGCGCTTGTTGACGTGGCCGCCGAGCACCATCTCGACGATGTCCATGGTGTCGGTGTCGGTGACCCGCATGCCATCGATGAACTCACTTTCGATCGAAAGCCGTTCGAGCATGCGCCCGATCTGCGGGCCGCCACCGTGGACCACCACCGGGCTCACGCCCACCTGTCTGAGCATGACGATGTTCTCGGCAAAGGCCTGCTGCAGCTCTTCATCGACCATCGCATTGCCGCCATACTTGATCACGACGGTCTGCCCGGCGTAGCGCTGCAGGTTCGGCAGCGCCTCGTTCAGGATGCGTGCGGTTGCAGCCGCATCGATGGCAGGGTGCTCGACTTCGTGCATCAGTAGCTCATGCCGCCTCGCAATCCGGCGGTGGATTGCGCTGAGTGTTCGCTCATGGTCGTTCTGCGTCGATTGCCGTCAGAACGGCAGCGAAATGCTGTCGTCGGTAGCCGTGATGACCTTGCGGAACGCGTTCTGGATGCGCTCGAGTGCCGCCTGGTCGTCAGCTTCGAAACGAATCACCAGTGACGGCGACGTGTTCGAGGCGCGCACGAGGCCGAAGCCGTCGTCGTAGTCGGCACGTACTCCGTCGATGGTGGTGAGCCTTGCACCGTCGAAATCGGCGTTCTTCGTGAACTTCTCGACGAACTCGTGCTGGGCACCGTCGCGATCGAGCTTGATCGAGATCTCGGGTGTGTTCACGGTGTCGGGAATCGCGGCGAAGATCTCGCTTGCGGGTCTGTCGGTTGCCGAGAGGATTTCCAGCAGTCGGGCGGCGGCATAGAGTGCGTCGTCGAAGCCATACCAGCGTTCCTTGAAGAAGAGGTGTCCACTCATTTCGCCGCCGAGGAGCGCGCCCGTTTCCTTGATGCGCGCCTTGATGAAGGAGTGGCCGGTCTTCCACATCTCGGGCTCTCCACCGGCTTCGCTGATGGCCTCGGGCAGCACCTTCGAGCACTTCACGTCGTAGATGATGCGCGCCCCCGGGTTTCGCTCGAGCACGTCGCGCGCGAACAGCACCATCTGGCGATCGGGCCAGATCACGTTGCCCTTGTCGTCGACGACGCCGACGCGGTCGCCATCGCCATCGAAGGCGAGGCCGATCTCGAGTTTGTCTTCCTTGACCTTCCTGATGAGATCCTGAAGGTTCTCGAGTTTGGCCGGATCCGGGTGATGATTCGGGAAAGTGCCGTCGACGGTGGTGTAGAGACCGACGGCTTCCGTGTCGAGCCCTTCGAAGAGCTGCGGCGCGGCCGCGCCTGCGACACCGTTGCCGCAGTCGTAGGCAATGCGCATGGTGCGCCTGAGTTTCACGTCACCGAGGATGCGGTTGATGTAGTCGTCGAGGATGTCTTCGCGGCTCTGACCACCCGGGACGTCGGCAGCATGCAGGCGGCCTTCGACGAGTCGGGTGTGGAGTGCGGTGATGCCATCGCCGAAAAGGGCATCGCCTTCGAGGACCATCTTCAGGCCGTTGTATTCGGGCGGGTTGTGACTGCCCGTGACCATGATGCCGGTGCTGGTGTCGAGGTGCCTGGTGGCGAAGTAGAGTACCGGAGTGGGCACCATGCCGATGTCGATGACATCGACGCCCGCCTTTGCGATGCCGTTCGAGAGCGCTTCGATGAGGTCCGGGCCGGAAAGCCTGCCGTCGCGCGCCACGGCGACGCTGGCGACGCCACGCTCGTGGCATTCGGTGCCGAAGGCGTGGCCGATCTGTTCGACCACCGCAGGAGTGAGCGCGTCTGTCACGATGCCACGGATGTCGTAGGCACGAAAGATGTCGGGCGAAATGTTCATGAAGGGTTCCCTGTTCTCGGGTTGCTCTGTGATGAGTCCTTTTGTCGATGTCCTGCAGGACGCGATGTCGGTCTGTTCGAGCGCTGGCTGTCGTGCGGGATTCAGCTCCGTCCGGTGGAGCCGAAACCGCCCTCGCCGCGCTCGGAGACGGCAAAACTGTCCACACGTTCAAAGCCTACCTGCACCACGGGCACGATGACAAGCTGTGCGATGCGCATACCGGGCTCGATGTCGAAGGGTGTCGCACTTCGGTTCCATGCCGAGACGTGAAGCTGGCCCTGATAATCGGAATCGATCAGGCCGACGAGGTTGCCGAGCACGATGCCGTGTTTGTGACCGAGGCCCGAACGCGGCAGGATCATGCCCGCGAGGCCGGGGTCGGCAATGTGGATGGCCAGCCCCGTGGGAACGAGTTCGGTGGCGCCGGGAAGCAGCGTGAGCGTGTCGTCGAGACAGGCGCGAAGATCGAGCCCGGCCGAGCCACCGCTCGCGTATTCGGGGAGTGCGATGCCGTCGCCGATGCGCGGGTCGAGCACGCGAAAGGCGATGCGGGGGCGGGAATCTGCCGTGTCGGCGCTCATGTGCATCCTGTCCTGAAGGGTGTGGAGTCGGGCAAGTGCCTGTACCTCTGCCGGTAGTCCGATCAGGTGCCGGCTGCCGATCTGCTGGCCGCGAAACGTTCGGCCACGAGTTCGACGAGTTCGGCGGCCACATCGAGCTTGTGACCGGGGCCGATTGCTGCCTTGCCGCTGGCCCAGTACACATCAAGTGCGTTCCGGTCGCTGGCGAACACGGGGTTGTCTGCTCGTGCGACGTGGTTTGCGGCGATCATGTCGAGTTTCTTGCGCTCGAGCTTGCCGCGGGCGTGCGCCTCGACATCGTGGGTTTCGGCGGCGAAGCCCACGCAGAAGGGACGCTTCGGCAGCGCGGCAACGGTGGCGAGAATGTCGGGGTTTCTGACCAGCATGAGGTTCAGTTCATCGTTGCCTTCGGTTTTCTTTATCTTCCTGTCGGCGATGCTCTCGACGCGGAAATCGGATACGGCCGCCACCGAAATGAAGATGTCGGCCTGCGCGGCCCGTTCGAGCACGGCATCGTACATCTCCTGTGCCGTGGTCACGTCCACGCGCTTCACGCCATCCGGTGGGTCGAGGCGGGTGGGGCCTGACACAAGCGTGACGCTTGCGCCGTGCGCACGTGCCATGCGCGCGATGGCGTAGCCCATCTTCCCCGAACTCCGGTTGCTGATGTAGCGCACGGGGTCGATCGGTTCGCGGGTCGGGCCTGCCGTGATGAGGATGTCGCGGCCCTTGAGGCGCGGGTCCCGAAGCATGGCGGGCACGCCGAGTTCGGGTGCCTGCTCCTTGCGTGGCAGGTGCTGCGTGCCGATGCGCGTGTCGGCCTCGGGGTCGATGGCGCGTTCGGCCGAACCCCTGAAGGGCGAACGCTCGAGGTGCAGTTCCAGCGATGCGACGATTTGCTCGGGCTCGAGCATGCGACCGTCACCGGTTTCGCCGCAGGCCTGAAGTCCGGAACCCGGGCCGATGACCATGACCCCGTGCTCGATGAGGCGCTGGCGGTTCGACTGGGTAGCGGCGTGTTGCCACATGAGTCGGTTCATCGCCGGTGCGATGATCACGGGGGCGTCGGTTGCGAGGTAGATCGTCGAGAGAAGGTCACTCGCGAAGCCGTTGGCGAGGCGCGCCATGGTGTTGGCCGTGGCGGGCGCGATCAACACGAGTTCGGCCCAGCGCGCGAGTTCGATGTGGCCCATGCCGGCCTCGGCCTCGGCGTCGAGGAGTTCGGTATGCACGGGGTGACCCGTCAGGGCCTGCAGACTCAGGGGCTGGAGGAAGGCCCGGGCACCCTCGGTCATGACTGTGCGCACCTCGGCGCCGGCACGCACGAGATGCCGCGCGATTACCGCACTCTTGTACGCGGCAATCCCGCCGCTGATGCCCAGCAGCACGCGCTTGTTGCGTAATTCCGACATGGGATGAATGGTAGCAATTCATGCCGTTGGCGTACGCTGCGGCGGGTGAGATCGACAGATTTCCGGCGCGATGCGTGATCGCGGGGATGGAGTCGGTGGTCGTGATGCCCTCAATCCGACGATCCCTCACTTTCAATCCGCCGGGCTTTCGCTTTCAATCCGCCGGATCTTCGCTTTCAATTCGCCGGGCCTTCGCTTTCAATCTGCCGTATCATTGACTTTCAATCCGCCGTCAGAATCATCGTCGCGCATGTATCCGAGATTTGCCATGGACCGAATTCACGAGTCCTTGTCAGACACGCGAGTAGTTCTCATTTCGGGGCCTCGGCAATCCGGAAAAACCACACTTGCCATGGAAATCGCTTCCGACAAGACACCTTTTCTGACTCTTGATGACACATCGGTACTCGCATCCGCACGACAAGACCCCGTGAGTTTCGTTCGAGGGCTGGAACGCGCCGTCATCGACGAAATACAACGCGCGCCCGAAATCCTTCTGCCGATCAAGATGTCCGTGGACAAGGACAAGACTCCCGGGAGATTTCTGCTGACAGGCTCTGCGAATCTCATGACGATGCCGACAGTGGCTGATTCCCTTGCCGGTCGCATGGAGGTTGTGCCTCTGTTGCCGTTGTCGCAAGCGGAACTGTTCGGCGCACGATCATCGTTTATCGACAGATGCCTTGCAGGTGAAAGGCCGAAAGCGAAAAAACTGATTCTCGGTGATGAATTGATCAGCATTGTTCTCGCGGGTGGCTATCCGGAAGCGCTGGAACGAAAGACCTGGGAGAGAAGGCAGGACTGGCATCACGAATACCTCGATGCCATCGTGAAGCGAGATATCCGTGAAGTTGCTCAGCTGGAACAGCTTGCCATCATGCCGCGGCTGTTGGCGTCGCTGGCAGCGCATTCCGGTATGTTGGTCAACTACAGTGGGATAGGGGCCACGGTTGGCTTGAATCACGTTACTACCGAGAAGTACGTGCAAGTGTTCGAGAACATCCATCTCGTACAGACCTTGCGGCCCTGGTTCACCAATCAACTGAAACGATTGGTCAAGTCGCCGAAGCTGCACTTTCTCGATTCCGGTTTGCTGGCTGCGATGCAGGGAGTTCTGCCGGAGACGCTGGAAAGAGACAAGACAGCTTTCGGGCCATTACTGGAAACGTTCGTATTCAGTGAGTTGCGGAAGATATCCACGTGGAGTCGACAGCGTTGTTCATTTTCCCATTTTCGCGACAGGTACAGGAATGAAGTCGACATCGTGATCGAGAACCGACGGGGAGAGGTTGTCGGAATCGAGGTCAAGGCGGCTGCTTCCGTGTCTCGCGGCGATTTTTCCGGACTCAGAAAGCTCGAGGGAGTCTGTGGGGACAAGTTCGTTCAAGGGCTGGTTCTCTACGACCACGATCAGGTAGTGCCATTTGGCGAGAACCTGTTTGCAGCTCCGTTGTCCTGCTTGTGGAGCCCGGCTTGATGGATGCACGTGTGACGGTATTCCGATCCAGACCGAGATTCGCTTGAGATCAGGCCGGGTCTGTGATGTAGTATCAGGGCAGTACACGTACAGCCGATCACAGGGAAGTGACGCATGAGCATTCGCCAATGGCGGGCATCGGAGCGCCCGCGTGAAAAACTGCTCCGGAACGGTGCCGCGTCGCTGAGCGACGCCGAACTTCTCGCCATCTTCGTGCAGTCCGGTGTGGCCGGCCAATCCGCCATCGACGTGGCGCGGAAGGCGCTGGATGCGCACGGTGGCCTCCTCGAACTGGTGCTGCTCGACCAGCAGCGTTTCTGCAGGATCCGTGGTCTTGGCAGTTCTCGCTACGCTCTGGTGCAGGCGGCAGTGGAACTCAACCGGCGGCTGCTGTTTTCGCGCGTTCGCGAACGCGAGGTGCTGAACTCTCCCGAGGTGGTGCGCGACTACCTTGCCCTGCATCTCGCCGGCCTCGAACATGAGGTATTCGCTGCGCTCTTTCTCGACAACCGCCATCGGCTCATCGAGTACCGTGAACTCTTTCAGGGCACCATCGACTCGGCCGCGGTGTATCCGCGCGAGGTCGTCAAGCACTGTCTGTCGAGGAACGCCGCGGCCGTGATCTTCGCGCACAACCATCCGAGCGGTGTGGCCGAACCTTCCGAGACCGACGTGCGCCTGACGCGCAAGCTCACCGACGCACTCGCGCTCATCGACGTGCGGGTGCTCGATCATCTCGTGATCGGCCGCGGGCAGCAGACTTCACTGGCGGAGCGCGGACTGATGTAGGGGCGATGCTGCCGCTGCACTCTCGCCGTAAATCGCGGGCAGATCCACGAAAAAGGCCGGCCCCTTGCGGAGGGGGGCCGGCCTTCTGGTCATTGCGCCCGTGATGTCGGGCGCCGATGCTCGGTGGGTACTTATTCGAAAGTGACCACTTCTTCGGCAGTCACGTCGATTTCCACGCGACGGTTGCGGGCACGGCCTTCCTTGGTGTCGTTGGCAGCGACGGGCTGTGCTTCACCCATGCCCTGAACGGTCACGTTGGCGTCGGGGTAGCGCTCGGAGAAGAGGGCGCCAACGGTTGCGGCTCGCTCTTTCGAGAGCTTCAGGTTGTACTCTTCCGGGCCAGTGCTGTCGGTGTGGCCGGTAACGACGATATCGGTTACGCCCTTGAACTCGGCGAGTTTGTCCATGAGTTCGCCGATCGCGGCTTCGCCGTCCGCGTTGAGATCGGCCGAGTCGAACTCGAACAGGGTGCGGCCGAAGAGTTCACGCGTATCGATGCGTGTCTGCACCTTCGGCGGCTCTTCCTCCACGACTTCTTCCACGACTTCTTCGACCACTTCTTCTTCTTCTTCGATGCCTTCGCAGGCGTTGATGATGGCTTCGGCATCGTAGGTGCCAGTGTGCGTGCAGCTGTTGGTGCCGGTCTTCAGCACGGTGCCGTCGCTGGTGGTGACGTAGCTGTCGGTACCTTCGCCGTCAACGGTGCCTTCGACATCGATGATGGATTCAGCCTGGGCGGCCATGGAACCACCGGCGATCAGGGCGGCGGCGATCAGGGTATTACGCGTTTTCATGCTAGAGACTCCAGTTGCGGGTATGCGCAACAATAGACTATTTCCGGTGATGGTCAATGTTTAGTTGGTGATGCTGGAGGCGGTGGCCTGGATGAAGACCCGCCGGTTGAGCTGGCGGCCTTCGGGGGTGTCGTTGGAGCTGACGGGCTCGCTTTCTCCAGCGCCTGAGGCGGTGATCTCGACGTCCGGCAGGGCGGCAGAGAGATAGTCGGCGACCGCATTGGCACGACGTTCCGAAAGCGCCTGGTTGTAGGCTTCGGCACCGCGGGAATCGGTATGACCGACCACGCTGATGGCGGTGATTTCGTCGAAGCCCCGGAGTTGCTCGACCAGTGACATCACTTGCTGTTCCGCGACCGATCCCAGGGTGGCGGAATCGGTATCGAAGAGCGCTTCGCCATCCAGCGTTGCCGAGGTGACGGCGGGCTCGGGTGGGGGTTCCTCTACTGCCGTTTCCTCGACCGCCGGCGCTTCTTCCATCTCCTCGATACCTTCGCAGGCATTGATCGGCGCGTCGGCCGAGTAGCTGCTGTCGTGCAGGCAGTCGCCGCTGCCCGTCTTCACGACGGAGCCGTCCGATGCGACGTAACCACCGGCACCGGTGTCGGGCACCGCTATGGGGGTTTCGTCTTCCTGGGCGAACAATGCCTGACTCGCGATCAGCAAGGTGGCGGAAAAACCGAGGGTAGCTAATTCTTTCTTCATGGCCTCACTGGCTCCTGGTGACAACTTCAAAAACGTGCGAATGCGACTGGCGGTGGCCGTGCAACGCAGTTTCCGACCCTTCGCCCTTTCTCACCCTGACGCCGACAACCCCATGGTGGCAGAATGGACATCAGCCACGGGCTGCTCTTGTTGTATTTTTGTCTGTATAGTCGTTCAAAGTGGAATTGTAAACCGTTTCCTGCCTGTCTGTATGAAAAATACAACAATGACGGGTGGCGAGGGCGGTGAGAGTCCGCCGATGCCAGGGAGGGCGTCGATATGTCATGCGGTGATTTCCGCACTCGAAACAGGACGCAGGCAGGTTCGCCGGGTGTTCAGCCACCTGCTGCCATCTGCGACGTTGCATTGACACGACAATCGGTATGTTTCACAGCCATCGGCTCGCGCATCGGCTGGAAGGTGCCTCGTCTTGCACGCCTCGAGTCACTGCTGCTGCCGCATTGCTGCGTGTTCTGTGGCCGGGATGGTGCCCCCGGCATCGATCTCTGCCGAGGCTGCGCAGCCTGGTTGCCGTGGTTGCCGGCGGCGCATCCCGATGAAGTGGTACTGCCTTTTCCGGTGCTGACACCGTTCCGTTTCCGGCATCCCGTCGACACCCTGGTAACCGACCTGAAATACCGCGGCAGACGCGTGCCTGCGCGGGTGCTGGGCACCCTGATCGGCAGAATCGCACGGGAATGCCCGCCGCTGGCCATGACGGCAGGCGGCAGTGATGCGGCAGAGGCGGGAACAGCGGCCGGAAGCGCCGTTGCCGATGGCGTCGACTGGCCGGACTGCCTGCTGCCGATGCCGCTGCACGCCCGGCGCGAAGCCGAACGTGGTTTCAATCAGTCGGCCGAAATCGCCCGCTGGATTGCCGAGGTCACCGCGCTGCCCCTGCGCCCCGCTCTCGCCGAGCGCCGGATCGATACCGGTTCGCTGACAGGGCTTTCGCGCAACGAGCGGCAGCTGGCCATTCTCGGTGCCTTTGCCGTGCCGGAATCGCGTGCCCTGACCGGTCAGCATGTGGCCATCGTCGATGATGTCCTGACCACCGGAGCGACTGCCCGGGAGCTAGCGCGTGAACTGCTCGATGCAGGTGCCCGGAAGGTGTCGCTCTGGGCCGCGGCGGCAACCCCACCACCCACGAATGAAGACCGGCAGCGCGAGTCACGGTGACAGATGCGCATCCGGATTCCCTGACGGAGGTTCCCTGCCTGCGGTTCAGCCGGTTGCGTGGACCGGCGAGCCGAGCGTCTGACGCATCAGCAGACGCTTGAGTCGTTCCGGTACGTCCCCACCGTCTGGCTCGCTGCGGCCGTCCCAGAGCGCGCGATATTCGCTCGCGAGCTCGGCCGCCTCGGTGCTCATGTCGGCAAGCGCCGCGCGCACCGTCACGTCGACCCTGTCGGTCGCGGCCTTGAGTCCCTGCTCGAGCCCGAGTGCCGCTGCGCGTTCGAGCGAAGGCCGCGCACGCCAGGCGAGGAAGGTCGGTATCAGCCAGGCGAGCAGGATCATCAGGACGCCGTTGACGGCGAAGTTGCTGCCGAGGTAGGCATTCGGATCGTCGGCGCCCGCGTTGAAGGCGGCGATGACACGGACAGCCACCCAGGTGAGCGCGGCCAGTGGCAGCAGCAGCGCGAGCAGCGACAGCATGCGGTGCAGAAGGCGTTGCCAGCGACTGCCTGGAGCAGCGAGGGCTGCGTTGAGTTCGAGCGCGGCAAGGCGCTCCAACTCACCGGGCAGGCTCGTCGACAGGGGCGCGAGGTGTCGTCTGACGGCGGCATGCGGCAGGCCGGTTTCCTCGGCGAGGCGGTAGCCGAAGCGCTCGATCGATTCATCCACGCGCTGCAGTGCCGCTGCGTCGATGAGGGTGCTGGCGTCGGGTGACGTGGTGGCAGCAGGCGCGCTTGTGGTTTCGTCGGCGCCGGGCAGGGCGATGTTCGGCACGCCCGGCAGGCGACGCGGCCACCAGCGCGACAGCAGGCTCTGCCGGTGTGGTGCGTGGCGCAGCGCAATGGCCGGGATCTTCCAGCGGCTTTCGGCATCGAGATTCGCCGTGCTGCCTCTCCAGTGTTCTTCCCAGAGCGCGAGGCCTGCCTCGCCCGTGTGCTCGAGCGGACGCACCCAGGGGACGCTGACGGCATGAAGGCTGTCGAGGCGCTGGAACACGCCGTGCCGATCAAGCGACTCGATCAGCGAGGTTTCGGCGAGTGATTGCAGTGTGTTCTCGAGTTCCGCGAAATCGTCATCGCGCCCCGTCTCGGCGTTGTCACAGCGGAATATCATCGGGTCGTCGAGCCCCGCCGAGCGAAGGAGCTGGCGGAAATCGTCGATCTGCTCCGGATGGCCGCGGTCCCAGTGGTTGAAGACGAACAGCCAGGCGTGCCGGTTGCCGTGTTCGAGCAGCAGGCGCCAGCCGCGATCATCGCGGTAGCGATCGGGGCTGACCACGTACAGCACCACATCGAGGTGCGGCAGCCACAGATCGACCAGTTCGCGATGACTCGATTCGATGCTGTCGAAGTCGGGCATGTCGACCCAGAGTACGTTCCGGTATTCGGCGCGTTGATGAAGCGAAGTGCGCATGCGCGCGAGCGGCAGTTCTTCGGGCAGCCTGTCGACGTTGACCGAGCGATGTACGTACACCGTGATGTCGCGTGAGGTCGGGCGTTCGGCGCTGGCACGTGCCACGGGTTCGCGTGCGAGGCGGTTCAGGAGCGTGCTCTTGCCGACTCCCGTGCCGCCGAAGAGACCAGCGACGAGCGGGCGCTGTCCGATCTCGAAGAGATCGCCCGGGTTTGCCACCACCACGGCGGCGAGTTCATCCCGTGCCTGCGCGTGCAGCCAACCGGCATCGATCGCCTTGTCGGTCCAGTCGGAGAGTGCACGTTGCCGGGATTCGAGAAAGTCGCTCATCGTGATCTGGTGGTTGCGGAAGGCGCTGCGAGGAGCGCCGGCTGCGGGGCGACAAGAATACAACAGTGATCCCTGGCGCTCCCGAGGTCACTAGAATAGACCGATGCACGGCAAAGGCGAGCAAGGCAACGAAAGATTGACGGCGGTGGCACGAGTCCTCGCCGACGATGCTGCCTTGACGCTCGATGAGGCCGCGTCCGGTGAGCGGCGCATCAATGCTGCCCGACGGGGTCTTGGCGATGCCGAGTCGCTGCGTCATCGCCATCATGATGCCGCGCTGCATGCACTCTGGCGACCGGCGTCACCGCTGGCGGCAGCGCTCTTCGACGTGCTCGAGAAAACCCGGCATGAATCGCTTGGCGCCGGGCGCTGGTCGGGTGTGCAACGGAACCTCGACGCGCGCTATCCCGACCGGGATCTGCCCCCGGTGGTACGGGAACTTGCCGCCCTGGCCGCCGACGCGTTCCGGGGTGGCAGCGTGACATCGATCTGGCTCGAGGCGCTGTCCCGCCATACCGCGTCGCAGGAACGGTTTGCGCGGCTGGCGGCGATCGCGGCGATGGAGCTTGCCGAACTCGGCGACGGTGCCAGTCGCCGGCAACTCGCGGCGGCGGCAACGCAGGACGCGGGGCTTGGCCGTGATGTCGAGCACGGGCCACGTGTTACCGGCACACAGGAAATGCCGGACGAGAGTGGCGACGAGTCCGATCCCGGCGATGCACGCGGTTGCGAGCGGGACGCTGATACGGATGTCGAACTCATCAGCGATCCCGAGGGCAACCGCGGGCTCGACGCTTCCACCGAGGATGCCGGCGACGGGGTGCCCGATGCGTTGTTCGCGAGCGAGAGCGATGCCGCCCTTGCCGGTGCCGAAGCCAGCTACCGCGCCTATACCCATGTTCATGATCGTGTGGTCATGGCCGGCGAACTCGCCACGCGTCGCGAGTTGCTGCCGCTGCGTGCAACGCTCGATGAACAACTGGCGCTGAATGGTCGGGTGGTGTCCCGCCTCGCCGCGCGCCTCCGGCGACGGTTGCTGGCACGCCAGCGGCGCCATTGGCAACACGATCTCGACGAAGGGCAGCTCGATACATCCCGCCTGACGCGCGTGGTCGTTGTCCCCGATTCGCCGCTTGCCTTTCGGCGCGAAAGCGAAGCGGAATTCCGCGACACCATCGTGACCCTGCTGGTCGACAACTCACGCTCGATGCTCGGTCGGCCGATCACCACCGCAGCCTGCTGCGCCGACATCCTCATGCACACCCTGGAGCGTTGTGGTGTCGCGGTGGAAGTGCTCGGCTTCACCACCGGTGCCCTGCACGGCGGTGAGTCGCTCCGCCTGTGGCAGGCGAGCGGCCAGCCGGCAAGGCCGGGCCGCATGAACGATCTTCGCCACATCATCTACAAGTCGGCCGACATGTCGGCGCGGAGCGCGCGTCTGCCACTGGCGCTGATGCTCGGCCGCGAGCTGCTGAAGCAGAACATCGATGGCGAAGCGCTGCTCTGGGCGGCGTCACGGCTCGAACGTCGCCGCGAAACCCGGCGCATCCTCGTGATGATTTCCGATGGCGCCCCGGTCGATACCGCCACACTGCAACTGAACGGCGAAGACTATCTCGAACGCCATCTCGGCGAGGTGGTGCGCGCCATCGACAGGGCCGGGCGCATCGAACTGCTCGCGATAGGCATCGGACACGATGTCAGCGGTCTGTATGACAGAGCCATGCGCATCGATGACGTGCGTGAGCTCGGTCCCGTGCTGTTCGGGAAGCTGCACGATCTGCTGCTCGGTTGACGGTGCCGGCCCGGATGTGCGCGTTGCCCCGGCGGGCAGACCGAGCGAGGGAGGTGCTGCCTGCCGCTGCGGCTCAACTGCCGCTCGCTGCTTCGGATAGGATAGATGCATGGTCGATCGACGGGTCGGTCCATGCGCTTTTCGAATCCCCGAAGCAACAGGAGCAGACCATGCTGGAAGTCGGATCAACCATTCCCGATGTCACGCTGAAGCAGATGACCGAATCCGGACCGAAGGATGTGTCCATGAGCGAATACACCCGAGGTCGCAAGGTGCTGATCTTCGCGCTGCCCGGCCCCTTCACACCCACCTGCTCGGAGTCGCACGTGCCGAGCTACATCGTGCGCGAGGAGGATCTCAGGGCCAGAGGTGTCGAGGCCATTGCCTGCATCTCCACGGCAGATTTCTTCGTCATGGACGCCTGGGGCAAGCACCTCGGTGTCGGAAACCGGATCGACATGCTGGCCGATGGCAACAGCGAATTCACGCGCGCGGCGGGGATGCTGATCGACCTGTCCGAAGCCGGACTCGGGGAGCGCTCGCAACGTTACGCGATGATCGTCGACGATGGCAAGGTCACGCACATCGAAGTCGAATCGAATCCGGGCAAGGCCGATGTGTCCGGTGCCGAACACATGCTCAGGCAGTTGTAGGATTCTGCTTCAGGCGCTCAGGCGCTCAGGCGCTCAGGCGCTCAGGCGCTCAGGCGCGGCGGCATCGATGACGCTCTGGTCGAGTCCGGCAAGGAAGGATTGCCGGGCATCGCCCGCGCCAACGGCCAGCAGCGCCTCGCGCATCTCGCCGCGCAGCAGCGTCTCGCGGATGTGACGCCGTTGTTCGACCTTGAGTTCGTTCCTGACGCGATCCATGTAGCGCCCGAGGGCGCTCTCGGTGAGGAGCGTCGTGACCGACAGCATTGCCGGTGCCAGCACGAGATCGGATGGCGCAAGGCCACCGGATTTCACCGCCAGCGCAACACCTGCGGCATCGGTGGTCACGCGGGTCGCGCGCAGCGTGTTCAACAGGGCCGGTTGCGCCTGCAACTGTTGATAGAGGCCTTTGGCAGCCGCTTCGATGCGTGGTTCGAAGGCCTTGCGCGCTCGCTCGCTCTCACGCTCGAAGGCCGTTTCGAGGGCTTTCTGCTGCGTGCGCAGTTCGCTTGATACACCGGACCACCACGCAGCGTTCGTCGAGGTGTCGCTCTGCCGGTCGATCAGCCAGCCCTGCAGGCGGTTCAGGCCACGCTCCCAGGCGAGTGCGAGCATCTGCTGCTCCTGATCGGGCTTGCCGGCCGCTGCCTCGAATCTGCCCCCGGAGAGTTTCGACAGGCTGGCCTCGGCACCGAGTCGGCCCAGGCCGAGCAGGCGCCGCGCCGGCCAGGTCACGAATTCACGGGTTCTGGCAAGCGTGGAGGCAAGCCCGGGTATTTCGAGCAGGGTCAGCAGTTCGGCCAGCGCGAGGTTGAAGGTTTCGTATTTCTGCGGGTCGTCGAGGTAGTTCTCGTTGTAGTCGCTTTCCATTGCGGCAAGTACCGCATCGACTTCCGTTTCCCAGGCCTGCTGTGCGGCAAGTTCGTTCCGCACCGGTGACAGCCAGGCGGAACCTCGTGCGGCGACGAAGCGCTCGACGGCTTCTGCCTGAGCTGAGCGGTCGATGTCGTTGACGAGCGCCTGTATTGCCTGGCGCAGCTGCTCTGCATTGGCTTCGGGCCAGGGTGGGAGGTCGGGGCTGGTCGTGAGGTCTGCGATCAGCGGCATCACAACCAGTGCCGGCGCATCGTCGAAGCGCTCGCGGAAGCGGCTCGTGAAGGCGTTTTCGACCGCGCCGCGATCGCTCTCGGGTACCTTGTTGATGACTACCAGCACCGGTTTGCCAAGCGGCAGGATGCGCTCGAGCATGTCCCAGACGCTCTGATCGCCGTACTTGTCCTTGCTCAGCATCATGACGAGCGCGTCGGCCACGGCGATGATGGCGAGCACCGCGCTGCGGTAGTCGAGGGCGGCCACCGAGTCGAAGTCGGGCGAGTCCCAGACCACGGCGTGACTGACCAGCGCTGCGGGGCCGGCGTCGACCGTCTCGAGCACGTACTGGTCGAGGCGGCGCGGGTCGAGCGCGGTCAGTGGCACGCGCCGGAGCGGTGAAAGTACGGGGTCGAGGTCGGTGAGTTCCCTTTCGTCACAGCCGTTGGCATGGCCCTGAGCGTGCACGGTGTAACCTGCGAGCGCGCTGACGCCGGCGCGAGCGGTATCGAGCACATGATTGACGAGGCTGCTCTTGCCGGCCTGAGTCGGGCCGATGATGCCGAGTTGCAGCGGATGTGCGGGGCTCTCGGCGTTCAGTGCCAGCTTGTCTTCGAGCGCATCGGCGAGCAGCAGCTCGCGGAAGTGCTGTTCGAGGCCCTGCTGCCGGAGTGAGGTTGCGGTGGTGTCTGCGGATCGGCCGGCGGCAGCAGCCGCGCCCTGAGCAATCGTGGTGCCCGCGCCACTGGCGGACAGCACCTTGCGGTAGCGCTCGAGGAGTGGCCCGATCCACTCGTTGCCGCTCCGCTCTGGTGTCGCTGTGCTCATGAGCCGAGTGCGAAATCGAGCACGAGGCCAAGGAAGATCGTCAGCCCCATCCAGTGGTTGTTCAGAAAGGCATGCAGGCAGGCCTGGGGGTCGCGTTCGCGCGAGATCCAGAGTTGCCAGGCAATGAAACCGAGCGCGGCAAGGAGCCCCGCGTGGTAGAAGCTGCCGCGGCCATCCATGTGCCCGGCGAGTGCGAGGAGCGCGAGCACGGCAAGCTGGATGAGCAGCACGAAAGCGAGGTCCAGGTGGCCCAGCCGGACTGCCGTGGAACGCACGCCGATGCGCAGATCGTCCGCTCGGTCGGCCATGGCATAGAGCGTGTCGTAGGCCAGGGCCCACAGAAGAGTGGCGGCATACAGCAACCAGGCGAGCGGCGGCAGGGTACTGGTCTGGGCGGCAAAGGCCATGGGAACGGCGATGCCGAAGGCTGCACCGAGCACGATCTGCGGAAAGTCGGTCACGCGCTTGGCGAAGGGATAGAAAGACGCGAGGGCGACGGCCACGAAGGAAAGTCCGATGGTCATGGGGTTGGTGAACAGCACCAGCACGAAAGCTGCCAGAAACAGGATGGCCGCGGCCGTCACGGCTTCGCGGGCGCTCAGGGCGCCGGTTGCCAGCGGACGCTGCTTCGTGCGTGCGACGTGGCCATCGAAATCCCGGTCGGCGAAGTCATTGATGGCACAGCCGGCGGAACGTGTCAGCACGGCACCGGCAATGAAGATGACGAGAACATCGAACCGCGGCAGACCGCCCGCGGCAAACCACAGCGCCCACAGCATCGGCCACATGAGCAGGTAGATGCCGATGGGTCTGTCGAGTCGGGTCAGCGCTATGTAGGCGGGAAGTTTCTTTTCCAGCGTGGCAATGGACATCTCGAGGGACATCGTCGGGAAGGGGGCAACACTCAGCACGGGTATAGTAGCCTGAACGACCGCGATCCAGCATCCCGGCAGATGCGCTCCGGTTTCACGTCCGAGCGCCATTCACCGTCTTCGAAAGGAGAGTCCTTCGCCTCATGTCCAGCAGTGTCCACGATTACGATCTCATTGTCATCGGAGCCGGCAGTGGTGGTATCGCCACGGCCAATCGTGCCGGCATGTACGGTGCGCGCGTGCTGCTGATCGAAAGCGATGCGGTGCTCGGTGGCACCTGCGTGCACCGTGGCTGCGTGCCCAAGAAGATCATGTGGTACGCGGCGAGCATGGCCGAACGTCTGCACGCTGCCGAAGCCTATGGGTTTACCGTCGAGCAGCAGGGTTTCGACTGGGCATATCTTGTCGAGAAGCGCGAGCAGTACATCGCCAATATCGATCGCGCCTACACGAGATACCTCGAGCAGAACGGCGTCGAAGTGAAGAACGGTCGTGCGCGCCTTGTCGATGCCCACACCGTGGACGTGAAGGGGGATCGTTGCTCGGCCGATCGCATTCTCATTGCCACGGGTGGTGCGCCGGTGGTGCCCGACATTGCCGGTGCCGAGCATGCCATCACGTCTGATGGGTTCTTTCGACTGAAGGCCTGTCCGCAGAAGGTGCTCGTGCTCGGGGCGGGCTACATCGCCGTGGAACTCGTGGGCGTGCTGCATGCGCTCGGTGCCGATGTCACACTCGCGATCCGCCGTGACCACTTTCTCAGAAGCTTCGACATCATGCTGAGCGAGCGGCTGCGCGAGGAAATGGTGAACAGCGGTGTCAACGTCGAGTCGCGGTTCACACCCGTTGCCATCGACAGGGAAGACGATGCCAGCTTCACGGTCCACTCCGACGGAGGCGGCGTACTGAGCGGTTTCGACACCGTGATCTTCGCCGTCGGACGTCACCCGGTGCATGCCGATCTCGGCCTCGAAGCGGCCGGGGTCGAACTCGACGAACGTGGCTACATCCGCGTCGACAGATTCCAGCAGACCTCGGTCGACAGCATTCTTGCGGTCGGTGACGTGACGGGTGCAGTCGAGCTTACCCCTGTGGCCGTGGCCGCCGGACGACGCCTTGCCGACCGGCTCTACGACAACCAGCGAGAGCGTCACCTCGACTGCGACATCGTGCCCACGGTGGTGTTCAGCCACCCGCCGCTGGCCACGGTGGGTCTGACCGAAAGCGAGGCCATCGAGCGGTTCGGCGAGGCCTCGGTCAAGGTGTATCAGACGAGTTTCACCGCGATGTATCACGCCATGACCGATTCACCGCCCAGAACCACGATGAAGCTCGTGGTCACTGGCACCGAGGAAAAGGTCGTGGGGCTGCACATGATCGGTCTCGACGTCGACGAGATGCTGCAGGGCTTCGCGGTGGCGATGCGCATGGGTGCGACCAAGCGCGACTTCGACGACACCATCGCCATTCACCCGACGAGTTCCGAGGAAATCGTCACAATGCGCTGACGCTGAGCGCCGCCCGGCCCGACCGGCGGTAAAGTCCGCCAGCCCACCTGCCGTTACTTCCGATGTAGCCCGCTTCAAGGAGCGGGTCTTGTTCTGTCCGGACGACATCAGGGGAAGCGAAAGGCATGGACTCCGTCACGCGGCGTCAATCGGGATTCTCGATGATCGAGCTCTTCATGGTGCTCGCCATCGCCGCGATCCTGCTCGGACTCGGTCTGCCTTCGCTACGGGGCATGCTCGCGGGTTCGGGAGTCACGGCTGCCACCAACGAACTGGTGTTCTCGCTGCAGCACGCGCGTTCGGAAGCGGTCAAGCGTGCCGGTTTCGTCAGGTTCTGTCCGAGTGCCAATGCCCTTGCGGAGACGCCCGCCTGCAGCGACGGTGGCGACTACGCGGATGGCTGGATCGTGTTCGCCGACGCTGCCGGCAACGGCAGCTTCGACAGCGGCGCCGACACGCTCCTGCGTCAGCAGGGTGACCTGGGTGGCGCCATCACCATGACCGCGGATGCCGTCTTCTCCAATGGCGTCCTCTTTACCGGTACCGGTACCAGTACCAACGGGGCAGGCGTGCCGCTGGCGGGTGGGGTCGAGGTCGACTATGCCTCCGGCGAGCAGAAACGCAAGGTGAAGATCGCGGCCAACGGACGCATCGATTCGGAGGAAGTGCCGTGAGTGATCATCTGAACCCGTGTCGGCACCAGCGCGGTGTCGGCATCATCGAGGTGCTCGTGGCACTCGTGGTCATCTCCTTCGGCGTACTGGGCATGGCCGGCCTCCAGCTGACCGGCATCAAGCACACCACCAGCAGCTACAACCGCGCCAAGGCGCTGCTGCTGATCGAGAACATGGCCACGCGCATGCGCATCAATCACCAGGCCGTGATCGATGGTGACTACGCGGGTTTCGATACCGCGAACGGCTACGATTGTGCCGTCAAGCCGACCCCCTACTGTCAGGATTCTCCGACGGGTGCCGGCGAAAGCTGCACGAGCGGCGAACTGGCCGCCTTCGACCTGTTTTCGGTGGCCTGCGGTGCGTGTCTGAAGGTTGCCTGCAACGACAGTCCCTGCAAGGCCGATTCGGCCTACACCATCAGCATCACCTGGACCGAACGCAGCAGCCCGTCGGACGATACGACGGAAACCCGCAACGTCAGCATGAGACTGCGCCCGTGATCGAGAACAAGCAGACCTTCCGGACCTTGCCTCGACAGCGCGGCCTGTCGCTGGTCGAACTCATGATTGCCATGGTGCTCGGACTGGTGCTGCTCGCTGCCGGCATGAACATGTATGCCGGATCGACGCGCTCGAGTCGCTTCAGCGAAGGCATCCAGTCGATGCAGGACAACGGGCGTTACGGCATCAGCGTGCTGCGGCAGGGTCTTCGACTCGCGGGCTTCTCGCCGAGTGTCGATCTCGAACCACTGGATCTTGCCAACAGCAGTTCGGCCCAGGTCACGATTCGTACCGCGCATCCCTACGATTGCAACGGTCAGTCTACCGCGTCAACAGACGGGATAGCGGTAAATACATACAGCTATGATTCGTCCAGCGAGACAATCACCTGTACCGGCAATCAAGATGGGTCATCGGCCATGCCGCTGGTCGAAGGCGTCGAAGCGTTTCGCATTCTCTACGGCGTCGATGCCGAGGCCTCCGACGATTCGGATGCGCCGCAGCGCTACGTGGCCTGGAACGCCGGCCTCAGGGCCGACGAGGTCAGCTCGCTGCGTATTGCGCTGCTCGTCAACTCCGGCAAGGCCATTCGCAGTCGCAGTGTTTCGGGTACCTACGTGGTGCTTGACGAGGAAGTGACCATCAATGACCGCATGGCCCGGGAAGTCTTCAGCAGCACCGTGCTGCTCAGAAACCGCTGATCGACGGAGGATGCGGAGCGACGTGATGAGCATTCGAGAACAGTATCACCAGCGGCTTGCCATCGAGGTCGATGCGAGTGCCATGCGCGGAGTGCCGGTCGGGCGACAGCGCGGTGCGGCGCTGGCCGTCAGCCTGATCCTGATGGTGGCGATGACGCTCGTCGGTGTCGCCATGCTCTCGAGTACGCGCCTGAACGAGCGCATCAGTGGCAACGCACAGCAGAAGGCGATGGCTTTCGAGGTGGTCGAGTCCGGCATCAGTTCGGTGTGGTCGGCAGGCTTTCTCAGGAACCTTCTTGCCACCACGGAGATGTCGAGCAACAAACCGGAGGCCATCACGATCGCCGACAGTGATACCGGCATGGCCAGTGATTTCGACATCGTCAATGCCGGGCTCGGTACCGACATCGAAGGGTCGCTGACGGTGCAGTACTGCGGTGAGGTGGCGCCCCTCGGCACCTCGTTGAACACCGACGAGTCGATGGTGCACATGGTGGCGCTGCTCGTCGACATTCGTGGTCAGGCCTCCATTGCCAACACCGGCACCCATGCCGATCACGTGCAGCGCGCTGCGCTGACGTCGCCGCAGACGGGGCGTACCGGCAATTGCCCGGCGCCCTGATGAAACGAACAAGAGATGAAAGACGATGAATACCATGCGTGATGTATCAGGATCCATGACTCGGCGGCAGCTGGTGGCAACCTCACGCTGCTCGGGTCCGCGGTGTGCGCGTGCTGCCGGGCGCGGCTTCACCCTGATCGAGGTTCTCATCGTGGTTGCGATCATCGGCATTCTCGCGGCCGTGGCGACACCGATCTACAGTGCCTACGTGGAGCGCACGTACCGCACCGATGCGATTGGTTTCCTGATGGAAGTCGCCGGTGAGCAGGAACGCTACTTCACCGAGAACAACACCTTCGCCACCGAAATGAAGGAACTCGGCTACGGCAAGGCCGCCACCTTCAAGACACCCGAGGGCTACTACACCGTCTCGATCGCCAATCCCACCACCACGAGTTTCAAGCTGACCGCAACGCCGGTTGCCGATGGTCCTCAGGCGAACGATACCGATTGCGGCAGTTTCACGCTGACCAGCACCGGCGCGCGCGGCAACAGTGGCAGCGGCAGCGACTGCTGGTAGGGCGCGACGGCTGCGGCGCCGTGAGCTGGGCGATCAGATCTCGATGCCGCGGCTGTGCAGGTAGTCGTCGTAGTTGCCTCGGTAGTCATGCACGCCATCCGCGTGCAGTTCGATGATGCGCGTGGCGAGCGAGCTGACGAACTCGCGGTCGTGACTGACGAAGATCACCGTGCCGGGATAGAGCCCGACAGCGAGGTTCAGTGACTCGATCGATTCCATGTCGAGGTGGTTGGTGGGTTCGTCGAGAATCATCACGTTCGGCGACTGCAGCATGAGCTTGCCGAAGAGCATGCGCCCCTTCTCGCCACCCGAGAGCACCCTGACGGGCTTGCCGATGTCGTCCTTGCTGAACAGGAGGCGACCGAGAATGCCGCGGATCTCCTGTTCGTCGTGCTGTTCCCTGCCCCATTGCTGCATCCATTCGAGCACGTTCATGTCGTTCTCGAAATCGGCCTCGTGGTCCTGGGCGAAATAGCCGATGTGGGCATTCTCGGCCCACTTGATTTCGCCGGCAAGTGGCGCAAGCGTGCCGGCAAGCAGTTTCACGAGCGTTGACTTGCCGATACCGTTCGGACCGATCACGGCCACCTTCTCGCCGGCTTCGATCATCATCGAGAGATCGTCGATGACGACGGTGTCGTCGTAGCCGCCCCTGGCGCTGTCGAGTTCGACGGCGTTCCGGAACAGTTTCTTCTCGAGTTCGAAGCGGATGTAGGGGTTCTGGCGGCTCGAAGGCTTCATCTTTTCGAGCGAGAGCTTGTCGATCTGCTTCTGGCGCGAGGTCGCCTGACGGGCCTTCGACTTGTTGGCCTTGAAGCGCTGCACGAAGGCCTGAAGCTCGGCAATCTGCGCCTTCTTGCGCGCGTTGTCGGCATACATGCGCTCGCGCGCCTGCGTGGCAGCCAGCATGAAGTCGTCGTAGTTGCCGGGGAAGAGGCGGATTTCCCCGTAGTCGAGGTCGGCCATGTGGGTGCAGACGCTGTTGAGGAAGTGCCGGTCGTGCGAGATGATCACCATGGTGCTGTTTCTCTCGTTCAGCACGCCTTCGAGCCAGCGGATGGTGTTGATGTCGAGGTTGTTGGTGGGCTCGTCGAGAAGCAGCACATCAGGGTCGGCAAAGAGTGCCTGACAGAGCAGCACGCGCAGTTTCTCGCCCGGTGCGACTTCGCTCATGGGGCCGGCGTGGTACTCGAGTGGAATGCCCGCACCGAGGAGCAGTTCTCCCGCGCGCGCCTCGGCCGTGTAGCCATCGAGCTCGGCGAACTGCACCTCGAGTTCGGCCACCTTCATGCCGTCGTCCTCGCTCATGTCGGGCAGGGCATAGATCCGATCGCGCTCTTCCTTGATTTCCCAGAGTTCCCTGTGGCCCATGATCACGGTGTCGATGACCGTATATTCCTCGTAGCCGAACTGGTTCTGCTTCAGCGTGGCCATGCGGGTTTCGGGTGCGAGCGTGACGTTCCCAGACGAGGGCTCGAGCTCGCCGCCGAGAATCTTCATGAAGGTGGACTTGCCGCTGCCGTTGGCGCCGATGAGGCCGTAGCGATTGCCGTCGGAGAACTTGATCGAGACGTTCTCGAACAGCGGTTTGGGGCCGAACTGGATGGTGAGGTTGGCGGTGGAAATCACGAGCGCTGCCTGTGCCGTCGAGGAACGAAGGGAGCGCATTCTACCGCGAGCGGAAAGGCGGCGTGGCGTCGAGGCGTCTCCGACTTCACTCCCGCGGCCACAGGAGAGGCCCGGCTTCTGGCATCCTTGCCGCTCACCCACAGCGGGCAACAAGCAACCATGTCATCAAAAGCAACAGCTGCCGCCTTGTCCTCGAGTGAGGACGCGCGCATCAACTTCGACGAAATCATCCCGCGCGAGGGCAGTTCGAGCCTGAAGTGGGAACGCTACCGGGGAGAGGACATCCTGCCCTTCTGGGTGGCCGACATGGATTTCGCGGCGGCGCCCCCGATCCAGCGGGCCATCGAAGAGCGCGTGGCGCACCGCGTGTTCGGCTACACGGTGCCGCCCGATGATCTCGCACCCGCCCTGATCGCACATCTCGAGCGGGAATTCGGCTGGCGTATCGAGCCCGAGTGGATCGTGTGGATGCCGGGTGTGGTCACGGGACTCGCCGTCGCCTGCCGAGCCTATGCCGCACCCGGGCGCGACATGCTCATCAATACACCGATCTATTTCCATTTCTTCGATGCTCATGTCGAGGGTGTGCAGCGGCCGCCGCTCGAGGTGCCACTGCAACGGGTCGGGGATCGCTGGACCTTCGATTTCGATGCCCTCGAAGCGCGCTTCAGCGACGATGTCGACCTCCTGCTCCTGTGCAGCCCGCACAACCCGGGTGGCACCGTATTCACCGCCGATGAACTTCGCCAGGTGGTGTCGTTGGCGGCAAGGCACGACGCCGTGGTGCTGTCCGACGAAATCCATGCCGGTCTCGTCTTCGACCGCAGCGCACGTCATGTGCCTACCGCCCTCGCTGCCGGTGAGCACAGCGGGCGTGTGGTGACGATCTCGAGCGCCAGCAAGGCCTGGAACATTCCGGGGCTCAACTGTGCCTTTGCCGTGATCGAGGACGCGGCGCTGCGCGAGCGCTGGCTGCTTGCCAGCCGCAGCATCGTGCCCGGTGTGCCACCGCTGGCCTACACCGCGACGCTTGCCGCCTATCGCGAAGGCGATGCCTGGCGTCAGCAGCTTCTCGACTACCTGCGCGGCAACTACACGCTGATCGGCGACAGGCTTGCGGGCATCGAGGGCGTCAGACTCGATCCCATGCAGGCGACCTACCTCGCCTGGATCGATGTCAGTGCGCTGGCGCTGGACGATGCCCGGGCGGCCTTCGAAGCACACGGGCTCGGTTTCGACGAAGGCGACAAGTTCGGCAAGCCGGGTTACATCCGCTGGAATTTCGCCTGCCCGCGTGCGCGCATCGAGGAAGGGCTGCAGCGTTTCGAGATGGCCGTGGCGGCGCTGTCGAACACCGGAGCGTCGTCCTGAAGGTAAGTGCATTTGCGCCGGACGGGCACTCAGGCAGCCCGCCGGAGCTTGCTGATGAATGCGTCGACGGCGTCGGCAGCGAGGGGGTGGCTGATCAGGTATCCCTGCGCCGAGGTGCAGCCCTGTAGCTGCAGTGCCTGCAGCTGCTCCTCGGTTTCCACCCCCTCGGCGAGGGTCTGGATGCCGAGGCTCTTCCCGATGCCGATGATCGCGCCGACCAGGGCTTCGGTGGTGGCGTCTCTCTCGCGGCGCACGAAGCTCTGGTCGATCTTGATGCGCGAAAACGGGAATTCGTGCAGATAGCTGAGCGACGAGTAGCCGGTGCCGAAGTCATCCATGGCGATATCGATGCCGTGATCGTGAAGCGCTTCGAGTTGCCGGCGCACGGCGGTGGTGTTCTTCATGAGCGCGCCTTCGGTAAGCTCGATTTCGAGCCGAGTCGGCGGCAGGCCAACCTCTGCGAGCGTATCGAGCACCGTCTCCACGAAGCCGCCATCATCGAGCTGGATCGGCGACACGTTGACCGACACGCGCAGCGACTCAGGCCAGAGGAGCGCTTCGTGGCAGGCTTCCCGAAGTACCCAGCGGCCGATGGCGTGAATCTCGCCGATCTCCTCGGCCAGCGGGATGAACTGGTCGGGGCTGATCGGCCCACGCTCGGGCGACACCCAGCGGAGCAGCGCTTCGAAGCCGGTCAGCGCCTTGTTCTCGAGCGCGATCTGGGGCTGATAGACGACGGCGAATTCCTCGAGCCTGATGGCGCGGCGCAGGTCGATCTCGAGCTGACGACGCGCCTGTGCGCGGGCCTCCAGCGAGGGGTCGAACACCTGATGGCGGCCCTTGCCGTTCTGCTTGGCCGCGTAGAGGGCAAGATCGGCATGGCGCAGCATCACGTCGACGCTTGTGGCCTCGTCGCTGAAGCCGGCAATGCCCGCGCTCGCGCCGATGTTGATCTGCTGAGAATCGATGAGATAGGGTTTCGTGAGCAGCCCGATCAGGCGCTCGGCCACACACTCGGCGGCGGCAATGGCGTCGTTCGCGTGAACCTTGCGCCGGATGCAGGCCGATGAAGCCGGTCTGGCGCCGAGCACCACCACGAATTCGTCGCCGCCGAGGCGGATCGCCACGTCTTCCTCACGCAGCACGTTTTCGATGCGTGCCGCCACGAGCTGCAACACCTGATCGCCCACGGGATGGCCGAGCGTGTCGTTGACGTGCTTGAAGCGATCAAGGTCGATCAGGATCAGAGCAGGTGCGATCATCGAGTCCTGCGCGCCGTCACGGCGCGACTGCCACTCGCTGTCGAGCTTGTCGAGCAGACGGCGATTGCCGAGCGCGGTCAGGTAGTCGGCAAACAACTCGTCACCGATCGACCGGTTGCATCCTGCCGTGTTCAGGTTGTATGAGCGGTGTTCCACGTCCATCTCGTTCGATTCCACGAGCGGACTTAGCGGCGTGTGAACAAACCGATTTGAGGTGAAGGTTGCGGTTTGCGCCGTGGTTCTGTGTTTCGGCTGCGACTACGGGCTTGGCTACGGCTGCGGGCGTGGTTGCGGCTACGGGTGTGACTACGGGTGTGACCGAGGCAGGATCAGCGTGCTGTCGGCCAGGGCCTTGAGGGCATGCATGACCATACGCGCCGTCGCCCCCCACAACACGTCTTCACCGAAGGCTTCGAACACCACCACCGGATGGCGGTGGGCGATGGCGGAGTCGGGGCGCGCGCGCAGACTCACGTTGGCCGGATCCTGCAGCCAGGCAAGTGGCATGAGGAAGACGTGAGCCACTTCACTCTCCTGGAGAACGAGCGGCAATGGCCAGTGATCGATGACGGCAGCGATGGGGGTGACGCGATAACCACTGAGAGTGGTGTAGCTCTCGAGTTCGGCAAGCACGGTGATGTTCCGGCGCGGCAGGCCGATTTCCTCTTCGGTCTCACGCAACGCGGTATCGGCCAGCGAGGCATCCGTGGCCTCGGCGCGACCGCCCGGAAACGCCACCTGACCGCTGTGACGATCGCGTGTGTTGTGCGCTCGGCGGATGAACAGCATCTGCCAGGCGTTCTCGTGCCATACGAAGCCCATCAGCACGGCAGCCCGGTGCCTGACCTCGATGCCCGGCACGTCGTGGTAGCGATGGAATTCTTCGGGGTCGGGTTCGAGGATCTCGGTGAATTCGTCCACGAGACGACGATGCCTGCTCATGTCGCCGCTCGCCTGCCGCCGGTCGCGAACCGCCGCGTGGTGGCGAGGCGAGTCTGCATCACATCCACACCCAGAGAATCATCGGCACGGCCACGGCGATGATGAGGATGTCGAGCGGCAGGCCGAGCCGCCAGTAGTCGCCGAAGCGATAGCCACCCGGGCCCATGACGAGCGTGTTCGACTGATGACCGATGGGTGTGAGGTAGGGGGAGGCCGCGCCGATGGCAACGGTCATGAGGAAGGGGTCCGGCGGGAGCCCGAGCTGCTGGCTCATGCTGTAGGCAATCGGCGCCATGAGCACGGCGGTAGGTGTGTTGTGCACGAGGTCCGACAGCAGCATCGAGCAGGCCATGATGATGGTCAGCAGTGCCCACAACGGTACCGCGTCGGCAATGGACACGATGCTTGCGGCGATGAGCTCCGTGGTGCCCGTGGTCTGCAGTGCTTCGCCGACCGGGATCAGGAAACCGAGCAGCACGATGATCGGCCATTCGATGCTGCGATAGGCTTCCCGGAGCGACACCATGCGCAGCAGCACGAGCAGACCCACCACGGCGGTGAAGGCGATCTGGATCGGTACGATGTCGAAGGCAGCAGCGAGAATGCCGGCGGCGAATACCGAGGGTATCAGGATCGCGCCACGACGCTGCTTGATGTCGGCGATGCGCTGCTTGGCGGCGAGGATGCTGAGCGACCTGCACATTTCTTCGAGCGCGTTGTTCTCCCCCTGCAGCAGGAGCACGTCGCCCGTGCGGAAGCGCACCGTACGGAGACGCGCGCGTGAAGGCCGTCCTTCGCGGGCCACACCGAGAAGGTTCACGCCGAAGCGTTCGTGCATGCTGATGGCACGCATCGACTCGCCTTCGATGAGCGAGTTCGGCATCACCACCGCTTCGATCACGCGTACATCCGGCGACTTCAGCAGCTCCGTATCGACCTCGCCGTCGCCGGCCTCGACGAGGCTCGAATCGGCAAAGAGTGGTTGCAGCGCGTCGCTTTCCCCTTCGACGATGAGGATGTCATGGGCGAGCAGACGTTCGATGGCCGGTGGCGCGAGGCGCCTGCGATCATTGCGAATGATGGCCATGACCGAGGCCTCGTGGTCACAGCGCGCCTCGAGATCGATCACCGAGGTACCCACGAGGGGAGAATCCTCGGGAATGCGGATTTCGGTCATGTAGCGTGCCACGCTGGACGTTTCGGCATTGGCATTCTGTTCCGCCAGGCGGTTCGGCAGAAGACGCCAGCCGAGCAGGACGAGAAAGGTGATGCCGCTCGCTGCCACCGCGAGACCGACCGGTGTGTAGTCGAACATGCCATAGGGCTCGCCGACATTGTCGGCGCGGAAGGTGGCGATGATGATGTTCGGTGGCGTACCGATGAGACTCACGAGCCCGCCGAGAAGGCTCGCAAAGGAGAGCGGCATCAGAAGCTTCGCCGCCGAACGTTTGGCCTTGGCAGCATCGCGAAGCGTGATCGGCAGCATCAGCGCAAGCGCACCGATGTTGTTCATGAACACCGAGAGAAAGGCGGTCACGCCGCAGTTGGCGCCGAGCTGGGTCAGCAACCGCCCGCGCGCGGGTGCGAGGAACTTCAGAAACAGTTCCACCACGCCCGAGGACTGCAGCGCCTGACTGATCACGAGGACAGCCGCCACGGTGATGACGGCCGGGTGAGAGAAGCCTTCGAAGGCATGGTCGGTTGGTATCACGCCGACGAACACGGCGCTCAGGAGCGCGATGCCCGCGACGACGTCGTAGCGCCAGCGGTTCCAGACGAACAGGCACATGGTCACCGTGAGAATGACGACGATACTGATCTGATCGATGGTCATGATTCAGCGGATTATAGGTTGCGTTGCGGGCGCTTGTTCACCACATGCTGGCGGGGCTTCACGACGAGTTCCTCGATGATGGCATGATCGGGCGCGTCGAGCAGTTGCATGACGGCATCGGCGACATCGCTCGGCACCAGCGCATGGGCGGTTTCCGGCCCCGGTTCGAAGTTCAGCGTGTCGAAGAAGCTGCTTCTGACCATGCCGGGTTGCACGATGCCGACATGGCAGTTGCTGCCGGCAAGCTCGTCGCGGAGGGCCTGGGCGGCGCCACGCAGGCCGAATTTCGCCGCGCTGTAGAGACTGCCCTGGCGTTTTGCGCGCAGTGCGCTTTCCGAACCGATGAACACGATGTCGCTTCTCGGTGTCTGACGGAGCCGCGCCACGCATTGTCGGCAGACGACGAGCGGGCTGACGAGGTTCAGCGCGATTGCCGCTTCGATCTGACGGGCGCTGAAGGTTTCGAGTGTGCCGAAGCGTCCCGCACCGGCGTTGCAGATCAGTGCGTCGATCGGATGTTCCGCCAGAATGCCATCGATGCGTCCGGGCAGCGAGACGAGATCGGCCAGATCGATCGTGACTTCGTGAAAGGCCGGATGCGCGATGTCCGCACTGCCGCGCGCAAGGCCGACGACGGCATGGCCGCGGGTGAGCAGGCGTTCGGCAATCGCCCGGCCGATGCCGCGACTCGTGCCGGTGACGAGAGCGCAACGCGCCTCAGCTGCAGGGGAAGAGCTGGTCATCACGAATGTGTCTCGAGAGTGCGTCCAGGCAGAACTCGCGCATTGCCGTGCGTTCGGCAACGGGGTAGGAAACCAGCCCGTTCTGCTCGTTCATGGGCGCAGCCAGAAGCCTTGCGTCAGGGTACAGTCTGACGAGTCGACGGTGAAACCGCGTGGGCAGGCGAAATTCGCCGATACTGACGGAATGAACGGTAGTCATGTCGAGTCTGGCGGCAACCGCGTCGAAGAAGTCGCCGTAGACAGTGGCGAAATCGGGCACCAGCAACAGTGGGTCGAAGCGCAGCCCGATCAACCAGCCGGCTTCCTGGAGTGTCGTCAGGGCATCAAGGCGTTTGGCGAGCGATGGTGCTCCCTGCTCTTCGTTCGCCGCAATGCCGGTGGGCGAGAGGCTGAAGGCGACCACCACGTTGGTCAGGGCCTTGCGTCTGAGCAGTGGACGTATCTGCGTGCTCTTGGTGCGAATTTCCAGCGTGGCTTCGGGCAGCGCCGCAAAGGCGTCGAGCGCCGAATCGACAAAACCCGTGACCGGGTCGAGCGCCAGTGAATCGCACTCGTAGCCGGAAAAGAAGAACGCGCGCTCCGTTGCCTCGCGACTCGTTGCCGCAATGTCGCGGAAGAAGTCCTCGTGGTTCACGAACACCACGTGGTTGGCCGAGCGGTACATGCCCTGCAGGAAGCAGTAGCGGCAGTCGTACACGCAGTTCAGCATGTGCGAGAAGTAGAAGTTTCTCCTGCCACCGATGTGGTACTCGGGTGGGGTCGGGTGCACCCGCCGGCCATGCTTGCCGGCAAGAATCAGCGCCGGGTTTCGCTTCTGGGCGCGGAAGTTCTGCATCGGCGCATTGAACACATCGCCGTAACGCTTGATGGGGATCCGTCGTGCACGCGGGAAGCGCTTGAGTATCCTGCGCGCTCGCGGGTGTTCGGCGATCTCGTTCTCGATGTAGATCGTGTCCATTGCCGCCTCAGGCAGAGAGTCCGCTGGCGGTTGCTGCATCGAGTGCCTGCTCGAGTGCGGCGAGGCGCGCCTTGGTCGCGCTCTTGGCGGAGGCGTGTCGCACGGCGCCGCTGCCGCCGGGTTGCCGACGGTCTGTCGATCCGTTGGCGTGCCGGTCCGGAGCCATCAGTGCGTCGAGATCGGGCACGGTACCGTGCAGGGCCACGTGGCGTTCGATGATGCGCCGGAGCCACCTGAACTGATAGGTCGAGAGATGCATGCGGTGGTCTGCCTCCGTCAACCATTGCTCGATGAGCCGGCGATCCTCGACATCGACATGGTCGATGCTGCGCATCCACTCGATGAGCGCCGTGACGATCTCCAGACCACTCGCGACGAGGGCCGTGACGCGCTCGCGATCGACGCTCGCCATGTCGCTCTCGGGATTGTCCGAGACAACCTTCAGCGCGTGCAGCGCACTGGTGTCGAGGTGCCGCAATGCAGCATGGGCGATGCCTGCGAGTTCCATGTCGAAGAGAGCATCCTCGGCATAGTCGTCCGACGGGCGGTCGAGCGTGCGCACGGCCAATGCCGGGATGCCTTTCGTGGTACGCAGCGGTGGCAGATGCGGGTAGGTCCGGCGGCCGCTGCCGGCGTCTTCGACCGAGGCGGCGAGATACCATTGTCCGAACGGTGCCCTGCCACCGGCAATGCCGATGTTGAATACCTGGCGCACCCCGCGTTCGCGCTCGAACAGCGCCGACAGGGCACTGGCTGCCGCGAGTTTGCCGATACCGGTTTCGAGCAGCAGGATGTCATCGCCCCGATACAGTTTCAGCGCACCGGCATCGACACCTTTCAGTTGAAAGTGGTCGATCAGCGGCCGAGACTCGGCGGCGAGTGCGGTAACGAGGCAAGTCAGGTTCATGGAGTTGTTCAAGGCCCGTGGCTCTAGGATACACTCGCGCTGTCGCCCGAATTGCAGGACTGCCTCCCGATGATCGTTTCCAACCTCGAATACCATCCCGGCAAGAAGATTGCTCGCCACCTCGGAGTGGTGCAGGGCAGTTCGGTCAGGAGCAAGCATGTCGGACGCGACATTGCCGCCTCGCTCAAGAACATCTTCGGTGGTGAACTGAAGGGTTACACGGAGCTTCTGTCCGATTCCCGTGAAGAAGCCACCGAACGTCTTCTCGCGGAGGCGCAGAGTGTCGGTGCCAACGCGGTACTGAACGTGCGCTTCAGCACTTCGAGCATCGCCGCGGGTGCTGCCGAGATCTTCGTCTATGGCACGGCGGTGGAACTCGTCGATGAGTGATGTCATCGTTCAGGCGTTAGGCTTCGTCAGTCTGCTCGCAATCGGCTACAGCTTCGGGCGCCTGGCCGAGAAACGGCACCTCAGGAACATCATTCGCCGCGAACAGGCCCTTGCGCACCTTCCGGCCGTGGCCAGCAAGAACCCGCCGGCAGAAGCGGGCGAGCGCTACGAACTCGTCAGCGGCAGCGTGGTCATCGCTTCCGACTACTTCAAGCGCTTTCTTGCCGGGCTCATCACTCTCTTCGGTGGCCGTCTCGCCCCTTATGAATCCATGCTCGATCGCGCACGACGTGAAGCGATGCTGCGCATGAAGGACGAAGCACGCAGGAAGCAGGCGGGCTACGTGTTCAACGTGAAATATCAGACCGCCTCGGTGTCGGGAAGTGGCCGCGGTGCCGGCGCGCTCGAGGTGCTGGCCTACGGCACGGCGGTGATTCCGGCCAGCCCGCACGGGAGCGAAACCACGCCCGGATGAAGTACGAGAATCGTCAGGCCGAGGAAGGCATCAACTACAGTCGCGAGCATCCGCTGGGTCAGCTCGCGAAGTTCCTGATCGCGGCGGTGGTGCTTCTCGTGCTGGTGGTTGCCTTGCTGCAGGTATCGGGTGCCTGGATGGCCAGGCTCATTCCCTTCTCGTTCGAGAAACGGGTGGCACAGCATTTCGATGACGCCTTCGGTGATGTGCCGTCCGACAGTGACATCGAGCTGTACCTCAATGACCTTGCCGACAGGATGATGGCGCACATGCCGATGCCCGAGGACATGGACGTGACCGTCAACTACCGGGACGAGCCGGTCTTCAATGCCTTCGCCACGATCGGTGGCAATCTGCTGTTCTATCGCGAGCTGATCGAACGGATGCCGAGCGAGAACGCGCTTGCCATGGTCATGGCGCACGAGATCGCCCACATCCTGCACCGCGATCCGATTTCGGGTCTCGGTGGCGGTGTGGCGAGTACCGTGGCCCTGCTGGCGATCGTCGGTGACTCGGGCGCCGCGAGCAATGTACTCGGTACGGCCGGCAGCCTCACCGGCGTACAGTTCACGCGCGGCATGGAATCGCGCGCCGACGAAGCGGCACTCGCTGCCTTGAATGGTCATTATGGTCACGTCAACGGCGCTGCAGCCCTGTTCGAGATCATGGCGGAGGCGCGCGGTTCGGATGGCGACTACCCTTCCTGGCTCGAGCGATTCAGCAGCAGCCATCCCGTCGATGACGATCGCATTGCGGCGATTGCCAGGCACGCCGCCGACAATGGCTGGTCTGTCACGGGTGAACTGACCCCCCTGCCTGCAGGCCTCCAGCGCTGGCTCGACGGCAAGGTGCACGAGGAATACGGACTCTGACCCAGGATACCCGATCGGCTTCCTCGGGTGATTGCCGCTTCGGCGCGAAAGGGCGTCTGTGTACGTGACGCGTGACGTCAGGGCGGCGGATGCCGTGTCAACGAAAGCGTCGCCGGGCGATGGTCGCGTTACGACTTTCGAGCAGTTGGATGAGTCCTTCGCGGCTGATGTCCGGTGCGAACTCGATGCCGAGCACTGCCGCCTGGTCGATCAGTTCGCTGCGACTCCAGTTGCCGTAGAAGATGTAGCGCTCTTCGCTTTCGCGAATCAGCGGGCGGCGAGGCGAGGCACTGTGACTGCCGTCCATGGGGCTGAACACGGACTGGTCGACAGCATCGCTGCTGGTGAGGAGGGAAGGTGCTGCGGCTTTCCGGGACATGGATGAAGATCACGTGACAGTGTGCGCACCGTGATCGCGCAGCTTCCGTGTCGTTCAGCGCACGATGCCGGACGCCCACCCGGGCGCATCGGTACAGTCTGCCTGCGGATTGCGGTCAATCCGCAGGCATGCGTCATGCTCTTCCGGCATGTCAGCGTTGGGCGCAAGACGAGCCATCCGACCGAAACTGCTGCCAATGACAGATGCTGTGCCCGAATTCCTGTGTGCCACATGTCCTCGTGAAATGCAATGCAGTTGCAGCGTGCAACTCGGAAAAGACACAAAAAGACACAAATGCGTACAGTTGAACTCGGCAGAAACCGTGATGCAGAAACCGTGATGAGATCGAGAAGAGTGCGCCTGGAGCGGTGAAGTGGATGACTGTGCCGACAAGGACGCTGCGTGGCAGAGTGCCGCGAGTACCGCATGATACGGCGACTCTTGCACGTGAAACAGGGCTTGCGAAACAGGGCATGCACTGCATGTATCGGCTATACCTTGGCCACCGTTGTCTTGGCTGGTTGATGCGGCGGTTCCGTTGATGGATCCGGTGGCGGTTTCTGCGGCGATTCCTGCGGCGATTCCTGTGTCCTCGCCTGTTTCATCAGAGCCAGTCCGGTATGCAGGAGGAACGGCCAGAGTCCCGGCAGGGGTGGCATCACGATGCGTTTCGGCAATCGCGTGAAGGCGATGCCGAGCACGAAGGGAAACAGCAGGTTCAGTGGCCGAGTTGCCGCGCGATGCAATGCAAGCCTGCCTTGCCTTCGCGTCCGCTGAAATGTGGCCAGCGCGGCATCGCGTCGCGCCAGTGCCTGGCTGACGCTTGGCGGCTTCGAGCGCCTGGGCGTGCTGGCCGAAGCATCCGCCGTGCCGGTCCTGTCCGCCTTCACGAGCCGCTTCAGCGACGGCTCAGAATCAGTGCCGTCAGCACGCCTGCCGCGAAGGCGAAGCCGGCCGATTGCACGGGATTCCGGTTGATGTAGTCGCCGACGCTCCTCGCCAGCTGTTCGGCCGATTCGCGCATGTCGCCCTCGAGCGAATCGGCCTGTGTCAGCGCCTCGCGAATTTTCTCGCTGCCGACATCGATCTTCTCGTGGATGATCGTCTCGACCTTGTCGACGCCCTTCCGGGCCGTTGCGGCGACACTCGACTCGTCGGTGCTCTCGGTATCGTTGCGGGCGGGGTTGTCGGTATTCATGGTGCCTCTCCTGATGTCACTGATTCGGAACCCGCAGGGCGGGTTTCGTTCATCGAATTGTCGGGATCGTCGGTGCGCTCGTGGTGGCTGGCAACGCCAGCGTGGTCATCGTCGCGTGACGAGAACATCGCCGCCAGACCCTCGCGGGTATGGCGGAACCGCATGCGCCGCAACATCCACAGGATGATCACGACGAGAACGGCGCTGCCGACGAGATGCAGGGCGACGAGCAGGGTCAGCGCGCCGCCGAGACTCCAGCCGGCGTCACGCAGCAGACTCGTGAACAATGCCAGCAGCAGCACCCAGAGCCCGGGCAGAAATACCACCAGGAGCAGCAGGGCTGCCACCAGAACGATGGCCGAGCCGATGGCCTGACGCGCTTCGGCGGCAGCGAGTTCGGTGCTCGCCAGCAGCAGTTCCCTTCCCGCTCCGAGGCCGTCGGTGAAAGCGGCGAAGGCCGTGTCGAGCGTGGCTGCTGCCGCGGGCGCTTCATTGCCGGCCTCGTCGGTGCCGTCGACCCTGCCCGCGTCTTCATCGCGCCGTTGTTGATTGTCCGGATCCTGCATTGCGCACCCTGTTGCTGATTCGTGTGCAGGTCTGCCCTCCGAACGGTATGCATGAAAGTGCGGCAGGCAGGCCTTGCCCCACTCGAATTCGTCGGGTAATCATGCACTGTCCCACTTGAGGGACGGTGCTTCCTACAACTCCTCGTCGACATAGATAACATGTCGAAAGTGAAACTGGTCCTCGAAGGAGGCGCCGAGCGAACCGATCAGCAGTCCGAGCGAGGCGCAGAAAAGCGCCATCGTGACGCTGTGGCCGATGCCGACATCCGCTGCCGAAAGCCGTGACGAAGCCGCCCAGTCGGCGATCAGGGCATCGCTGTAGAGCAGCATGCTGCCCGCGAGTACCAGCAGCAGCATCAGCACCCAGGTGATGGCAAGACCCGCAAGCACGATGAGTACCGCCGAGAGCTGGCTGACCACAAGCTGCTCACGCAGTTCGCGCTGCCTGCCGAGCAGGAGTTGCTGGCGGTGGATGACGAAGGCCGTGGTGGTGCCCAGGGTGATCAGGGCGAGCAGCAGGAGCGTCGTCCTGTATTGCGAGAGCGCAAGGTCCCAGGCTTCTGCCGTCATCATCAGAACCACCACCGTGGAAACCGCTGCGGTACTCAGGCGGCTCAGACGCAGCGGAAATTCCCAGGGACGCGCGGCCAGCACGGCATCGATGAGTTCGCTGCGGTTGATCATTGCGGCGCGCGCCACGAACTGCACATTGCTGCGCGTGGCGCTGGTTTCCGCGGGCATTTCCTCGAGGCGTGTGTCGGCGATCTCGCCGAAAGCCCGGTCGAGTTCCTCTCGCTCGGCGTCCTCGAGATGCTCCATGACATCGAGGTCGGCAAGACTGTCGGGGCGGAACAGCAGGCGATGGCGTTCGCGCGCACCGGCAAGGCCACCGAGGTGGGCAATGGCGTGCAGTTCGAGCGTGGCGATGCGGTCGATGATCGTGGTCTCGGCTGTTGCCGTGTCGCAACTGCCGAACGTCGTGGTATCGGTATTGTCCATGGCATTGTGGCCGATGCCATGGTCGACGATGCCTTCTCCCGCGAGACGCGCGGTGGAGACGAGCGCGGCATCCAGCGGGCGGGAGAGGGCGGCAAGCGCATAGCTGCGATAGTGCGGTACGAGATCCTGCTCCACCAGCATGACCACGGCATCCCAGTGTCTGGCCTCGCGCTCTTCGGCGGCGAGGGTCAGAAGCTGACTCGATTCGGTGAGGTGGCGTGGGTCGATATCGCGCCGGAGCAGCAGTTCGAAGCGCCATGCGAAACGTGGAAACCAGGCTTCGAGGGTTTCGGCAAGACGCGCCTGACCAAGGCGTGCGAGACGCAGCATGCGTGGATCGAAGGGTCCGGCGATGATCACGCCGACATCGATGACGGCTCGCTCCGCCGCCGAACCGTGAGCCGGTGCGTGAACTGGCTTGTCGGATGATTCAGGTTCGGAAGTGCTGTCCGGATTCTCCGTGCCGGCGTCGTCGTTTCCCGCGCTGTTGCTGTGCTCGCTCAGGTGCTGCATCGGCGAAGTCTACACCGTGACCGCGGCAGTTCGCGTTTCAGTCGTTGCCATTGCGCCCAGCGGGTGGCACGTGTGTCATCGTCGAGCGCCTGGAACCGCAGTGCGTCGAAGAGTTCGGCGAGTGATCCGAGCAGTGCTTTCTGCGCCGGCAATCTGCCCGCTGCGCGCGTCAGCAGTTCCTGCGGAGTCTCCTGAGGTTGGCGTTCGATGCCCTGTTCATGCAGCCAGTTGACGACTTGCCGCCAGGCGCGTTCCTCGCGCGATGGGTGCGTCTGCTTGTCGAAGGGTGAACGGAGCAGCAGCAACACCCAGATGGCGGCAACACCGAGAATGCCGACGGTGATCTGCCAGAGTTCCGGGGCGGGGATGCCGAGCTTCGAGCGGATCTCGCTCTGGGTATCGTTGTCGAAGTCGACCACCCAGCGTTGCCAGGCGTGATTGACGGCATCGACACGCAGCTGCCACTGACGCAGCCAGTCGCTCGTGTCGGCGCGGGCAATGCGTGGCAGGGCGTTTTCGTCGGGCAGGGCGCCCGAGATCCCTTGCTCGACGCGTTCGGGCGACACCGCGGCGGTCGGGTCGAAGCGCCGCCAGCGCCCGTCAAGCCAGGCTTCGCTCCAGGCGTGCGCGTCCGACTGGCGCACGATCATGTAGTCGCCGTTCATCTCGCCGCCCTGGTAGCCCGTGACCACACGCGCCGGAATGCCTGCAGCGCGCAGCAGTACCGTGAAGGCCGAGGCGTAGTGTTCACAGAAGCCTTCACGGGTGTCGAACAGGAATTCGTCGACGGGCCGGTCGCCGAGAAGCTGCGGACGCAGGGTGTAGTGAAAGGGTTCGGTATTGAAATGGGCCAGAACCCGGGCAATGAATTCCTGATCGCTGCCCGAACCTGCGCGAAGATCATGGGCAAGGGCAGCGGCACGCGGGTTCCTGCCGGGCAGCGCCAGGGTGTTCGCCGCCGGGGCCTGGCCGATGTCGAAACTCGCCCCCGGCACGGATTGCTGTCGGTAGCGAAGTACCTGCGAGACCCGCTCCTCGGAAAGAATCTGTCCGTTGCTCATGAGTTGTCCGAGCGTGCGTGCAGCAATGCCCGGTTGATCCGATGAACGCGGTGGCGAGACGGCCTGATCGAGCGCGAACAGCCACTTCCGGCGATGCGGCTGCAGCATCACGGTGTAGTTCAGGGCGTTTTCGGTGCCGCCCCTGAGGCGTACCGGCACGGCCGTGCCGTCAGCGTGCCAGCCGCGGCCGTCGAACTCGTGCATGACCGGGCCCCGCCAGTAGCGCTGTGCCGGCGCGGGAATCGGGCCGTCGAATTCGACCCGGAAGGCGACGGCATCCGAACGGCTCAGTTCACCGATGCTGCCCGGATTCATGCGGTCCGAGAGCCCGCTCGTCGCCATGGCATCTTCGGGCAGTGACCACATCGGCCCGGGCAGGCGCGGAAACACCACGAACAGCAGTGCCGCGAGTGGCAGCCCCTGCAGCAGCAGTGTGCCGACCAGTGCAAGCCGTGGTTGCAGCGGTGTCACCGTGTCGGGCGCGCGCGCCACGCCGAGCGCGTTGCCGAGTGCGAGCACGGCGGGCAGTGTCGTCAGTGCACTCAGGATCGACTGCGTATGGAAATACTGCGTGATCAGCAGGAACATCGACAGACAGAGGAGAATCGTTACGTCACTGCGGTTGCGCATCTCGGCGAACTTCGCCGCAACGAGAATGAACAGAAAGGCCACCGAAGGATCGCGCCCGAGAAAGTAGCCGTAGTCGACTCGCAGCATCACGCCCGCAAGTGCCGCGAGGAGTGTGATCAGCAGCGGGTGCAGCAGTCGCTGCGGCCAGCGGAGTGTCGGATACTCGCTGGCGAGAACACGCAGTCCAGACAGCACGAAACCGAGAGTCGATACCCAGATGGGCAGGTGCAGCAGATGGGGCAGCATCACGAGCACCATGAGCATCGCCATGGCACGTACGACGGCAGGGTGACGCACCTTCGGGTCGGCAGGGCGCTGGCCGAGCAGGCGTCGTGCGGCCGAGATACGCATCAGCTGACCTTCGTCTCGGCAGGCGACGCCGTGTCGAACACGGCACCGTCATCTGTCCCGCGGCCGGCGGGACGAGGAACCGCCTGATTGCGTTCGTACCGTGAATGACGCTCGACGCCATGCAGCGCCAGCGCCGCGAATGCCCGGTGTCGCTGTTCGGGGCCATGGTTGCAGTCCAGCTGGAACGGGCCGAGCTTCATGGCGTAGTTTCGTTGCTGCTGCTCGCACTGCTGTACCCAGGCAGCAATGCGCGAAAGCTGTGCCTCGAGACCCGCGAGGCCCGTCTCCGCGAGCGAGAGCTGCGCTTCACGACGCCCTTCGGCGTCATCGAAGAGTCGTACGAGGAGGCCCTGGCCGCGCGCTGCCTGCTTCCAGGCAACGAGGTTCGGCGAGTCGCCATCGCGGTATTCCCGAAGACCCGCGAATTCGCCCTGACGGACGAGCATCATGTCCGCGCCTCCGCCATCGCGCTCCCGCACCGGTACGGGTGGTGGATTCGGTTCCGGTTTCGGGTACACGAGACTTTCGGCAGGGGTGTGCAGGTAGCTCCAGGCGCGCCAGAGCCCGAGCGGCCAGTCGCTGGCGAGCGTCAGACGCCCGAGTGCGTGCGGGCCGCGTGATTCTGCCGGTATCTCGATCGTCGCGCGGTTCTCTCCCTGCGCGGGCAACACGTCGAGCGCGACGCCGTGGCCGCCGCGATCCCGGAGTTCGATGCCGTGGCGTGGCGTGCCGTCACCGCTCGACAGCGCGATGTCGTAGACAAGCAGCTCGCCGACGTGCACATTGCCGCTGCGGATCGATTCGATGCAGAGTCCCGCGAGGTTCCGGTAGGTGGCGATCAGGGCAGCGGCGTGCAGTCCCATGAGCAGGAAGCACAGTGCGTAGCCGAGGCTCAGCGAGTAGTTGATGGCCGCGACCAGCATCAGCAGCAGCGCCAGCAGGAAGGTGAAGCCGCGACCGCTTGGCAGGATGTAGATCCGCTGATGCGTGACGACGGCTGGCAGGGTATCGTCCGGGCGGTGCCGGAACAGGCGCTGACGAAAGCGGGAAATGGGGTGAGCCATGTCTGCCTTCAGGGCATGGGTACGGCTTGCAGGATGGCTTCGGCTGCCGCTTCACCGCTCCGGACGTGCCCGGTGAGGCGGTGTCCGGCAAGTGCCGCGAACACGGCCTTGATGTCGTCGGGTTGCATGTGCTCGCGCCCTTCGATCAGCGCCCATGCACGGGCGAGGCGTACCAGCGACAGACCGGCGCGTGGACTGAGCCCGGCATGCTCGCGGCGGCTTGCGGCCAGCAGCGCCTGAATGTAGTCGAGCAGGGTGTCGGCGACATGCACGGCTGCGGCAAGCCGCGACCAGTTGGCGAGTGCCCCGGGTGCCACCAGTGGCGCCTGGGCGGCGAGTGATTCGCGCTTGTCACCTTCGGCGAGCAACTGGCGTTCGGTACGCGCATCGGGGTAGCCGAGTGACAATCCGAGCAGGAAGCGATCAAGCTGCGATTCGGGCAGCGGAAAGGCACCGAGCTGGTCGACGGGGTTCTGCGTGGCGATGACGAAGAAGTCAGCGTCGAGCTTGTGAGTGTCGCCGTCGATGCTGACCTGACGCTCTTCCATTGCCTCCAGCAGTGCACTCTGCGCGCGCGGTGGTGCGCGGTTGATCTCGTCCGCCAGCAACACGGAGGTGAACACGGCACCCTGCCGGAATTCGAAGGCGTGGTTTCGGGCATTCCAGATCGACACGCCCACCACATCGGCCGGCAGCAGATCGCTGGTGAACTGCACGCGGTTCCAGGGCAGCCCGAGGCCGGTCGCGAGTGCCTGCGCCAGCGTCGTCTTGCCGACCCCGGGCACGTCTTCGAGCAGCAGATGACCGCGGGCGATGAGGCAGGCAATGGCCAGGCGAACCTGCCGCTCCTTGCCGAGCAGCACACCGTCGAGGAAGCGCGTGAGCGCGCTGATTTCGGTGGCAGCTTCGCGGGCATTGCGGGCAAGCGCTGCTCTGCTGCCGCTGGTCTGTTCGGGTGCGGAACCCACGGGGGGCGGTTGTGCGGCAGCGGAGCTTTTCATGTGGGTGCAGGAGGTGGCATGACCGATTCTCCTGATAGCGGCCGATCACGCCCATCCCTGGACAATTCGGTGTCCGTGGCTGCCGGTTGTGTCCGAACGGTTGTCCGAACTGAGACCGGGAACCCGTAATCTGCCATCCGCTTGACGGCCCCTGCCTTCCGTCCTGTACCTTTTGACCGGGCGCAGACCCGAATGCCCTGCGGGTATAATGTGGTTACTGCTCATCCACGGCTTGCAGGCCGCATCCGTCACTCCCGCTCACGTGAAGAATTTCCTCAAGTCGACACCCCGGCATCAGCACCGCGATCCGGAAGTCCGGGCCGAATGGTTGCGCTTGCTTGTCAACCCGGATGAGACCGAACGCGGCATCGTGCAGCAACTGGCATTCGACGATGAATCGCTCGACGTGCGCAAGGCTGCCATCGAGCAACTCGATGAGTTGCTGCCCTTGCGTGAACTGGCCGACGCGCGTGGCAACGAAGAGGCGCGCATCCTCTCGGATGCTGCCATCGACCGGTTGCGCCAGCTCATCGGTCTCGGGCAGGTCAGTGCGATTGCCCTGCGCGCACTGCTCACGTCGCAGGGTGAGGCGCTGGCGTTCTACACCGCCATGAATGGCACCAATGGCGAACAGCGCCACATGGCAATCGACACGATCGCCGATGAACGCGAGCTTGCACAGGTGGTCGTTGAATCCCGCATCCACGAGGATCGCGAGCGCGCTGCGGCTCGAATCAAGAATCCCGAACTCCTCAGGGAACTCGTGTCAGAGATTCGTCAGCGCGACAAGGTCGTGGCGAGACAGTTGCAGGAACGGCTCGATGCTGCAGCCGAGGCTGAACGACGCGAGCGGCAGCGCGAGCACGCACTGGTCGGTACCCTTGAACAGATCGAACAACTGGCCGACTCGGTGTGGTCGCCGCAGACCGAAGGGCGCCTGCTCGCGCTGGACACGCGCTGGGCGCAGTTGCCCGAAGCCGAGCGAGCACCCTTCGAAAAGCGCTACCGGGCGGCGCACGAGCGCGTGGCGGACAAGGTGGCCGAAGCGGCATCGCGGGCAGGCACCGAAGCGGCAGAAGCCCGCCCCGCAAGTGTCACTCCGGGCGTCGCTGTCGATTCGCCGGATGCCGCTGCCGGCGGGTCCGCAGCGGGTGATTCGAAGACACCGGCGCCCGCTTGCGCTGCCGGCGGCGACGCGGCGCCCGCCACGGCGGCAGCTTCCACTGCGGCAGCTTCCACTGCGGTAGCCTCCGTCGGAAGTTCTGCTGTATCAGCATCCTCTGGGGCGATCTCCACCGAAGCAGCTCCCGCTGGGACATCTCCCGCTGAGGCAGCAATCGTTGATGTGGCAGCTGCGGGCAGTGCCGGATCCGCAACGATCCTTGACAGTAAAGCTGATGAAAAAGCCAGCTCTGCTTCGAGTGGCAATGCTGCCGAGGCGCCTGTTGCGCCAGCGCTCTCGAGCGATCCCGCAGCACAGGAGACAGCCAGGTCGCTGCTCGCCGATGCTGCCTTCAAGGGCGACTGGGAGCGCTCGCGTGATACCACCCTCGAAACCCTGCCGGCCTGGATCGAGAGCCTTGCAGAGCACCCCGAGGCGTCGCCGCTGAAAGCCTACGCCGAATCGGTGGCGGTGATGTTCGACCCACCTTTCAACACGCGCAAGGGTCGTCCGCAGGCGCTCGAGGAGCGCAGGCAGCGAATCGACAAGCTGCTCGCTGTTGCCGATGTAGCGCCACCGCTGGCCACGGAAACGCTCGATATTCGTGACCATGCCTGGTTCGCGGAACTCCTTGCCCATCGCGAAGCGCTGGTGCAGCGGCTGCCGCAGGCGAAGCAGGAATCCCAGGACCGGCGCCGTGCCACCGAAAGGCAGTTCGACACACTCGATGCCCACATCCGCGATGGTCAGTGGTCGGCCGCCAATTCGCTGTTCCATCGCCTGCAGAAGAAGATCGGACAGATGGAAAGCAACGAGCGCAAGCCGCTCGACGAGCGTTTTCATGGTCTCGAGCGTCAGCTTCGCGAGATGGCCGACTGGCAGGACTTTGCCGCACGCCCCAAGCTCGAAGCCTTGTGCGAGGAAATGGAGACACTGGCCGCCGGCATCTTCGAGCCGCGAGAGCTTGCGAAGAAGGTGCGCGATGTGCAGAAACGCTGGAAGGATCTGGGCGTCAGCCGTGCCTCCAACGAACTCTGGAACCGCTTCCACAGTGCAGGTGACAAGGCCTACGAGCCCTATCGCAACTGGCTGGCACTGAAGGAGCAGGAGCGCGAGTACAAGAGCAAGGAACGCGTTGCCATACTCGAGAAACTCGAAGCCGAACGCGCGAAGCTCGACGATGCCACCGACATCGGCACCGTGCGCAGGATCGTCAACCGTTCGGTACGCGACTGGAAGGCGACACGTGTATTCGGCGTGCGCGCGGATGCCAAACTGGAAAAACGGTATTCCGAAACGATCCAGCCGTTTCGCGATCGACTCGATGCGATGCAGTCTTCGAGCAAGGAAGAGAAGGAGCAGCTGATCGCCAGGGCCGAAGCGCTGGCTGCGGGTGAGGTCAATGCTCACACGGTGAACCAGGCGCGGCATCTCTTTTCGGCCTGGAAGCAGAGCGGCCAGGCTGACCGCAGGATCGACGGCAAACTCTGGCAGACCTTCAAGGGGCACATCGATTCCATCTACGACCGCAAGCGAGAACAGGACAGGGAGCGTCGCAAGGCCGATTACGCGCACGTCGATCGTGCGCGCGACATCATCGGCGAGCTCAGGAAGCTCTCGCGCGAGAGTCACGTCGACGAAACCCGCGTGCAGGCCTTGAATGACGAGTTTCGTGCCCTGGAGAAATTCCCGGACAACTCGCGCAAGCGCCTCATGAGTGATTTCGGCAAGGCGCTCGATGCCTGCTCGGCGGCGCGTCGCAAGGAAGACGATCGCCGGCAGCAGGCCTCGCGCGATGAAGTGCAGCGCCTGCTCTCGCTGTGTGAATCACTCGAACAGGCCATCGAATCGGGTGCGACCACGGAACGCCTGCGTGAAGACACGCTCGAGAAATGGGGCGAGGCGACGGCATCGGTGCCGCGAGAACTCGAAAGTGTCCTCGTGGCGCGGCGCGATGCGGCTCTCGCGCATCTCGATGCGGGTACGCAGCCCGACTACGCGGCAGCCGAGGAAACCCGGCGCGATCTTCTCGTGCGCATGGAAGTGGCCGCGGGCATCGATACGCCGGCCGATGACAAGGCACGGCGCATGCAGTACCAGCTTGCCCACCTGCAGGAAGGCATGATGAGCGGTGGTGCGGGCAATGCCCGCGCGGCACTCGACGCATTCGAACTCGAGTGGCTGGCAGCGCCGCCGGCGAGTATCGCCGTGCGTGAAGCCCTTGGCTCGCGTTACCTCAAGGCCGTTGGCCGATAGTCCGCGAATCGCGCTCATGGGTAGCATGCAACCGGCACCACCGGTCACGGCGCGCGAACTCGAAGCGGCCATCGCCAACGACGAATTGACCTTGTACTTCCAGCCCAGGGTCAATCTGCTGAGTGGCCAGGTGGTGGGTTCGGAGGCACTGGTGCGCTGGCCGGGAAGGAATCAGGTACTGACCCCCGATGCCTTTCTGCCCATGGCCGAAGAGACAGGGCTTCTGCCCGAACTGACCCTGCGCCTGCTCGAGTACCTCGCACGTGCTTGCGAGCAGCTCAGGGACGACGCGGCACGCGAAGCGTCGCATGCCGATCAGGACGCTGTTCGGGAGCGACATGATCGGCGAGGTTCGGCCCTGCCCGTGTCGATGAACGTGTCGCCGGCCGAACTCGAGTCCGGTCTCGTCAGTCAGCGAATCGGCGAGCTTCTCGACAGTGGCCGCATCGGCAACCGTGACATCCAGATCGAGGTGACCGAAGCCGAGATCATGAGCCACATCGACAAGGTGCAATACGATCTGCAGCAACTGACCGACATGGGGCTTCGTCTGCAGATGGACGACTTCGGTACCGGCTACTCGTCCATCGACCGCCTGAGCCAGTTGCCCTTCGACTTCCTCAAGCTCGACAAGGGTGTGGTCAAGCGCATGAGCGTATCCCGCCAGAGTCTCGATGTGGTGCGCTCGTCGATTTCCATGGCGCGCGAACTCGGCATGGTGTCGGTTGCCGAAGGTGTGGAGAGTGCCGTTACCAGCGAACTGCTGACCACCAATGGTTGCGAGGAGGCCCAGGGATACTTCTTCGCGCATCCGATGTCGCTCGATGATCTGCGCGATTTCTGTGCGGCGGCCACGCCGCTGGGTGGTTCGCAGATCGGGCTTCTGCATCAGGCAGCGCTCGATCTCCTGCGCTACCGCAAGACGCTCGTCGATGCCCTGTACCTCTCATCGGACGAACTCTCGCCGTCGTTGCGTGGCGTCATCGAACGGCGCTGCCATCAGGACGTGGCCGATTCGCGCATCGGTCACTGGTATTTCGGTGTCGGTCAGCGACTGGCCGCTGCGCCATTGTTTCGCGACATCGAACCGCCGCTGCGCCACATGCACGCCGCGGGTATCGAACTGGGCGGATTGCTCCTCGAGAAACGCAGACGGCGCGATGTCGACGAACTTGAACGTCAGCTGGTCTGTTTCGATCATCAGGCCAGTGCCGTACTCGGTCACCTGCATGCACTAGAGCGCGAACTGCTCATGGAGCGCCTTCGGCAACCGGTAAACTGAGCCCTGAACTGTTTCGGCAAATAGACATCATGAAACGCATCACCGCCATCATCAAGCCCTTCAAGCTCGACGCCGTGCGCGAGGAACTGGCCACTGCCGGCGTCGCCGGCATCACCGTCACCGAAGTCAAGGGTTTCGGGCGCCAGAAAGGGCATACCGAGCTGTATCGCGGCGCAGAATACGTCATCGACTTCATTCCCAAGATGAAGCTCGAAGTGGTGGTTGACGAAGCGATTCTCGATACCTGCATCGAGAGCATCATTCGCGCGGCCAATACCGGCAAGATCGGCGACGGCAAGATCTTCGTCGATGAGGTCGAGCGGGTCATCCGCATTCGTACCGGCGAAGAAGGTGCCCAGGCGCTGTAACGGCGCGGCAACCTGCCTCGGACGCATCAACTCAGCTCTCGCCGTTTTCCCATGGCGGGTTGGGCGTGAATTTTTCCACCATGAAATCGGTGAATGCGCGCACCTTGTTGCTGAGGTGGCGCCGGTGCGGGTACACGAGCTGGATGCTCGAACTGTCGACGCTGTGCTCCTGCAGTATCGGTATCACGAGACCCTTCTCGATCGAGGGTTGCACCACGTAGTTAGCCAGACGCGCGATGCCGAGGCCGGCCTTGACGGCCTCGTGCAGGGCAGAGGCGCTGTTGGTGTGGAAGTTTCCCTTCACGCGCTGAACCTTGACGCCATTGTCGGTCTTGAATTCCCAGTCGTTGAAATGGCTGATCGAGGAATGCGTCAGGCAGTTGTGGCGCGAAAGATCCTCGGGGGTTTCCGGGGTGCCGTTCTCCTTCAGGTAGCCGGGCGAGGCGCAGATGATGCGTTTGTTGACTGCAAGACGTCGCGCCACGAGCGATTCATCGGTGAGGCCGTCGCTGAGCACGATGGCCACGTCCACACCTTCGCCGACAAGATCGACTTCGCGTTCGCTGAGTTCGAGTTCCACGCGCAGGTCCGGGTGGCGTGACATGAATTCGGGCATGAGCTTGACCATCTGCAGGCGTGCGAAGGCCGAGATGGTGGTGACGCGCAAGGTGCCGCTGACCCGATCGTGAAGTGCCATGACGGCGTCTTCCGCCTGGCTGATTTCCTCGAGAATCGAGCCACAGCGTTCGTTGAAGGCATGCCCTTCGGCAGTCAGACTGAGCTTGCGCGTGGTGCGCTGGAAGAGGCGCGCACCGAGGCGGTCTTCGAGGCGGGTGATCAGTTTGCTGACCGCCGAGGGTGTGAGGTCGAGATCGCGCGCGGCAGCGGAGAAGCTGCCGAGATCGGCGGCTTTCGAGAAAACCAGCATTTCGGTGTACTTGTCCATCAGCTCCCTTCGGCTCGCCAATTCACAATTCGGATATCGGGCTGGGGATTGTACCGTCTCGAGTCACTTATGAGTGAGTTTCACGAGAATATTTCGGGTGTGATGGCGCCTCCGTGCATTGACAGTCGATGCTGATTTCATGACAGATTCTTCTGCCTGTTGCAGCCTTGTGGTATATCTGTGCGACAGGCTTCTGAGCCTACGAGTTCCGATGAAATCCAAGGTGCTACGACTGAACAAGGCTGGCGTTCCCATCGCCTGGCTCACCTGGCAACAGACGGCAACGCTGCTGGTTCGTGATCAGGTGATCTGGACGCTGGGCACATCGATCGGCACGCTGCACGGTGGTTACAACCGGGCCGGGGAGCGTTCGTGCATCGAATTGCCTTCGATCATTGCCTGCAGCGGCAAGGTGAATGATGGCACCTTCACGCCGGCGCTCAACAACACGCTGCTGTTCGCGCGTGACCGCCAGATGTGTCTCTACTGTGGCGAGCACTACCGTTCGCGCGAGCTCTCGCGGGACCACGTGGTACCTACCTCGAAAGGTGGTCGTGACATCTGGACCAATGTGGTATCGGCCTGTCGACGTTGTAACAACCGCAAGGGCAATCACGCACCGGAGGAAGTCGGCATGCAACTCCTCGCCGTGCCCTTCGCGCCCAACCGCCACGAATACTTCTACCTTGCCAATCGCGATGTGCTGGCTGATCAGATGGATTTCCTGAGCTCGCGCTTTTCGCGCAACGCAAGCTGGATCAGGTAGCCGCGTCGAGCAGGGCCGAGAGCAGTCGGCGGGCATAGTTCTCGATCATGGCGGGATCGGTAACGGCGGCACTCACCTGAATCGTGTACTGACCAGCCGAGGCCATGGTGCTGCGGTACGGCGGTGTTCCATCGACATGGGTACGGCGCAGTGTCAGAGGCCAGTCTGTTCCGGCTGCCCTGAGTACCGATGAGTGACTCGAGAACGTACTGGTGTACCAGCCAGGTCCCGGTAACGCACCCGCGAGGATCGAGTTTCGATACAGTGACTCGGCGAACAGTTCTGCCGTGACATCCGATTCGGTCTGCAGGATCGATATCTCGACCGGTGGCGCATCGGGGGTATCGGTGTCGTAGAGCTGCATTGCCACCATGGCCGTGATCAGTCGCGTGAAGCCATCGATGGCCGCTTCGCGGCGTGCGGGGTCGGCGCGCAGGTTCACGCCCTTGAGCGGCGATGTTTCCACCATCTGCCAGTTTCCCGATTGCCAGTGTCTGGCCGTGCCGACGGCCGTGTCGACGAGCCGCTGGTTCCGGTTCTCGCGGGCGGTGTCGGGATAGCTTGCCGGCGCGAGAATCTGGATCGGGTCGGTCGGTGGTTCGGAGAGGATTGTCTGCAACAGTGCTGCCCCGTTTTCGCGCTCGGCCAGTGCGGTGATGAAACGTTCGCCCTCCACATAGGAATACTCGAGCACGTTGCGACTGATCGCTTCCACCGGCTGCATCATGCGGTTGGGAGAACGCGCCGTGCCGAACATGAGTTCGTCGAGCGATTCGAGGCCGTCGAGACAGCCTTCCTGCCGGCAGATCCTGCGCGTCACGTACTGAGCATGACCCTCGAAAGTGGCGGACTCGGCAAAGGAAGCACGAAAGTTCAGCGCGCGGTTTGCGTGCGTGCCGTGGCGCTTGTCGTCGGCGGCGTGAACGAGTTCATGGATGAGAAGGCTCAGCAGCGCGCTGTGGCGGGATGAGTGGCGTCTGCCGGTCGTGGCCAGGCCACCGCCTCCGGGAGCGTCCCCGTTCGTGTTGCTGTCGTTGAAGCTGTCGAGACTGTTCAGATAGTGCCCGAGCAGACGCCGGCTCAGGAGAATGCGCTTCTGCCTGGCGGTGTACAGGGCCACATAGGTGCCGTTCGACTGGTCGACGAGCTGTCGGGTGAAGCGTGTGGCGAAACGAGGACTGGTGAACTGGCTGTTTGCCAGACGGCGCGTCTCGCGCTCGACCTCGTTCAGCATGATTGCGTCGGTGGTGAGCACGAGTGATACATCGTCAAGGGCGATGTCGAGTTCGGCCTCGACCAGTTCGCGCGCAGGCTCCCATGCTGCTTCGAGTTCGACAAGCAACGGGCCGATGTCATTGTCGGGCGGAGCATGTCGATGCGTGCCACCGCTGTCGTAGTAGACGCCATTCTGGTGCATGTTGCCTGGTTCCGTCGAGCCTGCCTCACGTGGCGCGGACGCCGCCTGCCGGTCGTCGGGGGTTGGCAGTGCACAGGCGCCGACGAGCGTACTGGCCAGCAGCAGGGCCGTGACGGCAGGGCAGCAGGGCAGCAGCTGACTCGTTGTGGGGTGGAAAGGCATCCCTAGTCTCGTCAATCGAGGAGCGCCAAGTCTACGGGATCGGTGGGGTCGGTCGTGTGGCCCGTTGTCACAAAACCGGCGAGCGAGTTGCAGACGCAAAAAACCCCGGCCAGATGTCATCTGGCCGGGGCTGTTCGTCCACATCCGACGCGTGACGGTTACGTCGATGGGCGCAAGACGATTCTCAGGGCGTCCAGGCGCGGATGTAGTCGATCGTCATGCTTGCCGGGAAGGACGTGCTGCCGTCGGGCTGGCCGGCCCAGCCGCCGACAGCCAGGTTGACCAGGAGGTACATGTCTTCGCTCGCGACGTTGTCGTTCTCGTAGCGGTTGGTCTCCTGCCCGTCGACGTACCAGATGATGCGACCGGGCTCCCAGCGCATGCCGTAGGTGTGGAAGTCGTTGGCGTAGTCGGAACCCGAGGCCTGATAGCTCGGTGTCGACTGCAACGAGCCACCGGTGTAATGGTGGTAGGTCTGATAGGTCGTCGCCGTCTGATGACCCAGCATCTCGACCACATCGATCTCGGGGCGGTTTTCGTGATCGTTCTGATGCAGCAGCCAGAAGGCCGGCCACAGGCCGCGTCCACGCGGCATGCGAGCACGCATCTCGACGTAGCCGTAGCGCATGCGGAACTTGTTGTAGGTGGTCAGCACGCCTGAGAGGTAGGGCTTGTTGTTCGCCCGCGAACGCAGGTCGTCGGGTGTCGGCGACGCCGTGATGATGAGGTTGTTGCCGTCGAAGCTGAACGGATTGTGGCCGAAGTCGGGCTCGCTCAGGGTATCGACATAGAACTGTGATTCGCCGTTGATCGTCCACCAGGGTCCCCAGCGGTAGCGTGAACTCCAGCGGCTGCCGTCGATGCTGGAGCCGTTGAAGTCATCGTTGAAGACCATGCGGTAGTTGGACGGCACGGCGGAACCGCCGCGCCCGGACATGTCCCCGGACATGTCACTGACGCTGTCCGAGGAGGCGGCACTGGCATTGGCATTGCCCGCGCTACCATCCACGGTAACCACGTGTTCCTGCGACTTGCTCGAGTACCGGTCATTGATCAGTGAGACGACCTGGTAACGGTAGGTCTGACCGGACTGCACCGAGTTGTCGAGAAAGCTCGAGGTGTGCACCGTGGTCACGTAACTGTTGTCGCGGTAGACGTTGTAACCGGTAATGGCGTCGGAAGGTGCATCCCAGCTCACACGAATGCCGTTGCCCTCCTTGCTGTGCGACAGGGTGGACGGCGGGTTCAGTGCATCACCCGAAGCCGATGAGCCGGCTTTCGAAGAGTTGCCCCCGGGCGTTGCCACCGAGGTCGAAGAGAGCGAGGAATAGTTGCGTGCACGGTCGAAGGCCGTGATCTGATAGCGGTAACTCTGACCATCGGAAACGTTGTGGTCGACGAAAACGGTATTGGAAACGGTGTTCAGATAGCTGCCGTTGCGGTACACGTTGTAGCCATCAATGCCGACGTTGTCCCATGGCTTGTTCCACGTCACGCGAACGGAGGAACCGTTGATGGCACTGGCATTGACGTTGTTGACCGTCGAGGGGCGCTGGTTGTCGGCGAGTGCCGGGGTTGCAATACTTGCCACGGCAAGCACGGAAAGGCTGAAGAGAAAACGCATGGGTGGTTTGACCTTCGAGTTCTTTGAGCAGAGGAGCCCGACCTTAGCCGCTGGAAGGGGGGCATTAGAAGCCCCTTTTGTTAACGTTAACGCAAAGATCTCGTCATTCACCCGTGACATGTAATATAGTACACTTTTTCTGACAGGAAAGATCCGTGAAAACGTTTGTTTATCAAGTGCTTGTAATCATGCGTCAGGGATTCGGCAATGTTGCGCAGTGGGGTTACAAGCCTGAAAGGAACAACTGTGCCAGCACGTTCTGCAGTTTCTGTGTGCATTGGAAAACCGGCCGATACGCGTCGGTGACGATGGTACGAAAACCACCGTTCCCGTCAGTGACAGGGAAACCCGAATTGCCTCGCGGGTTCAATCGGCGAGTGCAAGATCGACGAAGGGCTTGATCATCACGTACAGAACGAACAGGGAGAAGATGACGATCGCGGCGCTTTCCAGCGGCTTCTCGCGCAGCTTTCTGCCCAGCGTCGGTAGCTCTCCCTGCGCGCGCAGGCGCGCCTGCTCCGCACGCACTCTCGTACGCCGTTCGCGCTGATAGGTATCGATCAGCAGGCGTGCCCGTTGGTGATCGCTCTCGTTCTCGAGCCAGATTGCCGGCATGGCGATGCCCCAGTTGCCCGCGTCGGTGGCATACCAGTCGATGTTGTTGTCATCGAGCAGCGTCTGGATATCGTCGACTTCGTCTTCGGGAGCGCCGCGCAGGCGAAACAGCAGTGTGGCCATGTGGAATCAGTTGTTGCGGTGTGTTCCGGCGCCTGCCCGGAGATCCGTTCGGGAGGCATTCAGGCTGGCATCGAATGCTTCCAGTTCCGCGCGTACCTGCTCTCTCGCGTTGCCGAGGCAGTACTCCCATTCTGTCAGAAGATCGCTGACTTCATCGCTCCGCCCGCGGCGAAGCGCTCCCCTGGCGTAGATGACGAACCGCTCCCGGAAACTGGCTCTGGTCAGTGTCGTCTGCGAGGTATCCAGAATGCCCGACAACAGCAGCTTCGCCTGCGCGCGCAGGCGAAAGAGATCCATTGCCGGGTAGCGTCTGGACAGCTGATCGGCGTGGCCGCCGGTTTTTTCCAGCAGCTTTTCGTCCACGTAAAGAACGCGTTCGCGTGCGGCGATGCGCAGCCACAGATCATAGTCCTCGCAAGCGGGCAGGGTCTCGTCGAACAGGCCGGTCTCGTCGAGCAGGGAAGTGGCGATGACGGCCGCTGATGGTGATATTGCACACAGTGCCAGACTTGCGGCAAAGACATCGCCGCCGGGCTTGCGGTGGCGGGTTTTCGGGTTGACGAAACGCCCGTTCCTTGTCCAGTTCTCGTCGCAGTGACAGAAGCGAAAGACCTCGCCGTCATGGTCTTCTGCGCGAGTCAGTGCAGCGAACTGTCGCTCGAGTTTCCCGGGGTACCAGCGATCGTCGGAGTCGAGGAGCGCAATCCAGTCACCTCTGGCCTGGCGGATGGCGAGATTGCGAGCCGCCGACACACCTCGATTGGCTTGCTGCAGCACCCTGAGACGTGTTTCCTGAGCGTAGCGCCGGGTCAGCATCTCCGCGGTACCGTCGTCCGAGCCGTCGTCCACGACGATCAGTTCCTCGACCGGCAGAATCTGCCCGAGCACCGAGTCGATGGCCGAGGGCAGACTTGCCACCCGGTTGTGGGTGGGGATGACGGCAGTGATGGTGGGATTGTCCGGCAAGGGCTGGCAGATGCGGTTCGAGGCCCTGCCATGTTAGCCGATGGCGTTTGCGGATCAGGGCTGGATTTCGTCGGCCACGAGAGCGACAAGGTCACCGGCGCGTACGTGCGTACCGGCGCGCCGTGCAAGCAGTACACCGTTGAGCGGGACGTCGATGACCTTCACCGCCCCGCCGCTCTGTTCGGGATCGACGATGCAGGCCAGAGGGTCACCGCGATACACCTCGGCACCGAGGCGTGCACGTGGTTCCAGCAGGCCGCTGGCGGGCGCAAAGACCCAGGCCTTCTTTCCCGGCAGGGCCAGGGTGCGTGTGGCGCGAAGCTGCATGTCTCCCGCCAGTACCCCGAGGCTGATCAACATGTTCGTGCAGCCTGTGTAGGCAATGTTCAGGGCATCGAGCGTGACATCACCCGCACCGCCGAGCGAGGCCTGTACATAGCCCACACCGTCGCGCTCGAGCAGGCCGGGCAATGCGGCAGCTGCAAGCTCCGATGGCAGGTAGACGCTGTTCGGTGCACCAAAGGCCACCATGGCCTGTTCGGCCAGCGTGTAGGCGTCGGATTTCGGGGTGCGCCTGATGGCGACCATGGGCGCAAAGGCCAGGGACTGGCCTCCGGCGCGGAGATCGACGACAAGGTCGGCTTCGGCCAGCAGGAGGCGACAGGTTGCGTGTGCCAGCCTCTCTCCGGTGCTGCCTTCGGGGCCACCCGGGAAACAGCCATCGAGATTGCCGCCGTCGTCCTGCGTGCCACGGCGGTTCTCGAGTACCGCGGGCAGATTGAGGGCCGGTACGATGATGATGCGTCCGCGCACGTCGTCGATGGCGATCTCGCGGGCAAGACGTTGCAGACAGAGCACCCCATCGGCTTCGTCGCCGTGTACGCCGGCCATCAGCAGGACCGTCGGCCCCGCGTTCCTGCCGACGAGTACCGTCAGCGGGATCTGCAATTGTGCGATCGCGGCTCGCGAGTCGCTTCTTGGCAGGGTAAGGTGGCCGTTCTGACGTCCGGGCCTGTCCAGTGACACGCTCAGCGACGCTTCACCGAGATCGAAACTGCTCAGGGGTCGGGCGCTGGCGAGGTCGATGTCGACGGAGGCGTGACCGGGCGCGGTTTCCGGAGCGGTGTACTCGATCGTCGGCAGGTCTGAGGGTTGCTGGGGCATGGGAAGGGTTCGGGGCCTGTTGTCACAGGCCCCAGCAAGAATCATCCCACGCAGGGGTGATACCGTCCTTGTGCGTTCCGGGCAGGCTTGATCATCCCGGCCAGGCGTCATCACCCAGGCCAGGCGTCATCACCTTTCCACGGTCAGAGTCGGTTCGCGTCCGATGCCTGTCGGTTCAGCGGGGAGAGACGTAGGCTTGGCTCTGCCTGCCTTCCACGATCGGTTTCAGGAAGATCTCGACACGACGATTTCGGCTGCGACCGGCACTCGAATCGTTGGTCGCAACCGGGATGTCTTCGCCGCGGCCGGTGTGACGCAGACGCTGGTCGGCAAGGCCGTTTGACTGGAACAGCCTGTAGACCGACTCGGCACGACGTTCGGAGAGATCCTGGTTGTAACTGCGCGTGCCTGTGGAATCGGTATGGCCGACGATGTGCACGACGGTCTTGTCGTACTTGCCGAGAACGTTGGCCAGGGTGTTCAGGCTGTGGCGAAAGTCCGGTGAAATGTCGGCGTGATTCACGGCAAAGCTGGCTTCGCTGGCCACGTCGAGGCGCAGCGTTTCGGCGTCGTGCCGGACGATGCTGATCTCGCGGTCACGGAGTTCCTCGCGCAGATTCTGCTCGAGTTCGCGTTTCTGCCGATCCATGTAATTGCCCACGGCAGCGCCCGAGAGTGCACCGATGGCAGCGCCGACATAGCGGCCGTTTTCGTCATGGACCTGATGACCGATCACGCCACCGGCGATCGCGCCCACGGCTGCACCGATACCGGCGTTACGATGCGAATTGTCTGCAGCGCAGCCAGTGAGGGCAGCACTGACCAGGGCGGCACAGAGGGCAATGGGCTTGATTCTTTTCACGATGGCAACCTTGATTTCTGCATTGGCGGGTGTCGTCCGGGTCCGGACAGCCTTTCGGGCGTGATCCGGAACCCGCACGGGCAGTGCTGCTGATGTCGGCCTGCCGGGCGCGACATGCAGAACTCATCAAGGGGATTTGTGCGGCTGTACGCGACGTGCGCGGGCGAGTCGGCCGAAGCGCGATCCCGTTGTCATTTGCTGCGTGACGGAAATGTGGACGGATGGCAAGGCCGGAGTGGTCGGGGTTGCCATGGCTGTCTGCGCGGGACACGCGGATATCGGTTGCCGCTGTGACGCCAGGGCGAGTCCGCGGCTCGAATTCCGGTTCCGGCCTTACTGGAACGTGGCCACGCAGCTGTAACGGTGCGGGGTGCGAACGACAAGCTCACCTGAATTGCCGTCGGCCTGCAGCATCTGCTTGCCACGGCAGATCATGTTGCTGCCGACATTGTCCGGTGTCACCACGGTCAGCACGCCGAGCGTGTCGTCGTCCCCGAGGCTGTCGATCAGCGCGCTGTCGACCGGTGGGTCACTGACGACATGCGAGGCGAGATCGTCGATCGTCCGGGTTCTCCGCCATGCGCCGTCGTCATCGATCCGTAGCAGCTCGGTACGGTCCGACTTGCCGCTGCTCGAAGGGGATTCGTCGAAGAAGTACTGAACCGCAAGTTTGTTGCCTGAGGGGCTGGCAATTGCCCGCACGGCACTCGGCCGCTGGTCTTCGTTGTCGAGCAGCCGTCGCAGGGACTGATCGAAGCTGCGCCGCTGGACGTCGTCAAGTTCGGCCACGCCGTCGTTGTCGGGCCAGTCACGGCAGTCGAAGTCCCATTCGCTCGTGTACTTGTTGCGAAGCTGTTCGGCCTTTTCCAGGCAGAAGCCGGAAGAATTCTGCGCGAACCACATGACACGCTTCTCTCCCGTGCCCGAGTAGGTGACGCTGACATCGCAGAGCGAGTCTTCACCGGGGATGTCGACACGGATGTAACGGGTGTCATGCGGCACGGAGCATTGATACTCCAGCGCCATCGACTGCGCGGTACCGAGCAATGCGGCAAGCAGCAGGGCAATTCTCGGGACGGCGGACACCAGCCGGTTCCCGCGACCACGACGCTCGCTGTGCCGCGGTGTGCGGATTGGCTTCGGGTGTGGTTTGGCCGGGGACTGTGAAAACATGGGTGGTCGGGACTGCACCGACGTTGGCGACCCCCTGATCATATCAGGCTGTGCCAATCCTTCGGCACCCGCGCATGCTGCTGGTGCCGGTATTCACGAATGATTGCAGGATCATGCAATTCAGTGCATCGCAAGGCAGAGCAGGGTTCGGTGTTGCACCTTGTTGCACATCCTGCCGGCAGCCCTGATTTCAGACCTGATTTCAGCCCTGACTACCCCCGTTCAGCCCATGAAGCCGAGGTCCCGCGTCCCGAAGTTGGCGAGGTTGGGAAGCGCGGTGTCGAGTTGTGTTTCATCGAGGCCGATCCAGCGCAACAGGGTGGCAGCGTACTGTGCGGTAGCCGTGGTGGGTAGTATGCGACCGTTCTGTACGGAGTCGTCGCTGTCCTTGTGCAGCAGCGGTACCTGTCCGTAGATGGCGTTGCCCTGTACGGCGCCGCCCATGACGAGGTGATGGTTGCCCCAGCCGTGGTCGGTGCCGTCGCCGTTGCTCGTCAGCGCACGTCCGAAGTCCGATGCCGTGAAGGTGGTGACCTGGTGTTCCATGCCGATGTTCGCGAGTTCCTGCTGGAAGAAGGCAAGGCCGTCGGCAAGCTCGCTGAACAGTTCGGGCAGCTCGCGATTCTGCTTGTCGTGCACGTCGAAGCCGTCCATGTCGAGGTAGAACACCTGCCGGCGCATGCCGAGCGTGTCGTGAGCAGCGATGAGCCTCGCCACCATGGCGAACTTGTGCGACAGGGTTTCTTCTCCCGGTGGCTCCGTGATCAATCCGTTGTTGGCTTCGAGCACCTGGCCGAGTTCGGTGGTCACGTGCATGGCGCGCTGCTGTAATTCTGCATAGGTGCGGGTGAACAGATGGCGGCGTGGGTGAGTGAGGGTGCGTTGAAAGATCTCGCGCCGCGGCCGCTCCCATGCGGAGTCCGGATCCATGCCATCGTAGCTGAGCACACCCCGTGCGGTGATCGAATAGGGGCGCTGACCGAAGCCGGACTGCCAGTGGTTCGACCCATCGAGCGAGATGGACGTGAGGTAGTCCCGCTCCTGCAGTGGAGCCAGAAAACCGGCCGTTCTTGCTCCCCAGCCCTGATCGCCACGGTTGACTCCCTGTTGCTGCATCCACTGGATGGTTTGATCATTGTGGGAAAACAACTGCGCCGGAAGGCTTACGGCGCGTTCCTCGTACTGCATCTTGCTGGTGGGCTCGATGAGGTTCCCCACGTTGGCAACGATGGCCATGCGTCCATCGTCGACGAGCTCGCCCAGCGCGGCTGCCGCACCATGCATGCCATGGCCGAGAGAAGCCCTGGCGAAGGGTCGAAGCTGCTGCTGGCCGACGGCAAGATCACCGCGCGAATTCGCGTAGGCATCGTGGCGCTCACCGCCGAGGGGCACCACGAGGCTGAAGCCGTCGCAGCCGCCCTTGAGATAGAGGCAGACCAGCGCCCGGTATTCGTTCGCATCGACGGCGGGCGCGTCGGCGGCATGCGCGAGAGTCAGTATCGGGTCGGCGCCCAATGCAAGCCCGGCCCCGAGAAGGGTGCGGCTCCCGGTTCGCAGAAAACGTCGTCGGCTGTGATTGTGCCTGGCCATGCGCTTGTCCCTGTTGTTCCTGTTTCCTGTTCCTGTCCTTTTCCACGGGCGGCGGCGTGCAGATTCAGATCTGAACCGCGGCCTCGGGTGAAGTGATCACGAGGAAGATCGCTTCGGCCACGCGTGTCGCCGCCTCGTCTTCCCAGGGACGCTCGGCCAGCAAGGCGCGCACATCATTCCTGAGCGCTTCGCTCATGCGCCCGCCGGTCAGAAGCAGATCGAGATGCGCGATCAGGGCGTCCTGGTCGGGCTCCAGGGCCATTTCCCTGTCGATGTCGATGTAGAGATTCTCCGGTTCCTTGCTGTCATCGTGGTTGTGCAGCCAGAGGCTGTTGGCGAGGAGTCGCGTCGTGATCCGGATGATCGAGCTGTCGTCGTGAATCTCGAATTCGGGGGCAACGAGCCCCGCGTCGGCGATCTCGCCGGGAGGGGCATAGTCGGGGCGGAAGAAATTGAATACCGTAGGAGAATACAGTGGCGCCTGCGCGAGGTCGGATTCAGCCCAGGCGTAGTTGAATTCGTGGTGGATCGACGCGGGCTCGAAGGCACGCCAGAGGTGGGCCACGCGCAGCAGCGGTTCCTTGAGCTTGCCGAAGCTCTCTGGTGATTCGAGATGGCCAAGGCGTGCTTCGCGGTGCATGAGGATGGCCTTGATCACGCTGCCGAGGTTGCCGCGCTCGCCGCTGGCGTTGCTGTCCCAGACGGCAGCAACGTCACGCACGTAGCCGGGCGAGGGGTTGCTGGTGACCAGGCGCTGGATCAGCTGTTTCGAGAGGAAGGGCCCTGTGTTCGGATCGTTGGCAATGTTGTCGAGTGCGGCCTCGAGGTCATCTTCCGGTGTGCCGCCGGCTTCGAGCACGCGGCCACGCAGGAGCGTCTTTCTGCCGCTGGCGTGATACTCGGGCCAGGCGGTCATGGGCGAGAGGTAGTCCGTGTTGTCCGGCCAGCGGAAGTCTTCCGCATTGGCAAAGTGCCAGCCGGTAAAGACCCGGGCGAAGCCTTCGACGATTTCCTGATCGTAGGTCGGGACGGGGACACCCTTGTCATCGAGTATCGGTGTGCCGTCGGGGTTCAGGCGCACGAGCCCGATACTGAAGAGTTGCAGGAGTTCCCGCGCGTAGTTCTCGTCCGGCTGGATGTTGCGCTCGGGGTCGGGACCTTGATTTCCCTTCATGCTCAGGAACTCGCCCATGATCGGGTTCAGGGTGATGTCCTCGATCAGTTCGCGGTAGTTGCCGAAGGCATGCCTCAGGAGAATGTCGTAGTAGTTCGCAAGCCCCTCCTGCTCCTCGCCGAGGCCATCGCTGGCAGAGACCACGAAGATCTCGCTGAGCGCGAAGGCCACGCGGTGACGCAGTTGATCGTCGGACTGGATGACGCGGCGCCACCAGGTGTTCACGTACTCGTTCCAGCGGCTCCGGTCCGACTGCATCAGCAGGGGGAGGAGGTAGGTCGCCGGCAACTGCATCTGGCGGTCGATCCAGGCCCCCGGACCCATGTCGGCTGCGGCTTCGATTTCGGCGAGTGCGGGCCCGAAGGTCGTCTGATCGAGCAGACGGTAGGCATCGATCAGTGACAGTTGATCGGTGTCGGGGAAGGCGTTGTCAACCTCGCTCGCCGGCAGTGCCGGCGCTGCCGCCGGTGGCTGCGACTGAGGTTCCGACTGCGGCGTACCACCCTGGCCCGAACAACTGACGAGCAGTATCAATGCAGCGGCAAGACTGCCGGGGAAACATGTTGCTGCGCCCATTCTCCATCGCCGATGACGTTACTGGTCCGACCGGTAACGGCGAAGAAGGAAACGAGGACAGGGTGAATGCGGCAGCCTGTGACCGGTTGCGCAGTGCGAAAGCGCAACACTCGACGATCAGTCGATCAACCCTCGGAAGAACGCCTCAGTGCATCGAGCGTTTCGCGATCGAGTGCGATGGTTGATTCCTCGGTGTCGAAACTGCTGTCGGCCAGCGCCGTGGTGGCATCGAGCTGTTCGTCGTCGAACTCGTCGATCGGTGGCATGGTCGTGGTGTGCCGCTGGCCGGGGTCGATGCGTACCGTCTGGTCGAAGGTATCGGCTTCGATTTCCATGGCGTTTTCCGCGAGCAACGTCGAAGCCTTGGTATGCAGAAGCTGCTGCATGCGGGACTGAGCTTCCGTGGTGGCCTTGTTGGTGCGAATGGCCTCGTCCTGGGCCTGACGGGACTGGTTCTCGAGAAGGCGTACGGTGCCACGAAGTTCGCTGTTGATGTCGTTCTGTTCGCGCAGTTCATCGCCAAGCTCGACAATGCGCGCTTCGAGTTCCTGAATTTCGAGATCGCTGCTGTGAGCGAAGTCGGTGTACTTGTTTTCCCAGTGGCGCGTGATACCGGTGATGCGGCGCTGACTCGTGCTGCGCAGCAGCATCCATCCGCAGAAGAATCCGGCCAGACTGGCAACGACGACGCAGACGAAAACTTCGTAGTAGAGGCTTGGCATGCAGGACTCCGTCAGTCGCTGATGGTGAATTCGATGCGGTTGCCCGAACCGGGTTTGCCTTCGGGCAGCGGAACCCCTTCGCCGAAACCGCGGGCGCGGAGGCGATATACCGATACTCCCTGCCGGACCAGCCGTTCGCGTACCGAGCTTGACCAGGCCTGACTGAGTGCGAGGTTTTCGCCTGCACGGGCCGCGTCGCGGTAATGGCCATCCACCGATACCTCGATGTCCGGATGCGCGAGAAGCAGCGCGGCCACATCGTCGATGATGGGCAGACTGTCGTCGCTGACTGCCTCGAGCTCCCTGTCGAAACCGATGTCGGCAACGGGCAGCTTGTCGAGTTCGTTCAGCAGCGCAAGTGATGCACGCGAGAGTGCCGGGCGGCTCGGGTCGATGGTCTTTTCGTTCGATTTCCGTGCCAAGTCGCCGATTGTCGCGGATGTCGCTGTCATCGTGACTGCCGATATCGGGTCTGTTTCCGGTTCGGCGTCGACGGCCAGCGTGGCTGCGGCCGTCACCGGCATGCCTGCCTCGCGCATCGGTACCGGTATCGTTTCGATCACGTTGATCTTCTCGATCAGTGACATTCTGCCGATATGCCCGAGCAGTTTGCCGACAACGCGCTTCTCTTTCTGGCTGCTGTCGGTGCTGCCGCGAACCGTGACCTGACGACCGTTGATGGAGATGGCGGGGCTGTCGAGTCCGGCCACGATGGGCAGCATCGCTTCCAGCGAATCGAACCAGGGAGCGGCTGCAACGTCCTCCGCGACATGCAGCTCGTTGTGTACGTAATCGAGTTCGAACAGAGCGAGAGCGGTGTCGATGAATGCATCGAGTGGCGCTTCGCTGGGCATCTCGCCGCTGAGTTTCAGTATGCCGCCGTCGACTTCGAAGGACAGCCTGGCCGGCGACCGCTCGGCAGCCTGGTCGGCGCCGCTCGTTGACAGGGCGAACGAGGAGTTGCGTGACGCTGCATCGCGTGTCGCTTCAGCCGGAGCTGTTGCGCCGTGCTGCGTGAGCGTCAGACGGTTGTCGATGGCCGTGAAGGGCGAGATGGCGGCAGCAGCGGTGACGATATCGCGCAGCTGGCTTTCGTTGGCAACTTCGCCACGCAGCGTGACGGCGCGCCCCTCGACGTTGACGCTTGCTTTCGGATCCAGGCCACTCAGTTGGCCTACCTCCTGCTCCACTGCCGTGCGCAGGCGGCTTTCGAAAGCTGGCGCTGCCCAGTTGACGGCTGCCAGTCCGATCATTGCGGTGGAGCTGATCCACAGCAACAGCCACAGTACGGCCGAGCCTTGATGTTGGCGGTTACGTGAACGCTTGAGCAATGGCGACGAAGGCACGTCGAGAAGAAACCTGTGAAAGCGTGATGGACAACCATGAATTATACGGCACGGGCGCTGTCTGACAGTGCTGCAGGACATTCAGGGGGGATTTCCGATTTTTGGTAACAGATACAGCGACACACGGTAGGATCGTAGCAATGGACTCATTGATTTCAAAGCTCGACCGAACGGCGTCATTGACGTCGATTATTCGACAGTCGCGGTGGCTTTTCCGGCTGCTGCCGCTGTCTGTGCTGCTTGTGATGATGATCCACGAGCCGCTGCGGGCAGCCCCCGATTCCGTGCTGGCCGAATGCCTGGCACTTACCGACAACGAGGATGAGATCCACAACTGCCTCGACAATATCCTCGACACGGCCGACAGCGACATGGCGGAACTGAACCGACGTGTGCGGCGGATGCTGGAAGGTGATGCGCTCGCTGCCTTCAATCGTGCACAGGAGGCCTTTGTCAGCTATCGCAAGGAAAACTGCCTCTGGTATCTTGACATCACCGAGCCGCGCTCGATTGCCGAACAGGTGGCCAAGGACTGCCTTGCGCGCATGTCACGGGAACGGCTGACGGAACTCCGCACGCTCATCAACGGTGTCAGTGCTTCGACGGTCACGCTGCGCGGGCACATCATGGACGTCGGTAGCCGTCGTGTGTTCCAGGCCTGCGGTCGTGATTCCCGCTACCAGTTGGGTGGTGACGCTGCCACCCTTGCGGCCCTGCGTCAGTATCTGGCCTCGCGTGGCGGCGGTGCAGAGCCGGTCGAGGTGGTACTGCGGGGAGTGATCGAAGAGAACGCCGAACTCGACACGAACCTTGCCGGTGTGGTGCGGCTGCGCTCGCTCAGCGAAGTGCCCGAAGGTGATGATGCCGAGGCCGATGAAAACGTGTGTCCGGTGCCTGACGTCAGCGACCTGCCTGTCGATGGCGGTGGGGGCAACGAAAGCACCGGCGATGAAGGTGCTGTCGATGAAGATGCTGTCGATGAGGACGCGCTGGCTGCATTCTCCGACGGATTCGTGGCCCTTGGTGAAGATGCGGCGCAACCGATCACCGCAACGGGTGACAAGCAGACTCCGACCGAGGGCGAAGCACTGGTTGCCTATTTCGGTAGTTGGCAAGTCGATTGTGCGGTCGAGCGCCGCGATCGTGTCTGCACGCTTTCGAGTCAGTTCCAGCCGGAGGAGGACGGCGCGACCGAAATCGGCAATGCCTCGCCCGAATTGCAGATCCGCCGCCTGAAGGCGGGCAGGAGCATGGTGATCCTGAATTTCCCCGGGCGAGAAGTCGATTCACCGGCGAAATTCCGCTGGCGCATCGACAACTGGCAGATGGGCGACATCGTCGGCTCGGTGATCCGCGTTGATGCGGACGGGACCCGACAGCTTGTTGATGACACTGCCTTCGTGGAGGGCGAGATCATTCCCAAGCTGAAGCGCGGCAGCAGCATGGGCGTTACCCTGCTCGACAATGTCGATGACGAGACGGGCGAGGCATTCGAGGCGACGCTCGTCGGTATCACCCGGGCGCTGGAATTCGCCGACGAGTACATTCAGTGAACGACGTGCAATGAGTGAAGCACCGATGCGCGTCTGGTTGTTCGCAGGCGGTGAATATCCGTGCGAGGCGCGTGATGGCCTGCAACCCGCAACCGCTGACGTGATCGTGTGCGTCGATGCCGGGCTCGTTCATGCGGCGAACCTCGGTCTGCACCCCGACCTTCTCATCGGTGATTTCGACAGCGTCGGTGCCGAATTCCTCGATGACGAGCGTTACACGGGCATCGAACGTCACGAGTTCCCCGTGAACAAGAATGCCAGCGATCTGCAACTCGCGCTGGAACTCGTTGCCGCTCATCTCCGGGGAGAAGCACGCATTGCCGCCTTCGAGGCGCGTGGGCTGGTGCGGTCTGCCGAAGTGCTGGTAGTCGGTGTGTCGGGTGGGCGAACCGATCACATGCTCTTCAACTGGCAATTGCCGGCACTGCAGGACTGGCCTTTTGAACTCGGGTTCGTGGACGCCACGGTCGAGGCCTTTGTGGTGACACCCGAGCACACATTCAGGCGTGAACTTGCCACGGGGCGGACGGTGAGTCTGTTGCCGCTGTTTCAGGCCGAGGGTGTGAGCACCGGCGGGCTGCTCTGGCCACTCGACGAGCAGCGGCTCCGGGCTGGCGATACACTCGGGCTCAGCAATCGTGTTGCCTGCCCGCAGCGAGTGCCTGACAGGGCGTGTTCCGGCCCTGAAGAAACGTCCCTCGGCAGCGACAGAGAGCATGCCGGTATCGCTGACCTGGCCGCCGTGCAGCAAGCCGGACAGGAAACCGGGCAGGAAGAAAACGTCGTCGTCAGCGTGCAGGTGCGTGCGGGCAGGTTGCTGGTGATGCTGGTCGCCGGGGATCCCGCGCGCAACCTTGACGGGAGACAGGACCATGATCATTGATCTCAGAAGCGATACGGTCACGCAGCCCACCGCGGCGATGCGCAAGGCAATGCATGACGCCGAGGTCGGCGATGACGTTCATGGCGACGATCCGACCGTCAACCGGCTCGAGGCCATGGCGGCCGAGCGCCTTGGTCACGAGGCCGGGCTGTTCATGCCCTCGGGTACGCAGTCGAATCTCGTAGCTCTGCTGACCCATTGCGGGCGTGGCGACGAGTACATCTGCGGTCATGACGCACACACCTACAGGTACGAGGGTGGTGGTGCTGCCGTGTTCGGCGGCATCCAGCCGCAGCCCGTGCCCTTCGGCGACGATGGCGGGCTGCCGCTCGACGCGGTGGCGTCCGTCATCAAGGACCGGGCCGACACGCATTTCGCGAAAACACGGCTGCTGTGCCTCGAGAACACGCAGCATGGCCGTGTGCAGTCTCTCGAGAGCCTTCGTGAGGCCCGGGCATTTGCGCACGCCCATGCGCTGGCCATACACCTCGACGGTGCGCGTGCCGCCAACGCCGCGGTGGTTCTGGGTGTCTCGCTCGAGGACATCGGCCGCTGTTTCGACAGTGTGTCGCTGTGTCTTTCGAAAGGCCTTGGTGCTCCCGTCGGTTCGATGCTGGTCGGCAGCACCGAGTTCATCGCGGCAGCGCGGCGCTGGCGCAAGGTTGCCGGTGGCGGCATGCGTCAGGCAGGCGTGCTGGCGGCAGCGGGCATCATTGCACTCGAAGAGGGGCCTGCCGCTCTGGCCGACGATCACGCGAAGGCACGGGAACTCGCCACGGCGCTCGAACCGCTGCCCGGCATCAGCTTGCGCCCGGGCTGGTTGCAGAGCAACATGGTCTGGTTGTCTCTGCCCGAGGACAAGGTGACGGGTGTTCTCGCGGCGGCAGCCGAAGCCGGCCTTCGTCTGAGCCTGTCGCGACAGGGCTGGAGTCGTATCGTGCTGCATCGCGACATTCCGTCCGGCGCCTTGCCGACCATCGTCGAGGTGTTTGCTCGTGGTCTCGACACGTGAGCGCAAGTGATGCCGAACCGTCGCCAGAGCTGTTTTCGTTGCTGGCCGATGTCATCATCAGCCTCTCTGACTGCAACCCGGAAACCATCCGCTCATGAGCCTCCGACCCTTTCATCTGGCTTTTCCCGTGCACGATCTCGAGGCTGCGCGGCATTTCTACGGCACCGTGCTCGGCTGCCCTCAGGGGCGCGAGGACGAACACTGGATCGACTACGATCTCTACGGGCATCAGGTGGTGGCGCACCTCCTGCCCGGTACGGCGGCGGTTGAAGCGCCTGCCAATGCAGTGGACGGTGACGCCGTGCCGGTGCCGCATTTCGGTGTGGTACTCACCATTGCCCAGTTCGAGGCACTGCAAGCGCGACTCGAAGCTCATGCCGAGACGCGCTGGGTGATCCGGCCGCGGGTTCGCTTTGCAGGAAAGCCCGGTGAGCAGCACACCATGTTTCTGCTCGACCCCTCCGGCAATGCCCTTGAATTCAAGGCCTTTGCGGACGACTCGCAACTGTTTGCGGTATGAGGCGCCCGTTTTCGATGCGCAGCACTTCGGCCGACAGCGCACGTGCTTCGTCGATGTCGTGAGTGACCATGAGCACGCAGGGCCTGAGCCTGTCGATGAGCGTGCGCATGAGTTCGGTGACCGACTCCCTTGTCTCCTGATCGAGCCCGGTAAAGGGTTCGTCGAGCAGCAGGATCGGTTGCTCACGGAGAAGGCAGCGCGCCAGTGCCACACGCTGGCGCTCGCCACCCGAGAGACGCCCGGGCAGACGTGACTGATAGCCGGCCAGGCCGACGTCGTCGAGCACGGCGTCGACGTCTTCCCAGTTGCCCGCAGAGAGTTTCAGCGCGGGGTCGATGCCGAGCCCGATGTTCTGCCGGACGTCGAGATGATCGAAGAGGTTGTCGTGCTGGAACAGCGTGGTGACGGGCCGTTGGTGCGGTGGCAACGGCAGGAGTGATGCGCCGTGCCAGCGGATGTCGCCGGCGGCCGGGTGCAGAAAACCACCAACGAGATTCAGCAGCGTGCTCTTGCCCGCACCGCTCTTGCCCATGATGGCGTAGCAGCCCTGTGTATCGAAACCGATGTCGAAGTGCCAGTGTGCTTCGCCGAGTTCCAGCGTTACCTTGTCGAATTGCAGCATGACGTGTTGATCGATGGTCCCCGGTGCTCACTTTGCGACTGCAGGCATGGCCCTGCCGCCGACGATGCGTTGCAGGCCGAGATACAGGAGGATGCACAGCAGCAACAGCATGCCCCCCGTGACCGCGGCTTCGTCGAGACGGTAGCTTCCCATGCGCTGGTAGAGCAGCAGCGGCAGCGTCTGCCACTGGGTCGAGCCAAAGAGTGCGATGGCCGAGAGATCGCCTGCCGCGAGGGTAGCGGCGACACCGCAGGCGTGGCCCAGCGGACGGCGAATCACGGGCCAGTCCAGCCATCGCCAGCGGGACCACCCCTGTATTCCCAGCGACTGTATCAGCCGGTCCTGATGCTTCGCGGCATTGATGAAAGGCGCTTCGAGAATGCGCAGCACGAAAGGCAGCGCCATCAAGGCATTCACGAGTATCACGAGGATCAGCGCCAGGGAAAACACATCGGCAAGAGGCCGCAGCAGCAGGAACAGGCCGGTGCCGAGAACGAGCGGTGGCAGCACGAGAATCACGTTGCCGACAAGCTGCAGCCGGTGCCCGGCGCGAACCTGCCGGCGTCGCACGCTGAGGTAGCGACTGCTCGTGAGCAGCGCGAGTGCCAGCCCCACGGCAATCGTGCTGGCCGCGAGTGCCGCGATGAGCGTATTGCCTGCAGCACGCAGCGTGCTGTCGTCCGTGATGACGGCAAGGGTGCGCGGATTGATCGCCGACACCACCAGCGCCACCAGTGGCAGCAGAATGAACAGTGACGCGAGCATCACGCAGAGCGCCTTGAGCGAACGTCCGGTACGCGAGCGTCTGAGTGCAGGATGCAGTTGTCGCCAGTGATGCGTGTCGCCGGACAAGGTGCTGCTCAGGCCGAGGCTGCCGGCATCACCGACTGCGCCGGATGTCACATCGCGGGATCGTACCGCGGTGCCGAGCAGCATCAGCACGAGACAGAAACCGAGTTGCAGCAGCGCGAGGGCCACCGCGCGCGCGAGATCGAAGTCGAAGCGCACGGCCTGATAGATGGCCACTTCGATGGTGGTGGCGCGAGGCCCGCCACCGAGCGTCATGACGATCGCGAAGCTCGTGAAACAGAGTGTGAAGATGAGCAGCGCAAACGGGATCAGCATGCCGGCGATGGCTGGCCATTCGAGATGCCTGAGCACGGTGCGTTCGGGCATGCCGAGTTGCGAGGCAAGGCGCCACTGGTTCGAGGGAATGGCTTCGATGGATTGCAACATCACGCGCGCGGCCAGCGGCATGTTCAGAAAGACGTGTGCGAGCAGGATGCCACCGAGGCCGTAGATCGACGGCAGCTCGACATTCAGTGGTGCCAGCCAGCTCGCCAGCCACCCCTTCTGACCGAACACCGCGACGAGGCCGTAGATGGCGATGATAGTCGGCAGCACCAGCGTCAGCGACATCGCGTGCAGCAGGAGCCCGCGGCCGGGAAAACGCGGCAGATGGGCAAGCGCCAGCGCCAGTGGTATTGCCAGTGTCAGCGAGAGCAGCGTGGAGAGGCTCGCCTGCAGGAAACTGAAGCGCACCACTCGTCGGAGATAGGTGTCCCCGGCCAGCGACGACCAGTCGAGCTGGCCGGCGCTGGCGATCATCGCAGCGAAGGGCAGGAGCGTGAGTGCCGCGATCAGGAGACTTGCACTCAGCCCCGGCAGCCACCAGTTGTTGCGGGTCATCGCCGTGCGCCGTGTCGTTTGCCGTCTGTCATGCAGTCATCACCTGCTGCTGTTGCCAGCCACACGATCAGGGCAGGCTGGACAGCGACGGCAGGCTGTTCATCGGTGGGCCATCCGCGATGGCTCGGCAACCGGCTGAACGCTTCGAGCCACTATCGGCTGGATGCTTCGAGCCACTCGTCGATCCAGGCCTCGCGCCGGTCACGAACCTCTTCGGGCGAGAACAGCAGCGTCTCGCGGGGTTCGATGAGTTTGCCGAAGGCCTCGGGCAGTTCGTCGCCGAGATCCGTTACCGGATACATGACGTTGCCGAGCGGAATGCTCTCCTGCGCCTTCCGGCTGTGCAGATAGGCGAGGAATTCACGGCCGAGTGCCTTGTGCGGTGAACTTTCGAGCAGCGCCGCCACTTCCACCTGCAGGTAGTGTCCTTCCTCGAAGGCCGCCGCCTGATAGCGATCGGTTTCGTCCACCGCCATGTGGTAGGCCGGAGAGGTGCTGTAGGACAGTACCATCGGTGCCTCGCCGTTCAGGAACAGCGAGAAGTAGGCCTCGCTCCAGCCCTTGGTCACGGTCAGGATACGTGGCTGCAGGGCCGCCCACTTCTCGGCGGCCTCGTCACCGTAAACCGATTTCATCCACAGCAGCAGCCCGAGCCCCGGAGTGCTGGTGCGCGGGTCCTGGATGATGATCTTCACGTCATCGGGCGCGTCGAGCAGTGCCTCGAAGCTCGTCGGTGGTTCCGGCAATGCCTCGGTGTCGTAGACAAAGGCAAAGTAGCCATAGTCGTAAGGCACGAAGATGTCCGATTCCCAGGCGATCGGCAACTCGAGTTCGCTGGTGTCGACACCGGAAGGTGCGAAAAGCCCGGTATCTTCGGCGATGGCCATGAGGTTGGTGTCGAGTCCGAGTACCACGTCGGCGCGCGTGTTGCTGCCTTCGAGCTGCACGCGATTGACGATGCCGGCCGAACTGTCGAGCGCGACGAACTCCACCGTGCAACCGCCACACTCGGCTTCGAAGCCGGCCTTGATGGCAGGACCCGGAGCCCATTCGGCAAGGAAGGATTCGTAGGTGTAGACCGTCAGCGTGGTGCCGTTGTTGTCTTCGGCGTGTTTGCCGCTGTTGTCCTCGGCGTGGCCGACGCCGACGCCCAGAGCCAGTGTGGCCATGGTCAGCGCACATGTCAGTGCGCGGCGACGTGAAAGAGAGGCCGGTGTGGGGCGAGCGGTCGCGAAAGTGGGCATCGAGCGGATTCTCCGTGGATGAATGCGGTCGATGACGCAACAAGGCGTGTCAACTCAATTCCTACGCTGGTGGAACCGGCAGAGCGGTTCGCCAGATCAGGTTCAGCGGGTTGATTGTCGTGACAATCTCTCAGCCCGAAACAGGGCACCCCGTTGAGTCATCGGGCTGTTATCGATGAGTGTGCGGGTTTTGTGTCGTCGATGCAAGTGCCGTGGATCCGGGCACGATGACGCCCTGTTCTCAGGGATGCGATTCGATGCTCTTGCGCGCACCCCGGTAGTCGCGATGGCCTCCGTCGGGCATGTGCGTGAAGCGTCGATAGTCCCAGAGATACTGCACGGGATTGATGGCGACACAACGCGCAATGCTGCGGTTGAGCGCGGCAGCGGCAACGACGTCATCCTCGTGGGCAACGTCCGGGTCGGCATCGAGCAGGTGCAGACGCCAGCCGCCTGTCTCATGCTCGCGCTCCATGGCGCAGAACATGACCGGTGCGCCGCTCCTGCGGGCGAGTTTGCTGATGAGGGTCATGGTCAGGGCGGGCTCGGCGAAGAACGGTGCGAACACCCCGCTCTCGGGCTCCTGGTCGGGCAGTATGCCGAGCAGTTCGCCGCGCCTGAGGCACTTGAGACCTTCGCGGATTCCGCCGGTATCCAGCGGCACGCCGCGGCCACCCATGCGAGCACGCGATTCGCTGACGAAGGCGTCCATGCCGGCATCGCGTTGTGCCTTGTAGAAGTAGACGAGAGGCGCCGCCGTTGCCATGACGGCACTGCACAGTTCCCAGTTGCCGATGTGGGGCGTGGCAATGATCGCGCCGCGACCCTCTGCCAGGCGTTCCTTCAGGGTAGCGAGCGCCTCGAGATTGCGGATGCGTGCCAGCGATTGTTCGGGAGGCCGCAGCCAGACCCAGGGCGTTTCCGCCAGCATGCGTCCGGTGTCGACGAGGCTCGCCCGAGCCAGTGCCCGCCGCTCGTCGTTCGGCATGTCGGGAAAGGCCAGCCGGAGGTTGCTCTGGCTGTCGTAGCGAAGTTTGCTGCCGCAAAGCCAGTTGAGATGACCGATGCCGGCGCCGATGTGACGGTTGAGCCCAAGCGGGAGTGCGGCGAACAGCCGTGCGGCAAATCGCAGCAGTTTCTCGGTCATCGAAGCGTAAGGGCGGTGGCTGTCACTGAGGAAACCGCCATGTTAACCGAGGCGTATCCTCCGTGCTCTCGGTTGGGTTCTCGTGTTGTGCCCACGAGCGATGGAAAATGCCCGGCCATCCGTGGCCGGGAGAGAGTCCGTTCAGAAGGCCTTATGGGGTAGCTGCCTTCTCTGCGATACTGCCCCTTGAAGGGCACCCTGTATCTCTGCGTCCGTCATTCTCGTATGAGTGTGAACAATCCCGGTTCACGAGATACAGTATCCGCTGTATCGTGCACGATGGCTATCGGATCATCGCGGTAGATTCGGTCGGAATACGACGCCAGGGAATGTAGGAATCGATGTCGAGTCTTGTAGGAAAGTTCTGATCCATGAAGGCACTGGTACAACGCGTGAGCACTGCCGGCGTGAGTGTGGCGGGGACAACCGTGGCACGGATCGGCCCCGGCATGCTGGCGCTGATCGGTATCGAACGGGATGATGATGAAGCCAGCGCTGCCGCCCTGCTCGAGCGCCTGTGTGTCTATCGCATGTTCAGTGATGCCGCAGGGCGCATGAATCTCGATATCGGCAGCGTTGGTGGTGAACTGCTGCTGGTGTCGCAGTTCACCCTCGTTGCCGACACGCGCAAGGGCCGGCGTCCGGGCTTTTCCGGTGCCGCGACTCCCGCCGAGGCGGAGCGGCTTTTCGATTATCTCTGCGAACTTGCCGATCAACGCATGGCGAAGCCCGTGGGCCGAGGTGTGTTCGGAGCCGACATGCAGGTGTCACTGGTGAACGACGGCCCGGTGACCTTCATGCTCGAGGTGACGCCGTCGTCCACGACGACGCCACCTTCACACTGAAGCCGAGAGGGTCTGGATCACAAGGTGTTGAGCCAGTCCTCGACCTGTGCTCGAGCTTCCTCTTCGCTGAGCCCGTATCGGTCCTGGACCAGCGCGACCATGCCTTCGGGATTGGTCTGCACGGCCATGAGTTCCTCGGGGCTGATGTCCTGCCACCTCGCCTGAGCACTGGCTGTGGCGGTGTCCCAGTCGATCGTCTGCCAGCGATCCATCATGTCGTCGCCGCCACCACCGGCGACGGCCGAAGCGGCGTCACCCGTTGCCTCGGCCGCCTGGGCCGCCGTATTGTCCATGACGTCTCCGGTGGCTTCGACCGCCTGGGTTGCGGTATCTTCGACGGCGTTGCCGGTAGCCTCGACGCTGCTGGCAACGTCTGCGGATGCGTCCACCGTGGCATTGCTGCCTTCGCCGCCGCCACCGCCGCCACAGGAAGCCAGCAACATGGGCAGAGTCAGGGTACTCGCGAGAATCAGGTGTGTACGGTTCATGATTACCTCCGAAATGAGCCTGTCCATCGCCAACCGATGGATACCCCTTGACATTACCCTTGCCGCCCACGAATGACGATTACGGGTTGGAATGAAGTGCGTCCGGCAGCCTTCGATCGCGCCTGTGAGCCATCTGCGGCGCTGGCTGCGCTGGATGTTGCCGAGTGGAGAGATCTGTACGCGGCGGCACGGCGTTTCGTGGCCGGGCGCGAATGGTACACAGCCGAAGGCTGGCAGCCCGACGACGACGAATTTGCCGAACTGCAATGGCGCATTGCGGCCGAAGCGACGCTGATGGTGCTGAAACTCGATGCCGCATTGTTCGATGACGTGGCCACCATCATTCTCTACCCGTCGGGCTTCATGGCCACCGGCAGCTACACCGACGAGGACGGCATCGAGCACCGCATCAGCGAACCGCGCTCGGGCGAAGCCTGGGAGCAGGGTCCGGTGGTACTGGCGGCCGATGACGTGCTCGACCCGCCGCCGGGAACCTCGCTCGTCATCCATGAATTCGCGCACAAGCTCGACGCCCTGAACGGCCGCATGAACGGTTTTCCGCCGATGCCCGCGCACATGTCACCCGCACGCTGGAGCGACGTGTTCCAGCATGCCTGGGATCGGCTCGATGCGCTCGACGATGCAGGTGCCGCGCTGCCCGTCGACGACTACGCTCTCGAGAATCCGGCCGAGTTCTTTGCCGTGATGTGCGAGAGCTTCTTCATCGAACCGCTGAACCTTCGCCGATCCCTGCCCGAGGTCTACGCCCTGCTGTCGGAATGGTTCTCGCAGGATCCAGCCGCCAGAGTCGAGGCCTGATCGACGGCTGCCGCGGCGCATGCCGCTGACGTGGCATGTCGGGGTATCTGCCGGGTCGTGTTTCCAGTAGCATCGCCGGAGACGATCGAATACCGCGAGAGTGACGACATGAGCTACGAAAAGTCCCCCGAAGCACTGGCAAGGCTCACGCCCGTGCAGTATCACGTCACTCAGGAAAGCGGCACCGAGCGCCCGTTCACGGGCGAATACGATGCGCATTTCGAGCCGGGCATCTATGTCGATGTCGTTTCCGGCGAGCCACTCTTCGCCTCGAGCGACAAGTACGATGCCGGTTGTGGCTGGCCGGCGTTTGCGAAACCCATCGAAACGAGTCACGTCACCGAACACCGCGATACCTCGCTCGGCAGGGAGCGCGTGGAAGTACGGTCTCTGCACGGTGACAGTCACCTCGGGCACGTGTTCCCCGATGGACCGCGTGATCGCGGTGGCCTGCGCTACTGCATCAATTCGGCGTCGCTGCGTTTCGTGCCGAAGGCAGCGATGGAAGCCGAGGGGTACGGGGAGTACATCGCCCGGATCGATGGCAGCTGACTGATGACCTTGTCATGACAGGCTTCGGCAGCGTGACCGTGTTCGCAGAAATCGGCACTTTCCGATTCACGTGAACCGTTTTTCGTCCAGGAAGCGTGATCGGCATCACGAAAACCGGCCTTTGACGGTTCACGTGAACCGTTTTCGTCAGAGCGATCCACCATCCTGTTCAGCTGCTGCCCCGATGCAGTTGGTATTCTTGGGTGTCTCCCCCACCGTGACGTAGCACAACGTGGCCGAACGACGCGCCAGCATTGCCAGAAAGACCAGTGAAACCGCCATCGAGATCACGCTCGATCTCGACGGGTCCGGGAAGGGTGAATTCCGGACGGGCGTGCCGTTCTTCGAGCACATGCTCGATCAGATCGCGCGGCATGGCCTCTTCGATATCCGTGTCGACTGCGACGGTGATACTCACATCGATGATCATCACAGCGTCGAGGACGTCGGCATCGCGCTCGGCGCGGCCTTTGCCGAAGCGCTGGGCGATCGGCGCGGCATCAACCGCTACGGGCATGCCTATGTGCCGCTCGACGAAGCACTGTCGCGGGTGGTCATCGATTTCTCGGGGCGCCCCGGGCTCTTCTTCCATGCCGACTTCCGGCGCGACAAGGTGGGCACCTTCGATGTCGATCTCGTGCCGGAATTCTTTCAGGGCTTTGCCAACCATGCACGCGCGACGCTCCATCTTGACCTGATTCGTGGCGTCAACGATCATCATCGCATCGAAACCCTGTTCAAGGCCTTCGGTCGTGCCCTGCGCATGGCCTGCAGCATCGACGAGCGCGCCGCGGGCGCCATGCCCTCCACCAAGGGTGTGTTGTAGATTCCCGATACAGAGCCACTCATGCAACGCATTGCCATCATCGACTACGGCATGGGCAACCTGCGCTCGGTGGCGCGTGCCATGCAGCAGGCCGCACCCGATGCCGAGGTGGTGATCACCGCCGATGCCGATGTGCTTGCGGCGGCGGACCGTATCGTCTGTCCCGGACAGGGTGCCGCTGCCGATTGCATGGCAGCGCTCGTCAACGGCGGCATGGACGATGAAGTGCGGCGTGCGCAGCAGGAAAAGCCGTTTCTCGGCATCTGCATGGGTCTGCAGGTGCTGTTCACGGACAGCGAGGAAAATGGCGGCACCACGTGTCTCGACATCTTCAGCGGTCACATTCGCCGCTTTGCCGAACCCCATCTCGATCCCACATCGGGCGAGCGTCTGAAGGTGCCGCACATGGGCTGGAACACGGTCAGGCAGTGTCTCGACCACCCACTCTGGCAGGGCATCGACGATGGCGCTCACTTCTACTTTGCACACAGCTACTGGTGCGATCTGGCCGATGCCACGCTCGTGAGTGGCGAGTGCACCCATGGCCACCCCTTTGCCGCTGCCGTGGCCGACGGGTGCAGTTTTGCCTGCCAGTTCCACCCGGAGAAGAGCGCGCGCGACGGCCTTCGGCTTCTCGCGAATTTCGCGCACTGGACACCATGAAACCTGCCCGTCTGCAGCGAGTCAACGCCACATGCTGATCATTCCCGCCATCGATCTCAAGGAAGGGCGCTGCGTGCGTCTTCGCCAGGGCCGCATGGAAGACGACACCGTGTTTTCCGACGACCCCGTGGCGGTTGCTCGCCAGTGGGTGGAAGCGGGGGCGCGGCGACTGCACCTCGTCGACCTCGACGGGGCCTTCGCCGGCAAGCCGCGGAATGCCGAAGTGGTCATGGCGATCACCGCGGCCTTCCCCGAACTTCCCGTGCAGATCGGTGGCGGCATCCGCAACCACGAGATTGCCGACAGTTATGTCGAGGCCGGCGTGAGCTTTCTGATCATCGGCACGCAGGCGGTCAAGGAGCCTGCCTTCGTCGACGCACTCTGCCGGCGGCATCCGGGCAAGGTCATCGTCGGGCTCGATGCGCGCGACGGATTCGTCGCCACCGAGGGCTGGGCGGAAGCATCGAGCGTCGCGGCCATCGAACTTGCCGGACGCTTCGAGAATGCCGGTGTGCAGGCCATTGTCTACACCGACATTGCCCGCGACGGCATGATGCAGGGCGCGAACGTCGAGGCCACGGCCGAACTCGCCGCGGCCATCAGCATCCCGGTCATTGCCTCGGGCGGCGTCAGCAGCGATGATGATCTCGATCGGCTGCTGGCTCGCGCCGAGACGGGCATCGTCGGCGCCATCGTCGGGCGCGCGCTCTACGAAGGTGGCATCGATCTCGCGTCGGCGCAGGCGCGCCTCGATGCGCGGAGCGGCGCATGACACTTGCCACGCGCATCATTCCCTGTCTCGACGTCGATGAGGGGCGCGTGGTCAAGGGCGTGAAGTTTCTCGACATTCGCGATGCCGGCGACCCCGTCAGCGTGGCGCGCGGCTACAACGAGGCCGGAGCCGACGAGATCACCTTCCTCGACATCACGGCGAGCCATCACGAACGTGACACCATGGTGCACATGGTCGAGGAAGTGGCGGCCGAAGTCTTCATACCGCTGACGGTCGGGGGCGGCATCCGTGAGGTGGCGGACGTGCGCGGCATGCTCAACGCCGGCGCCGACAAGGTCAGCATCAATTCGGCGGCGGTGGCCCGACCCGAGTTCGTGCGCGAGGCAGCGGATTACTTCGGTTCGCAATGCATCGTCGTCGCCATCGACCCGAAACGGGTCAGCGCCGCCGGCGAGCCACCGCGCTGGGAAATCTTCACCCACGGCGGGCGGCGTCCGACCGGTATCGATGCCATTGCATGGGCCGAGCGCATGCAGGCCTGCGGTGCCGGCGAACTGCTCGTGACCAGCATGGATCGTGACGGCACGCGAGACGGTTTCGATCTCGAGCTCACGCGAGCCATCAGTGACGCGGTCGATATCCCGGTCATCGCCTCGGGCGGCGTCGGCAATCTGCAGCATCTCTGTGATGGCGTGCGCGAAGGTGGCGCCAGTGCCGTGCTCGCGGCCAGCATCTTCCATTTCGGTGAATACACCATTGCCGAAGCCAAGGCCGTCATGGCCGAGGCCGGTATTGCGGTACGGCCGGTCGGCTGAGCGGTTCGATCCTGCAACGAGGCTTTCGGGTTTTCGGCGGTGGTGCGAATCACGCACAGGGTGATGCAGTCGCCGATTCCCTCGGGACACGGGTGCTAGAATCAGCGTTCGGCGCTTGCCGATCCAACCATGGCAGCGCGCCACGCCACCACTGTGCAGACCACCCCCGACACCTCCGATGTTCCTGCCTGGCTCGAGGCCGTCACCTTCAACGCCGACGGGTTGGTGCCGGCGATCGCCCAGGATGCGGCCTCGGGGCAAGTGCTCATGGTGGCCTGGATGAACGCCGCGGCGCTGTCGGAAACCGTGGCCACGCGCCAGGCTGTCTATTTTTCACGCTCCCGCCGGACACTCTGGCGCAAGGGCGAATCCTCGGGGCATCGACAGCGCGTGCAGAGCATTCGCCTCGACTGCGATGGTGACGTGTTGCTCCTTTCCGTGGAACAGATCGGCGGTATCGCCTGCCATACCGGTCGTGCTCACTGTTTCTTCCGCGAACTCGACGACAGCGGCAACTGGCGAGAAGTCGCGCCGGTACTGCGCTCGCCCGAGGCCATCTACGGCAGCGCTGTTGGCGGCAGAAACAGCGGCTCGGACAGCGCGGATACGGACGTCTCGGCGGACGTTGCGGTGGCCGGCAACAAACTGCGGAACAGCATCGATGAGTGAGATACTCGAGCGCCTGAGCGCGAACATCGAATCCCGCAAGGGAGCGGATGCGTCGGTCTCCTATACCGCCAGCTTGTTTAATGCCGGCGAAGAGGCCATATTGAAGAAAGTGGGCGAGGAAGCGGTCGAGGTACTGCTTGCCGCCGGGAATCAGGATAACCGGCATCTTGTCGCCGAATCCGCGGATCTTCTGTTTCACCTCATGGTGCTCCTGAGTTCCCGCGGATTGGCGCTCGATGACGTACTGAACGAATTGCAACGTCGCGAAGGCGTCTCGGGTCATGCCGAGAAGGCCGCGCGTCAGGATTCTTGAGGAGAATCGACCACAATGGGTATGCCCAGCATTCCGCAACTGATCATCATTCTTGTCATCGTCGTGGTGATCTTCGGCGCCAAACGGCTCCGCAACGTCGGCAGCGATCTCGGCACCGCCGTCAAGGGCTTCAAGGATGCCGTCAAGGACGAGTCGAAGGCTGGCGAAGGCGAGTCGGCGCGCATCGAAGACGGCAAGGATTCGGTCGATGTGCACAAGGCCGAAGAGAACAAGTCGGTCTGAGCGGCTGCTGCCTCTCCGGCCGGTCCGGGCCGTCACGCTGCTGCCGGTTACCGTGGCAGGTTCTGTGGAGCAGGGTCGGGACGGACGAAAGCAACGTGGTGCTGAAGCGTGTTTGACATCGGCTTTACCGAAATGATGCTGATCGGCGTGGTATCGCTGATCGTGATCGGGCCCGAACGGCTGCCCGCCGTCGCCCGCACGGTGGGCACCTGGGTCGGCAGGGTGCGCCGTTTCGTCACCGGTGTGCGAGCCGACTTCACACGCGAACTGGAATCGGGAGATCTCAGGAAACTGATCGGCGATCAGCGCGAACAGATCAATGAACTCAAGAAGATGGTCAACGAGGCGAAGTCCGATTTTCGAAGGGATGCCGACGAGATCGTCAGCGGCACCCGCCGTCAGGTCGAGTCAATGGAACAGAGCGTGAGTGGCGAGACGGTGAAATCCGCTGGTGCCGGAACTGCGGTCGACGGTACCGATGCCGATGCCACGGGTTCGAGTGACAACCGAGCGACCGGCACGGACGGCACCCCGTCATGATGACGTCGCCTGACGATTCGCACATCGATCAGGAGGAAGGGTTTCTCTCGCATCTGATCGAATTGCGTGATCGACTGCTGCGCATCGTGCTCGTCATCACGGCGCTGTTTGCCGCACTGTTCTGGAAGCGCGACGTGATCTACACGGCGCTGGCCGATCCGCTGCTGAAGCATCTGCCGGACAGCCAGATGATTGCCACCCAGGTGGCGTCCCCCTTTCTGGTGCCGTTCAAGCTCACGCTGATGCTCTGCATATTCCTGGCCGTGCCCTACATCCTCTACCAGATCTGGGCCTTCGTCGCCCCGGGACTCTATCGTCACGAGCAGCGTCTCGTGCTGCCGATGCTGGTGTCGAGCACGCTGCTCTTCTATCTCGGTGTGCTGTTTGCCTACTACGTCGTCTTTCCGCTGGTGTTCGGTTTCTTCGTGCAGGTGGCACCCGAAGGGGTTGAGGTCAACACCGACATCTCGAGCTATCTCGACTTCGTCATCACGCTGTTCTTTGCCTTCGGCCTCGCCTTCGAGGTGCCGGTGGCCACGGTACTGGTGGTGGCACTCGGGCTGACGACACCCGAGCAACTCGTCAAGGCACGCCCCTACGTGTTCGTCGCGGCCTTCGTCATCGGCATGTTCCTGACGCCGCCCGACATGATCTCGCAGACGCTCCTCGCCATTCCGATGTGGCTTCTCTATGAAGTCGGCATAGTCTTCTCGCGTCTCTACAAGGACCGCATCAGGGAAGCCTTTGGTGGCGACGACGACGAGACTGCCGGAGCGTCGGGAGAACAGGCGATGATTGCTGCGGGTGCTGCGGGTGCTGCGTCCGGGACCGGGGCGGGAACCACTGGCGCCGCTTCGGACAAGGCCGTGAGCACGAGTTCGACGGCAGTGCCTCATGCTGATGTCGATGCCAGTACAAGCGGCGAGCCGAAGGCCGGTGACGAAACCGGCGCGGCCGCATTTCCCGGGCACGCCGAGACGGAAGCGTCGGTGGACGATATCGAAGCCGAGCGCGAAGCCGACGACGACATCAGTGTCGGCAGTGTCCGTGCCGACGACAGCAGCGATGACCTTCATGCTGCGTTCGATGACGAAAGCACGAACGAGAGCGAAGACATCGCCGACAGGAAAACCGAAGACGATTCAAAGGAAGACAGACCATGACACATTCATCCGGCGTACCCCGCAGGCCAGTCCTGCTGATCATCATGGATGGCGTGGGTGTGAATCCCTCGCGCCTCGACAACGGCGTGGCCATGGCCCATACGCCGAACCTCGATCGCATCTATTCGACCCACAACACCTGCGTGCTCGAGGCCTCGGGTCGCGCTGTCGGCCTGCCCGAGGGCCAGATGGGCAATTCCGAGGTCGGGCACCTGACGATCGGTGCCGGCACGGTGCTGAAGCAGGATCTCGTCAAGATCAGTGACGCCATCGATGACGGCAGCTTCGCCGAAAACGAGGCTCTGCTGGGCGCAATGAAGGTGGCGCGCGAGGCCGGGCGTCCCGTACATCTCATCGGTCTGGTTTCCGATGGAGGCGTGCACTCGCATATCGAGCATCTGCTTGCGCTGATCGAACTGGCTGCGGCCGAGGGCGTCACGCCGCTCGTGCACGTGATTACCGATGGCCGCGATACCGCGCCGGGGTCGGCAACGGGTTTTGTGGCTGACGTGCAGACGGCGCTCGACAAGCACGGCGGCAGCATGGTCACCGTGTCGGGGCGCTACTACGCCATGGATCGCGATCAACGCTGGGATCGCGTCGAAAAGGCCTGGCGGGCGGTGCTGCTCGGTGAGAGCGAACACCGGGCAGAGAACGCCGCAGCGGCTGTCGCAAGCGCCGCTGCGCGCAACGAAAGCGACGAGTTCATCCTGCCGACGGTCATCGGTGACTACAGTGGCATGGCCGAAGGCGACTCCGTCATCTTCTTCAATTTCCGCAACGACCGCCCGCGCGAACTCTCCGAAGCGCTGGCCCACGAGAAGTTCGACGGCTTCGAGCGGGGTGACGCGCCACGCGTTGCGCTCACCACGATGACGCGCTACGCCAGCGACTATGCCTATCCGTGTGCCTTCACGCGCGATGAACCCGGTGAAACACTCGGTCAGGTGGTGTCCGATGCCGGGCTCGTGCAGGTGCGCTCGGCGGAAACCGAGAAGTATCCCCACGTTACCTTCTTCTTCAATGGCGGGCGTGATGATCCTCTGCCGAACGAACGTCGCCGCTTCGTCGCTTCACCGTCGGTGGCGACCTACGATCTCCAGCCCGAAATGAGTGCCGAGGCGGTGACCGACGGCATTCTCGAGGAACTCGACAAGGGCGAGGCGGCACTGATCGTCGTCAACCTCGCCAACGGCGACATGGTCGGACACACCGGCATGCCCGAGGCCGTTGTCAAGGCGATGGAAACCGTTGACACGATGGTGGGGCGCATGTGGGACAAGGCGACCGAAGCCGGTTATTCGATCCTGCTCACGGCCGATCACGGCAACGCCGACATGCTCAAGGACCCCGTCTCCGGCCAGCCGCACACACAGCACACGACCTTTCCCGTTGTCTGCGTGATCCACGACAGCGAAAGCTGGGAGCTCGGAAACGGCAACGGTCTGCCCTGTGTTGCCCCCACCCTGCTGCAGATGATGGGGCTGCCGAAGCCCGAGTCGATGGAGGGGCACTCTCTGCTGCTGCGCGCGGAAAGCTGAGGCGCATGTGAATATTCACCTCTCGCAGGTGGTGGGAGTAACCGGCTGAACATTACCGATTGGAGAGAATGGCGCGAGCGGTGGCGCGTGGTAACGCGAACCGCCCGTACCTTCTACCCATCGGAGACAGCAGCATGCGCATTGCAGACACGGGATGGCCGGATGCGTCCGGTACTGCCACTGACAGGCCGGAAGGCCATTTCCGGAAGCTTCCTCTGGCACTCATGGTGGCCAGCGCATTCGCACTGGGTGCCTGTGGTGGCGGCGGTTCCGAGGCCGGCGCCAGCGCAGCCGGCAACGGCGTTCCGGTCACGAACAACGGGCTCGATGACGCCGCAAACCGCAACAATGCCCGGTTGCGCGTCAGCTTCGACATACCCGAGCGTCTCCTGAACCTCGGTACGGCGCTCGACGCGAGGGTGATTGCCGGTGGGCAGATCGTCCCCATGACCACTGACGGCAGCCGTTTCGACGGCGACATCGAACTGCCTGCCAATCGCCATTTCCAGGTCTATGTGTCGGTATATCGCACCGACGATGAACTGCTGCTCGGGGCGGCCAACGTCAATGCCTTCACCCATGCTGGTGCAACCGATCTGGTCTTTCCCGAAGAACTCTTCGACTACGATTTCGATCAGGATGGTGACGGGGTTGTCAATGTTGTCGAAGTCGAACGTGGGACCTCGGCCGTCGACACCAGTGCCGACTACGATGCCGACGGTCTGCCCGACGACATCGATCAGGATGACGACAACGATGGTGTCGCGGACATCAGCGACGCCTTTCCGCTGAACGGGCAGGAATTCGAGGATACCGATGGGGACGGCATCGGCAACATCGCCGACAACGACGATGACAACGACGGTGTAATCGACGAGAACGATGCCTTCCCACTCGATGCCGGCGAAGTCGCCGACACCGACCTTGACGGCATTGGCGACAACCACGATGCCGATGCCGACGGCAATGGCATTCCGGACGATCAGGAGGACTCCGACAACGATGGTGTGCCCGACTCGGTCGATCGCTTTCCGAACGACCCCTACGAGTCCAGTGACAGCGACGGCGACGGCATCGGCGACAACGAGGACAGGGATGACGACAACGACGGTGTCCCTGACATTCGCGAAGGCGCGCAGATCATCATTCCCTATGTCGATGATGCGAACATCGTGCTCGATGGTGTCGAGGAAACGCGTTACATCGGCGACGACCGCTACATGGAATGGGCCAAGGCCACCGAATTCGATTCGCTCGACAACGAACTCATGCTGGGCAATCTTCAGATCGACACCACTGGCCGCTTCTCCGAATACGAGTGGTGGAGCGGTCACTATTTCCAGCTCATGCATGACGGCGAGTACCTCTACATGAGCGTCTACATCGGGAACGAGAAACTCGAAAACTGGTTCAGCGACTCGAGCGACATCTGGCATGACGACTCGGTCGAGATCTACATCGACGTCGGTTACGATCAACTCGACAACTATGGCGATGACGACTATCAGCGCATCTTCCGTTTCAAGGACGATGTGGATGAGCCGACCATCGATGGTTACCACTCGGCCAGCGGCATGATCACCGACTACGCCACCAGTTACCGTCTCGAAAACAACAATGACTATATCTACGGACAGCAGTATGAAATCCGCGTCGATCTCGACTCGATCGATCTTGCCCCGGGCGATACCTTCGGGTTCGATGTTGCCTTCAATGACGATGACGACGGCGGGGATCGTGATGCCAAGTGGGGCTGGTGGGCACCTGCGGGCAGGGATGAAGCCTGGATGCGCCCGAGTGTTTTCGGCAAGGCGATGCTGCAGCCGATCGACGATTGATCGGCGGGCGGGGCGCTCAGCGCCGGCGTGAGCCCAGCAGGCCGCGCACCACCCGCGTCGCGAGTCGCGAACTGATCGAGCGCACGAAGGTCCTGGCCGCCGCTTCGCCGATGCTCTGGCGACGGCGGCCACCGCGGGAGCCTCCTGCTGCGGCCTTCTCGGCTTGCTTGCGCTGCTTCTCCTGTGCCTTGATGAACTCCTGAAGTTCCTTTTCCTTGCGTGCCTTTTCACCTTGTTCGTGCACGCGCTTCTCGAGCAGTTCGTAGGCCGATTCACGATCCACCGCTTCCTCGTATTCACCCTGCACGGGGCTGCGCTCGATGACCTTTCGGCGTTCGGCGTCGGTGGCCGGACCGATGCGCGAGCGTGGCGGGCTCATGAGCGTCTTCTCGGTGATGCCCGGCGTACCGTCGGCCTGCAGGGTCGAGACCAGCGCTTCGCCGACGCCGAGTGTGGCAATGACCTCGCGCGTGTCGAAAGCGGGGTTCGGGCGCAGCGTATCGGCCGCAACCCTGACCGCCTTCTGGTCACGCGGCGTGAAGGCGCGGAGTGCGTGCTGGATGCGGTTGCCGAGTTGCGACAGCACGCCGTCGGGCACATCCGACGGGTTCTGGCTGATGAAGAACACGCCAACGCCCTTTGAACGGATGAGCTTGACCACGGTTTCGATCTTGTCCACCAGCGCCTTCGGTGCATCCTCGAAAAGCAGGTGTGCTTCGTCGAAGAAGAACACGAATTTCGGGCGGTCGAGGTCACCGACCTCGGGAAGCTCCTCGAAGAGTTCGGACAGCAGCCACATGAGGAAGGTTGCGTACAGGCGCGGGCGTGTCATGAGCGTACGCGCATCGAGAATGCTGATGAAACCGAGCCCGTCGTGCGTGGTGCGCATGAGGTCCCTGAGATCAAGCTCCGGTTCGCCGAAGAATTCATCGGCGCCTTCGTCCTCGAGCACGAGCAGTCGGCGCATGATGGCGCCGACACTGGCGCTCGAGACCTTGCCGTAGCGATCACGGAACTCGTCGGCGTGATCGCTGATGAAGTTCAGCGTCGATTTCAGATCCTTGAGATCGAGCATCAGCATGCCTTCGTCGTCGGCAAAGCGAAAGGCGATGCTCAGAACCCCTTCCTGGGTTTCGTTCAGGTCCATCAGTCGCGACAGGAGCGCAGGGCCCATGTCGGTGATGGTGGTGCGGATCGGATGGCCGCTCTTGCCTTCGAGATCCCAGAAGAGAGTGGGGTTGCCCGCGAAGGCGTAGTCGTCGATGCCGATGACCTCGAGCCGCTCGTCGATCTTCGGGTGAGGCTTGCCGGGCTGTGAGATGCCGGAAAGATCGCCCTTGACGTCGGCCATGAACACCGGCACGCCCGCGCGCGAGAGCCCTTCGGCGAGCACCTGCAGGCTCACGGTCTTGCCGGTGCCGGTGGCGCCGGCAATCATGCCGTGGCGGTTGGCATAACGCGCCAGCAGCGCCACGTGGTTGTCGCCCTTCCCGAGGAGTACGCGTGCAGAATCGTCGCTCATCGAACTGTCGTTCCCGAAGTTGCCCGTCAAGGCAGGGAGTCTAGTCCGAAACCTTCTCCGCTTCGAACCACCAGGGGTTGGGACTGTCGGCAAGGTCAATGAAATGCGGCACGTGCAGGATGCCGACATCCTGTTCGGGGGTCTTGCCGGGAAAGAGCTGGAAGCCGATGCGGTGCTGCGAGAGCGAGGCGGGTGGGCACCAGAATCGACCCTCATCGAGCTTGCCGCCGGCCAGCAGCACCTGCAAGGCATACTGATTGCCCGTCGAATAGCCGATGGCATGCAGACCCTTTGCATGGAACTGGCTCAGAATCGTGGTCATCTCGCTGGTCAGCAGGCGGCAGGCCCAGGCCTTCACCTCGCCACAGTCGTCGCCGAGTGCCTTTTCCAGCATGGGGTTCGCGGGCAGGCTCACGGATTTGCTGTCCATCATCGAGCGCGCCGCGGCCGACACGAGCGTCGGCAGATCGAGGGCGGCGTTACCGGCACCGAGGCGGTCGGGGGAAGAGGGCTTTCGCGGCTTGCCGGGCATGCCGGTCTCGGCAAGGAGCATGGCGAGACCGAGCGGCAGTTCGCGTCCCTCGTTCAGTCGTTGTTCGCGGAGTGGCCTCACATCGACCTGGCGGCGATCCTCCACCATGCGTAGATCGTGCGCCCCGGCGAAGGCCGTCAGCCAGCGCAGGCTGGCCGGTTGCAGGCTGGCCATGTCAGCTGGCACGAAGAGTGTCAGGCGACCGCGCTGGATGCCGACCGAGAGTGTCGTACGGATGCTCGACTCGGTGCGCGTGCTGCTGAGCTGCAGGAGCGCGGCAATCTGTTGCAGCCAGTCGGCCGGCGTCAGACTGTCGTCGAAACCCGGCAGGGTCACGGCAAGTTCGGGACGCCGGAGCGCCGCCTGGCTGAGTCCCGGGCTCCGCGCCTGTTCGGTGATGATTCGCTCCACGGGGCCTGTGGCATCCCCTGTCGCGTCTTTCGGCTTCGGCATTGTTCTCTGTATCGGTGTTCCGCTCTGAGCGTCTCGCTCCCCGAAGGAGCCGGTTTGCTGGCGTTTCGCCGGGTTGATCAGCCGGGTTAACATGCGTTTCCCAGCCAACCACGACGTGCCGACCATCCCCCGCCATGACCACTCAGCCCACGCCGGAAATCGAACGTCTGCTGCACCGTCTGGACGGTCTCGTGATGCTATTGCAAGCGATATTCAGGCCAGAAGAGGCGTTCGTGATGGACGGTGATGCGCTGGCCTGGCGCTGGCGTGGTCATAACGTCGGCAGACTCGAGCCGCTCGAGAACATCCGTCTGATTGCCCCTGAGGATCTCGTCGGCATCGAGCGTCAGCTCGAGACGGTGGACGCCAACACGCGTCAGTTTCTCGCCGGGCTTCCGTCAAACCACGTGCTCATGTGGGGCGCACGCGGCACGGGGAAGTCATCGCTCGTCAAGGCGATGCTGCAACGCCATCACGACCGGGGACTGCGGCTTGTCGAAGTCGATGCGCACGATCTCATCGATCTGCCCTCGATCGTTGCGCCGCTCGCCGGCCGTGATGAGCACTTCATCCTCTTCGTCGACGATCTTTCCTTCGATGCGAGCGACGGCAGCTACCGAGCCCTCAAGGCCGCTCTCGATGGCTCGGCAGCCTCGACACCCGACAACGTCGTGATCTACGCCACGTCGAATCGCCGTCACCTGCTGCCTGAACAACTCGTCGACAACGAACACTCGCGCATCGTCGACGGCGAGCTGCACCACGGCGAGGCGGTGGAAGAGAAGATCTCGCTGTCCGAACGCTTCGGCATCTGGCTCAGCTTCCATCCCTTCTCGCAGGATACCTACCTCGAGGCGGTGGCGCTGTGGCTCGACAGGCATGGCGTCACCGGCTTCGATGAGGCACTTCGTGCCGAGGCGCTTCGCTGGGCGCTCAGGCGCGGTAACCGGAGTGGCCGTGTGGCGGCGCAGTTCGCGCGGGATGTGGCAGGGCGGCGTGCGCTCGAGACATCGGCATCCGCCCGCGCGGGTATCGACACAGTCTCGCGCGAGACAAGGTGATCATCACCCGCGTCAGCCCATTCCGAAATGGGGCTTCCCGGCTTTGTTCAGGCGCCGCTGGTTGCTGCTTCCCATTCCGCCGGCGTGTAGGCACGAATCGACAAGGCGTGGATGGCGCCCGACTTGATGTATTCGTCGAGCGTGGCGTAGACGAGCTTGTGGCGATCGAGTGTCGAGAGTCCGTCGAACCGCTCGCTGACCACACGGACTTCGAACTGGCTGCCATCGCCCGTGACTTCCGCGTCGGCACCGTCGATGGCCTTGCTGACGAGCTCGCTGAAGTAGTCCATGCGCATGGTGGCAATCCGGAAGGGGGAGGGCGTCGGCGATTATACCGCGGGCAAAAAAGAGGGCCCGCGGAAACGGGCCCTAGATTGGGGGTGAGAACGTGACACCAGACTCAATCTTGCATCACGTGCAATGAATGTAGCTTGCTTTGCTGTCCTGTAAAGGCTTGTAACGGGCTTTTTTCCCGATCCGCCAGTCTACTGACGTCAACGTGCCGATAATCGACGCGATCATGCAGCATCTTGCAAAATGGAGCGATCAGGGATTCTCGTAGAAGACGTAGGAGGTGGAGTAGTCACTGAACTCGAAATAGACCTTGCCCTTGTCGCGCTCTTCACGGTCGATGGTGCCATCGAGGTTCATGTCCATGTGGCCGTAACCGAAGCGATAGGGGCGTGCCGCGATCTCGCCACCGGTGCTCGAGGCGGTGGAGATCTTGTCGATGTTCATGAAGCGCCTGACGAGCTTGTTGCCCGCGTAGATTTCGATGACGCCGTCGGTACCGGTCCAGTTCTGAACGGCACGGCCGATCTTGTTCTGTGATTCCTGGGTACAGCCGGCGACGACAAGAAGCGTGACGGCGGCAAGTGCGGGTCTGCCGGCTCCGGACAGGGTGTTCATGCGATGGGTACTCCGGGATTCGGATTCAGTAGGGTTGCAGTATGGTGTCGGGTGAGCTGTCCTTCAAGTGTGGTGGCACGCAGCAACCGCACGCAGAATTGACACGATCGGCAGATGCTGGTGCCCGAGAGAGCCAGAGACCTACTCGACGAGTTCACCGTCGTCGGGCCTGAGCCAGGCAGATCCGTTGTCGGTTTCGACGAGGAACCAGCCATTGCTCACGCGCTCCACGGCAAAGGTGCTGCCGGGTGCCACGCGCCGCACCAGGCGTGACCAGCTGGCGGGCTTTTCGTAGAGCCCCCTGGGCGTGTAGCTGCCGACCACGCGCACCCGTGAATGGCGTTCGGCAGGCTCGCCGTTTTCCATCGGCACGAGGTCGAACTCACGGTTGGCGTTGGCCGAATTCAGTTCGACGCGAGCCGTCGGTACCACACGAGTGCGGGTCTGTCCGGGGGATGCCTGTCGTTCCACGGCAATCGCCTGGGCGGGCAATCGCTTCCCGGCGGTGCCCTGACTGGCATCGGCGACCTCTCGTCCCGCAGCAACACGACGTGCGCTCCGCTGGTTCGTGCCGGCATTGTCGTGGGTGCCCGATCCCGACAGCGCCACTTCGCCTTCATCGTCATCGGGTGCGTTTTCGAGCATCGCCACGGGAATCTGGATGGTGTCGCCGACGCGCAGCATGCGTGCGTCCTTGATGCCGTTGATGGCGGCGATTTCGCGCCAGTTGCCGATGTCGCCGGTGAAGGTCTCGGCAATGTTGCCGAGAACGTCGCCACGCTTGACCACATAGGTCAACATGGGGTCGGGTTCCGACTTTGCATTGCTGCCTAGTGAGGCGCAGCCGCCCGATAGCGTCATCGCCAGCAGCAGAAGGATGGTGTTCGTGCAGGTACTTGTATGCATGTTCTTGTCCGACCTGGCCGCACTCTGGTTGAATACCGGCTGGCGGCTTGTTTACTTCGACCTCGGTCATTGTCACGCGTCATCGCCCGGCACAATGAGACAGTGATCGGAAAGCTGCCTGTCAAAGCGAGAGACAGCCTCCACTATTGTGCAAATTCGAGCGCCCAAAGAAAAGGGCCCGGCCAAATGATTGGCCGGGCCTCTTCAAAAGGAGGGCTGTTGTGGCGCCGAATTCCGGTGGTGTGCCGGGGTTCGTGCCGATTGCGCTCTACTGGATGTCGCGCTCGTGCATGTAGCCCGTGCCCTTGCCGGTTTCCACTTCATACCAGCCATTGTCCACGCGTCGTACCGAGAGTTCCTCGCCGGGCGATACGCGCATCAGCAGGCTCGAGGAGAAGTCGGCATCGTTGTAGACTGCTTTCGGGTAGTAGGTGCCACTGACCGTGATGGTCGTGAGGGCGTCTGCATCGGCAGGCGCGGTGGCCGCGGTGGTTTCTGCAGTTGCATCAGTTGCATCGGTCTCGGTCTCGATTGGCAGTTCGACGGTATCCTCGCTGCGGTAGGTGGCCTCGACGATGCGAATCTCCTCCTGATTGTTGCTGCCGGCGAGCACCGCGGCCGTCGCATCGGCGGCGGAATCGTCGGTGGGGAGCGCGTCGGCGACCGGTTCGATCACGACGCCCCCGGTCAGGGTGTCGGTGGCAGATTCGACGGCGGTTTCGCTGTCCCGGAGCATCGCAGCTGCGGCATCCGGTTCGCTGACGTCGCCCGTGTCGTTCACGGGAGCTTCGGCCGCGACCTTGCCGTCGCCGTCGAGGAGTTCGGCCTTGAGGAGCGAGGCCGGTACATCAATGCGCTGACCGGGGAAGACCTTTCTGGCCTGCTCGTCGTCCCAGCCGTTCTGCACGGCGATGGCCTGCCAGTTGGTGGCGTCACCGGTGGTGCGTTTGGCGAAGTCCCAGAGCGTTTCCCGGTTGCCCAGTTCGAAGGTCTTGCCGGGTACGGAGCGCGCATTCATCATGGCAGCGTCGTCAATGGGCGCAACCGGCGTCGCAGCGGCGCTCATTGAATGTGCGGCAGCAGCTTCGTTCTGACGAGCCAATGCCAGGGTCTCTCCGGTCAGGGGCGAATCGGCGTTTTCATGCAGGGCGGCCGGTCCATTGCTTGCGACCAGCTTGCCGGTGGGATCGCTTGCCGTGTCGACAGCGGTCGGGGTTGCATCGGTGTGTGCACCTGTGTCGGCCGCAGCGACGTCGGTGCCATTTGCCTGGCGGAGTTCGGGGCGGAGCATGTCGCTCGGTATCTCGAGACTCTGGCCGGGGAAGACCGTGGCATTCGGACCGAGCTGGTTGAGATCGGCGATGATGTGCCAGTTGGTGGCGTCGCCGGTGGTGGCCTTGGCGATGTCCCAGAGGGTTTCACTGCCGCCCACCTTGTGTTCGTACATCGCCGGTACCGGCGACTGGCGGTCGCTGCCGGGGATGGCCTCGAAGCCGTTTGCGACGGCAATCGAATCATTCCAGGCGATGTTCCTGTTGATGCTCGATGCAGCGTTTTCGGCGATTGGCGGCCCGGCGTCTGCACCGGAATCGGCTGCAGCCTGAGTCGCGGCAGGAACGTTGGGATCGAGCGCAGGCACCTTGTTTCCTGCCTCCGTGGTCTGCCCGGTACTCATGAGTGTTTCGTCGCTGACGCTGCCGATCACGCGCACATCGGCGCTTTCGACGCTCTGGGTGACGACCGTCTCCGCAGGTGAGTTGGTGTCGTTGCCGGCCACGATCGTGCCGGACTCGTCAGTCGGGGCGCGGTGCGTGTTGCGCTCACTCAGCCTGCCCGGGTCGTTGTCGCTGAAACCCAGCATGTAAACCGTCTTGTCGATGGTCCAGGCGCTGACGTCGATGGTCGAGCGGGCGACGTTCGCGGCCACCTTCACGGGGCCTGTCGGCTCCATGCCGTCGTTGCGCGGCGTGGTCGAGCAGGCAGACAGGGAAATGACGGCAGCAGCGATGATGCTGTGCTGAAACATGTGATGGGTCGTCTTCGGCATGGGTTTCTCTCACCAGGGAACAAGGTTTCATTGCGCGCATTGGTTCGGGAGCACCCGTCGGCCATCGTCCGCAGCCGTTGAGGTGCCGTCGAACCGACGCACATGACACCTCTTTAGATAGACCCTGATCGGCGTCCCGTCAAACCGGTATTTCGGATAGTTCGGGTGAGTGCAGGCCGATGACCTCGACGCGAACGATGCGGCCCCTTCGGAAAGGCGGCACGGACGGCGGTCTACCTTGCCCAGGTATCCCGGAGCGATACCGTGCGATTGAACACGGGACGTGATTCCGTGTGGTCATGCCGGTCGGCCACGAAGTAACCGAGGCGTTCGAACTGGAAACGGGTCTCGGGCAGGGCAGCGGCGAGCGCCGGTTCCACGATGGCGTTTTCCGCGATCGTGAGCGATTCGGGGTTCAGCACGCTCGCCACATCGGCAGCCGCAGCCGGGTTCGATTCGGTGAACAATACGTCATACAGGCGCACCTCGGCGGGTACGCCCGTTTTCGCCGACACCCAGTGGATCACGCCCTTCACCTTGCGCCCTTCGGGCTTCCTGCCGAGGGTATCAGGATCATGACTGCAGCGGAGTTCGATGATCCTGCCCGCGTCATCGCGAATCACCTCATCGCAACGGATGATGTAGCTGCCGCGCAGGCGCACTTCGCCACCCTCGACCAGGCGCTGGTACTTCGGTGGCGGGTGGTCGGAAAAATCCTCGCGCTCGATGAAGATCTCGCGCGTGAAACCGACATCGCGCCGGCCGGCATTCTCGTTCTGCGGATGATTGGCAAAATCGAGTATCTGTTCATGATCCTCGGGAAGGTCGGTGATCACGACCTTCAGCGGGTCGAGCACGGCCATGCGGCGTTCGGCATTGACGTTCAGATCATCGCGAATGGCGCCTTCGAGCACGGCCATCTCGATCCAGGCATCGTTCTTGGTGACGCCGATGCGTTCGCAGAAGTCCCGCAGGGCGGCCGGCGTGTAGCCGCGACGGCGCATGCCCACGATGGTCGGCATGCGCGGATCGTCCCAGCCCTGCACGTGACCCTCGTCGACGAGCTGGATCAGGCGCCGTTTCGACAGCATCGTGTATTCGAGCGAGAGGCGCGCGAATTCGATCTGCTGCGGGTGGCAGGGTGTCTCGAGTTCATCGAGCACCCAGTCGTAGAGTGGGCGATGGTCTTCGAACTCGAGCGTGCAGAGGGAGTGCGTGATGCCCTCGATGGCGTCCGAAAGGCAGTGCGTGTAGTCGTACATCGGGTAGATGTTCCAGGCATCGCCGGTACGGATGTGGTCCATCTTGCGGATGCGGTAGAGTGTCGGATCGCGCATGTTGATGTTGCCCGCGCTCATGTCGATCTTCGCGCGCAGCACATGCGCCCCGTCCTCGAATTCACCGGCGCGCATGCGTTCGAAGAGGTCGAGGTTCTGTTCGATCGGGCGATCACGGCAGGGGCTCTCGGTGCCGGGCTCCGTGAGGGTGCCGCGCATCTCGCGCATCTCCTCGGCCGTCGAGCTGTCCACATAGGCCTTGCCATCCCTGATGAGCTGGCAGGCGTAGTCGTAGAGTTGTTCGAAATAGTCCGAGGCATGACGATGCTCGGCCCATTCGAAACCGAGCCAGCGCACGTCTTCCTCGATGGCTTCGGCGTACTCGGTGCTTTCCTTGCCGGGGTTGGTATCGTCGAAACGCAGGTTGCATTGCCCCCCGAACTCCTCGGCAATGCCGAAGTTCAGGCAGATCGACTTCACGTGACCGACATGCAGGTAGCCGTTCGGTTCGGGCGGGAAGCGCGTCAGCACGCGCCCGTCGTGCTTTCCGTTCGCGACGTCGGCTTTCACGATGTTGCGGATGAAATTGCTCGCCGGGGCCGGTTCGTTGCTGGCCATGGGGTGGGGTGCTCGGGAAAACGGGAACAGGGAGGGGATTATATGAACCTCGGGCAGTCAATTCCAATGTCCTGCGTGGGACTGCCCGCTGGCGAACTCGCGTTCCGATGCCGTGTGCTGGCCGTCCGAACCCACGTCGAAGGGAACGAGGGCGGAAACCGGCCGCGATTCAGAGCGACAGCTGAACTCCCAGAGTGAAGGTCATCGCCTCGCCGTGATAGCGATTCACCGACAGGGCGTTGTAGAGCACGGGAGCTTCGTTCAGTAGCGGTGCGCTGCGCCAGACGGCAGCCGCGCCGATGCGAAGCGATGGTGACAGCCGCCAACCCATGCCGAGCCATGCGGTTCTGCTGATGGTGATCGGGCCATTGCCACGTTCGCGAATGGCGGCCATCAGGTCATTTTCCTGCCAGTAACGCCAGCGAACGCCGACGTTGGCGTCGAAACGTCCCTGCGCAAGACTTGCGCCGGCGCCGATGCGCCAGTAGTCACCCTGCCAGGCGATGTCTTTCGACGGAGCAAGACCGAAGCGATCGTCGATGGCGGCTTCGCTCGCATACGTTTGCTCGAACGCAAGGATGTTGCCGCAGGGGCGAGGCTGTTTCAGCAGGCCGCTTGTACCCGTGAAGCTGAAGTCGTATTCGCAGCCGCGCGCATCCGATCCGGAACCCGTGAGCGCAGCATGCTCGACCGCGACGCGGCCGATACCGATCAGCCCGCTCGCGGTGATGTTGCGGGTGAGCGGTGTGGTTGTCGTCAGATCCGCGTGAAGGGTACGGTCGCGCGCATCCTGCAGACTGACTTCGGTCAGCCGTGCACCGTTGATGCGTGTCCAGGAATTCTTGACGAGGCGGTCGCTCTTGTTGGTCGCGAGACCGATGGCAAGGTGAGCGTGTGTCCTTGAATCCTCTGGGGTGAGCCGGGTGCGCAGTTCACCCGACCAGGCATCGAGTTCGTAGGCGTCACGCATGCCGTTGAGGTGGCGACGCGCGAACGACAGAGACAGTTCGAGTGGTGCAAGCGGCGACCAGACGATGCCGGCACCGGTCTCGGTATAGCGTTGCCGGCGTTCTGCCGGCGCGTGCTCGCCACCGCCGATGTTCGGCGCGTAATCGACCGTGTCGCCGCTGCCGCTCGTGTGGATGAAGAGTCCGTTGATGCCGGAAGGCGCTGCCAGTTGATCCGAAAAGGGGCCAGCGGCACTGACTGCGCCGGAAGGCACGGCCAGCAGTGTTGTTGCCAGGGCCATGACGGGCATGATCCGGCCCGGGCGTTCACCACCCGGGCCACCCCGTTTCAGCAGCGCGCAACCGCTCATCGTGTTGTCGTGCCAGGCCTGATCTGCCGAGGTCCGGCTTCGATCAGAAGGAGCCTTCGGTGATCGTCACGTAGCCCTGCAGGCCCGAGCCCGTAACCGCCACGTTACCGGCATCGACCGTGTAGCGTTCCGCGGGTGAAGCCTTGCCATTGCGGATCATGTCGAAGGCGATGCCACCAATGACCATCGTCAGGCGGTAGTTGCCATCCGTGTCGGTGATGTCTTCGAGATCATGCTTTTCGAGTGCATCGCGCAACTCGCCCAGGCGCAGTCTCAGTTCGCCATCGATCGCGTCGAAAAGCTTGCCATTCTCGATGTCGATCAAGGTACGCGTCAGCGTACCCCTGCTGTCGGTGTGCGTCAGATTGATGTCGGTGCCGGCAGGAACCTCGACACGCAAGGTGCCCGATTCCCCTTGCCAGGCAGTGAGTTTCACGCCTTCGATGGCGGCGCTGATGCCACGCGGGTCGTCGTTGTCGGTCGAGGTCAGTTCGAAGGCCATCGACACGGGAACACGGTTGAGGTCTTCGTAGATGTCGAAGGCGACGGGGCTGAGGCTGACGGAGGCGATATCGGCCGGAATGACCGTCATGTACTGACCATCGATACGCCGATTCGACGCCAGACCGTCGATGCTTTCAGCCCGGAAAGTGGCAGTGTCGTGGGTCTTGAACCAGACCGCATCGGCTTCCCTGTCAAGACCCATCACGCTGGGTTTGGCAGCTGCGATGGCGATGTCGACAACGCCATCCGGTGTACCGGTTGCCGCAAGTTGCTGATTCGTCGACGTGACGCTCGCAATGATCCGGTCAAGTTGATCCTGCTCGATGGCCAGTGCTGAAGAGTCGCGCTCGAGACGCTGATTGATGGCGTTCATGGTGTCGCCGGCACCGGTGCCGAGATCAATGGCGAGTCCGGAGGCTGCTCGTTCGGCAAAGAACTCCGCGAACACGCCGGCGACTTCGCCATACTGATCCGGCGAGACGGCGAATGCGGTCATGATCTGATGCAGTTGCGCATTCAGTCGAGTGTTGCGCATGTTTTCCGCCGGGTTGGCGTCGAGATCCAGTTCGGGTTCGCCGAGCGCCGTTGCCAGTGCCCGTTCGGCCGCGTGAAAACGTCCGGCATCAAAGTTGCCGTCATTGCTGGCCATGGCGACGGCCATCGTCGACAGGGGCGTTACCCAGGAAAGCGACGACGGGGCGACGAGTTGGCCGGCAAATGTCATGGTGCCGGACGTGGCGTTTGCGTCGAAACCGACGTCGGAGCCACCGCTCACGTGCATGAGTTCGGTGCCCTGGGGGCAGGTCAGTCGTCCGCCTGCGGCCGTACCGCCGTTCGCGATCTCGTCGCATCGCACCGAACCGCCCACGATGTAACCGTCGACCGCCTGGGCAACGATCGGTGTCGAGGAATCGCTGGACGAATTGCAGGCTGACAGTGCGAGGGTGAGGATTCCCATCGCGAAGGGCAGGGTGGGGGCGATGCGCGTTGATCGGAATGCCATGGTCTGATGTGATCCTGTCGGTGGGTTTGTCCGATCAGGGCGCATGATTCGTGCCAGAAGTCAGCTCTGAAGTCAGCTCTGAAACGGACTTCCGAGCATGGCTTCGAAGAACGTGATGCACACTGCGCTCGGCGCCTTCAGTCCAGCAACGCCAGGTCTGCATAGCGCTTTCGCACCGCCAGCACCCGCTTGATGTACCGCCGGGTTTCGGGAAACGGTGGCACGCCGCCGTGCTTCCTCACGTTGCCCGGCCCGGCGTTGTAGGCCGCCAGCGCGAGTTCGAGGTCGTCGTTGTGCTCGGCCAGCATGCGTGCAAGGTAGGCACTGCCGCCGCTGATGTTGTCGGAAGCGTCGAAACTGTCGCTGACGTTCATCTCGCGCGCGGTGCCGGGCATCAACTGCATGAGCCCCTGGGCACCGGCGCGTGACACGGCCTTGTGGTCGAAACAGGACTCGACCCGCGCCATGGCGAGGAGCAGGAGCGGATCGAGACCATTGCGTTCGCCAGCCGTGCGCATGGCCGGCAGCCAGTGCCGGGCTCGCTGATCCATCAGGGTTTCGGTGTTGTTGCCGCAGTCGGCTCCGGTGTGTTTTCGCAACGCCCTGGTGCGATAGCTCGTACGCAGGAGTTCGCCATCGGCCATCGGCACATCGCTGTAGGTGACGCTACCATCGGCGTTCATCTGCTGGAAGGTAGTGTCGGCGCGCACCGTGAAAGGCATCAGCAGGGCGAGCACCACCAGCGCGTTAACGAGCAAAGTGCCGGATACACTCCGCCCGCTGGAGACCGGCTTCGCCGAGTCGCATGTCAATCCTCGCCCATCGTGGCAGAGAATCTCGGTGCAGATCCAGTCCACCTGAGGTGACAATGGCAGGTTCGCTTTCATGCTCCCGTTACTGAAGTCGGAGTGGATGCAAGCGTGCAGAGGGTGTTTTCGACACTTGCGCACGGTGCGCAGATCCTGCGCCTGCCCCTTGGCGGCAGCATCCGGTCGAAACTGAAGGGTTCCGGTGTCGAGTCGTGAACTGAAGACAATGAAGCCAGGGGGCGATGGATTCGCACTCCGGCGCTCTGCCATGCGTTCCGCTATGCGTTCCGCCATGCGTTCCGCCATGCGTTCCGCCATGCGTTCCGTTGCGCGCTTCCCGGCGCGCTCCGACTCGTCACGGCCGGATGCGCTGTCGCGACAGTCGAGAACCAGTAAGGTCGGGTGCCGGGCCGGTATCATTGATGCCCCCGACACGCAATTCGCGGCAACAACACTCCCGGCACTGCCCTGCACATGAGCATCCACTACGACGTCCGCATCACCGACCCCGACGCACATCTGATCGATGTGACCCTGACCATCGATTCGCCCGCCCCCGAAGGTCAGCGTCTGACACTGCCGAGCTGGATTCCGGGCAGTTACATGATTCGGGACTTTTCGCGGAATATCGTGTCGATGGCGGCTGTCGGAGACGGCAGGCCGGTGACCCTCGAGAAGCTCGGCAAGTCGAGCTGGCAGGCGCCGGCGGGGCTTGACTCACTCGAGGTGTCGATGCGCGTCTATGCTTGGGACCGTTCGGTGCGATCGGCGCACGTCGACCGCAGCCATGCCTTCTTCAACGGCACCAGCACCTTTCTGGCCGTGGTCGGGCAGGAGGACATGCCGGTCACGGTTGATCTGCACCGGCCCGACGGCTTCGATGCCGACACGTGGCGCGTGGCCACGATGCTTGACGTGGTCAAGGTTGACAATGCGGGTTTCGGCCGCCGCAGGGCGGCAAGTCACGACGAACTGATCGATCACCCGGTCGAGATGGGCGACTTCGCCACCATCGATTTCGAGGCTGGCGGCGTGCCGCATCGCATGGTGGTGAGTGGTGACGTGAGCTTCGCGGCCGAGAGGCTGTCGCAGGATCTGGCGCGCATCTGCGAGTGGGAAATCGATTTCTTCGGCCGCCCAGCGCCGGTCGATGGCTACCTCTTCATGACGACGATCGTCGGTGAAGGCTATGGCGGACTCGAACACCGCAATTCGACAGCGCTCCTTGCCATGCCCGAAAATCTCCCTGCGGCGGGCACCACGGTGCACGATGACAAGAACGATCACTACATCCGTTTCCTCGGTCTCTGCAGCCACGAGTATTTTCATACCTGGAACATCAAGCGCATCAAGCCCGCGTGCTTCATTCCCTTCCGGCTCGATCGTGAAGTGCATACCAGCCTGCTGTGGTTCTTCGAGGGCATGACCTCCTATTACGACGACATTGCCCTGGTGCGCAGCGGGTTGATCAGCCACGCGCAGTATCTCGATCTCCTGGCGAAGACGCTCACGCGCGTGCAGCGTGGTCCGGGGCGCCTGACGCAGAGCGTGGCCGAATCGAGCTTCGATGCGTGGACGAAGTTCTACAAGCAGGACGAGAACGCGCCCAACGCCATCGTCAGTTACTACGCGCGAGGTGCCTTGATCGGCTTGTGTCTCGACGCGCGTATTCGCGAGGCCACGCAGGGTGAACGCAGTCTCGATGACATCATGCGCGTGCTGTGGCAGCGCTGGCTGGATTCGGGTGGCGAAGGTGTCGGTGAGCGTGAGCCGGAAGCCGTCGCTGCCGAGATTGCCGGTATCGATCTCGACGACTTCTTTGCGCGCCATCTGCACGGTACCGAAGAACTGCCGCTGGTCGAGGCTCTGGCGAGTCTCGGCGTGTCACTTCGCTGGGTGCCCCGTGGTGGCGACGGTGATCGTGGCATGTTCCGGCCAGGCGGGGCTGCCGATGGTGACGACAGGGCGGCGTCGCAGCCAACTCAGGACGAGAACAGGCCTCCGGTGATCTGGTTCGGTGCGACCACGGCGGCATCGCCGCGTGGCCTTCTGGTACAGCAGGTGATCAACGGCAGTCCGGCAGAAGCGGCAGGGCTTGCCGGCGGTGACACGCTCGTCGCCATCGGCAGGCGTGCGGTCAACGGTGGCAATCTTTCACTGCTTCTCGAGCGTGAGCGCCATGCCGGGTCGGTGCCGCTGCACTACTTCCGGGACGGCATGATCATGGAGAGCTGTCTGCCGATTCGTACAGCGCCCGCCGATACAGCAAGGCTCGCGATTACCGATGCCACACTGCTGGAACGCTGGCTCGGCGGTGCAGCTGCAGGCTCCTGACACCCGAGCCGTGCTCGTCTGACGCAGCTCGGTGCAGGTCGGTGGCCTTTCCAGCACCAGAGCTGCAAGTTTTTCCAGCAGTATCTTTCTCGGAAAGCTCTTCCGGTACGTCAGGTAGATGCGCCGGCAGGCGCTGTTGTCGGTGAGCCTGCGAATGCCGATGCGGTGATCGTTGGTCCAGCTTCCCGAAAGCGCCATGGCCGGTGCCAGCGTGATGCCTTGCCCCGCCACCACCATGTTCACGAGCGTTTCGAGACTGGTTGCGCTGATGTCGTCGGCATCGCGGCGATGCGGCTGGTGCAGCAGATCGAGTGTCTGGTCGCGAAAGCAGTGCCCTTCGGCGAGCAGCAGCAACTCGTCGACCGGCAAGTCGTCGATGTCGATGGCGGGGTGTGCTTCGAGCGCATGTCCGCGGGGCAGCACCACCCAGAAGTCCTCGTCATAGAGTTCCATGGCATCGAGGCGTGGGTCGGCCGGTGGCGTGGCCAGAATCGCGGCGTCGAGCGAGCCTTCGAGCAGGGCGCGATTCAGTCGCGCCGAGATCTCTTCGCGGAACTTCAGGCGCAGTTGCGGCAGCTGTTCCTGCGAGAGCGTCACGAAGTGCGGAATGAGGTAGGGCGTGACGGTCGGGATCGAACCGACGGCCAGCTCGCCCGAGAGCGGATCGTGTGCCGTCTTCGCCGTCAGGCGAATGGCATCGACAACGGTCAGTGCCTCCTCGGCCAGCGCGATGATCTTCGCTCCGATCTCGGTTACCCGAACCGAGCGGTTGTCCCGCTCGAACAGGGTCACGCCGAGTTCGTTCTCGAGTTTCCTGACCTGGGTGGAGAGGGCCGGTTGGCTGATGTGGCAGACCTCGGCAGCGTGGCCGAAGTGTTCCTGCCGGGCAACGGCCCGTATGTATTCGAGGTCTCTGAGATTCATAGGCAGAGCCTATCACGCTGATAAAAACAATCAATTATACAAATGATGACGGCCTCGGCAGAATCAATGAACCGAGTCATTCGGACTCCATTCATTTACAGCAGGGCCAGACATGGCCCGCCAGTGAGGCAGGCAATGAACGACATGACAGCAGGCAAGTGCCCGGTAATGCACGGTGGCAACACCATGACCTCTCGCTCGGTGACCGACTGGTGGCCGAGTTCACTGAACTTCGACATCCTGCACCAGCACGATACCAGGCCCGACCCGATGGGCAAGGATTTCAACTACCGCGAGGAAGTGCAGAAGCTCGATGTCGAGGCGCTGAAGAAGGACCTCGAACACCTCATGACCGACAGCCAGGAATGGTGGCCGGCCGACTGGGGCCACTACGGAGGCCTCATGGTGCGTCTGGCCTGGCATGCCGCCGGTACCTACCGTCTCGCCGACGGCCGCGGTGGCGCCGGCACCGGCAACCAGCGCTTCGCGCCGCTGAACTCCTGGCCTGACAACGCGAGCCTCGACAAGGGCCGCCGTCTGCTCTGGCCGATCAAGAAGAAGTACGGCAACAGGATCAGCTGGGCCGACCTCATGGTTCTCGCCGGCAATGTCGCCTACGAATCCATGGGCTTCAGGACCTTCGGCTTCGCCTTCGGTCGCGAAGACATCTGGCACCCCGAGAAGGATATCTACTGGGGTGCCGAGAGGGAATGGCTGCCGCCGTCCGACACCCGCTATGACAGTGTCGACGCACCGGCATCGCTCGAGAACCCGCTTGCCGCCGTGCAGATGGGTCTCATCTACGTCAACCCCGAGGGCGTCAACGGGCAGCCCGATCCCCTGAAGACGGCCGAGCAGGTGCGCGAGACGTTCGCGCGCATGGCCATGAACGACGAAGAAACCGCGGCCCTGACGGCGGGTGGTCACACCGTCGGCAAGGCGCACGGCAACGGCAGTCCCGATCTCGTCGGTGTCGAGCCCGAAGCCGGTGAGGTCGAAGCGCAGGGTCTCGGCTGGGCCAACGGCAACGGCAGGGGGGTAGGTCGCGACAGCTACACGAGCGGCATCGAAGGCGCCTGGACCACGGAGCCGACGACGTTCGACATGGGCTACTTCGACATGCTGTTCGACCACGAATGGGAACTCACGAAGAGCCCCGCAGGTGCATGGCAGTGGAAGCCCGTCGAGATCGAGGAAGAAGACATGCCCTCCGATGTCGAAGATCCTGCCATCCGCACCATGCCGCTGATGACCGATGCCGACATGGCCATGAAGATGGACCCGACATACCGTGAGATCATGGAGCGCTTCCGCGCCGATCCCGAGTACTTCAAGGACGTCTTCGCCCGTGCCTGGTTCAAGCTCACGCACCGTGACATGGGCCCGAAGGCCCGTTACCTCGGCCCCGAAGTGCCGGCTGAAGACCTCATCTGGCAGGATCCCGTGCCCGCCGGCAACACGCACTACGACGTGGCCGCGGTGAAGCAGAAGATCGCCGCTGCCGGGCTGTCGCTGGCGGACATGGTTGCCACGGCCTGGGACAGTGCGCGTACCTATCGCGGTTCCGACATGCGCGGTGGTGCCAACGGTGCGCGCATCCGGCTTGCCCCGCAGAAGGACTGGGAAGGCAATGAACCCGAGCGCCTCGCACGTGTTCTGAGCGTCTACGAGCGCATTGCCGCGGAAACCGGTGCAAGCATCGCCGATGTCATCGTGCTGGCCGGTAACTGCGGCATCGAGCAGGCGGCGCATGCCGCGGGCTTCGATGTGAAGGTTCCCTTCTCGCCCGGTCGAGGTGACGCGACCGACGCGATGACCGATGCCGAATCCTTCGATTCGCTCGAACCACTTGCCGACGGTTTCCGCAACTGGCAGAAGGCCGAGTTCGTGGTCACGCCCGAAGAGATGCTTCTCGACCGCGCCCAGCTCATGGGGCTCACCGCGCCCGAGATGGTGGTGCTGCTTGGTGGTATGCGCGTGCTCGGCACCAATCACGGTGGTACGAAGCATGGCGTGTTCACCGACCGCGAAGGCGTACTGAGCACCGACTTCTTCGTCAACCTCACCGACATGAACAACCGCTGGGAGAAGGCGGGTGACGACAGCTACAATATCGTCGATCGTGCCAGTGGCGAGACGAAGTTCACGGCCAGGCGCATCGACCTCGTCTTCGGTTCGAACTCGATTCTCCGTGCCTACGCCGAACTCTATGCACAGGACGACAACGCCGGGAAATTCGTCAACGACTTCGTTGCGGCCTGGACCAAAGTCATGGATGCCGATCGTTTCGATCTGCTCGATGCGGCAGCCTGACGCCCGTCGAACAGCATTGCAGCGTCACGTCAGAGACAGCGACCGGCCGGCATTCAGCCCGTCGGTCGTTGTCCATTCCGGCGCGGTGAGTTCAGGGTGTTCGGCAGGCAATCATCGCCCTGTTGTTCCTCGGGCACCACTTTCTGCGCCGCGACTCGGGAAACCGACGGCGTGATCGGGTTCGACGCCGCTGCCATCCGCGAGCGCCTTGCGGCGTGTGGCCTCGGCAATGCAGGTGTTTCACTGCACGATACGCTTGATTCCACGCACACCTGGCTGAAGTCGGCAATCACCGAGGGCGCTGCCCGCGCACCCTTCGTGTGTGCAACCGATTGGCAGCAGGCCGGGCTTGCCACGCGTGGCAGGCACTGGCAGACGCCGGCAGGCAATCTGACCTTTTCGCTGCTTCACGAAAGCCCGCGTTCCGCGCCGGAACTCATGGGGCTGAGCCTCGTCACGGGTATCGCCATCGCACAGACGCTCGCGCAGAAATGTGGCGTCGAAGCCCTCGTCAAGTGGCCCAACGACGTACTCGTGGAGGACCACAAGATCGCCGGTATCCTCATGGATGTGCTGCCGATACCGGACACCTGCACGGTTCATTCCGCAGCGGCAGCTTCGATACCACGTCCGCAGACTCGCGTGCTGGCCGGTATCGGCATCAACATGGTGCATGAAGACGCACACGAGGAGCTGGGCATGGGGGCCACTTCGCTGGAACGGCACTGGTCACTGCAGGCGCGCGAGTGTCGGCACCTGGCAGAGCGACAGCGTCCGAACGAGGCGCATCCCGGTCGGCCGCTGCGCGATCGTCTGCTGGTCGATTGCGTGGCGGCCGTGCTGGAGGCGTGGCAACGATTCGATGCAGCGGGCTGGGCCGCGTTTGCGGAGGTGTGGCCGGATGTCGATGCCTTGCGTGATCGAGACGTTCGCCTGATTGCTCGCTCGGCCGGTGATGGGAAAGGCGATCACTGGATCGCGCGCGGCGTTGATGCTCACGGTGCCCTGAAGCTGGAACGGCAACTGCCGGATGGCAGCTCGTTGACAGAATATGTTTACAGTGGAGAGGTATCGGTGCGGCTCGGTAAACCGAATCGGCCCGGATGACTGACTCAGGACCGGAAGGGTCGATGCATGGCGAGAAGGCCTGACACAGGGCCAGACGGGTGGACATGGGGTCAGGCGGATGGACATGGGGTCAGGCGGATGGACATGGGGTCAGGCGGATGGACACGGTGCCAGACGGATGGACACACGGTCAAGACGCTTGGGTACAGGGCCGGAAGGCCTGACATGCGGCCAGTTCGATCGAAACAGCGAGCAGCAGATCTGCAGCCCTGATCGTCAGTGACCGCAAGGAGTCGATTCGCTTCCTCGAGGAGTGGATTCATTCCCTTGTGGAGGCAATGTTGACGTGGTTCCAGCCGATGTCAGGGCATTTGCGTCATACTCTTGTCCCTGCCGTTCCTGCATTCTCTTCGCACGCATGAAAATCCTTGTCGATATCGGCAATTCCCGCTGCAAGTCTGCCTTCGAGGACGACAGCGGCATCCACCCCTTGCAGGCCTTCGCCTGGCACGATGTCTTCCTGCACGAGGTGCTCGAGGAAACATGGCTCGATGCCCTCGGCAGCCGGCGGCCCGAGAGCGTCATGGTGTCGAACGTTGCCGGGGATCGGCTGCTGCCGAACATGGCGGCCTGGTGCTGTCAGCACTTCGATTTTCGCCCGGTCGCGATACGCTCGGCAGCGGAGTTCAAGGGCATGAAGAACGCCTATCGCGTTCCCGACACTTTCGGCGTGGATCGCTGGGCGGCCATGGCGGGAGCGCGCGCGCAGTTCGATGGTGCGCTGTGCGTGATCGATTCCGGAACTGCCACCACGGTGGATGTCATCGACGCGGACGGGCAGCATATCGGAGGCGCCATTCTCCCCGGCATCTATACCATGCGTCGCTCGCTCGGCCGCTACACGGCTGCGCTCTTTGCGGCCGACGGCATCATCGAGCCCTTCTCGCGGAACACCGCCAGTGGCGTTGCGGGAGGTACGGGCTATGCATCGGTCGGCGCCATCGACCGGCTGGTCGAAGAAGCCGTCGCAGCGGTTGGCCCGCTCACGACCGTCATCACCGGCGGTGAATCCCGAATACTCGAGAACCTGATGCGAGCCGACGTCGTGCGTGACCCCTTGCTCGTTCTGCGCGGCGTGTCCGAAATCAGCGCCGAAATCAGCGCCGAGCGATTGGCGGAACTCAAGAGTTGTCAGGACAATACCTACGGTGTTGCCTGAAGCCGGCCTTGTGGTGATGCCCACGACAGCGCCTGCCGGATGGCGGAACTGACCCGAGGGCGCGGTGTGGAAAACGTCCGTGGAACAGAGGAAAGAGAAAATGGTGCCGGCACCAAGAGTCGAACTCGGGACCTACTGATTACAAATCAGTTGCTCTACCAACTGAGCTATACCGGCACTGTGCAGGACACAGCATGATTCTACCGCAACAGGAGCGAGAGCGACAAGGTGAGCATTGTCCAACGACACATGAGCCTGAACGGGGGATCGGTTTCCAACGAGAAGTGAGCCTGAAGAAGACCGAGTCACGGGATCATCAGGAGCATGAT
>PDPU01000030.1 GCA_002746645.1 Gammaproteobacteria bacterium | reverse complement strand
AACGAGATTCTGGATGTCAGGGGTGCATTCAATGATCGTGAGGATCTGACCATAGGCGAGGTGATGGATTTCTGGGAGCCGCTGGTGAAGAAGTACTCGAATGTCGAGTGGTGACGGGCGATGTTTCCGGGTGGTAATGCCGAAAAGAGCCATGGATGGGCTCTCGGCCACACGGAAAAGTGATGCGAGCTACATATTCAGAGTGAATTGCATATCATGAACGACATGAAAAGAAGCGCGTTTGACATCTACTGCAATGAGTTGAATCAGGCAGTGGCCTGGTTGCTGTTCTTCTACTGTCAGGTTTGTGAAGATGGCCAGCTGGGTCTGGATCAAACAGTTTGTACATATGGTGATATTGGCAGTGGTAATTTTGATCCAGAGCCGTATGTGGACATTGAAATTGAATACCCCAACCTGGAGAATGAATATGATGTTGCGTTCATTCGACAGGCATCCGTAATTCATATCCTGTGCGATCTGGCAGATTCGGTCTGTGAGTCGGGTGTGGATGCTCAATACGACCCGGTGTACTCAAAAATGCATGAATTGAATTCTGCGGGCCGGCTGGGTGCAGTGCCTGAAGCAGAAGAGATCATGGGGCTTTTCAAGGGTGGAATGGACGATGATGAATTCAATTACGCACGTTACAATACCCTCATTGATCAGGTATACCAGAAATACATCCATTCCTGGTGGTTGTCGGTGCCGGTGCCCAGTGTGCTCAGAGAGGCGATCGAGGCCTCAAGGATTCCCGGCGAAAAGGAGGCGGGGTTGTCTTGATGGATGCCTGTCAGATCTGAGTTGCTCCCGGTCATCGGGTATTCCTGCAATCGCTCGAAGCTTCATCCGTTTTATGCTCAGGGACAACATCGGAGCGATACGTTCGATATGCCGGGGCATCCGTGTGTTCCCGGTGGCGCATGGCGACGACGACAGGACAGGATGTAGTGAGGTTGTCGCGCACGTAGCGGATGGCATCGCCCCGCCGATCGAGCACGGCCGATTTCAGGTTGTCGCAGAGCAGCATGCGCGGGACGTGGTCGTAGTACTCGCAGACCGAGCGGTGCTCTTGCTGTCTGATGGGCGTGTGTGCGGCAGTGAATCAACTTTCGGCAACGGCGGTGAACCCTGATCCGTTGCTTTCCGGCGTTGTCGTGAATGGTGTCGGGCCTGACGGGCAGCGGCACGCTCGCGTCCCTTGAGTGATTGTGCGAGGTGAAGATCAGGGAATAGAGTGCCGATACGGAGATGGCTGTCCTGTACGGCAAGGGGGGGGCGTGGCGCCGGTGGTGGTCCTGCAAGATCAATCGACCGGTGTCACGCCTTTCCGCTCTGGTCGGCGCCTTGATGACCGAACGGCCTTTCTGCCGCCATGCGCCTTCTCACACACTCGGCATTCTGCTGATGCCGGCGGTTTCTTCAGGCTGCGTTACGCGATTCCGGTAATTTGTCTGTTTGACGGATCAGCGGGTTTCGCCAGCGAGCCGCAAGGCTTCATCGATGAGCGCCTGTGAAATGCGGTAGCCGTTGGCCTGCATCCGATCCAATGTGGGTGCAATGCGTTCGAGCTTGCCGGTTCGCTTGGCTTGCAGCAGCACACCCAGCACGCCGAACAGGGATACGCCTTGGCGGATCGCGGTTTGGCGGCCACGGCGCTCGTCCATCAGAACGCCGCAGCCCAGTGCGTGCGCCAGGCTCAGGACTTGCGCTTCACCTTCGTCGAGGTGACTGGCGGCGGCAGCGAATACGTTGAGTTCCGGACTTCTTCATGTGACACCTCTCGACACATCATTGCTTCAGGAAGGTGTCTACGAAACCGGGGGAGGTTCACCACATGCGAACCCCATGGGACGTATTGCGTCAGGGAGAATGCCCTACCGGCACCATCCAGACCCGTGCCGCCGCCTGTTCCGACGAAAACAGCAGCGTGTCGTTGGCGAGCAGCGTCATGGCTTCGGCCTGCGGGAGTGCATGGCGGTGAATGCGGCGGCCCGGGCGGGAAAAGGCATCGGCCCAGGATTCCTCGGCGGCTCGCTGGTACTCGAGAATCGTGCGGTAGGTGAGTACCCAGGCGCGCCGATCGTCGTCGGCGAAGTCGAGCGCCGTGACGCTGCCGAGGTCCACGTTGGCAAGATGCGCCGCGAAGCGTGCTTCGAGCGAAGGGGCGCGCCGCGCCAGTGCGCCGAGGCGGATCAGGGTCAGTTTCACTTCGAGCGGTTCTCCGAGCGGTTCGCCGAGCGGTTCGCCGAGCGGTTCGCCGCTGGTGCCGGTGGAGACGGCGGCGAACGATGATCCTGGCGCCCCGGTCCCAGCTTCGGCTTCGGCCCCGGCGCGTGATGCACCTGTGGCATCGGCGGTCGAACCCTGTGTTGCGGGAACAGCGGCGGCGATATGAGGTTCGGTGAAGATTTCGGCCAGTGTTTTGTCGAGGGGCTCGGCAAGACCGTAGAGCTGCGCGGAAGCAACGGCGCCACCCGTCACGCCCTCCTTGCTGATCAGGAACAGGCGCCCTCGGCTGACGGCCATGGCCTCGGCGTCACGCGCGCCATCGGGGTACTCGAGAACCAGAGTGGCGCGGGGTGTCAGTGCAGGCCAGGCGTCGATGCGGCTGCCACTGCCGAGAAACGGTTCGTCGAAGAGATGAATGCGTATGTCATGGCGAAGTCGTCTGTTGTCACCGATGTCGGCAACCAGCAACATCGGGCGACCGCCGATCTCGGCGCTGTCCAGTGCTTCGAAATCGTTGTTGGGAATGTCGAGTGCCCAGCCACCGACCTGCTGGCCGCGGGTGTCGAGGGCGTAGAGACGAGCTGCATTCCCACCGTCGTTGACGGCGAAGACGAGATCGTTCCGGTGTCGTGCGCGGGCCAGTCCGCTGAGTTCGCTGAGCCCTGCCGGCGAGAGCCGGCCCAGTTGCCGGGTAATGCCCGAGTTTCGCGGTGGTGTGGCCGGCGCCGGATGCTGCTGTACTCCGCTTGCCGGGCTCGATCTGCCGGGTCCACCTGCGGCTGTGTTCGTGGCTGTGGCGAGATGATCTTCCGGCTCGGTGTTCCCGCCCGGCGTGATCGGACCGGCCAGCGAGTTGCTGCTCGGGTCGTCGATCAGAACCAGTTGCCGGTCGGGCGTTCCGACATCGGGTCGGGTGGCTCGCGGGGCAACGGAATGCACGACGCAGCCGGCCAGCACGCCGAGCACCGCCAGGGCGGCCAGCGGTGGTGTCGGCAATATCGACAGCCGCGATGAGCGTGGTGGCGCAGACAGGGATGCAGTGTCGACTGTCTGATGGTGTGTCTCGACCGATGGTGCAGGCATCAGGGCAGATCGCGAGTATTCGTCTCGTCAATAGCGGCATGTTCGTCCTGTGCTGCAGCGAAAAGTTGCCTGAGTTCCCGAAACAGCTCTCGTGCCGCCCGCGGCGGCTTGCCCGTCGACTGCTCCGCCAGAGCCTGGCGCTGCAGTTGGCGAAGGCGCTGGCTGTCGGCGCCCGTGTGGCTGTCGAGGAGCGCGGTCAGCGCGGCCGCGGGCGTTTCTTCGGCAACCTTGCCGAGCAACCGGTCGCGCCACTGTTCAAGCAGGTGGTGCCGGCGGATCTCGAGTCGCGCTGCGTTGCGCTCTTTCTCGAGGGCGGCCCGGAGTGGTGCGAGGTCGATTTGCCGCATTCGTCTGGCCAGATAGCCGAGTTGTCGTTTTTTTGCCCCATGCCGGCTGATGCGCTGCAGCTCGTCCACGGCGCTGCGTACGTCGTCGGGAATCGGCAGGGTGTCGAGTGTCGATGCCGGCAGTGCCGCGAGCTCTTCGCCGAGCGCTCGAACCGCGTCAGTATCACGTTTGCGCTGGCTCTTGCTCGGCTCGGGCGGAAACGCGTCGGCAGCATCATCCGGGTCGGCACTTGCCGAATGGTCATTCTGGTCTATCATCCTGCGGAGTGTGGTCGGTTGCTGGTGAGCAGAGGCAAACACCTGTGCTTTCAGTGAAAGGACTTGATGGCGTCGTTGTTTTTTTGCGACAATAGCTCAATACTGCATCGCAGATGCCATTGACTGTCTTCCGAGGCCATCCCACGGCATGTTCCGCCTGAACTGCATCCTGTCCAGTCTGCTGTTGACCCTGTCGACCGCAGGCGCGGTGCATGCACAATCAGGTCGAACGCCGGACAGTGTGGATCAGCGCAGCGGCTTCGGCAGTCCTGCCATCATGTTCATCGACCCTTACAGCTTCGATGATCGTGAACTCGATAGTATCCGCTATTCTCGCGTCGAATTGCCGGAAGCGCCGGATCGGCAGACCGAGTTTTCCCTGCGGGTGCATCCCGGGCGTTTCGAATTCTCGCGCAACGGCGGCTATGGGCTTGGCCTGATCACCGGTTCGCGCCTGGCGCTCGAAAGCCGCGAGCATGATCGTCTGCTCGAGGTCGACGTGCCGCAGATCAACCACGGTCTGGCCTATTCGGCGGGCGTCCGGTTCGAACACGAGAACGAGCGCATCGATGGCACTGCCTATGTCAGTTCAAGCCTGCTCGGTCTTTCCTACGGTCGGCTCGGGCGCCTCTGGTATGGCGGTATCGACGTCAACCTCGAATACTTCGATGACGAACGGCACGGTGCCGAACAGCCCGATGTGCTGTCACTCGATTTCACCACGGGCCGGCGTCTCGGGCTCACCGGTCTCGACGCCGGTTCGCCGCTGTGGATGCTATCGCTGCAGGGGAACTTCGACGTTCACGACGTCGATGCCATGCCCGAACAGGAAGACACCCTCGGCCCCGGCGCCTGGTACCTGAACCCGAGTCTGTTCTGGGAACGGCCCAGCTTCACCTTCTCGGCGCAGATGCAGTTGCCGGTGGAGTTCGATTCCGCCGCAGAAGCGCTGGACGAACCCGACTACGGCCTCAGGGCGGTGTTCGAGAAACGTTTCTGACGCATTGCACAGCCGGTTTTTCCTCCCGTTTCCTCGACGCAGAAGCCAGGAACGCGCAGGAGCCAGGAACGATACTCCTCTCCGTGACGCGCCGCCGCTAGTTGGCGCACAAGCCCCGGACAGCTGCCGCCCGCTGTTGCTGTTACTGGTTGTCTGCCTCGCGTGCTCGCGTCTGCCGGTTTTCAAGATCGATGAGTTTCAGGCGCGCCACGAGCTTACCGCGCTTCCGCTGCTCGATCCGGATCGGCATGTAGTCGAGTGAAGGCGCGAACCAGGTGGTGGTGGTGCGGCTGCCACCGGCGGCGTTGCGGTTGGTGACGCGAATGGTTTCGATGTCGCCGAGGGGGGTCTTGAGGAGTTCATTGCCTTCGTTGATCAATTCGACATTCTTGATGCGATGGTTGTCGAACACCTTGATCGTGGCGCCGTAGAAGTCGTGACGCAGCGCGTTCATCATGAGCAGCGTGACCGACAGGCGGTCTATGACCGGAGCGGCGAAGTCGAAGGTTGCGGTCTCTCCGCGGTAGGTCGAGGTGATTGCACGCGCCTCCCAGTCCCAGGTGGCGTCAACCGACCGACGCCGTTCCTTGTCCTGCCGGTACTTGTAGTCGATCGACTGCAGTTCCACGCCGTTTTCGCTGTCGACGATCCGGAAGTGGCTTTCCTCGAGAATGTGCCCCTTGCCGGCGAGTTTGAACACGCCTCGCGGGCGAGTCTGCAGGACGTAGTGCCAGCTGTCATCCTCGTTTTCCGACAGTACGAGTTCGGCATTGCCGGCGGTCAGAATGTTGTTGCCGACGTCGTAGATGACGCGAAAGGGAGCGATGTCCTCGCGCTTGAGCGTCTGGGCATGGCCACTGACGGGACCAAGGACGATGGCGGCGCCGAGGCAGGCGGCCAGCAGGGAAAATGCTTTCATCTGATATTCGCTCGATTTCCTGAACCGTCGGCTTCGACAAGCCGTTGCAGTGTCTCTGTATATAGCTGGTGCTCGCCGGCAAGCACGCGGGCAGCCAGCGACGCGGGAGTGTCTCCCGGCTCGATCGCCACCTTGAACTGTCCGACTACCTCGCCGGCATCAAGTTCGGCGGTCACGATGTGGACGCTGGCACCGGCTTCGCGGTCACCGGCGGCGATAGCGCGTGCATGCGTGTCGAGCCCGCGGTATTTCGGCAGCAGCGACGGGTGAATGTTCAGAATCCGCCCGGGCCAGTGGTCGAGGAATGTCGGTCCGAGTATTCGCATGAACCCTGCGAGCAGCACCCAGTCGGGACGGGCTGCCTCGACCTCGCGAGCCAGCGCGGTATCGAATGCCTCGCGGGTCGCGAATGCGCTGTGATCGACCACGGCGGTCGGGAGACCGAGTGCCCTGGCGCTTTCAAGGCCCGCCGCGTCAGGACGGTTGCTGACGACGAGCGCGATCGATGCCGACAGTTTTCCGTTCCGGCAGGCTTCGGCGATGGCCAGCATGTTGGAACCGCGACCCGAGATCAGGATCACGAGACGGGCAGGCGCTTTCGTTGCCGGTGTTCGAACGTCGCTCACAGCCGCCAACTCAGCCTTGTCCGTTGAAATGCACGGCCGGTTGTGCCTGTGCACTGCGTACCACGCGGCCGATGACTGCAACGTCTTCGCCGGCGGCGTCGAGTGCGGCGATGGCCGCGTCGGCATCGGCAGGTGCCACGACGGCCACCATGCCGATGCCGCAATTGAAGGTTCGGTACATTTCCGTCTCACTGATGTTGCCGGCTTCCTGCAACCAGTTGAACACCGCCGGCCAGTGCCAGGTGCCGGTGTCGATGACGGCATCGAGTCCTTCGGGCAGCACCCGTGGCAGGTTTTCGGTCAGTCCACCTCCGGTGATGTGCGCCAGAGCTCGCACCGGTATTGTCTGCAACAGCGAACGGATGGCCGGTACATAGATGCGTGTCGGAGCAAGCAGGGCATCGCCTGCGCTGATGTTACCTGTCCCCGGCAACATCGTCTCCAGCGATCCAGCTGACTCGGCGAGCACTCGCCGAATCAGCGAATAGCCATTCGAGTGTGGCCCCGACGAGGCAAGGCCGAGCAGCAGATCACCCTCGGCAACGGCACTGCCATCGAGAATGGCGGACTTTTCGATGATGCCGACGGCAAAGCCTGCAAGGTCGTAGTCGCCCCGGGCGTACATGCCGGGCATCTCCGCCGTCTCGCCGCCGAGGAGTGCGCAGGAGGCCTGCCGGCAGCCGTCGGCGATGCCACGAATGACCGTCTCGGCATGATCGAGGTCGAGCTTGCCCGTGGCGAAATAGTCGAGAAACCAGAGCGGCTCGGCACCGCAGACGAGAATGTCGTTGACGCACATCGCCACGAGGTCGATGCCGATGGTGTCGTGGCGCCCGAGTTCGATGGCGAGCTTCAGCTTGGTGCCGACACCGTCGGTGCCCGATACCAGTACCGGCTCGCGATACCCCGAGGGCAGTTCGAACAAGCCCCCGAAGCCGCCGATGCCGCCGAGCACGCCAGCAGTGCGCGTGGCGCGCACAAGCGGTCTGATGCGTTCGACGAGGGCATTGCCCGCAGCAATGTCGACGCCGGCGTCGGCGTAGGTCAGGGTCGGGCGTGTGCTGTTTCGGCTCATGTGAATGGGTTTGGCTGCATCTGCGATAATGATACGCGCTAACGTTGCCCCGATCGCTGTTCGGGAGTAACCGGCAGCCTGCTTTTGCGTTCGATCGAGAACCCTGCTCATGCCACATGTCTTCTTCCTTCGAGGCCTGGTTCGCCTGCTTGCCATGCTGATGGTGCTGTACCCGCCTGCGAGTATCGCGGCACAGGGCGATGGCTACAGCGCCGAGGTGGCCGTGGCCGATCGCGGAGCGAAGGAGCAGAAAGCCGCCTGGCGCCTGGCCCTGCGGCGGGTGCTGCTCGACAACAGCACCGACAAGACCTTGCTCAACCGAGACGCCATTCGAGACGCGCTGGCCGAACCGGCGGACTATGTGGCGGCCCACGATTACAACACCCCGGAACCCGGTACGGTGCTGCCGGCGGATACGCTCATCACCGATCAGGTGCGTGCCAGCGGCCAGGCCACCGAACTCATGCTGGTACATTTCGATCGTGCCCTGGTGCGGCAACTGATCGAAGACAGCCGCGAGAGCGATGATGCTGCGGACGCTGCTTCCACCGCGGCCGTGGCGCCACCGACAAGCGCCATGCTGTGGCTCCTCATCGACGACGGCATGCGTGACGTGCGTCTGGGCGACTCGGCGGCAACCAATGTTGCGTCGCGAGCGCGCGAGATCGCCGGCGCGAGTGGCTTCTCGCTGACGCTGCCGACAGGAGATGACGAAGACCGCACCGCGCTGCCGGATGACGCGCTGCGCGCCCTTGACGCCGATACCCTGCTTGCCGCCACCGAACGCTACCAGCAGCCACGGATTCTCGCCGGCTTGCTCGAGCGCGCTCAGCCGAGTGGTTGGCTGGGTACCTGGCTGCTTGTCGAAAAAGGAGAGGATGACGGACAGCAGGAGCAGGACGGGCAGCAGGACGAGCGGCGCGAATCGCGCGAATCGCGTGAGGCGGAAACCCTCGATGAGGCCCTGCAGCAAGGTCTCGCGCTTCTCTCGAATGCGGCAACGCCGATGGCCAGCTATGAGTACGGAGGCCGTGCGGGTTCGAACACCGAAGGCCTCGTCTGGGTGTCCACGCTGCAGGATCTTGCCAGCTACAACCGTGTGATGACGCTGCTTTCCGATGTCGAGGAGGTGGCTACGGTGTATCCGCGCTCGGTCGACGACAGCGGCACCGTCTTTGCCGTCATGCCGAGATCGGCCCTCGTGGCCGTCGAGCAGGCAATGATCCAGAGCGGTGACTTCCGGCGCACTGCACCGCCGGCCACGAAGGAAAACTCGCCGGCGCGCTTTGCCGATGTCGCGGTGGATTATCTTCGTCGCTGAGGCTGCCGGGCTACCTGCATTCGCTGATCGGCATGCACCCTCAGCTCACCTTGCCATTCGATGGTGCCGGAGGCGCCCGCCTCGAGAACTTCCACGTCGATGACGGTAACGTCGTTGCGCGTGACAGCGTCGAGGCGCTGGTCGGTGAGGCACTCGGTTCACGCCAGTTGTATCTGTGGGGTTCGGAAGGAGCCGGGAAGTCCCATCTGCTGGTCGCTGCCTGCCATGCGGCACATCGTGCGGGCAAGCGCGTGGCCCTGCTCACCGCGGCGCTGGTGGGCGAGCCCGAAATGCTCGAAGGGCTCGAGCAGGCGGATCTTGTCTGCATCGACGACCTGCAGGTGCTCGACAGGCAGGCCGAAGAACCGTTGTTTCATTTCATCAACCGTTGCCACGAGCGTGGAGTGCTGCTGTTGATTGCCGCCGAACGCGCACCCGAGGCGCTCGATCTCTCGCTTCGGGATCTGGTCACGCGTCTCGCCTGGGGCCCCGTGTTCCAGTTGCCGCAGCTTGGTGAAGCCGGTCTCGCCGACGCGATTCGCGCGGAGTTCTCCCACCGTTCGCTCGCGGTGCGTGACGACCTCGTGGCTTGGATGCTCAAACGCCTGCCACGCAGGCTCGGGCTTCTGAAACCGCTGATCGATGCCGTGGACGAGGCATCGTTGCAGACCGGTCGCCGCGTCACCATCCCGCTGGTGCGCGAGGTGCTGCAGGACGTGCAGGCACTCGAAGACGCGGCGGCTGTCAGGGATGCTTGATGCTGTCCTTCCTCTGCTCGGGCGGGGTTGGGGTATGGCGCGCATAAAGGCTCGCACCGATGAGCAGCAGCAGGCTGAACAGGATCATCAGCAGCGCCAGTGTGCGTTCGAGCCCGATCCGGTTCCAGGCGGTATCGACGCCGACGATGAAGTACGGCAGCGCCAGGAACCCCACCCACTGATGCGTGTAGCGGCGCGCGTGCAGGATGCCTCGGAGCGGTAGCAGCAGAGGCAGGGCAAGTGCCGCCAGCGGCAGTACCCGTGGTACACGCTCGGGTGGCGCCAGCCAGGTGAACCAGCACAGGATCAGTGCCAGCAAGCCGAAATACCCCGTCAGCGTCAGCCAGCGGGCGCGCCGTGCCTTCACGGGGTTGGCCACGCGCGGTCTTTTCAAGCTCAGACCCCCTGCAACCCGCGCGTGGCCTCGGCAAAACGTGCCACGCGTGCACCGAGTGCCCGGCAGAGTGTTTCCTCGGCGGTATCCAGCGGTTCCGTGCCGGATTCACCCGAGACGTGGCTGGCACCATAAGGGGTGCCGCCGCGTGTGGTCTGCATGAGTTCGGGCTCGGAGTAGGGCAGGCCGAGAATCAGCATGCCGTGATGCAGAAGTGGTGTGAGCATGGTCAGAAGGGTCTGCTCCTGGCCGCCGTGCATGCTGCCGGTCGAGGTGAAGGCGGCGGCGGGCTTGCCACGCAGGCCGCCACTGAACCACAACGGCGTGCTCTGGTCGATGAAGTGCTTCATTGCGGCCGACATGAGGCCGAAATGGGTGGGGCTGCCGAGGATCAGGCCGTCGCAATCGGCGAGGTCCTGCTGTTCGGCCCAGGGTGCGCCCGTTGCAGGCACTTCCGGCAGACGTTCGCTCTGCCGCTCACCCACTTTGGGCACGGCACGCACGACGGCTTCGGCATTTGCCACCGAGTTCACACCCCGTGCGACACGCTGTGCCATGCGATAGGTATTGCCCGATTCCGTGTCGTAGAGAATCAGGATGCGGCTCGGATTTGTGGTCGTGCGCATGTTCATGGTGCCGAGTGTGTCACATCGGGCGTGGTCGTGGCTTGCACTTGACGCCATCCTGCCGATAGCCGGTTCGACGCCTGCACACCTTGACCTTGAACCGCTCACCATCGTGCTCATCGAAGATGCCAGACGCTTTGCGAACCCCGCTACCGGCAGGCTCGAGCTTGCCGCCGTGCTCGATGGCCTGCTCATCGATGGCCTGGTGGAAGAGAGCAGCGCCAGCCTCCTGCGATCGATAGCGGCCCGCGAGGACGGTCGCGGGACGTCTCAGGGGCCGCTCGAGCGTATTGCCGCGAGTGGCTGGCACAGCGCACGCGACCCCGAGCAGAAGGTCGACCTCGATTTCCTGACCCGCTGGCTGGCGCAGAAGGTGGGTCTGCCCTGGCGCAGAATCGATCCTCTGAAGATCGATGTGCCGGCCGTGACCGCCGTGGCTTCCCACGCCTACGCCAGCCGCTTCAACGTGATCTGCGTGAAGGTGGCAGACGATCATGTGGTGTTCGGCACCGCCGAGCCCTTCTACGACGAGTGGCAGCGGGAATTGCAGTCGGCGATCGGCAAGGAGATTCGCCTCGTCATCTGCAATCCTGCCGACATCCGGCGTTACCTGAACGAGCTCTACACCGTGTCGAAGTCGGTGCTCGGCGCCAGCAGAGATCAGATGGCCGGCCAGTCGAGCGCCATCCAGAATCTCGAGCAGCTCATGGAACTCGGGCGCGGGGGCAAGCTCGACGCGAACGACAGCCATGTGGTCAGTCTCGTCGACTGGCTGCTGCAGTATGCCTACGAGCAGCGCGCGAGCGACATTCATCTCGAACCACGGCGCAACACCGGCATCGTGCGCTTTCGTATCGATGGCGTGATGCAGAAGGTCTACGACATGCCGGCGCCGGTCATGGCAGCGGTGACGAGTCGCCTGAAGATCGTCGGGCGCATGGACGTGGCCGAAAAGCGTCGCCCGCAGGACGGGCGTCTGAAGACCCGCAACGCCGAGAACAAGGAAGTGGAGCTGCGAATCTCCACCATGCCGACGGCCTTCGGCGAGAAGATGGTCATGCGCATCTTCGATCCCGAAGTGCTGGTCAAGGATCAGGCGCAGCTCGGTTTCGATGGGCGCGAAGCCAGGATCTGGAACGAGATGATCCGCCAGCCCAACGGCATTCTGCTGGTGACGGGGCCCACGGGCTCGGGCAAGACCACCACGCTCTATTCGAGTCTGAAGCTTCTCGCCACGCCCGACGTGAACGTCTGCACCATCGAGGATCCGATCGAACTCGTGGTGCCGGCCTTCAATCAGATGCAGGTTCAGCACAACATCGACCTCGACTTCGCCTCGGGTGTCAGGACGCTGCTTCGACAGGACCCCGACATCATCATGGTGGGCGAGATCCGTGATCTCGAAACGGCGCAGATGGCCGTGCAGGCGGCACTCACGGGGCACCTCGTGCTCTCCACCCTGCATACCAATGACGCCTGCTCCGCGGTCACGCGACTGATGGAACTCGGCATTCCCTACTACCTCATTCGCTCTACCCTGATCGGCGTCATCGCCCAGCGTCTCGTGCGTACCTTCTGCCCGCACTGCATGACCGAGAAGCCCGTGGATGCCGACGAGTGGAATACAGCCATGGCCCCCTGGAAGGCACCGGCACCGGCAACGCTGAAGAGTTCGGTGGGTTGCCTCGAGTGTCGCCAGAGTGGTTACCTCGGACGTGCCGGCATCTACGAACTCCTGCAGATGACACCCAGGATCAAGGAAATGATCCGGCCCGACGTGCATCTCGAGGATCTGCGCCGGCAGGCCTACCGGGACGGCATGCGGCCGCTTCGCATCAGCGGGCTCGGCAAGGTCGCGCAGGGACGCACGAGCTACGAAGAGATCTTCAAGGTATCTCCGGCACCGTTGCTGGGCTAGGAACGACCCGGTCACATTGCCGTCCGCCTGATGTGAACGGGAACCGGTTTTCGGGGATTGTGCTTCCGCTACAATGCCTCATCCCCGCAAGAAAGCCCTGTCAACGTGTACCGAACTCTTCTGTCTGCTTTCCGGTTCAAGACCCTTTCGATCCTGTTTTCCGGCGTTCTCGTCGTCACCGTCACTGGTTGCAGCAGCGACAGCTCCGACGGGGGTGGCACGGACGACGGTGCGGGAGGCAGCACCGGAAACACGACGGGGACGGGAGGTGATTCCGGCGGCAGCACGGGCGGAGGAAGCACGGGCGGCGGCAGCACGGGCGGCGGCAGCACGGGCGGTGGTTCCGGTAGCGAGCTTGCGCCCCTGCCAGATCCGCCGCTCAGCGAGGGCCCCGCGGCCGACGATGATCCCGTTCCCTTCGACGCGGTTTTTCATACCGTTACCGACTATGCTCTGGTGCGCGATCCCGGGCCTCGGATCGAGACCGAAGTGGCAGCCGAGTTCAGTGAAGCCGATTTTCTTGCCGGCCTGCCGGAGGCTTCGGTCACGGTGCCGGCGGGTGTCGATGCCGCCACCAATGCCGCGCCTTATTTCGAGGGCCTCGCGAACGTGCGTGTGGCAGCCGGTGAACTGGTCGAGATTCGCTACGTGCCGCGCGACGCCGATGGCGGGCTTCCCGGCATGTACCATCAGGAACTGCCCCCGGGCGCGACCTTCGACGACAATCTCGACGGCACCAAGACCCTCCGCTGGCAGACCTACCAGGCCGATGTCGGCATCAACGACTTCGTGGTCGTGGCGATCGACCCCGCCAACGGTGGCTATCAGACCTCGCAGCCGGTGCTGATTGCCGTGGACCCGCCGAGTGATCCCGCCAGTGTGCCCAACGTGGCGCCGTCGATCGAACCGCGTTCGGCCTATACCGTGCGCGCAGGCGATCCGGTGTCCATGTTTCTCGTTCCCGCTGACCGGAACGGTACCGTCCCCACCATGGAACTCGTGGATCCGCCCGCAGGCGCCATGCTGACGCCTGATCCACGAACGCCGGAGTGGCAGATTCTTCGCGTCGTGCCCGAAACGCCCGGCACCATGGTCATCGAGGTACTGACGCGCGACGCCGAGGATCCGACACTCACGGGCTCGGATGAGCTCGTCCTGAACGTTCTCGCGCCGGCCGCATTCGATCGTGCGGGCCCGCGGCTCAGGGACGCCGCGGCGAGTGCCGGCATCGCCTTCGGCAGCGCCATCTCGCCCGTGTTCTACATGCAGGCCGACGGTGGCATCTACGAAGCCATCGCGGGCAGCGAGTTCGGTGTGCTGACGCCGGAATTCTCGATGAAGTGGGAAGCGATCAATCCGTTGCCGGGGCGCTTCGAATTCGCCGACATGGACAATCTCATGAGCTTTGCCAGGGCCAACGGCATGGCGGTGCGCGGCCATCCACTGATCTGGTATCGCAGCCTGCCCGACTGGGTACGCGAGACGGCCGCTGCCGATCGCGAAGTCATCATGCGCGAGTTCATCGCGCGCGTCGTCGGCCGCTACGGCGATGAGGTTGCCTACTGGGATGTGGTGAACGAGCCGCTGGCCGACGATGGCAGCATGCGCAGCTCCGTCTGGTTCGATGCCATGGGTGAGAACTACATCGACGTGGCCTTCCGTCAGGCAAAGGCGCTCGACCCGACGGCGACGCTCGTGCTGAACGAGTTCGACATCGGCTTTGCCGGTCCGAAGTTCGATGGCCTGCTGGCGCTTCTCGATCGCTTGCTCGAACGTGAGGTGCCGATCGACGCCGTCGGCTTGCAGATGCACCTGTTCTCGAGCTTCGAGCAGTATGATGAACTGGCTGCCAACATGGCCGCAATCGCCGATCGCGGGCTCGACATTCACATCACCGAACTCGATGTCGCGCTCGTCGACGGTGACACGGATGACACGCAGGCAGCGGTCTATGCCGGCGTCGTCGACAAATGCCTCGCGCAGCCACGCTGCACCGTGCTGCAGACCTGGGGCTTCACCGATCGCTACTCCTTCCGTACCCGTCAGGATCCCCTCTACTTCGATCGTGACTACCAGGCAAAGCCCGCCTATCAGGCACTGCAGAACGCGCTGAGTGGAAACTGATGCCGTGAAACCCGCATGGCTGACAACCGCGCCACCCGTTTCGTGAACGGGGTGCCCTACGAGCGCCTGAGCATCGCCGTGGAAGGTGGTGAGCTTGCCGCCGGGCGCTGGGGCGAGGGCCGCAAGGTGGTGCTGGCATCGCACGGCATCACCGCCAATCACATGTCGTGGCAGGCCGTGGCCGAAACCTTGTTCCGGCACTCGGAGGGAGAGGTGTCGCTGCTTGCCCTCGATCACCGTGGGCGCGCCGGCAGCGCCGGTGTTTCCGGGCCCTGGGGCCTGTCACGTCATGCCGACGATCTCGCGCGCGTGCTCGACCATGCCGGTGTCGATTCAGCCGTGGTGGCCGGGCACTCGATGGGGGCATTCGTGGCAGCATTGTTTGCCGAGAACTGTCCTTCGCGCTGCGAGGCCTTGTTGCTGCTCGATGGGGGATTGCCGATACCGTTGCCCTTGCCACCGGGCGACATCGATGTCGAAGCCCTGGTACGGGCGGTGATCGGGCCGGCGCTCGCGCGGCTCGAGCATCACTGGCCCGACATCGAAGCCTATGTGGCTGACTTTGCCGAGCATCCTGCCTTTCAGCCGCCGAACCGTTTTTCCGATGCGGCTGATGCCTACGTGCGCCATGACGCCGTGGTCGGTGCCGATGGCAAGGTGCGCTCCAGCGTGGTCAGGGAGGCCGTGCTCGAGGACGGTGGCGCCGTGATCATCGACCCTGAACTTGCTCGAGCCATCGAACGCATCAATACACGGACCGAATTCCTCTGGGCTCCACGCGGGCTTGTCGATCAGGTGCCGGGCTTGTATTCCCCCGAATACCTGAAGGCGTATCTGCCCACACTCGCCCATGTGCAGTCGTCGCAAGTCGAGGACTGCAACCACTACACGATTCTCGTGGGAGAGGAAGAAGCAGGCATCGTGGCCCTGCACCTGCTGGCTCTGGCCGGGCTGTCAGCCTGAAGAGGGTTGATGCCGCGCCGCTGCGATGGCAAGCGCAAGCCAGGCGGCAATGAAGGCCAGTCCGCCCAGAGGCGTGATCATGCCGAGGCGCGTGATGCCCGTCAGCGCCATGAGGTAGAGGCTGCCGGAAAAGCAGAGAATGCCGACGGCGAACAACCAGGCGGCAATGGCCACCAGCCGAGCGTTGGCCAAGGGTGCAAGTGCCAGCGCGCAGATGGCGATTGCCAGACTGTGCCACACATGATACCGGTTGGCGGTCTGCCACCAGGCGTCGGCGCGCGCGTCGAGCCGCCCGTCGAGCGCATGTGCCGCGAAGGCACCGAGCATGACGGCAAGGGCTGCCGACAGGCAGGCGAGTAGCAGCAGGCGAGCAGCGTTGCGGTTCATCGGGCGAGAGTCTCGTGATGGCCATCACGTATGCGGGAAACGGACAACATACCGATATTCGTTGGCACGAGCGGCACGAGCAGGTCAGCGGCCGAGTTTCGCCAGCACTTCATCACGCCCGATGAGCGTGGCTTCCTCGTCACGCCGGCCCTTGTATTCCACCTTGTTCTCGCCGAGCAGCTTGTCACTGATCACGAAGCGGTGCGGGATGCCGATCAGTTCGAGGTCGGCAAACATGGCGCCCGGGCGCAGCGGGCGGTCGTCGAAGAGGACATCCACGCCTGCGTCGAGGAGTTCCTGATGGAGCGTTTCGGCCGCTGCCCGTACCGCTTCGGTCTTCGCCATGTTGATCGGTGCGATCACGGCCTCGAAGGGTGCGATGGCAGCGGGCCAGATCATGCCCCTGGCGTCGTGATTCTGTTCGATGGCGGCAGCGGCGATGCGTGTGATGCCGATGCCGTAGCATCCCATCAGGATGACGGTGTTCCTGCCGTTTTCGTCAGGGACGGCAAGGCCCATCTCCTCGCTGTAGGTATCGCCGAGCTGGAAGATGTGCCCGACTTCGATGCCGCGCACGATCCTGAGTGTGCCCTTGCCATCGGGGGAGGGGTCGCCGGCGACGACGTTGCGGATGTCGCGCACTTCGGGCTCGGGAAGATCGCGCCCCCAGTTCACGCCGGTAAGGTGTTCACCGTCGCGGTTGGCGCCGCAGCAGAAGTCGGCGAGGGCGGCTGCGTCGGCATCGGCAATCACGGGAATCGACAGGCCCACGGGGCCGACCGACCCCGGTTCGCTGCCGCTGGCGGCCTTGATTTCCGCAGGTGTGGCGAAGGCGAGGGGTGATGCCACTTCGGGCAGGTGTTCGGTCTTGATCTCGTTGAGGGAGTGATCGCCGCGCAGCACGAGTGCGACGAGCTGCTCGTCGCTGCCTTTCACGAGCAGGGTCTTGAGGGTGCGTTCGAGTGGCAGCGACAGGGCTGTCGACAGCTCTTCCATGGTGTGTACACCGGGCGTGGGAACGGTCTTCATGGCCTCGCTGGCGGCGCCGCGCGTGGCCGTGCAGATGGCTTCCGCCTTCTCCATGTTCGCCGCGTAGTCACTCTCGGTGGAATGCACCACGGCGTCTTCGCCGCTGTCGGCCAGCACGTGAAACTCGCGCGATTTCGCGCCGCCGATGCTGCCACTGTCGGCCACCACGTGACGGTAGTCGAGCCCGATCCGGTCGAAGATGCGGCAGTAGGCCTCGTGCATGATGTCGAAGCTTCGCTGCATGCCGTTTTCGTCGAGGTCGAAGGAGTAGGCGTCCTTCATGATGAACTCGCGCGCACGCATGACGCCGAAGCGCGGACGAATCTCGTCGCGGAACTTGGTCTGGATCTGGTAGAGGTTGATCGGCAGTTGCCTGTAGCTCTGGATCTCGCGTCGGGCGATATCGGTGACCACTTCCTCGTGGGTGGGGCCGAGGCAGAAATCGCGCTCGTGGCGGTCCTTCATGCGCAGGAGTTCGGGGCCGTATTTCTCCCAGCGTCCCGACTCCTGCCAGAGTTCGGCTGGCTGCACCGCGGGCATGAGAATCTCGAGTGCGCCGGCGCGGTCCATTTCCTCGCGCACGATGGTCTCGATCTTCCGCACTACCTTGAGCCCGAGCGGCAACCAGCTGTAGAGTCCGGAGCCGAGGCGGCGGATGAAGCCAGCGCGCATCATCAGCTGATGGCTGACGATTTCGGCGTCACCGGGTGTCTCGCGGGTGGTTCGGATGTGGTACTGGCTGGCGCGCATGGCTGTGAGGGGGTCGGGAAATGGCAGGATTCCGTCGCAGTATAGGGAGTTGTCTACCGGCGCGCAGCGGGCTTTGCGCGCGGCGGTAGAATGACGCCTGAGGACATGCCGGTTCACGGTGGTTGACAGCGGTGTCGAGGGGCTGGCACGGTGCTTTCGCAGGGCCTTCGGCCACCTGCATGTTTCCTGCAGCTTCCAGCGGCGTCACAAGGCGCTCCTGCAACTTCAAGGCGCACACAGGCGTCTGAACCGCTACCCCTTCGGTCACGACAGGAGTTTCACCGGCAATGCTCGACATCATCCGCGATTGGTACACGCGGAACTTCTCCGACCCGCAGGCCGCCATCCTGGTGCTGATGCTGCTGCTGATCTTCGGCAGCGTATGGATGTTCGGCCAGATCCTGATGCCGATGCTGGTGGCCATCGTGCTGGCCTACCTGCTCGAGGGCGTGGTTGCGATGCTGGTCAAGTTGCACGTGCCGCGCAGTATCGCGTCGGTGATCGTGCTGCTGTTCATCATCGCGCTCTCGGCGGTGATTCTCTTCGGCCTCGTGCCGATGCTCTCGCGCCAGCTCACGGGCCTCGTGCGCGAGGCTCCCGGCATGATTCAGAACATCCAGCAACAGTTGCTGCGGCTGCCCGAACGCTACCCCGAGGTGTTCACGGTCGAGCAGATCAATGACCTCATTGCCACGCTGCGATCCGAACTGGCTACCTTCACCCAGAACGTGCTGTCGTTTTCGATCGCGCGTATCGGCACCATCGCCGTCATTGCGGTCTACGTGGTGCTGGTGCCGCTGATGGTGTTCTTCGTTCTGAAGGACAAGGATCAGATACTCGCCTGGGCCGGCATGTTCGTGCCAAGACGCAGTGAACTGTCCTTTCGCGTATGGCGGGAGGTCGACCAGAAGATCGCCAACTACATCCGCGGCAAGGTCATCGAGATCTGCATTGTCTGGATTGTCACCTACGTGACCTTCGGCCTGATGGGCCTGAACTATGCGTTGCTGCTGAGCTTTCTCGTCGGTCTCTCGGTCATCGTTCCCTACGTGGGCGCCGTGGCCGTCACCGTGCCCGTGGCGCTGATCGCATTCTTTCAGTGGGGCATCGGCGCACAGCTCGGATGGCTGCTGATTGCCTATCAGGTCATCCAGATTCTCGACGGCAACCTGCTCGTGCCTCTGCTGTTCTCCGAAGTGGTGAACCTGCACCCGCTGGCCATCATTACCGCCGTGCTCATCTTCGGTGGTCTGTTCGGGCTCTGGGGTGTGTTCTTCGCCATACCACTCGCGACGCTCGTGCAGGCAGTGCTCAATGCCTGGCCCAAGGCGCGTGACGAGCAACGCGAAGCGCGCTCCGAGGACGTGGAAGCGGCCTGAACGGAGGCGAGGCCGTGAGCGAAGGCGAGGCGCCGTGAGCGGAGGCGAGGTGCCGGGCTCAGGTCGTGCTCAGAGCTCGCGCACGGCCGTGAGCACCTCGTCGACGTGTCCGGCAACCCTGACCTTGCGCCATTCCTGCCGGAGCACACCGTGCTCGTCGATCAGGAAAGTGCTGCGTTCGATGCCCTCGAACTCCTTGCCGTACATCTTCTTCAGACGGATGACGTCGTAGGCGCGGCAGATCTCGCCCGTTGCGTCGGAAAGGAGCGCGAACGGCAGTTCCTGCTTCGCCTTGAACTTCTCGTGGCTGGCAATCGAATCCTGCGAGATACCGAGAATCACGGCATTCTCTTCGGTAAAGGCCTCCGCGGCATCCCGAAAGTCGCGGCTTTCGGTGGTGCAGCCGGGGGTGGCGTCGCGCGGGTAGAAATACAGCACCACCTTGCGGCCGGCGAAGCCAGCCAGGGAGAGGGACTCATTACCCGTGGCAGGAAGGTCGAAGGCCGGGGCCGGGTTGCCGACGGTCGGGCCGGTGGTGCTGGTGTTGCTCATGGTGAACGGTGTCCGGTTTGTGGTGATCGGTCGAGTTGCGTGTGCTGCCAGCCGGCCTTGCCGCACTGGCAAACTGCTGGTGGCTGCTAGAATAGGCAGAGTATTCCCGTGAGGTATTCAAGCATGTTCAAGGGCAGCATGGTGGCCCTGGTCACCCCCATGAGCGACGATGGCGCCATCGACTTCGATGCCCTCGCGTCATTGATCGAATTCCACGTCGAGGCGGGTACCGATGCCATCGTGGCAGTGGGTACCAGCGGCGAATCCTCGACGCTCAGCGTGCCGGAGCACGCCACGGTCATTCGATTCGTGGTCGAGCACGCCGCCGGGCGCGTTCCGGTGATTGCCGGCACCGGTGCCAATGCCACTTCCGAAGCCATCGCACTCACCGAAAAGGCCAGGGACGATGGTGCCGATGCCTGCCTGCTGGTGACACCCTACTACAACAAGCCCAGCCAGGAAGGGCTGTTCCGGCACTTCGAAGCCGTCGCCCGGGCCGTGGCCATTCCCCAGATTCTCTACAACGTGCCGGGCCGTACCGCGCTCGACATGGCGCCCGAGACCACGGCGCGGCTCTCGTACATCGACAACATCGTCGGCATCAAGGAAGCCCTGGGCGAGGTGTCGCGCATTCGGGAACTGCTCGAGCGTTGCCGCGACGGCTTTCACGTCATCACGGGCGACGATGCCACGGCGATGGAAAGCATGCTGGCCGGTGGCCACGGGGATATCTCGGTCACCGCCAACGTGGTGCCGCGCGAGATGCATCTCATGTGCAAGGCGGCCATGGCGGGCAATCGTGCCGAGGCCGAGGCCATCGAGGCGCGCATCGCACCGCTGCACAAGGCGCTCTTTCTCGAATCCAACCCGATTCCGGTGAAATGGGCGCTGGCGGAGATGGGGCGCATCGGCCCGGGTATTCGCCTGCCGCTGACGCCACTCGCCGACGAATACCACGATGCGGTGCGTGCCGCGCTGAGCACGGCGGGTGTATCCGGCACCCAGACAACGACCGGCGCCAATGCCGAAGAGGCCATCGCATGAGTTCGGTGACGACACCTGCCGCAATGGCGGTCCGCTATGTGGTTCCCGTCATGGCGCTGTTGCTCGGTGCCTGCAGCGGACTCAGCAACCCCTATGGTCCCGATCGTGTCTACAGCGACAAATCGGAAGAGGCCGTTGCCCTGCAGGTGCCGCCGGGCCTCACCGACATCAGCGATGCCGAACAGTTCGTGCTGCCGGGCAACCGGCGCGGCGCGGTGTCACGCAATACCCTGCTGCCCGGTTTCGATTCGGTGCGCTTCGAGCGCGACGGTGGTCAGGCCTGGCTGGTGCTGAACCAGCCACCCGAAACGGTCTGGCCGCTGCTCCTTGCCTACCTGCGCCGTGAAGGGATCGCAGTTGCCAGCACCGAACCCGTCAACGGGCTCATCACCTCGCAATGGCAGGAATTCGATGGTGAAGGTGGTCTGCGTGCCCTCGTCGGTGGCGAAACCCGTCAACGTCTGGCGTTTCGGCTCGAACGTGACGGTGACGACGGCTCGCGCCTGTTCACCCGCGTACAGGTCGCGTCGGCCGAGCAGGCCCGTACGATCGGCGACACACCGAAATGGCCCAGGGCGGCACATGCACCGGAGAACACCAGCACCCTGCTGGCCGATCTGCTTGTCTTCTTCGGCGCCAGCGAACAGGAGGCGAGTGGCATTCTCTCGTCGTCGGCCGCCGAGGCGTTGTTCGAGGATGCCGAGGTGCTCAGCACCAATGCCGGCAGTGAACTTCTGATCCATCGTGGCTTCGTGCCTGCCTATCGCGACAGCCGCGCGGCGCTCGTGGCTCTCGGCTACGAAATCGTCAGCGAAGACGACGGCATCGGCCGTATCCGCTTCAACGATGGTGAACGTGATGTGATCCTTGCGCTCGCGGCGGAACATGTCAGTGCCGTGCGGGCACGTGTCCTCGACGCCGAAGGCGAACCGATGCCTGCCGCGCGCCGGGATGAACTCCTCGACGAACTCCAGGCGCAACTCGCCTGATGCTGGCCGTTGCGGCACTCGGCAGTGGCAGTTCGGGCAATGCCATCCTGCTGAAGTCGCGCGAGACCACGCTTCTCGTGGACTGCGGTTTCACGATGAAGGAACTGGTGGCTCGCATGGCCGGGCTCGGTGTCTCGCCCACCGGTATCGACGGGGTGCTCGTCTCGCACGAGCACGGCGATCACGTCAAGGGCGCGGGGCCACTCTCGCGCCGCTTCGATCTGCCGGTGTACTGCACACACGGCACCTGGCGGCAATCGCGTGACAATCGCTTTGCCCGCGTCGAACTCTTTCATGCACACGAGCCCTTCACCATCGGCGACATCATCGTCGACCCGTTTCCGACCCCGCATGATGCTGCTGAATCCTGTCAGTTCGTGTTCGAGTCGGGCGGCACCCGTTTCGCCACGGTGACCGATCTCGGTATGACCACGCCGCACGTGAAGGCCAAGCTCGCCGGCATCAACGGGCTCGTCGTCGAGTGCAACTACGACGAACACATGCTCAGGACGGGCCCATACCCGCCCTCGCTGCAGGCACGTATCCGCTCGAGTTACGGCCATCTCGGCAACGTGCAGGCAGCGGAACTGCTCGCCGAACTCGATCATGCCCATCTGTATCACATTCTCCTCGGGCATCTGTCCGAGAAGAACAACACCGGTGAGGTTGCCCGCGAAACCATCTGCGCCACGGTGCGCGAGCGGCAGGAGCGTATTGCGGTGCTGTCACAGCACCATGCCAGTGACTGGTTCGAGCTGTCGGCAGCGCCGGATCGCGCCCGCGCCGGATCGGACCGCCCCGGATCGGATCGTGCTGTGGTGGACAGCCCTGCCTCGGACCGCGCCGAATCGAAGCGCTCTGCAGCGGATGATCGCACCGCAGCAGAGCGCGCGGCATCGGTCTGCGTCTGACGAAAACCGCGGCGGCGTGCTCAGGCAGCGTTGATTTCGTCGTCGACCAGGCTCGCGATCTGCGCGCGCAGCCCCGCCTCGTCGAGTCCGCAATCGGCCAGGAGTTCTTCGCGGCTGCCGTGCTCGACGTAGCGATCGGGCAGACCGATGATGCGTACCGGCGTTGTATTGTTGACGCTGGCAAGGTGCTCGATCACGGCGGTACCGGCGCCGCCCGGAATCGCGTTTTCCTCGAGCGTGATCAGAAGCTCGTGCCCGGCGACAAGCTCGTCGATGAGGGCGGTATCGATGGGTTTGACGAAGCGCATGTTCACGACGGTGTAGCCGTTCTCGCGGCCGATGGTTTCGGCCGGCGCCACCATGGTGCCGAAGGCGAGAAGAGCGACACGCTTGCCTTCGAGGCGCGTTTCTGCCTTGCCGATCGGCAAGGCCGTCATGGCTGCTTCGACATGCACGCCCGGGCCCTTGCCACGCGGGTAGCGAACGGCGGTGGGGCCATCGATCTGCATGCCGGTGTAGAGCATCTGGCGGCATTCGTTTTCGTCGGCCGGTGCCATGATGATCATGTTCGGCAGGCAGCGCATGAAGGAATAGTCGAAGCTGCCGGCATGCGTGGGGCCATCGGGGCCAACAAGCCCGGCCCGATCGATGGCGAAGAGCACGGGCAGGTTCTGCAGCGCCACATCGTGCACGAGCTGATCGTAGCCGCGCTGCAGGAAGGTCGAATAGATGGCGACCACGGGATGCAGCCCGCCGGTAGCCATGCCGGCAGCGAGCGTGACCGCATGCTGTTCGGCAATGCCGACGTCGTGATAGCGCTCGGGAAACTCGCGCTCGAATTCGACGAGGCCCGAACCTTCGCGCATGGCAGGCGTGATGCCGACGAGGGTCGGGTCGATACGCGCCATGTCGCAGAGCCACTCGCCGAACACCTGGGTGTAGGTCTTGCTGTTGGAGCCACCGGATTTCAGGGCCTTGCCGGTCTTCGGGTCGAAGGGTGTGACGGCGTGCAGAGCCAGGGGATCGTTCTCGGCGAAGCTGTAGCCGTGGCCCTTTCTCGTGACCACGTGCAGGAACAGCGGGCCACGCATCTTCCTGATGTTGGCGAGCACATTGACGAGGGAATCGACGTCGTGGCCGTCAACGGGGCCGTAGTAGCGGAAACCGAGCGCTTCGAACAGCGTGCTCGGCACCACCATGCCCTTGACGTGCTCTTCGGTACGACGCGCGAGTTCGAGCACCGAAGGCACGTGGCTCAGTACGCGCTTGCTGCCTTCACGTGCACCGGTCATGAAACGGCCCGTGAGCACGCGCGCGAGATACTTGTTCATGGCGCCGACATTCGGTGAAATCGACATGTCGTTGTCGTTCAGGATCACCAGCATGTCGGCGCGTGCGCCACCGGCATGGTTCAGGGCCTCGTAGGCCAGGCCTGCCGTGAGTGCGCCATCGCCGATGATGGCCACGAACTTCTGCTCGTGCTCGCAGTCCTGATCGTCTTCGTCGTGGGCGGGCTGCCGGAAGGACTCGTCGTGAGCGACGGCGTCGGCACGACCTGCGGTGGCGGCTTCCGTGCCCGAGGCCTTGCCGCGCCGGGTCTGCGCGGCCAGTGCCATGCCGAGGGCTGCGCTGATGGAAGTGCTCGAATGCCCGACGCCGAAGGTGTCGTATTCGCTTTCCTCGCGGTTCGGGAAGCCGGCGAGACCGCCGCGCATGCGCATGCTGTCCATGCGATCTCTGCGCCCGGTCAGGATCTTGTGGCCGTAGGTCTGGTGGCCGACGTCCCAGACGAGCTTGTCGTCCGGTGTGTTGAAGACATAGTGCAGCGCTACCGTCAGCTCGACGGTACCGAGGCTCGCGCCGAGGTGCCCTCCGGTGCGCGATACCGAATCGATGATGTACTGCCTGAGTTCATCCGCAAACGCCGGCAGACGGTCCTGCCCGAGTTGACGGAGGTCTGCGGGCAGCTCTACCTGATGCAGCAGCGGATACAGCTCCTTCTTGCTCATGACGATCTGTTTCGTTGCGACACTCGATTATCAACGTCCGTGGACTTTCTGACAAGTCACGGGCAGCTGTGTCGTGATGCATGCACTGCACGAAGTGGCCGAGTGTTTTCCGAGCTCTCGCCCGGCAACAGGGTCTGGCCAGCGTCAATGCCGTCGTCGAAGGTCATGTACAAGTGGCGCTTGACGATGTCACTCAGTGGCTGCGTTCGACGACGTAGCTCGACAGCTGTCTGAGCGGTTCGAAGTCGTCACCGAGCCCCGCGAGCTGTTCGATCGCTCGCTGATGCGTGGCCTCGGCATGGGCGCGTGCGCCGTCGAGGCCCAGTAGCGCAGGGTAGGTGGGTTTGCCGCGCGCTTCATCGGCACCGCGGGTCTTGCCGAGGGTTTCGGTGTCGCCCACCACGTCGAGAATGTCGTCGACGATCTGGAAGGCAAGGCCCACCGCGTCGGCATAGCCGGCAAGGCGCTCATGCAGATCTTCCGGCAAGGCGCCGAGCATGCAGGCCGGCATCAGTACACTGGCCTTGATGAGCGCGCCGGTCTTGTGCCGGTGCATGTTCTCGAGTTCGTCGATGTCGAGTTCGCGGCCAACCGCTTCGAGGTCGATGGCCTGACCGAGTGCCATGCCGCTGGCGCCACTTGCTTCGCCAAGCAGCTTCAGCATTGCGATGCGGGCGTCATTGCTCGTGGCCGAGTCATCGTTGTCGGTCAGTACCGTGAAGGCCAGTGCCTGCAGGGCATCGCCCGCGAGAATGGCTGTGGCTTCGTCGAAGGCACGGTGCACGGTGGGTTTGCCGCGCCGGAGATCGTCGTCGTCCATGGCCGGAAGATCATCGTGCACCAGCGAGTAGGCATGCACCATCTCGAGCGCACAGGCGATGCGATCGATGCGATCGATGCAGATGCCGAGAGCGCTGCCGGTGGCATAGGCGAGAATGGGGCGAACGCGCTTGCCGCCGTTGGTGAGCGCGTAGTGCATGGCTTCGGGCAGCGACGTTCGCGCTCCGGTGACGGGCGGCAGGAAGGCTGGCATGGTTGTATCGACACGTCGCCGGTAGGTCTCGAGCAACTGATCGAAATCGGCGTCGAACGCGCAGGCAGGCAGTTGCATCAGAAGTTGTCGCCGTCTTCGCTGTTGTCGGTCTCGGGAGTCCTGTCCGACACTCCGCGGGCCGTTTTTTCGGCACTGGCATTCCGGGCCGTACCATTGGCGTTGATATTCGCGAGCCGTTCCTCGCCGTTTTCCTCGAGCAGCACCTGTACCTTCTGTTCGGCTTCGGCCAGGCTTTCCTGACAGAAGCGCGAGAGACTCACGCCGCGTTCGAACCTGGCCAGCGAGGTTTCGAGCGATTCCTCACCCGACTCGAGCTGGCGCACGATTTCCTCGAGTTCCGCGAGTGCATCTTCGAAGCGTGTGGATCTGGGGATCTTGCGTTGACGGGTGCTCACGAGGAAAGAAGACGGGATTCCGGGCTGGGAAGGCTGCAGTTTACATCGAAGCGAGCTGTTCGATGGCTTCGTGCAGGCGGTCGATGGCGAATACACTCATGCCGTCGAGGGGTTTTCGCGGCGCGTTGGCGCGCGGTACGATGGCTTGTCGGAAGCCGTGCTTGGCCGCTTCCGACAGGCGCTCCTCGCCGTTGGCCACGGGGCGCACTTCGCCTGCGAGTCCGACTTCACCGAACACCACGAGATCGGTCGGCAGGGGGCGCGCACGAAAGGAGGACAGCGAGGCGAGCAGGATCGGCAGATCGGCCGCGGTTTCCGAGATGCGCACGCCACCGACGACGTTGATGTACACGTCCTGGTCGAACATGGCGATGCCGGCGTGGCGGTGCATGACGGCCAGCAGCATCGCGAGACGGTTCTGTTCGAGTCCGAGCGCCAGACGTCGTGGGTTGCCGTGGGTGCTGTCGTCGACGAGTGCCTGCGCTTCGACGAGCAGTGGACGGGTGCCCTCGCGTGTCACCATGATCACGCTGCCGCTGACCGGCTCGGGGTGGCGCGAGAGAAAGATGGCCGAGGGGTTCCTGACGGCCTTGAGCCCCTTGTCATCCATGGCGAAGACGCCGAGTTCGTTGACCGCGCCGAAGCGGTTCTTGACCGCGCGGATCACGCGGAAGCGGCTCCCCGGATCGCCTTCGAAGTAGAGCACCGTGTCTACCATGTGCTCGAGCACACGCGGGCCGGCAAGTGCCCCTTCCTTGGTCACGTGACCGACGAGGAAAATGGATACACCCTGTTGCTTGGCGTAGCGTACGAGTCGTGCCGCGCTCTCGCGCACCTGGGCGACCGACCCGGGCGCGGAACTCAGGGCTTCGGTGAAGATGGTCTGGATCGAATCGATGACCATGACTTCGGGCTTCTCGCTGGCCGCATGCGCCACGATGGCCTCGACCGAGGTTTCGGCAAGGAGCCGGAGTCCTTGCTCGGGAAGTTCGAGCCGGCGCGCGCGCTGCGCCACCTGCGAGAGCGATTCCTCACCGGTGATGTAGAGCACACGATGCTGCTGCCCGAGGTGCGCGAGCGACTGCACGAGCAGTGTCGACTTGCCGATGCCGGGGTCGCCGCCGAGGAGCGTCACCGACCCTCTGACGAGGCCGCCGCCCAGCACGCGATCGAGTTCCGAAAGACCGGTGTGTACTCGCGCTTCTTCGACCAGACTGACATCGGCCGAACTGGTGATGCCGCTTGCCCCTGCATACCCACCCGGCCGATGGCCGGCGCCGGGCTTGCCGGCACTCGGGACGGGCGCTGCCGCAACGGTTTCCTCGAGGGTGTTCCATTCACCGCAGTCGGTGCACTGGCCCGTCCATTTCGTGGACTGCGCACCGCAGGCGGTGCAGATGTAGATGTTGCGGGTCCTTGCCATGCAATGAGTGGTGCGACTCGCCCGCGATGTCAGTCGTCGTCGCCGGTTTTCGGGTCGATGCGCACATCCACGACGCGATTGCCTTCGACCTTGATGACGGTAATGGGATGACCTTCGAATTCGAACACGGCGCCCTGGTCGGGAAAGTTCTCGAAGTGTTCGAGCACGAGCCCGTTGACGGTCTTCGGGCCGTCGGCGCCGAGGTTCCAGTCGAATGTCTTGCTGACGTTCCGGAGTTGGGTCGTGCCCTGGACGAGATAGCTGCCGTCGGGTTGGCGGCGCAGCTCGCGCGGCATCACGCCCGGTTCGTTGTCGAACTCGCCGACGATCTCTTCGAGGATGTCTTCGAGCGTCAGCATGCCCTGGATGTCGCCGTACTCGTCAACCACGAGCCCGACACGGCGACGTTCGCGCTGGAAGTTCAGGAGTTGCACCGTAAGTGTGGTGCCTTCGGGAATGAAGTAGGTCTCGCGCACGTGCGATTCGAGATACTCGCGCGTGAACTTGCCCGAGCGCAGGACGTTGAGCATCCTTCTGAGATAGATGAAGCCGATGACGCTGTCGATGTCGTCGCGGTAGACCGGCAGGCGGTTGTGCTGGCTTTCGCTGATCTGCCTGAGGATGTCATCCCAGTCGTCGTCGAGATTGATGCCGAGAATCTCGTTCCTGGGCACCATGATGTCGTTCACCGACACCGTGCCGAGATCGAGAATGTTCACGAGCATTTCGCGATGGCGTGCCGGGATGAGCCCTGCGGTTTCATTCACCACCGTGCGCAGTTCGTCGCTCGACAGGTGTTCGTCTTCGGCGCTCGGCGGTGTGGCCTTCAGGAGTTTCAGCAGCTGGCTGCTGAACCAGTTCACCCCGCCGACGAGCGGGGAAGCGGCCACCATCAGCGGCGTGTACACGGCCGAAGCGAAATGCGCGAACTCTTCGGTGCGGCGCGTGGCCAGCGTCTTCGGCGTGACCTCGGCAAACACCAGCACCACGAAGGTCAGCAGGGCCGTGGCCACTGCGATGCCCGCTTCTCCCATGAGCCGCAGTGCAATTACCGTGGCGATCGACGAGGCGAGAATGTTGACGAAATTGTTGCCGAGCAGGATCAGGCTGATGAGCCTGTCCGGGTTGTCGAGCAGCTTCAGGGTACGAATTGCCCGCCCCTCGCCCTCACGCGCCTGGTGGCGGAGACGGTAGCGGTTCAGCGACATCAGCGCCGTCTCCGAACCCGAGAAGAAACCTGAAGCGAGTATCAGGACCAGCAGGGCGACGAACAGTGCGCCGATGGGTATACCGGACAAGAGCGGCGAAACCTCGATTGGGTCAGTGTGTGGAGTGTGCTTCCATCATAACAGCCGAAACGCGGCTGCATGTCACACCGAAGGTAGTCCGATGATGATCATTGCGACATGGCGTGTTTCGTGAGCGCGGCGGTGTATCGCCGAGCGCGATCAACCACCGCGATCGAGCAGGATTTCGAACACGAACTTGCTGCCGAAGAAGGCGAGAACCAGCACGGCAGAACCCGCGAATATGAATATCAGCGCCCGGTTGCCGCGCCAGCCGAAACGCCAGCGGCCAAGCAGGATGATGCCGAAGATCAGCCAGGCTGCCGACGAGAGAAAGGTCTTGTGGACGACATGTTGCGCGAACATGTTGTCGAGAATCAGAAAACCCGTGCCGAGCGCGAAGGTCAGCAGCACGAACCCCACCGTGAGCAGCGTGAACAGCAGTTCCTCGGTACGGTCGAGCGCCGGCAGGGCGCGTACCAGACCACCGGCCTGATGGTCCTTGAGAAGATGCCGCTGGATGGCGACGAGCCCCGACTGCAGCGCCGCGAGCGTCAGCATGGCGTAGGACAGCAGCGAGAGAAACACGTGCACTTCGATGTGCTGGCCTGCGGGCTCAAGGCTCGTGTCGTCGCCGAACAGGAGCCAGGCAATGAGCGAGAAGGACGCAAGCGGGTAGATGGCAATGCCGAGGTAGGTTGCTGGCTGGCGCAGACAGATCGCGATGTGGAGCAGTACCACCGCCATCGACACTGCATTGAGCGAGGTGAAGAAGGGCAGATGCAGATGCGCGGGCAGCCCGAGCGCCCGGAATACCACCCAGCCGTGCAGGAGCAGCGCCAGTGTGGCCACACCCATGGTCTGATGGCGACGTTCGAGCAGGGCTTCGTCGCGTTCGTCTTCGTAGGTGCTTTCACCCGCGAGATGCAGCGTCTGCACGATGCGCAGGCTGGCGACGCCGTAGATGACGGCGGCAAGAATGGCGATGAAGGTCGTGGTGGACACGCGTTGGCTTCGGCAACATGACGAAGGGACTGAGTTCTATGTTAGCCTCGATTGCCCTTCAAGGACGAATGGAATCCCGATGAACGACTCGAAGCGCCGGGCCAGGGCAGGCCGGCACACCGCCGACGGCATGCACTCTTCCGACACACGACAGGCAAACCGAGGGGCGGCGCAGGACGCAAGTCGAGACACGTCCCGGGGTACAGCGCAGGGCGCATGCCGGGGCACATCCCGGGATGCATCCGAGGGTGTTCCCGACCGCGAACGCCTGCTGGCGCGTATCCGCAAGCTCTACGCCATGAGCCAGGCCACGGAATCGAGTCCGCACGAGGCGGAAATCGCGCTCAGACGCTGCGAATCGCTGATGCGGCGATTCGGCATCACGGAAGCCGACCTCGAGTCGCCCGAGTTCGGCACCAGCACCATCTCCCGCCGCTACCGGGCCATTCCCACCTATGTGCAGGTACTCGCCTCGGCCGTCGGGCTCCTGCACGACTGCCTGGTGGTGAAAGGCGACGGCATCATCGAGTTCCGTGGTTTCGACATCGACACGCGCGTGGCCACGCTGACCAACGACTACCTCGGCGAGGCCATGGAACGCTCGCTTGCAGCCAGAAAACGTGAAGGCACGGTGCCGCCCGGGCGCTCGTCAAGCTTCGATTACCGTGTGGCCTTTGCGCTCTCGGTGCTCGAACGGGTGCAGGAACTCGATCGCGAGCGCAGGGCGCGGGAGCAGGCCGAACGCGACAGGGCGATGGCGGCGGCAGGCTCCGGCGCCCCCGGCACGAGTCTCATCACCGACAAGCTGGCGCTGGTGGAACGCAACTGCAGCAAGGGCCTCGCGCATGCACGCACGAAACGGGTGCGTTACCGCAACAGCGAGGCACATGCTGCGGGGAGCCGCGACGGGCGCAGGGTATCGCTGGAATCGCAGGTTGGTTCGGCGGGCAGGAAAGCGCTTCCCGAGCACTGACCGGCAGCCTCGGGAAGCAAGGGAAGTGCACTCAGCCCGGCAGCTTGCCGCCCGGAATGCGAATCTTCTGGCCGGGGTAGATGAGGTCGGGATCCTTGATGACTTCGCGGTTGGCTTCGAAGATCTGCGGGTAGGCCATGGCGTCGCCGAGATACTCTTTGGCAATCTTCGAGAGTGTGTCGCCCGATTCCACGGTGTAGTAGACGACGTTGTCGGCCGGGCCGTCGGAGCTGAGACCCGAGACATCCACTTCCGAGACACCCTCGTTGTTGCCGGCGATGAGCACGGCTTTCTCCATCGCTTCGGCCGAACTCGCCTTGCCCGAGAGGATGGCCTTGCCGTTCTCGAATTTCACGTCGAGGTCTTCGACGCCGGGGTTGTCCTGCTCGATCGCATCCTTGATTTTCGTCGGTGCGTCGTCATCGTTGTCGAAGAGCTTCTTGCCGAGGTTCGAGGCGAAGTCGAAAAGTCCCATGAGTCTTGATCTCCTGTAGGTCGGTAGCGGCTGCGCGTTGATCGTCGATCATTGATCGTCAATACAGTGCGATCACGCCAGTCGGCGTCACGTTAACACAGCTCGGATTCACCACCGGCGAAGCCTGGCGGGGCTTCACTTATAATCAGCCCAGAGCAGCTTCCCGTCAGCGGCAACGGTTACCTTGTCGTCAGCAGGCGCGGGCTGTCCCTCGGCCAACCATCGATCCTGCTCGCCAACCGTGTCGGTCGGCGTTCGGGCACAGACCGGAAACAGTCATGTTCGACAATCTCAGTGAACGTCTCGGCAAGACGATCAAGAACATTCGTGGTCAGGGGCGGCTGACCGAAGACAACATCAAGGATGCGCTTCGCGAAGTGCGCATGGCACTGCTCGAGGCCGATGTGGCGTTGCCGGTGGTCAAGCAGTTCACCGACGCCGTGCGCGAAAAGGCCATGGGGCAGGAAGTCGTCGGCAGCCTCTCGCCCGGGCAGGCCTTCATCAAGGTGGTCAACGACGAACTCGTCGAGATCATGGGCGCCGAGGCCGTGCCGCTCGATCTGGCCACCCAGCCGCCCGCGGTGGTGCTCATGGCAGGGCTTCAGGGAGCAGGCAAGACCACCACCGTCGGCAAGCTCGCCAGACGCCTGATCGAGCAGGACCGGAAGAAGGTCATGGTGGTGAGCTGCGACGTCTACCGCCCCGCGGCCATCCGGCAGCTTGAAACCGTGGCCGGCAGCGTCGGCGCCACCTTCTTCCCGAGCAGCGCCGAGGATGCGCCGGTAGCCATTGCCGACGCCGCGATGGCCGAAGCGAAGAAGACCTTCCATGACGTGCTCCTCGTCGATACTGCCGGTCGTCTTGCCATCGATGACGAAATGATGGACGAGATCCAGCAGCTCCACCGTGCGCTCTCGCCCATTGAAACCCTCTTCGTGGTGGACAGCATGACCGGTCAGGACGCCGCGCGTACCGCTGCGGCCTTCGGTGAAGCACTGCCGCTGACCGGCGTGGTACTCACGAAGACCGACGGCGATGCCCGTGGCGGTGCCGCACTGTCGGTACGTGTGGTGACGGGAAAGCCGATCAAGTTCATCGGTGCCGGCGAGAAGATGGACGCGCTCGAAACCTTCCACCCGGAGCGCATCGCCTCGCGCATTCTCGGCATGGGCGACGTGGTCAGCCTCGTCGAGGAAGTCACTGCCAAGGTCGATCACCGGAAGGCCGAGAAGCTGGCGAAGAAGATCAGCAAGGGCCGCAACTTCGACCTCGACGACATGCGCGAACAACTCGAGCAGATGCAGAACATGGGCGGCATGGCGTCCATTGTCGACAAGCTGCCCGGTATGGAAGGCCTCAACGACAAGGTGCGTGCGCAAATGCAGAACGACAGGCAGTTCGTGCACATGGTGGCGCTGATCAATTCCATGACGCCGCAGGAACGTCGTCACCCGGCAATTCTCAAGGGTTCGCGGAAGAAGCGCATTGCCGCCGGTGCCGGTCTTCAGGTGCAGGATCTCAATCGCCTTCTCAAGCAGCATCAGCAGATGTCGCGCATGATGAAGAAGATGTCCGGCAAGGGTGGCATGAAGAAGATGATGCGGCAAATGGGGGCGATGAAAGGGCAGCTGCCGCCGGGCTTTCGGTAAGGGGTCAGCCTGCATCGCGAGCTTCCAATCTGCCCCTCAGTCCCCATCATGTGAGTATTTGATCGCACCCTGATCGAGGGATTCAGACACATGCAATTCAGAGACTATTACGAACTCCTCGGTGTCGAGCGCAGCGCCGAGGCAGCCGACATCAAGCGCGCCTACCGGAAGCTTGCACGCAAGTATCATCCGGACGTCAGCAAGGAAGAGGACGCCGAAGAGAAGTTCAAGCAGGTCAAGGAAGCCTACGAGGTACTGAAGGATCCCGAGAAGCGCAAGCTCTACGACCAGTTCGGCGAGAACTGGAAGGCCGGGCAGGACTTCAAGCCACCACCCGGCTGGGACGGCAATGTCGATTTCTCCGGTGGTGGCTACACCGACGCGGGTGACTTCAGTGACTTCTTCGAATCGATCTTCGGCCAGCGTGCCGGCGGTTATCGTGCCTCTGCCGCGGGAGCCGGTAGCGGCGCCGGCGCGCGATCGGGCTCCGGCTGGTCGCAGGCGCGCGGCGCCGCTGGCGCGGGTGGCGGTTTCAGCATGAAGGGCGAGGATTCCGTCGTGCGCATGCCACTGACGCTCGAGGAATCGTACGCGGGCGGTTCACGGCAGATCACGCTCGACGTGCCCGAAGTCAGTGCCGATGGCCGTGTCAGCGTCAAGCCGAAAACCCTGAACGTGAAGATTCCGAAAGGTGTTTACGAAGGCCAGCGCATCCGTCTCGCGGGCCAGGGTGGCCCGGGCTTCGGCGGCGGTGCGAAAGGCGATCTCTTTCTCGAGGTGCAGTTGGTGCCGCATCCGGTATACAAGCCCGATGGGGTGAATATCCAGGTGGATCTGCCCGTTGCACCCTGGGAAGCCGCGCTCGGCGCGTCGGTGGAAGTGCCGACGCTCGGCGGCAAGGTGCAATTGAAGATTCCACCGGGGTCGGGGTCGGGCACACGCCTTCGACTCAAGGGGCGTGGGCTTCCGGCAAAGACGCCCGGAGATCAGTTCGTGGTGCTTGATATCGTCGCGCCGAAGGCGGCAACGGCGGCTCAGAAGACCGCCTATGAATCACTGCGTGATGCCTTCGACGGCGTCAACCCACGCGAGAAGATGAGGGCCTGATCGATGCAGAGCGAGAACAGCATGAGCAACGTCACTAGCGTGATGCTCGACGAGCATACCGTCTTCAGCGTGCGCGAGGTCTGCAGCGTCTGCGGCGTGAACGCCGAACTCCTCATCGAACTTGTCGATGAAGGTGTACTGCATCCCGCCGAAGGCACGCACCCGGGCAACTGGCGTTTCGTCGGCAACACCGTGGTGCGGGCACAGAAGGCCCTGAACCTCCAGCGGGACCTGCGCGTGAACCTCGCGGGCGCAGCCCTTGCGCTCGATCTCATGGAAGAAATCGAGGATCTCAGGCGTCGGTTGCTGCTGGCGATGCGTTAAAGACTGGAAGTCGGGCGTGGACCACAGCACCATTCCTGCAGTCACAGGAAATGCTTCAGAGGACTTTCAGGCGTGGGTTCATGGTCCTGTTCTGCCGAGTCAGTACCAACGTTTCAAGCAGTATCAATGGAGGGGCATTGATCAGGAAGCAGAGTGTCCGGAGATTGACGAAACACTGAAGAAGCACCTATGTGAAGTGGTTGACGTCGGCGGATATGTACGGAGTCTGATGGACATGAGTTTTCCGGAATTCCTGCATCAATAGTCGATGGACTCGCGCGTGTCTTGCACCCTGTGCATGCGTCCTGACATTCGAAACCTCTCTCCGGACAACAATCTTCGAACGTCAGCGGTCCCCGAACATGTCCCCGAGGCCACCGAGCACGCTGCCTTCACCCTTGCCACCGAACGAGCCCGAGGCCTGCACCACACGATTGGCGAGACGTGAGAAGGGGAGGCTCTGGAGATAGACCGTGCCGTGACCTTGCAGGGTGGCGAGGAACAGCCCTTCGCCACCGAAGACCATGGATTTCAGATTGCCGGCACGCTCGATGTCGTAGTCGATGCCGTTCGTGAAGGCGGCGAGGCAGCCCGTGTCGACGCGGAGGGTTTCGCCGCGGAGTTCCTTCTTCACCACGGTGCCGCCGATGTGCACGAAGGCCATGCCGTCACCCTTGAGGTGCTGCAGGATGAAGCCCTCGCCACCGAAGAAGCCGGTGCCGAGTTTGCGCTGGAAGGCGATGTCGATGGCGGTGCCGTAGGCGGCGCAGAGAAAGGCATCCTTCTGACAGTAGAGTTCGCCGCCGACGTCATCGAGGTCGAGCGGCACGATGCGGCCTGGGTAGGGGGCGGCGAAAGCCACGCGTTTCTTGCCCGTGCCGATGTTGGTGAAGTGGGTCATGAACACCGACTCTCCCGTGAGCACGCGCTTGCCGATGTTCAGAAGGGAATCCATGACGCCCTTGACCGGTCGCGAGCCATCTCCCATGCGCGTCTCGAAGGCGATGCCGTCTTCCATGTAGTTCATGGCGCCGGCCTCGGCGACGACGATTTCATCCGGGTCGAGTTCGACTTCGACGATCTGCATGTCGTCGCCGATGATTTCGTAGTCGACTTCGTGAGATTGCTGTGGCATGGAAACTCCCTGGGTTCAGTGGTGAATGGTTGTGTTCGGTTCCGCTGTGCTCAAAGACCTTGCCAGGCCCGGCCTTCCTTGTCGAGAATCGCAACGGTTTCCTCGTAGTACTCCGAGGCGCGTTCGGGCGAGTCGCCGATGCAGACAACACCGAGCTTGCCGAATTCCGACAGGGCGCCCATCAGATGAAACACCACGCCCTGTTGCTGCGTACTGTGGAAGTTCAGCTGGTGCATTGCCGCGATGTCGACGAGGTCGTAGGGCAGGAGGCCCTTGTAGAGTTCGGATTCGAGGTTGTCGGAAGCGTGGTAGTAGCGCGGCCGACCGTTCCGTGTGAGGTAGTGGCCCGTTGCCGCATCGTAGGCGCCGTCGGTCAGTGACTGCAGCATCATGAAAGGGTGGGTGGTGCCGCCCTTTCTGAGGTTGATCTCGATGGCGTAGTGTTTCCAGTTACCCGGCTGGCTTTCGTCTCGCACCGAGAGGAAATCGATCGAGAAGCGCCCGAGCACACCTTTGTCGCCGAGCAGCTGCGCCACCTTCATGCCGGCTTCCTGTATTTCCAGACGGTATTCGTCATCCGCAGGGAAACGTGCGCCAAGGAATATCTGACCGCTGGCGCCGCCGAGAATCTGATCGTGCGTGGACATGGCATCCACCGAGCCGATGGGGTCGATGCGACACTGCACGGAGGGTGAGCGCTTGTTTTCGCCTTCGATGAAGGCTTCGACGATGCCGCCCATGGCTTCGAGCTTGCCGGAGAACACCGCCCAGCTCATTTCACCTGCCTCGTAGGCCAGGTTCGGCAGGCGATCGCGGATCCAGCGTCGTAGCTTGTCGGCATCCTCCGGTGCGCCGTCATAGTGAAACACGGCGTTGCCTTCACCCGAGAAGCCTTCGTTGATCTTGACCACGGCGCGCCGAAGCTCGGGTTGCCGTTCCTTGAGTGCGGCCAGTTCTTCGATCACGTCATCAGGGGTTTCGAGATCCTCGGCGCCATCGGGAAGGTCGAGCCCTGCGGCCCTGAAGAGCTTGCGTGATCCGCTCTTGTCGCCGAGCGTGGTCAGCGAAGGATCGCAGCCGTAGAGTGGCAGTTCGAGCTTCAGGCTGAGTCTGGCTTCGAGTTCGGTCACGGTAAAGCAACTGAGGTGTGCGCAGTGGCGGTCGGGAATGGCTTCGCGGATGCGTCCGAGCACGCGCGGGCGTTCGAGGAGTTTGGCGGTCAACGACTTCGGTGAGGCATCGTCGCAGGAAATGAGTGTCAGCCGCCGGCGTGCATGCAGGGCCGGTATGCCCGGCAGGAGATGCAGGTAGTAGTCGATGATCTCTTCGTTGATCGGCGTCGAGGTCACGTAGATCACGTGAGTACGCGGGTAGCGAAGCAGAAGCAGCAGACAGAGAAGACGCTCTTCGTAGTGGTGGACGCCCGAGATGCGCGACAGCACTTCCTCGTCGAGGGTCAGGCTCGGCACGATGACCACGGTACGTGGCTCATTGCGATCGTCACGGATACGGGGGAAGAGACCACTCAGCTGAACGCGCAGTTTTCCGAGCTTGCGCGTGTCCTTCTTCCTGAGTGGTTTCGTTGTCGTTTCGCTCTGCATCATGGGTGTCTCGTCGGCAGGGTTGGCGGGCAGATGAGCGGCGTCCCGTCACGTGTGCAGGCGCCCTGAAGCTTATGCCGAAGCGCCTTCCCAGGCCTCTGCTTCGGTGAGCCAGATGTCCACGTTTGCGTCGGATGGCATGCGCCAGTCACCGCGCGGCGAGAGTGCCACGGGCAGCACCTTCGGGCCGTCGGCGGTGCAGGAGCGCTTGAACTGCTGAGTGAAGAAACGCCTGAGAAAGACCAGCAGCCATTGCCTCAGTGTTTCGTCGTCGTAGCGTTCGACGTCGAAGGCCTGCCGGGCAAGGTCGAGAATGCGTCCCGGTCGCGCACCGCCGCGCACGAAGTGGAAAAGGTAGAAATCGTGCAGTTCATAGGGCCCGATCGTTTCTTCGGTGAGCTGTGCGATGCGGCCCGAGGCGTCGGCAGGCAGCAGTTCGGGGGAGATCGGTGTGTCGAGAATCGAGAACAGGGTTTCGCGCAGGGTGTCGCAGTCGCTCCAGGTCGTGGCACGTTCGTTGGCCACCCAGCGTATCAGGAACTGGATCAGTGTCTTCGGCACGCCTGCATTGACGTCGTACATGGCGATGTGGTCGCCGGCGTACGTCGACCAGCCGAGTGCCTTTTCGGACAGGTCGCCCGTGCCGACGACGATGCCACGGTGGCTGTTGGCGAGGCTCATCAGCACCAGTGTGCGCATGCGCGCCTGGATGTTTTCGAGCGTCACGTCGCCAAGTTCGGGCTTTTCCCTGAGTCTGGCGAGCAGCTCTTCGAGGCTCTGACTTTCGTCGGCTGCCGGATGACCGACGGCCTGCAGCACGGTGCGGCTCGCGTCCGATATGCCGATTTCCATGAAGTCCGCGCCGAGCGCGTGGGCGAGGGTCTCGGCGTTCGAGCGGGTACCGTCGCTGGTGCCGAAGCCCGGCATGGTAACGGCGACCAGATCACTTCGCGGCTGGCCTGCCAGGTCGAGCGCGGCGGCCGATACCAGGGCGGCATGAGTGGAGTCGAGTCCACCGGAGACGCCGAGGACGAGTTTCGGTTTGCCGATCGCCGTCATGCGCGTGGCGAGGGCATTGCTCTGGATCTCGAAGGTTTCCCAGCAGCGCGTGGCGAGCGTTTCGGCCTTGCTCGGTATGAATGGTGTGGGTGAAACCGCCTTCACCAGGGTGGCGGTTTCGCGCACGGTGAAGGGAATGCGTCGGAACCTGCGCGTGCCGGCTGCCGCGCAGTCGCCGAAGGACCCCGTGCTGCGGCGCTCGAAGGCGAGACGTTCGAGATCGATGTCCTGAATCACGAGTTGACCTTCACGCTTGAAGCGTTCGGACTCGGCCACCACCGTGTCGAGTTCGCAGATGAAGGCATCGGCGTCGAAGGCGACATCGGTGGAGGATTCTCCCGGACCCGCGGCGACGTAGATATAGGCACACTTGCCCCGCTCGCCGAGCGAGGTGGCCAGCGTGCGGCGTATCTCGGCCTTGCCGACGGTGAAGTTCGACGCCGAGAGATTGCCGATGATCGTCGCCCCGCCGGAAACGAGGTGCATCGAGGGCGGACTCTGCACCCACATGTCTTCGCAGATTTCCGCGCCGACGACGAGGTCGGGCACCTGGGCCGCGAACAGGAGATTGGTACCGAAGGGAACCTCGACACCCGCAATGTGGATACGCGCATCATCGGCAACCTCGATGCCCGGGCGGTACCAGCGTGCTTCCTCGAATTCGCGGTAGTTCGGTAGATACGCCTTGGGCACGACGCCAAGCAGCTTGCCTCCCTGAATGACCGCCGCACAGTTGTAGACGCCGGTGGGGTGCCGCAGCGGCAGGCCTGCCATGGCCAGCGGCTTGAGCGAGTGGCTGGCTTCGATGAGCGACACGAGTGCGTCCTCGCAGGCGTCGAGCAGGGTTTCCTGCAGCACGAGGTCACGAATGCTGTAGCCGGCGATTCCCATCTCCGGAAAGCACATCACCTGCACGCCGGCACGATGTGCCTCGCGCCAGAGATCGAGCGTGCGGTCACGGTTGAGGGTGACGTTTCCTGCCGTGGCACTCGGTACGGCGGCGGCGATGCGGGCGAAACCTCTCATTCCGGTACCGCCTCCGCCAGCTCTTTCAGCAGTGCAGCGGTGGTCTCCCAGTCGATGCACTTGTCGGTTATCGACACGCCATACTCGAGTTCACGCGGGTCGCCGAGTTTCTGATTGCCGCCCTTGAGGTGCGATTCGAGCATGATGCCGATGATCGACTCGTTGCCTGCCGCGATCTGCCGCGCCACGTCGCGTGCCACGAGCGGCTGGCGCTGATGATCCTTGTTCGCGTTCGCGTGGGAGCAATCGATCATCAGGCGCCTGGGAAGCCCTGCTGCATCCAGTGCCTGTTCGGCTTCCGCCACGCTCGCCGAGTCGTAGTTCGGGCGTTTGCCGCCGCGCAGGATCACGTGGCCGTAGCGGTTGCCGCGGGTTTCGAGAATGGTGGCACGCCCTTCGGTGTCGATGCCGAGAAAGCGGTGCGGGGATGCGGCCGAGTGCATGGCATTGATGGCAACCTCGAGGTCACCGTTGGTGCCGTTCTTGAAACCGACCGGCATCGACAGTCCGCTCGACATTTCGCGATGGGTCTGGGACTCGGTGGTGCGCGCGCCGATGGCCGCCCAGGAAAACAGATCCGACAGGTATTGCGGACTGATCGGGTCGAGCGCTTCGGTGCCGGTGGGGAGGCCGAGTTCGGCGAGCCAGGTCAGCAGTTCGCGCGCCCGGGAAAGCCCCGTGGTGATGTCGAAACTGTCGTTGAGGTGCGGGTCGTTGATGAATCCCTTCCAGCCGACCGTGGTACGAGGTTTCTCGAAGTACACACGCATCACGAGATTGATGCGCTCGGCGAGTTCGCCGCGCAACGCCAGCAGACGTTCGGCATACTCCTTCGCGGCGTCGATGTCGTGAATCGAGCACGGCCCGACCACGGCCAGAAGGCGCCTGTCGCGCCGGTCGAGAATCGCCTCCACTTCGGCACGGCCCTGCTCGATGGTGGTGGTTGCCGTTTCCGAGCGCGGAAACCGCTCACGGAGTTCTGCCGGCGTGATGAGCCGGGTTTCAGAGAGAATGTTCGTGTTCGAAAGGGGGCGATTGATCGTGGCCACCGCAGGGGAAGACATCGGATTCTCCGCATTGCACAAGCTGCATTCGGGTTCGAGCATACCGGATTCAGGCTTGGTTCAGGGCACCGGGTGCAATCTGTTCCCTGTTGACGGGAGGGTCAGCCATGCAACCGGAATACGACAGTTACCTTGCCTACGACGATGAGGTCATGCTCGTCGACATCGACCTTGCGCTTGCCGGCGACAATGATTTCGATGGCTACTACACACGGCTCGATGTGATGCTCGATATCGATGCCGGCGCCGAATGGGAAGTGTACGTCGACATCTCCCTCGAGGACGACTACGGCAACATCGTCTACCGGCATGAGGGCGGCGACTTCGTCGTCTACAATGACGGCTATGGCGATACCTATGAGTTTTCGCTCGGTTTTCGCGACGGCTTGCCGCGTGACTACTATCAGATGTACATCAGTATCCACGACGCCTGGAATGGCGATCTGCTCGATGCCGCGAGTGGATACAACTGGTCGAGCCTGCGTGATCTGCCGCTCGAATCGCGTGATCGAGACGATTACCATGGCTACACGGGCGGTACATCATCGTCGGCGGGTGTCGAATTCACCGCCGCGGGCGCTCTCGATGGTCTCTGGCTGGCTGCGGCCCTGCTGTTCGTCGTTGGCCGGGTCGCTGCCGGTCGACGGTGAGGAGTCTGATGCAACCGGCATCAAGGTTCCGTGCGAACCGCATCAATGGATGAAATGCCTGATGGTTCGAGCGAACCGGTTTCTCGCCTGCGCATGATTCGCAGGACGACGCGACATGAACGAGCGGCTTGACCGAGCGGCTTGACCGAGCGGCTTGACACCGCCGCGAATACGACGCAATACTGGCCGCCAGCTTTGCCGATCTCAAGGTCGGTTCCATCTTCGTTCCGGATACCAGGGAGTGCCATGCCTGCCTTTGCGCTTGGCTTTGTTCGCACGATAGACAGCGTCAACCACTGGATTGGCCGCATCGTGATGTACGGCATCTTCGTCATGATGGGCATTCTGCTGTGGTCGTCCATCTCCAAGACCTTCTTCCTGCCGTCGCTGTGGACACTCGAGGTGGCGCAATTCGCGATGATGGCTTACTTCATTCTCGGTGGGCCCTACTCCATCCAGCTTGGTTCCAATGTGAGAATGGATCTCCTCTACGGTCGCTGGACGCCACGGCAGAAAGCCTGGGTGGATGCCTTTACGGTACTTTTCCTGATCTTCTATCTGGGCGTTCTGCTTTACGGCGGCATCGAGAGCCTTGTCTATTCGCTCGAGTACAACGAGCGCAGCCCTACCGCCTGGCGGCCTCTGCTCTGGCCCATCAAGACCATCATGTGCGTCGGCATCGTGCTGATGATCCTGCAGTCCCTGTCCGAACTCATCAAGGACATTGCCCGCATTCGCGGCATCGAGATCGAAAACCCCCAACAGGAAGCGAGGGCGAACAACTGATGTCCTACGAACTCATCGCGCTGACGATGTTCGCCTCGATGATGCTGATGCTGCTGACCGGGCAGCGCGTGTTCGCGGCCATCGGTGCGGTGGGTTGCATCGCGGCCATCGCGCTCTATGGCACGGGCGGTTCCGACTTCGGTTTTGCGGCCGCGATGAAGCTCATGAAGTGGTATCCGCTGCTGACGCTGCCGATGTTCATCTTCATGGGCTACGTCCTTTCCGAATCCGGTCTCGCCAATGATCTCTATCGCATGTTCCATGTGTGGATGGGCGGGCTGCATGGCGGGCTTGCCATCGGCACCATCGGGCTCATGGTGCTGGTTTCCGCGATGAATGGCCTCTCGGTTGCCGGCATGGCCATAGGGGCCACCATTGCATTGCCGGAACTGCTCAAGCGTGGTTACGACAAACGCATGGTCACCGGCGTCATCCAGGCCGGTTCCTCGCTCGGTATTCTCGTGCCTCCCTCGGTGGTGCTCGTGCTCTACGCCATGATCGCGCGCCAGCCGGTGGGGCAGCTCTGGCTTGCAGGCGTGGTGCCGGGTCTGCTGATGGCAGCCATGTTCATCCTCTACATTGCGATACGCTGCCGATTGCAGCCCTCACTGGGGCCACCCATGCCCGCAGAGGAGCGTCACATACCCCGTGCCGAAAAGGTGAGGCTGCTGGGGGCGGGCCTGCTGCCGCTCGTGATCTTCGCGGCCATGATGATTCCCTTTGTCAACGGCTGGACCAGTCTTGTCGAAAGTTCGGCCATCGGTGCCATTGCCGCCTTCGTCGCTGCCGTCGTGAAAGGGCGCATGAATCGCGAGGTGTTCGAAGTGTCGGTGCGTGAGACGCTCGCCATCAGCTGCATGTTCATGTGGATCATTCTCGCCGCACTGTGTTTCGGCGCCGTGTTCGACGGCCTCGGTGCGGTTCGCGCCATCGACGATCTCTTCACCGAAAAGCTGGGGCTCAACCCCTGGATGATCCTGATCCTGATGCAGTTGTCCTTCATCCTCATGGGCACCTTTCTCGACGACACGGCGATGCTCGTGATCGTCGCGCCACTGTATGTACCACTGGTCGATGCACTCGGCTTCGATCTCATCTGGTATGGCGTGCTCTACACCATCACCACGCAGATCGCCTACATGACGCCGCCCTTCGGCTACAACCTCTTTCTGATGCGTGCGATGGCGCCACCCGAGATCACGCTCGGCGACATCTACCGCTCCATCGTGCCGTTCGCGTGCGTGATGATCCTGGCGCTGGCGATCATCATGGCCTTTCCGCAACTCGCGCTGTGGCTTCCGGAAACCGTTTACGGTCGCTGAAGACAACAGCTGACCGAACCCGGGCGGTGCGAGATTCAGCACTGCCTCCACAACGAGGAGAAGTAATCATGAGTACACGTCGGAAGTTTCTGGGCAAGGCGGCAGGGACCGCTGCAGTCGGTACCGGAGCCATTCTCGGGGCACCCGCGATTCATGCAAAGTCGAAGATCAAGTGGCGCATGCAGACCTACGCCGGCCCGGCACTCGCCGAACACGTGGTCAAGCCTGCCATCGACTCCTTCAACAGGATCGCGGGCGATCGCATGGAGATCGAACTCTATTTCGCCGATCAGCTCGTGCCTACGGGTGAGCTCTTTCGCGCCGTGCAGAAAGGCACCATCGATGCCGTGCAGTCGGATGATGACTCGATGGCATCGCCGACGGAAGTGACGGTGTTCGGTGGCTACTTTCCCTTCGCCAGCCGCTATTCGCTCGACGTGCCGGTGCTCTTCAACCAGTACGGACTCAACGAGATCTGGGACGAGGAATACAGCAAGGTGGGCGTGAAGTGGCTTTCGGCCGGTGCCTGGGATCCCTGCCATTTCGCCACCACGGATCCGATCCGTTCACTCGAGGACATGAAGGGCAAGCGCGTGTTCACCTTCCCGACCGCCGGGCGCTTCCTGAGCCAGTTCGGTGTGGTGCCGGTGACACTGCCCTGGGAAGACATCGAAGTGGCGATGCAGACCGGCGAGCTTGACGGTATCGCCTGGTCCGGCATCACCGAGGATTACACCGTCGGCTGGGCCGACGTCACCAGTTACTTCCTCACCAACAACATCTCGGGTGCCTGGAGTGGTTCCTTCTTCGCCAACATGGACAAGTACAACGAGCTTCCCGATGATCTCAAGGAACTCCTGAAGCTCGCCATGGACAGTTCGCACTACTATCGCCAGTGGTGGTACTGGGGTGGCGAGGCGGATCTTCGCGTCAATGGGTCGAAGATGGAACTCACCACCATCCCCGACGAAGAATGGGCCGTGGTGGAAGAAGCCGCGAAGAAGTTCTGGGACGAGATCGCCGCCGAGTCCGAAACCAAGGCGAAGGTGGTCGAGATCCTCAGGCAGTACAACGCGACCATGGAGAAGGCCGGTCGTCCGTATCGCTACGGTTGAGTGTCGGCTTCGACGGGGCGAGGCTCGCCTGTGGCCTTGCCCTGCCATCGCCTCGCCGATTCATCCAGCAGCCTTCTCGCAGGGTTTTCCTGCAGTTTCACGCTGATACCCGTTTTTCACTGCAACCCGAAAGGCCATTCTCATGCCCGGCAACCTCACACTCGACCAACTCCGTGACCTCGCTGCAGACGGCCGCATCGACACGGTCGTCGTCGCCATCGTCGACATGCAGGGAAGGCTCATGGGCAAGCGCTTTCACGTGCAGAACTTTCTCGAAACGGCGCACGAGGAAACGCACTGCTGCAACTACCTGCTGGCCACCGACATGGAGATGGCCACGCCCGACGGTTACGCTGCCACGAGCTGGCAGGCGGGTTATGGCGACCATGCCATGAAACCGGATCTTTCCACCCTGCGCCTCGCCGCCTGGACCGAGGGCGCAGCCTTGGTGCTCTGCGATGTCGAAGATCATCACAGCCACGAGCCGATACCGCATGCACCGCGTTCGATGCTGCGCAAGATGGTCGCGCGACTGGGTGAACTCGGCTATCGCTGCAACGCCGCCACCGAACTCGAGTTCTTCCTCTATCGTGAATCCTACGAGGAAGCACGTGACAAGCAGTATCGTGATCTCGAACCCATCAGCCCCTACAACGAGGATTATCATCTTTTCCAGACGGCCACGGAAGAGCCTGTCATGAGACGGCTGCGGAACACCCTCCATGCCGCGGGCGTGCCGGTCGAGAGCACCAAGGGCGAAGCCGAGCGTGGCCAGGAGGAGCTCAACATCCGCTACACCGATGCGCTCGACATGGCCGACAACCACAGCATTGCCAAGCACGCCGTGAAGGAAGTGGCCTGGCAGGCCGGACGCAGCGCCACCTTTCTGTCGAAGACGCACGAGGGTTCGGTCGGTTCAAGCAGCCATATCCACCAGTCGCTGATCGATGTCGATGGCGAGCCTGCCTTCTTCGATGCCGACGCCGAGCACGGCATGTCGGTCATCATGCAGCACTACCTTGCCGGACTGTTGAAGTACACGCGCGACTGCACGTTCTTCCTCGCGCCCTACATCAACTCCTACAAGCGTTTTGCCAAAGGCACCTTTGCACCGACCCGCGTGGTCTGGTCGATCGACAACCGCACTGCGGGTTATCGCATCGTCGCACCCGATTCACCCGGTGTTCGCGTCGAATGCCGCATCGGTGGTGCCGACATGAATCCCTACCTCGCCATGGCGGCGCAGCTTGCGGCCGGCATTCGCGGAATCGAGGAAGGTCTGAGCATGGCGGAGGAGTTTCGCGGCGACGCCTACGTGAATGACGAGGCGGAACAGTTGCCGTCGAGTCTTCGCGAAGCGGCGCAGGCGCTCAGGGAGTCGTCGATGCTTCGCGACGCCTTTGGCGACGCCGTGGTCGATCACTACGTACGCTGTGCCGAATGGGAGCAGGAAGAATTCGACCGGATCGTGACCGACTATGAAGTGAGGCGAGGCTTCGAACGTGTGTGATACGTTCCGGAAGCAGCTCGCAGCCAGGGAAAGGAATGCCTCCGTGCAGGCAGTTCCGCGAGAGCCGGGGAATGCCGCGCTTTCGATTCGTCAACCTCTTGAATCCGACCAATTGCCGCCATGTCTTCCACGTTGATGCTCCAGTGCATTTCTCCGATTGACGGTTCCGTCTACGCCGAACGTGCCGTTCTCTCTGTCGACGAGGCAAACCGGAAGGCTGCCGCCGCGCGTGCGGCCCAGCGTGACTGGGCTGCGCGTGATCGCAGCGAACGCATGGCGCTGGTGCGTGATGCCATCGATCGGCTCGGTGCCATGAACGACGAGATCGTGCCGGAACTCGCCTGGCAGATGGGTCGCCCCATTCGTTACGGTGGCGAGTCCGGCGGTGTGGACGAGCGCACCACCGGCATGCTGGCGCTGGCCGATGAAGGCCTTGCGCCCATCGTCGTCGAGGACAGCGCTGCCTTCGAGCGACGTATCGAACGTGAACCCCTGGGTGTGGTGCTGGTGGTGGCGCCCTGGAACTACCCCTACATGACGGCCATCAACACCATCGTGCCGGCACTGGTCGCGGGCAACGCCGTCTGTCTCAAGCACGCGACGCAGACGCTGCTTGTGGGTGAGCGTCTGGCGAGCGCGTTTCATGCTGCGGGTGTGCCGGCGGACGTGTTCCAGAATCTTGCCCTGAGTCATGAACTGACCGCGTCGCTCATCTCGGCGCGCGCCTTCGATTTCGTGAACTTCACGGGCTCGGTGAATGGTGGGCGCGCCATCGAGCAGGCCGCTGCCGGCACCTTCACGGGCGTCGGTCTCGAACTCGGGGGCAAGGATCCGGGTTACGTGATGGATGATGCCGATGTCGATGCTGCGGTCGATACCCTGATCGATGGAGCCATGTTCAATTCGGGCCAGTGCTGCTGTGGCATCGAGCGCATCTACGTGGCCGAGTCGCTGTTCGATGACGTGGTGGAGAAGGCCTGTGCCATCGTCAGCAACTACGTGCTCGGCAATCCGCTCGATGAAGCGACGACGCTGGGCCCGATGGCGCACCGACGCTTTGCCGAACTCGTCCGTCGTCAGACCGCCGATGCCATTGCGCAGGGTGCGACGCCGCTGATCGACGCGTCCGGGTTTCCGGCCGACGATGATGGCGCCTACCTTGCGCCGCAGATTCTCGTCGACGTGACCCACGACATGGACATCATGCGCGAGGAGAGCTTCGGCCCGGTGGTAGGCATCATGAAGGTGCGCGACGATGCCGAGGCGGTTCGTCTCATGAACGACAGTCACTACGGGCTCACGGCGTCGCTGTGGACCGGCGACGTCGCACGGGCAGCGCGCATCGGCAGCGAGATACGAACCGGCACGGTGTTCATGAATCGTTGCGATTACCTCGATCCGTCACTCTGCTGGACGGGCTGCAAGGATACCGGTCGTGGCGAAGGGCTCTCGGTGCTCGGCTATCACAGCGTGACGAGAGCGAAGTCCTATCATCTGAAGAAGCAGACGGGCTGATCGGGGCGTCCGAACCGTCAGCTGATCGAATAGTCAGTCCGAACCGGCGGTCACGCGGCGTGCGTGACCGGCCCTTGAATCAATCACTCCATCCAGAGAGGACATACAGTAATGGAACTTGTCGGCAACTGGCACTACCCCACGTCCATCCGATTCGGTGCCGGGCGCATCAGCGAACTTGCCGATGCCTGTGCTGCGGTAGGCATGACGAAGCCTCTGCTCGTCACCGATCGCGGACTTCGCGACATGGACATCACCACGCGGGCACTCGATGTGCTCGACTCGGCCGGACTCGGTCGAGCGTGCTTTGCCGACGTGGACCCCAACCCTTCCGGCGAGAACGTCGATGCCGGACTCGAGGTGTATCGTGCCGGTGGCCACGATGGCGTGGTTGCCTTCGGCGGTGGCTCCGCGCTCGATCTCGGCAAGGCGCTCGCGTTCATGTCCGGGCAGAGCCGTCCGGTCTGGGATTTCGAAGACGTCGATGACTGGTGGACGCGCGCCGACCCCGACGGGATCGCTCCGGTGGTTGCCGTGCCTACCACGGCAGGCACCGGTTCGGAAGTGGGGCGTGCTTCGATCCTCGTCAACACGGCCACGAAAGAGAAGAAGATCATCTTCCACCCGAAGATCCTGCCGAGCGTGGTCATCTGCGATCCTGAACTCACGGTAGGCATGCCGAAGTTCATCACCGCCGGAACCGGCATGGATGCCTTCGCGCATTGCCTTGAAGCCTTTTCCTCACCGCACTACCACCCGATGAGTCAGGGTATTGCCCTTGAAGGCATGCGGCTTGTCAACGAATACCTGCCACGTGCCTGGGCGCAGGGCGATGATCTCGAAGCGCGCGCCCACATGATGAGTGCCGCCGCGATGGGAGCCACCGCCTTCCAGAAAGGGCTCGGTGCCATCCATGCGCTGTCGCACCCGATCGGTGCCGTGTTCAATACCCACCATGGCACCACCAATGCGGTGGTCATGCAACCCTGCCTGAGATTCAACCGCGATGCCATCGAAGCGCGGCTGGATGCCGCGGCTGCCTATCTGGGCATCGACGGCGGCTACGAGGGCTTCTACGACCGCGTGGGTGAACTCAATCGTCTGTTCGACATTCCGAAGAACCTGACCGAACTCGGCGTGATCGACCCGGACATCGACGCACTCACGCAGTCGGCCCTGGCAGATCCGAGCACGGGAGGAAACCCCGTGCCGATGAATGCGGAGAACACCCGGGCCTTGATCGAAGCCTGTCTCTGAGACGATTCGCCCCGGGCACCGCTGCATTCAACGAATCGGAACCTTGCGGTTACCCTGTTACGGCAGGCTGTCGAGCGCTTCCTGGAGCCGCGCGATGTCGTCGGCCGAGGTGTAGTGGACGAACGATATCCTGAGCACCCCCTGATCGGGATCGATGCCGATGGCCTTCAGCAGCCGCGGCGCGTAGAAATGTCCTGCTCCCGCCATGATTCGCTGTGCGGCGAGTCTGCGGGCAGCATCCCGGGGGTTGCCGGTGAGTTGCAGCGACAGGGTAGGCGCGCGGCGTCCGGCCTCGTGCGAGCCGATGAGCCGGAACCTGCCCGAGTCCTTGATCCAGGACAGGAGCGGATCGAGCAGGCGGATTTCCTGCCGGCGCAGCAAGGCCTGCACTTCCTGACGACGCTGGTTGAGTCGCTCACGAGCATCAGCGTTGGCATGGTGGGTTGCGGCATCGCCGTAGTGATGGCGATGCAACAGATCGAAGTATTCGGTGACACCCGTAGCCGCAGCCACCTGCGCATGATCGGGTCCGGCCGGCACGAGCTTCTTGTGCCCGGCGTCGGCGTTGAAGTAGTGGCTCTGGTTGTGCATGCGCTCCAGCCAGGGTTGGCGAACCACCATGACGCCCTGATGCGGGCCGTATACCTTGTAGAGTGAAAACAGATACACGTCGGCATCGAGTGCTTCGACATCCGGCAGGCCGTGTGGGGTGTATGACACGCCGTCGACCACGGTGATCGCGCCGACGCGATGAGCACGCGTGGCGATCTGTGACACGGGATTGATCTCGCCGACGATGTTCGAACAGTGCGGGAAGGCAATCAGGCGGGTCTTCAGGTTGATCATTGCATCGAGCTTGCCGACATCGAGAAGCCCCGTGTCGGGTTCGACCTGCCATTCACGCACGACGATGCCGGTATCGGCCAGCTGGCGCCACACGCCGCTGTTGGCCTCGTGATCCTGTTCGGTGACGATGATTTCGTCGCCTTCGTTCCAGTGCGGACGCAGCGCCCGTGCGAGCACGTAGGTGTTCTGTGACGTCGATGGGCCGAAGTGCACCTCGTCGGCCGATACGTCAAGGTACTCGGCCAGGCGTTCGTGCGCGTCATCCATCATCTCTCCGGCGCGCTGCGATGCGGGATAGACGCCGTAGGGCTGAACCCTGGTTTCTCGGTAGTACCGCGTCAGTCGATCGATGACCTGACGGCAGACGTAGGAGCCGCCAGCGTTCTCGAAGAAGGACCAGCCTTCCAGAGAAGGTTCGTCGAAGGCGGGGAACTGCTGTCGGACGAGGTCGAGGTCAAGGTCTGGTGCGTTGTTCATGTCGGTGAAATCCGTTGTTGTCGCGCCGCAGCTCTCGGGGCGCCATCCCGAATGCCTGCCGAAACGCGCGTGTCATGGCGCTGGCATTGCTGTAGCCGCAGCGCAGTGCGATGGTGGTAATGCTCTCGTTGCTGGCTTCGAGAAGCCGCCTGACTTCAAGCAGGCGCAGGTGCTTGTATACCTGTTGTGGTGTTCTGCCGACGCGCTCGCCGAAGAGAGTTTCAAGCTGACGCTGGCGAAGTCCGAGTTCGGCGGCAATTGCCCCGATCGGCAGCGGTTCTTCGAGATGGCGGTGCATGCAGGCGACGGCATTGTCGATCATCTGATGTCGATTGTAGCGTTGCCGTGCTGACGACAGGGCATCGCTCGGGGCTTCGCCGAGCATGAACAGCGACGCGATCTGCAGGCGGAGCATGGCACCATGGTGCGCCTCGATCAGTGCCAGCACCAGTTCCAGTGCCGTGACCACGCCGCCGCAGCTCAGGCGCCTGCGATCGATGACGTAACGGTCCGCGACCACGTCCACCTCGGGAAACCGCTCGCGAAAGCGCAGGAATTCGTCGCGGTGAATGGTCGCGCGATGACGATCGAGAAGCCCCGCGGCGGCGAGCAGCCACGCGCCCGCGTCCATGCCGACGAGATGTTCGAATCGTGTTGCGGCCGAGCGTATGGCCTGCAAGGGGCCGCGCTGCGTGTATTCCTCGAAGCCGTAGCTCGGCATCAGCATGAGGTAGTCGCCGCCCGGGTGTTCGCGCAGTGCCTGCGATGCCTGCACCGGCAGCCCGCTCGAGGAGTGCACCACGCCGCGCTCGAGACCGATGATCTGCCAGTCGTAGAGCGTTTCGCCGGCATACTGGTTGGCGGCACGCAACGGCTCGATGGTATTGGCGAGACAGTGGTTGGAGAAGTTGTCGAACAGCAGTACCGCTGACGTTCGTGGTTTGCCGGCAGTACTGGAGTTCCCTGTCATGCGCGATCCTGACGATGGGTGTGGTGCGGGTCATGGACCAACCCTGCATGGATTCAGTCTAACTCTGCATGGCGAAACCCCGCAAGGTGCCTGATGATTCAAGGCATGCCTGTCCCTGCCGAGGTGCCGGGCTTGCCGTTTGCGAAGGTCGCTCGCCACAGGTCCGGCGGGTTGCTCGCCCATCCCGGAGGAGTACGCCACATGCAGTTCGGATTGTCGGAAGAACAGGAAATGATCGTCGCCACCGTGCGGCAGTTCGTCGAGAACGAGATCTACCCGCACGAGCAGGAAGTCGAGCAGAGCGGACAGGTACCCGAGGGACTCGGTGAAGAGATCAGGCAGAAGGTGATCGACCTCGGCTTCTACGCATGCAACTTCCCCGAGGACGTCGGCGGCGCCGGTCTTTCGCATCTGGACTTCACGCTCGTGGAGCGGGAACTCGGTCGCGGCTCGCTCGCACTGACGCACTTCTTCGGGCGCCCGCAGAACATCCTCATGGCCTGCAACGACGAGCAGCGCGAGCGCTATCTCCTGCCCGCCGTGCGCGGCGAGAAGAGCGATGCGCTGGCGATGAGCGAACCCGACGCGGGCTCGGACGTTCGCGGCATGAAATGCACCGCAACGCGCGCGGGTGGGGACTGGGTCGTGAACGGCTCGAAGCACTTCATCTCCGGTGCCGAACATGCGGATTTCTTCATCGTCTGCGTCGCCACCGGCGTTGATGACACCCCGAAAGGTCCGAAGAAGCGCATCACCTGCTTCCTCGTCGATCGTGACACACCCGGTTTCGAGGTCCGCGAAGGTTACCGGTCGGTTTCGCACCGCGGCTACAGGAACCATATCCTCTATTTCGATCAGTGCCGCCTCCCCGATGCGCAGGTGCTTGGCGAAGTCGATGGCGGTTTCGCGGTCATGAACGAATGGCTCTATGCCTCACGTCTGACGGTTGCGGCAACGTGTGTCGGTCGTGCGCGCCGCTGCTTCGACATGGCGGTGGCCTACGCGGCCGAGCGCAGGCAGTTCGGTCAGCAGATCGCGAAGTTCCAGGGCGTGAGTTTTCAGGTCGCCGACATGATCACCGAGATCGACGCTGCTGACTGGCTGACGCTTGCCGCTGCCTGGCGGCTCGATGAAGGACTCCCCGCCAATCGCGAGATCGCGTCGGCCAAGGTCTACGCCACCGAGATGCTGGCGCGCGTGACCGACACCACGCTGCAGATTCATGGTGGCATGGGTCTGATGGACGATTTCCCCATCGAGCGCTTCTGGCGCGACGCGCGCGTCGAGCGCATCTGGGACGGCACCAGCGAAATCCAGCGGCACATCATCAGCCGTGAACTGTTCCGGCCACTGGGTGCGTGATCCGCCACGCTCGCCGATTCCCGTGGTGACCCCCGACAGGTGTCTGCCATGATCGAGCCACTCGGCAAGGGTCGTCTGGAGCGTCTGCTGCGTCCGCAGTCGGTTGCCGTGGTCGGTGGCGGTGTCTGGTGCCGTCGGCTGATCGAGCAGTGCCGATGCTTCGGCTTCGCCGGCAGGCTGCATGCCGTGCATCCCACGCGAACCGACATCGCCGGCGTACCGACGGTACCGTCGGTCGGCGAGTTGCCCGAAGCGCCGGATGCGGTGTTCATCGGCACCAACCGTGATGCCACCATCGGTATCGTGGCCGAGCTGTCGGCACTGGGCGCGGGCGGTGCCATCTGTTTCGCCTCGGGTTTTCTCGAAGCCGAAGCCGAAGATGGCAGCAGCGGCGAACGTCAGGCAAGGCTCCTCGACGCCGCGGGCGAGATGCCGATTCTCGGGCCCAACTGCTACGGTGTGCTGAACTGTCTCGATGGTGTGGCGCTCTGGCCGGACGAGCACGGTGCGGTGCGCACGGAATCGGGTGTGGCACTGCTGATGCAGTCCTCGAACATCGCCATCAACCTCACCATGCAGCGTCGGGCCTTGCCGCTTGCCTATGTGGTGACGGTCGGGAACCAGGCACGGATCGGCATTTCGGATCTTGCGGATACACTGCTCGACGACCCGCGAGTGACAGCCATCGGTCTGTACGTCGAGGGTATCGATGAGCTTCGGGCCTTCGAGCGCGTGGCGCGAAAGGCCTGCCGGTGTGGCAAGCGCATCGTCATGCTGAAGGCCGGCCGCTCGCCGCAGTCGCAGGCCGCCACCGTTTCGCACACCGCTTCCCTGGCCGGATCCGATGCCGGTGCCGACGCATTGTGTGCGCGCCTCGGGGTGGCGCGTGTGGATTCGCTGTCGGTGATGCTCGAAACACTCAAGATCCTGCACCTCGTCGGCCCACTCGAGAGTCATGCCATCGGTTGTTCGTCGTGTTCCGGTGGCGAGGCCAGCCTCGTGGCCGACGCGGCAATAGGGACAGACCTTGTATTTCCGCCGCTGAACGCAGGGCAGACGCGCGCGCTGAAGGAAACGCTCGGTTCGCGTGTTGCCCTGGCCAATCCACTCGACTACCACACCTACATCTGGGGTGATGCTGCGGCCATGCAGGGTGTCTATCGCGCCATGGCCGATGCGCCGCTCGGTCTGTCCATCGTGGTTCTCGATCTGCCGAGGAGCGATCGCTGCGATCCGCGCGACTGGGACGTGGTGATCGGCGCGATCATCGTGGCGGCGACAGCGTCGGCCACCCCTATCGCGTTGCTGGCATCGTTGCCCGAGACCCTTCCCGAGGACACGGCCGCGCGACTGATGTCGGCAGGCGTGTTGCCGCTTGCCGGCATCAACGACGCGCTTCAGGCCATCGACATCTGTGCCGCTCTGGGCTCCGCGGTGCCTTCACCACTGCCTTTGCTCGTGCCCTGCGCGCAAACGGACGTGACCGTGATCGGGGACGGGATTGTATCGGCCGATGAAGCCACCGCGAAGGCGCTGCTCGCGGATCGTGGTCTTGACATTCCTTCACCGGTTGCGGTCGAAGGTGTCGACGCTCTCGTGCGGACGGCAGACACCCTGGGTTACCCCGTGGTGGTCAAGGGTCTCGGCCATGCACACAAGAGCGAAGCCGGCGCCGTGCACCTCGACCTCGCTTCCGATGATGCCGTGCGCCACGCTGCCGAACGCATCCCGGGCGAAAGCTATCTGCTCGAACGCATGATCAGGGGCAGCGTGTTCGAACTGCTGGTGGGCATCGTGCGCGATGCGGCACACGGCTTTGTACTGACCCTGGCCGCCGGTGGTACGCAGACCGAACTGCTGGCCGATCGCGTCACGCGGCTCCTGCCCGTCAGCGCCGCTGATGTTCGCGCGGCGCTTGGCGAACTGCGTCTTGCACCGGTATTGTGGGGTTATCGTGGAGCGGACGGTGCCGACATCGATGCGGTCGTCGATGCGGTGCTGGCAATGCAGTCGCTGGTCGAACGACACCGCGACGACATCGTGGAACTGGAAGTGAACCCGCTGGTCTGCGGCACCGATTCGGCAACCGCGGTCGATGCCTTGCTGCGGGTGAGAGCGGATGCCTTGCCCGGTCTCTTGAGCAACGGCGACACAACAGGAGTGAGTGACACATGAGCGACACGCACAACACACCCGAGCGCTATGCTCGTTACAACGAGCCGGACAGTCCGATCAGAATCCATTGCCGCGGTGCCGTGTTCGAGCTGACGCTCGACCGGCCCGGGGCCAATGCCATCGATCTCGCCACGAGCCGCATCATGGGTGATGCCTTCACCGCGTTTCGTGATGACCACGAGATGCGCGTGGCTCTCGTTACCGCGGCGGGCGAGAAGTTCTTCTGTCCGGGCTGGGATCTGAAGGCCGCTGCCGAGGGCGATGCCGTCGATGGCGACTACGGCGTGGGGGGCTTTGCCGGCCTGCAGGAACTTCGTGGTCTGAACAAGCCCGTGATCTGCGCGGTCAACGGCATCTGCTGTGGCGGCGGGCTCGAGTTCGCACTCTGTGCCGACATCATCCTCGCGGCCGACAGCGCCACCTTCGCACTACCGGAAATTCGTTCAGGTACCGTGGCTGACGCCGCGTCGATCAAGCTTCCGAAACGCATTCCTTATCACATCGCCATGGAACTGCTGCTCACCGGCCGCTGGTTCGATGCCGAAGAGGCTGCGCGCTGGGGGCTCGTCAACCGTGTGGTACCGCGGGATTCGCTCATCGACGAAGCACGCGCCCTGGCCGACGAGCTCGCCGCCGGCCCGCCGCTCGTGTTCGCCGCGATCAAGGAAGTGGTACGCGAAGCGGAAGACATGAAATTCCAGGACGCCCTGAACCGCATCACCGGAAGCCAGTTTGCAACGGTGGAGAAGCTCTATCGTTCGGAAGACCAGCTCGAAGGCGCACGTGCCTTCGCCGAGAAGCGTGATCCGGTCTGGAAGGGCCGCTGAACAACCGATTCACTCGAGGAGAGATCGCCATGCCACTGAGCATCAATCGAGAAGTCTTCATCACCTGTGCCGTCACGGGCTCCGGTGGTACCCAGGACCGCTCGCCGCACGTGCCGCGCAACCCCGAACAGATCGCAGCCAGTGCCATCGACGCTGCCAGGGCCGGTGCTGCCATCGTGCACTGTCACGTGCGCGACCCCGAGACCGGCGCGCCGAGCCGTGATCCCGCGCTCTACCGTGAAGTCACCGAGCGCATTCGCGACGCCAGTGTGGACGTGGTACTGAACCTCACCGCCGGCATGGGCGGTGACATGGTCTACGGCTCCACCGAACAGCCCCTGCCGCCGAAGGCAGACGGCACCGACATGATCGGCGCGAGCGAGCGCGTCGTGCATGTGCGCGAATGCCTGCCCGAAATGTGCACGCTCGACTGCGGCACGATGAATTTCGCCGAAGCCGACTACGTCATGACCAACACCCCGGGCATGCTGCGCGCCATGGGCACCATGATGACCGAGATGGGCGTGCGACCCGAGATCGAGGCATTCGACACCGGTCATCTCTGGTTCGCAAGGGAACTCTTGAAGGAAGGCGTGCTCGAGTCACCGGCACTCGTGCAGCTCTGCATGGGTGTGCCCTGGGGCGCGCCGAACGATCTCAATACGTTCATGGCCATGGTCAACAACATTCCCGAAGACTGGCAATGGTCGGCGTTCTCGCTGGGCCGTGATCAGATGCCTTATGCTGCTGCCGCCGTACTCGCCGGCGGCAACGTGCGTGTCGGCCTCGAGGACAACCTCTTTCTCGAAAAGGGCGTGTTCGCCACCAATGCGCAGCTTGTCGAAAAGGCCGTGACCATCATCGAGAACCTCGGCGCGCACGTGATCGGGCCGGATGCGGTTCGCGAGAAACTGTCGTTGACGAAACGGGCGCCGGTGGTGGATTGAGCGATGCCGATGCCGATTCGCTGCTATGCGGAGTCCGGTGTTTCCGTACCGGGACTCCAGAGCTGGTCCATCGGCATGCCGTACAGGTTTTCGTCGAAGCGCTGTATGCGATCACCGTCATGGAGGATGATGCCTGACACGAAGGCGGAGCCGGTCGCTTCCCGGAGTTGCCTGAGTCCGTTGAAGTGTGCCGGCTTGAGCGATGCCGTCGACTTGACCTCGATGCCCACGAGTTTCCCCGCCTGTTCGAGAACGAAATCGATTTCATTTTGGGCCTTGTCACGGTAGTGACTGATGCGGATGGTGCCCGACATCAGGCTGATCATCTTGAGAAGCTCGCTGTAGACGAAACTTTCGAGGACGTCTCCGAGCCGATTCCGATCGGTGCGTATGTCCTCCACGGAGAGGTTCCTGAGAGCGCACAGCAACCCGGAATCGAGGAAATGGAGTTTTGGTGTCTTGATCAGTCGTCGTGATTCGTTGCGGTGCCAGGCTCGAACGCGACGGAGTATGAACATTTGTTCGAGCAGTACCAGCCAGCGTTCGACGGTACTTCGGTTGACGCCGAGTGCTGAAGCGATGGAGGAATAGTTGAGCAACTGACCGGATGCCAGCGCAGCATGTTCCAGCAGGCTGGAAAGTTCATCGGTCTTGTCTACCGAGGAGAGATCCTGAATGTCACGAGTGGAGAGTGCATGCGCGTAGGCCTTCAGCCATTTCTGTCGGCGGTTCGGGCTGGATCGAGCTACCGCTTCCGGATAGCCGCCGGTAACGATTCGCTTCAGCAGGTCGCTGGTCGGTCCGGTGTCTTTCCAGGAAATGAAATCGTTTCTGAAAGCACGCTCGACAAAGTCGCTCGGGGGCAGGTTTTCCATCTCTGCCTGGCTCAGCGGGAGCAGTTCGATGGCTTCGACCCGGCCTGCGAGAGAATCCGGCGATACCGTACCGCGGAACAGATCCACAGAGCCGGTAATCAGGAATTGACCGGGGCGATTGTCATGATCGACAAGCTGTTTGAGGGTCAGTATCAATTCGGGAGCACGCTGAATCTCGTCAATGACGGCATCGCCCGAGCTTCTGATGAGTCCCGTCGGATCATCCAACGCGGTGCGTCGTGTCTGGCTGTTGTCGAGTGTCAGGTAGGTCAGCTGGTGTTGGTCGGCAATCAACTGCGACAGCGTGGTCTTGCCGGACTGTCGCGGCCCGACCAGTGCGATGATACGAGTGTCCGTCATCGCATCGAGTACCGGCTGAGCCGCATGTCTCTGGATTACGGTTGGTGAATTCATGAAAATGTCGTGTGGAAACAGAATGACTGTCTGTTGCGTTGGCCTGCGAGGGCGCATGCAGTTGCTGCAGGTTGTCCGCTCACGTGTATGGAGTAGTCCGTTCGTGCATTCAGGGTCGTCCAATCGCGCATCTGAAGCTGTCCGATCGCGTATCTGAGGCCGTCCAATCGCGCATCTGGAGCCGTCCAATCGCGCATCTGAGGCCGTCCAATCGCGCATCTGGAGCCGTCCAATCGCGCATCCGATTCAGCTCGATGTAAGTTAGCTCAAAAACTGAACGGGCACAACGTATTGTTTATAAAGCAAATATATTGACAACAGCAACTGGAGTCACGAGGAACATGAGTCAGAAAGCAGCGATCATCGGTGGTGGTGTCATTGGCGGCGGATGGGCCGCCCGATTTCTTCTCAATGGTTGGGATGTTGCCGTCTTCGACCCGGATCCTGAAGCAGATCGCAAGATCGGCGAAGTGCTCGTCAATGCCCGCCGTTCCCTGCCCGCGCTCTACGACATGGCCTTGCCGGAGGAAGGGCAACTCGTCTTTCACGATTCCCTGGAAGAAGCTCTGGCCGGCTGTGCCTGGATTCAGGAGAGTGCGCCCGAGCGTCTCGACCTCAAGCACAAGGTGCTTGCGGATGTGGTGAAGCACGCGCCGGACGATGCCATCATCGCCTCGTCCACGTCGGGTTTCAGACCGTCGGAGTTGCAGTCTGGTGTAAATGGCGATGGTCGCGTCATGGTTGCCCATCCCTTCAACCCGGTCTATCTTCTGCCACTGGTGGAACTGGTGCCTACCGCGGCAAATGCATCGGCAATGGTTGAACGTGCCGGCGACATTCTCACCGGTATCGGCATGAAGCCGCTCGTGGTTCGGAAGGAAATCGACGCGCACATTGCCGATCGTCTGCTCGAGGCGGTATGGCGCGAGTCGCTGTGGCTGGTCAGCGACGGAATCTGTACCACCGAGGAACTCGATGACGCCATCCGTTACGGTTTCGGCCTTCGCTGGGCGCAGATGGGCCTCTTCGAAACCTATCGCGTGGCCGGTGGTGAAGCCGGCATGCGGCATTTCATGGCCCAGTTCGGTCCGGCACTCGAATGGCCCTGGACACGGCTCATGGATGTGCCCGAGTTCAATGACGAACTCGTCGAACTGATCGCGAGCCAGTCCGATGCGCAATCGGGGCACATGAGCATTCGTGAACTCGAACGCCGCCGCGATGACAACCTCGTCGGCATCATTCGCGCGCTCAGGCACACAGGCAGCGGCGCGGGTTCGAGTGTGATCGCGCATGAGTCGGTACTGGCGAACGCTCGTGATGCGGGAGACGTGGGTAGTGCGGGCAGCGCGGGTAGCGCGGCTAGTGCCGATGGCGGACACGCCGGTGCGGGGGTCTCCCTGCCCGTCACCGTCGAGCGCGTGATACCGTCCACCTGGACCGACTACAACGGTCACATGAACGAAACCTGGTATCTGGCTCTCGGTGCTCAGGCCAATGATCGCTTCATGGAACTGGTCGGTGCCGATGCTGGTTATGTGACCAGTGGCAAGAGTTACTTCACGGCAGAGAACCACCTCTGCTACCTCAGGGAACTGCACGCCGGTGAGCGGGTGAAGGTGACCTCGCAACTCCTGAAGGGCGAAGGGAAGAAGCTGCAACTCCTGCACTGCATTCTCGACGAGAACGGTGAGCTTGCCGCGACCATGGAGTCACTCATGCTGCACATGGACATGAATGCACGAAGAAGCAGCGAGCCGGAACCCGAGGTTGCCGAGCGGATCCGCAGTCTGGCCGCGCAGCACGCCGCTGTTCCGCAGCCGCCGCAGGTCGGGCGTTTCGTGGGTGCGCCGCGCTGATGTCAGGATGACGACGGCGTGAACCGGTATCGGCCGCCGCCGCATCGAGTGCTCGTCGGCTGCATCGCGTTCTCGTTGCTGCCGTGTCAGTTGCCCGCCGGCTGTATCACGTTCTCGTTGGTGCCTCTTTCTTCAAGCAGCGTGGTGAGCCAGTCCGGATCCATCTCCGGTACCGACGAGAGCAAGAGATCGGTATAGGGGTGATGTGGCGGGCGGAACATCTCGTCCTTCGGCCCCTGTTCGACCACCTTGCCCTGCTGCATGACCACGACCCAGTCGGCGATGGCACGCACGGTGGCGAGGTCGTGGGTGATGAACATGTAGGAGAGGTCGAGATCCTTCTGCAGGCGATCGAGAAGACGCAGGATGCCTTCGGCCACGAGCTGATCGAGTGCGCTCGTCACTTCATCGCAGATGATGAACTCGGGGTCGGCTGCGAGCGCTCGCGCAATGCCGACACGCTGCAACTGTCCGCCCGAAAGTTCCGAGGGGTAGCGGTCGTAGTACTGCGAAGGCTGCAACTCGATCATGTCGAGCAACTCGTCGACGCGCTTCTTCAGTGCCGCACCGCGAAGTTTCTTGAAGAGCTGCGCCGGGCGGCCGATGATCTCGCTGATCCTTTTCTTCGGGTTCAGCGCCGTATCGGCCATCTGGTAGATCATCTGCACCTTCTGAAGCTGCTCGTGCGTGCGTTTCTGGTAACGATCGGGCAACGGTACGCCGCTCAGTTCCACACTGCCGGCACTCGGTGGCAGCAGCCCCGTGATGCAGCGCGCGACGGTGGACTTGCCCGAACCCGACTCACCGACCACCGCGACGGTACGTCCGCGATGGATCTCGAACGACACGTCGTGAAGAATGTCGGTCTTGCCGTCGTAGGAAGCGGTGACGTTCTTCACCGACAACACCGGCACATCATCTGCAGCAGGTGGCGGCATCTGTTCGCGCCGGAAGTCCCGCACCGACCAGAGCGACCTGGTGTACTCCTCCTTCGGCGAGTTGAGCATGGTTTCGGTATCGGCTTCCTCGATCTCGTTCCCCCTCAGCAGCACCTTGATGGTGTCGGCCATCTGCGCAACGACGGCAAGGTCGTGCGTGATGTAGATGGCGGCGGTGTGGAACTGATCGACGATGTCGCGAATGGCCGCCAGCACCTCGATCTGCGTGGTCACGTCAAGGGCCGTGGTGGGTTCGTCGAAGATGATGAGGTCGGGGCGGCAGGCCATGGCCATGGCCGTCATGGCGCGTTGCAACTGCCCGCCCGATACCTGGTGCGGGTAGCGAAAGCCGATCTCGTCGGGGTTCGGTAGCTGCAGGCGCCGATAGAGTTCCACCGCATCTTCCTGGCTCTCGGTGCGCTTGCGCATGCGGTACTGGATCGGTGCCTCGGTATGCTGGTCGATGATCCTGTGTGCCGGGTTGAACGAGGCTGCGGCCGACTGCGCCACGTAGGCAATGCGCGAGCCGCGCAACGAGCGGAGATCGGCGCGTGGGGTGGAGGTGAGCTCGATGCCGTCGAATTCGATCGAGCCGCCCGAGATGCGGCAGCCATCGCGTGCAAAACCCATCGCGGCCAGACCGATGGTGGACTTCCCCGCACCCGATTCGCCGATGAGGCCGAGCACTTCGCCGCGATGCAGTGTGAGATCGATGCCGTGAACGATCTCGGCCCACTCGTCGACATCGACGCGCGCCTCGATGTGCAGGTCACGGATCTTCAGGAGTATGTCTTTCTTGTCTACGCTCATGTCGGTGTTTCCGTTCCAGTGTTTCGGGGTGCCGTGGTGATGACTACACCTTCAGTCCCGAAGAGCGATACAGCAACCAGTCAACCACGAAGTTCACCGCCACGGTAAGGAGGGCGATGGCCCCGGCGGGTATCAGCGGAATGACTTCGCCGAAGGAAATGAGCGTCGCGTTTTCGCGCACCATCGAACCCCAGTCTGCAGTCGGTGGCTGAATGCCCAGACCGAGGAAGGAGAGGCCCGCGACTAGCAGGAACACGAAGCAGAAACGCAGACCGAATTCCGCGATGAGCGGTGCGAGGGCATTCGGCAGGATCTCGTCGAAGATCAGTCGCCAGGAACTCTCGCCACGAATGCGTGCCGCCTCGATGTAGTCCATGACCACGATGTTCCCCGCGACGGATCTGGACAGTCGGAAGACCAGCGGCGTGTAGATGAAGGCGATGACGAGAATCAGGCTGATCGAAGAGGTGCCGTAGATGCTCAGCAGCAGCAGCGCGAAGATCAGCGATGGAATCGCCATGACGGTATCGACGATGCGACCGAGTACCTGATCGATCCAGCCACCTTTCACCGCCGCGAAGAGTCCGAGGCTCGTGCCCATGAGGAAGGCGAGAATGGTGGTGGCGATCGAGAGGCCGACCGTGTTTCTGGCGCCGTAGATGATGCGGCTGAACATGTCGCGACCGAGCTGATCGCCGCCGAGCAGCATGTTGGCATCGGGTGCCTGATAGGTCGTGCCGACCACTTCCGATTCGCCGTAGGGAGCGATCCACGGAGCAAAGATCGCGGCGATGGCATAGACGAGAATCACGAACAGGCCGAAACTGGCCGTGAGCGGTGCAGTCTGCATTGCTTTCGAGGCTTCGCCCTTGAGGATGATGACGAGAAACTCGCGGAAGATGTAGGCAATGCCTGCGGCGGCTGCGAGGATGCCGGCGACGACGGCGATGTAGATGAGACCTGTCGAACCCGCGAACAGCCCCACCAGCAACGAAAGCATGGTGAGGAAGAACAGCACGAGGAAGGCCGATCGGTGCTTGAACCAGGCCGCTGCACAGGTGATGGTGAGCAGGAAGGCGAAATAGACGATGCTGAATGTGTTCATGTTCCGTCCTCCCTTACTTCGGGTGCCTGAGACGCGGATTCGAGAGAATCGCTCCGACGTCTGCCAGCAGGTTGAGAAGAATGTAGGTCACGGCGAAGATCAGACAGCAGGCCTGCACCACCGGGAAGTCGCGTTTGGTCACGCTGTCCACCAGAAGCTGACCGATGCCCGGGTACACGAAAACCACTTCGACCAGCACCACTCCGGTGATGAGGTAGGCAAGGTTCAGGGCGATGACGTTGATGATCGGCGCCCAGGCGTTGGGCAGGGCGTGATGCGTGATGACGCGTGACTGCGGCACGCCCTTGAGGCGAGCCATTTCGATGTAGGGAGAGGCGAGGAGGTTGATGATCGAAGCCCGGGTCATGCGCATCATGTGAGCGGTAACAACCAGAACCATGGTCATTGCCGGCAGGAAGAGACGTTCGAGGCGCTCGAAGAAGGGTGTTTCGGCCGAGACGTTCGCGAGCGCCGGGAAGATCGGGTATTTCACCGCGAGGAACAGCACCAGGATGTAGCCGACGAAGAACTCCGGGGAGGAGATCGACGTGAGTGTGGCGACGTTGGTGACGCGGTCAAAGACAGAATTTCTGTACAGTGCTGCCAGCACGCCGAGAATCAATGCCAGGGGTACGGCAATCGCCGCGGCATAGAGCGCGAGGAAGAGCGTGTTGGCAAGGCGCGGTGCGATCATGGCAGTCACGTTCTGGCCGCTGGCAAGCGAAGTGCCGAAGTCGCCACGGAACGCGTTCGTGAGCCATTCGACGTAGCGTACGGGAGCCGGTCGGTCGAGTCCGAGTTCGACACGCATGTTGGCCACCGTTTCCGCAGTGGCGCCCTGGCCGAGTATCTCTTCGGCAAGGTCGCCCGGCAGCAGTTCGACGGCGCCGAAGATGATGATGGAGACGGCGAACAGTGTCACGAGCCCGAAACCGAGCCGCTTCGCCACGATGGAAAGGATATCGCTCATGTGCGGCTCCCCGCGTCAGCAACAGCTCGGACGTGTTTCATGTGTCATCTCCCTGAAGACATTGAGTGGCCCGCAGGATTCGGATTGCATTGCATTGCTGCGGGCAGATCGGATGCAGGTTTTGGTAAGGCGGCATTTCCACATCGGAAACCTGCGATGAGGAACTCCCGTTATTGCCGCGGCGGCAGTCGGGCAGCGGTGGACGCAGCGCACGCCGCTCCTGCCGCTGGCGGGTTCGGTGACGATGGATGAAGCAGGACAGGCGAGTCCGGAGTCGTCAGATTCAGGCAAACCACCATCGATGCGCGGCACGTGCGCCGTCGTTCTCCCAGCTTGCCGCCACGGAAGGGCCATGCATGACTTTGGCGTTGCGTGCACAGACGAAGTTCACGAAAGCGGGGATGACGGTGCTGCCATCGTCCTTCGCCAGCTGCTGCATTTCCGCATACATCTCGGTGCGAAGGTCGTCGTCGAGTTCGGCGCGGGCCTGTTCGAGCAGTTCGTCGAAGCGCGCGTTGCTCCAGTGGCTCTCGTTCCACACCACGTCGCTTGCGTAGGCGAGCGAGAAGATGTTGTCGGGCGTCGGCCGAGCACCCCACTTCACGAAACAGAAGGGTTTCTTCAGCCAGACATTCGACCAGTAGCCGTCGGCGGGTTCACGTACCACATTGATGGTGATGCCCGCAGGCCTGGCGTGCTCGGCGAAGAGCGTGCACATGTCGACCGCACTCGGGTACACGCTGTCGCTTGTCGAGAGGTCGACCTTGAGTTTGTCGAGGCCGGCTTTCCCGAGATGGAACTTCGCCTTGTCGGGATCGTAGGGCGTCTGCTCGAGTTCGGCGTAGTAGGGCATGTTCGAGGAGACGTGCACGTCGTTGGCTACGGTGCCGGTACCGAACATGGTCTTGTCGATGAGTTCCTGACGATTGATGGCGTGCTTCATCGCAAGACGCACGTGCACGTCGGTGTAGGGATCGACGTCGGCGAACATCGGGAAGGTCAGGGCGGAGCCACTCGGCGTGTTGTCGATGGCAATGTCCTTGTTGCGTTGGAGAAGGGAGAGCGTCTTGAGATCCGGGGAGGTGATCGAATCCACGTCACCCGTCATCAACGCGGTCTGACGTGCGTTCGGGTCGTTGATGTAGGTGAATTCCACGGCGTCGAAGTAGGCGCCTTCACGGTGCCAGCCGTCGTGACGCACCATCGAGGTGGTCACACCCGGCTTGTGACTGACAATCTTGTAAGGTCCGGCGCCGGTCCAGTTTTTCCACTCCACCGTGCCGTCTTCCTTCGCCGGAAGCATGGCCAGGTGGTAGTCGGTCATGAGCCAGGGAAAGTCGGCTACACCGGTGGAAAGTTCCACGATGAGGGTGTGGTCGCCGTCGGCCTTGACGTCGCTGACGGTTTCAAGCAGCGCTTTCGCGGCCGAACTGGTGTCGTCCCCGCGATGATGGTTCAGCGAGGCGACGGCATCTCTGGCGGTAAAGCTGCGACCGTCATGAAAGGTGGCATCGGGGTTCAACTGGAAGGTCCAGACGGTGGCGTCGTCGTTGGTTTCCCAGGCGTCCGCCATGTCGGGGCCGAGCCCGTTTTCCGACGTGATTTCAGTAAGGTAACTGCGGAATGTGTGTGCGAGCTGGATCTCGCCGATGGCCTGATATGCGCCCGGATCCATTGAATCGGAGGTGTTGCCGTTGTGTACGCCGACGCGGAAGGTGCCCCCCTTCTTCGGTGTCTGGGCACTTACTTCCGAGGTCCACAGGGCAGAGCCTGCAGTGGCGGTGATGCCGGCGGCAACCGAGAACTGCATGAACTCTCGCCGGCTGACCTTGCCCCTGCGCGCCGCTTCCGCAATGCTTTCGATCAGAATCCTGTCATTTGATGTGGACATGCCTCTCCTCTGGGTGGCCTGAATTGTGTTCGACAGCGAAGGCCCCTGGAGCGCATGCTCGGACGGCTTTCGTCTGTGCGTGTAAGTCATGACAACATTTACACGCGGGAAATGCAAGCGATTCGTGCGTGATGGTTGAAAATTCAGATTGATCAGACAGATTTGTGACGAGGTTGAAAAGGTTTGCCCGGGACGCCTGTCTGGTCCTGTTGTCGGGCAGAATCCTGCTCTCGAACCTGCCTCGCAGGCTCTGAGTTTCCGGAGCGATCATGAACTACTGGCTGTTCAAATCCGAACCTGACGCTTTCAGCATCGATGACCTCGACTCATGCCGTGGCAAGCGGGAATCCTGGGATGGTATCCGCAACTACCAGGCAAGAAACCTGATGCGTGACGAGATGAAGAAAAGCGACCTGGGGTTCTTCTATCATTCGAGTTGCAAGGTGCCGGGCATTGTCGGCATCGTCGAGGTGGTCAGGGAGGCCTATCCCGATCACACCGCCCTCGACCCCGACAGTCGTTACCATGATCCGAAAGCCACCGAGGAAGATCCACGCTGGTGCATGGTTGACGTCAGGCTCGTGCAACGGTTTGCCGAAGTGATCTCGCTGCGGCAGCTCAGGGAGGAACCGGCGCTCGATGGCATGATGCTCCTGAAGAAGGGCGCGAGGCTGTCGATCCAGCCCGTGTCGGAAGCGCACTGGCATGTGATTCTGGAGATGGCTGGGGTGTGATTCTGAAGATGGCCGGGTTTTCGCAGGCCGGGCGCTGACAGCGCCGAAGTCGCTGCTGCCGTCGAGACTGTCGGAATCGATGCGATACGGTCAGGCTTCGCCGCACACCTAGCGTCGATCCTCCAGACTGAACTCGATGGGCAAGGTGAGATCGATGGAATCCCGACCGATCTCATCCGGCAAGGGATCGAAACGATCCACGCGCGAGAACATGTCGAGAGCAGCCTTGTCGATGGCCTTGATGCCGGACGTCTCCACGATCTTGTATTGCGTGAGAGCGCCATTCCTGGCGATCGTGAATCGAATACGCACGATGCCTTCCTGACCCGCGCGGCGCGCCCGTCTGGGATAACGCTTCTCGCGCGCAAGACGTTCGAATACTTTGGCAAGGTAGCCCTGTCTCGCACCGGGGTCGCCACCGGTCAGCAACGTGTTATCGCCGGTACCGGTTCCACGCGTTTGTGCGCGGCCGATTTCGTCGTCGCTACCACCCTGCAATGCCGTAGTCCCGCTTTCCGGTCCGGGCTCTGATCCGGGTTCTGATCCGGGTTCTGGTGTGGGCTCGGGCTCGGGCTCGGGCTCGGGTTCCGGCTCGGGCTCGGGTTCTGGCTCTGGCTCTGGCTCTGGCTCTGGTTCCGGCTCTGGTTCCGGCTCGGGTTCGGGTTCCGGCTCGGGTTCTGGCTCGGGTTCGGGTTCTGGCTCGGGTTCGGGTTCGGGTTCCGGCTCGGGTTCGGGTTCTGGCTCCTGTTCTGGTTCCGGCTCGGGCGCAGGTTCAGGTTCGAGCCCCGGCTCGGGTTCGCCTTCGGCTTCGGTGTCCGGCCCGGTTTGCGGTCCGGCGATATCCACGTAACCGCCCGCCAGCCCGACATCGATGACGATGCCGCCTTCGCCGGGTCCCAGTGCGCCGATGTCATTGCGTGTGCGCGATGCCAGACTGAACACGGCATAGTGAATCGTGATGGCCATCGCCAGGGCGATGCACCACTGAAGCCAGGTGGGTTTCATCGCAGTGGTCGAGTCACGATCTGCAGCCGGGAGAATTGCAGTTCACGCATTGCGCGCAGTACGGGGTCAAGCTCGCCGACATCCAGTGCCTGTTCGATGTAGACGATCAGCACCTCCTGTTCATCGGGTTCGGTCTCGGCGGTAATGTTGCCAGGCGCTGCCGTGTCCGGCACTTTCGTGTCCGGCACTTTCGTGTCCGGTGCTTCTGTGTCCGTCGCTTTCGAGTCCGATGTTTTCGAGTCCGGTGCGGTCGTATCGGCGCTCGTCCGCAGGGTTTCAAAATGATCGCGCAGCGCAGTGACGAGTGGACCATCGACCGGCTCGCCGTCGATGCGGATCTCCCCCGCGGCGAGTATTTCCAGTTGGACTCTGCGCTCGGCGATGTCGTCCTCGCTGGCTGATTCGGGCAGGGCGTCCACGCTGCTGCTGCGGGTGATCTGACCAGCAATCATGAAGAACATGAGGAGCAGAAACACGACATTGATCAGCGGCAGGACACTGTTGTCGGTTGTCGCGCCGGTTGCCGTGCCGACTGCCCTGGCGTCGGATTTCAGGAGACTCACGGGGCCGGAACCGATTCGAACAGGCCCGTGTTTTCGAGACCGGCCTTGCCGAGCTGGTCGAGCAGGCTCACGAGATCCTGTATCGTCGCGCCCTCACGCCCGCCCACGGCAATCGGGCGCGAGTCTGCCTTCCACTCGGTGGCGGCCTTCCTGAATGCCTCGCTGTCACGTCGCATGGTCTGGCCGTCGAGCATGACGGTTGCATCGTCGATCACGAGCAGTTGCACGCGTGATGTGGGCTCGGGTGTGGTTACCTGCGCACCTTTCGGTGCGTTGACCGAAATCTGTTGCAGGCGGTCGAAGGTCGAAGAGAGCATGAAGAACAACAGCAGGATGAACACCACGTCAACGAGTGGCGTCAAGGTAATGCCCACTGGGCGATGATGTGATTGATCAGTTAGCAGCATGTCGCTGATTCCGAACGGAGGCGGAGAGCTGTTCGTTGACCGGAAGCGCGCCCGTTGCGGCTGTGTCCGCGTCTGCAGGAGCGAAATTCAGCACGCGGGAAATCTGGTCGTCGATGTTGCCGAGATGCGTGTCGATACGTCGTGACAACCAGTTCAGCAGAATGATGGCGGGAATGGCAACGGCGAGCCCCACAGCCGTGGTCAGCAGGGCCTGCCAGATGCCGCCGGACAGTACCGCGGGGTCGACATCGCGCCCGGCCAGTTCCATGGCACGAAATGCCTGAATCATGCCCAGCACGGTGCCCAGCAACCCGAGGGAGGGTGAAAGCGTGGCGATCAGTTCCATCAATGGCAGATGGGAACGCAGACGCCGCTGGTAGTGCTCGAGCTGACGCCTGGCCTCGGCGACCAATGGTGCCCCACGGAGCCGATGACTGTAGGCGAGGGTAACGATATCGGCAGCCATCTGCTCGGCAGGCAGTTGTCGAGCAGTCTGGTGTGGTGGTGCGCTTCCTGCACCGTCAATGTGCGCATCAATGGCCTTGTGTACCCGTTTCGTTGCTACCGAAAACAGCACGCCAGCATGCCACAGTTGCCAGATTTTCACGAGGAACACGGTCGTCAGAAGCACGGCCATGACCAGCAGGATGGCAACGACCACACCGCCACTCGACACGAGGTATTGCAGGGAATCGGGCAGCCGGGCAAGAAGATCCTGTGTCATTGGGTGGATGTCGTCGGGAGGGGTATCGGGTTTGTCGGCACGCTGACGTGCTCACGGAATCCATGTGATCCCTGAGAATCATTCTCAACAAAAGGCAACGATATCAACAGCCTTTCAGGCTGTCAAACAGGCACTTTTCTGCTCATCCGCGGCGCAGCAGATAGATGTCCATGATCCATCCCTGCACCTCGCGCGCCCTTGCCCGCGTATCGACGATTTCCCGGGCCACGGCGTGCAGAGGGCCACTGATCAGGATTTCTTCCTCCATTGCAACGTAGGCGCCCCACCAGATGTGCACGTCCGGCATGTCGAGGGTCGTGAAGGCGCAGTTGCCGTCGAGCATGACCACCACCGTGTCGACGTCGGCAGGCCAACCGGTTCGCGCGAGTCGTCGGCCGGTGGTGACGTGAACGGGCGCGCCCACGGTATTGAGCGGAATCGCGTGTGCGGCACACAAGGCCTGAATGGCGGTGATGCCGGGAATGACCCGGCAGGACAGTGGCAGCCGGGATTTCAGTCGCTCGGTGATGCGCAGGCTGGAATCGTAGAGCGAAGGATCACCCCAGATCAGCAGCGCTACCGTGGCCGATGACATTGCGCCGACGTGTTGTCGGATCGTGTCTTCCCAGACGGTGGCAATGCCGGCATGCCATTGATCGACACGTTCGCGATAGTCGCTGATGGACGGATCGCGGTCGGGCATCGGAAACTCGACGACCACGGGTGAAGGCGTGCCGGGTGTCGATTCACTCTCGGCGAGTGCCATGTCGGTCTCGGCAGCGATGATGCGTTGCCGGAGCGCTGCGAGGCTGCCGCGTTCGCCCCCCTTGAGCGGCACCAGGATGAGGTCGGCATGGCGGATGGCACGGGAAGCTTCCCGTGTGAGGTGGTCGGGATTGCCGGTACCGATGCCGACAAGAACGAGTTCGATCATGAGTGCAGCCTACAGCGATTCCATCAGGGCTCCGTAGAGAATGAGCGCTGGCCGGGTTCCCGTCTCCTCGGTAATGGATTGCGCCAGTTCGGCCACGGTGCTTCGGGTCAGACTTTCGTCGGCACGAGCGACCGATTCGGCCAGCACGGCAGGCGTATCCGGCGCGAGTCCGTTGTCGATCAGCAATTGCGCGAGTTGCGGGAAGGAGCGCCGTCCCATGTACACCGCCGTTGTCGCATCGGTGTCGGTCAGTGCAGCCATGTTGAGGTCTTCGGGCAGGGAGCCGGTGACGTCGGTGCCGGTGATGAACTGCAGGCGTCTTGCCGCCAGACGGCGCGTCAGGGGCATGTGGGCCGCTGCCGCTGCCGCGCAGGCCGCCGGAACGCCGGGAATGATCTCGTACGCGATACCGGCTTCGTGAAGCGCCCGAATCTCTTCCTCGAGCCGTCCGAAGATGCCGGCGTCGCCCGATTTGAGTCGAACGACGCTGGCGTGACTGCGTGCGTAGTCGATCAGCAGGCGATTGACGTGCTCCTGTTTGAAGGAGCGTTTGCCGGCGCGTTTGCCGACGGCCACGATATCGGCATCGTCACGCGCTGTGGCGAGCATCGCGCCGGCGGAGAGGTCGTCGTGCAGGATCACGTCGGCTTCGCGGATGCGTTGCGCGGCCTTGACGGTAAGCAGTTCGGGATCGCCGGGGCCGGATGACACGATCGACACGAGCGAATTCTGTCGGGATTCCTGGTTCATGTTGACGGGGAAGAAGGGTCGGCAGCAATCAGGTGAAAGTAGGAGCCGCTCAGCGTGTTGCCGCTCGGTCCACGGCGCCAGGCACCGGTTTCGGCCACCGGATCGCCGGCGGCATCGGTGACGTCGGCGAGTGGCAGGTCGGGCTGTACGAGCGCAGTGGAATAGTGGAACTCGTGACCGCGCAGTATCGAATGTGCATGATGACCTGGAATGTCGTGGAGCAACCGGGCACGGCGATAGCCGAGGTGTCGGCGTGGTGTGGCGAACGAAGTCTCGAGGCCGAGCAGTCCGAGCATTTCGTGGCGCTGGCCTTCGGCATCGACAAGCCCGGCCCCCATGGCCATGTAGCCTCCGCACTCGCCGTGAACCGAACGATCACGCGCGAAGGACTGCATGCCGGAACGAAACGCGCGCGCGTTGGCAAGACGCGCGGCATGCAGTTCGGGGTAGCCTCCCGGCAGCCAGCAGACATCGGCGCGAGTGTCGGGCGCTTCGTCGGCGAGCGGTGAGAAGAAGGAGAGTGTGGCACCGGCGGATTGCCAGGCGTCGAGTTGGTGCGGGTAGAGAAACGAGAAGGCTTCGTCGCGTGCAATGGCGATGTGCTGTCCGGGAGGGTTGGCGAGTACCGGCTGCGCGTGAGCCGCTTCGGCGGGCTTCGCTTCGCCATCGCGCCTCCGTGCTTCGCCGTGGCATGTTCGCACTTCCTGTGCTGCCCGCCGCGCATGGTCAAGCATGGCATCGAGATCGCAATGCTCGCTCAGCATTGCGCCGATGTCCCGAAGCTGTGTCTGAAGTGCCGGCAGTTCGGCTGCCTGCACGAGGCCGAGGTGGCGCCCCGGCAGGGTTGCCGCCTCGTTGCGCGGCAGGGCGCCGAGCACGTCGATGTCGATGCTCTCGAATCCCTTTCTCAGCAGTGTTTCGTGGCGTGACGATGCCACCTTGTTGAGAATGACACCGGCAACCGAGACATCGTTGCGATACGTTGCGAAACCGTGCGCCACGGCAGCGGCGGACTGTGCCTGCGACGCTGCATCCAGCACCAGAATCACCGGCCAGGCAGTGACCGTGGCGACATCGGCCGCAGCCCCGTTGCCGCATGCCCCTCGCGAGACGGCACCATCGAACAGTCCCATCGCTCCCTCGGCAATGGCGATATCCATCCCGTCGCAGGCCTTTGCCACCTGCGTGCGGATGACGCCGGCGGACATGGCCCAGCTGTCGAGATTGATCGAGCGTCTGCCGACGACGGCGGTATGAAAGGCGGGGTCGATGTAGTCCGGACCGCATTTGAAGGGTTGAACCTTCAACCCGCTTTCGTGCAGGGCCGCGAGCAGACCCAGGGTCACGGTGGTCTTGCCCGAACCGGAACTCGCGGCGGCAATCACGAGCCCGGGCGTCATTCGGGGTATTTCGGGTCGGTGCCGAGTGGACGAAAACGACGGTCGTAGTCCATCGCGTAGAGGCGGCTTTCGGCAAAGTGCTCGCTGTTGATGGTGTGTCCGACGAGTATCAGCGCCGTGCGCTCCATGCTGTCGCCGATCGCGCTCCGGATGGTTGCGAGGGTTCCGTGAACGATACGCTCGTCTGGCCAGGTGGCGCGCCAGACAACCACCGTGGGGCAGTCTTCGCCGTAGTGTGGCGTGAGCCGCTCGACCACGTCATCGAGCACATGAATCGAGAGGTGGATGGCGAGCACGGCACCGGTGCGGGCAAAGTTCTCGAGTGTTTCGTGCTCGGGCATGGCCGATGCACGGCCCGTGGTGCGTGTCAGCACCACCGATTGCGCGACGCCGGGCAGGGTGAGTTCGTTGCCGATGGCCGCGGCCGCGGCCGCGAACGCGGGAACACCGGGCGTGACATCGTAGGGAATGCCGGCCTGCCGCAGGCGGCGCAGTTGTTCGCCCATGGCCGACCACACCGAAAGATCGCCCGAATGCAGGCGCGCCACGTCATGGCCGGCGTCGTGGGCAGCCTGCATCTCGGCGATGATGTCGTCGAGGTGCATCGGTGCCGTGTTGATGATGCGCGCGCCGTCGGGGCAGTGTTCGAGCAGTGCCTCGGGCACCAGACTGCCCGCGTACAGACATACCGGGCTGGCGGCGATGAGGTCACGCCCGCGCAGCGTGATGAGGTCTGCCGCACCCGGGCCGGCGCCGATGAAGTGGATGGTCACGAATGTCGAGGGGAAGGAGACTTGTCAGGGGACGATCATACCGGGGTCGGCTGCGTTCACGCGGGGTAGAACAGCGCTCCGGGCAGATACGGATCCGGCAGTGGCATGTCCACGGGCGTGGCCAGTTCCGTGGCGAGCTGATTCGGCAGCAGATGCGTGTGCGGGCCGTCCGGCGACCGCTCGTCGGGATGCGGAATGGCGCCTTGCACCTCGATCCTGCCCAGCACGGTTTCGACGACCCTGGTCGGGCTGTCGGCAAGCAGTTCGCTGCCGAATGCCGGCAGGGCTTCGGCAAAGGGCCGATCGGCGACATTTTCCAGAGCGGTGCGCGCCCTGCCTGCGGCAACCCGCACACAGAACCGCGACTCCTCGCGGCCGAGGCCGAGATCGAACAGGTGGCCCGAGTCCCGAGCGATCAGGGCTTCCCGGTCTTCACCCAGATCAGTGACTCCGAGGGCGACTGGCAGCTGCCGCTTCTTGCGCTTGACGGCAATCGCGATGCGGGAGCGAGCCTTGCCGTCGTCGGTTGGCTGATCGAAGGTCAGGGCGCGAACATCATCGTTGATGATCATGCGCAGCGCCCCGCCGCGGGTGTGTGCCGTGACCGTGTCGTCCTCGACCGTGACCGACACGGCTTCACCGGGCGCGGGTGCAAACTCGGCCACGGCTCCGACCACTCCCATGACCCAGGTACCCGTACCCCGACCGAGCGATTCCGCCACGAAGCGGCGGGTATCGTCGGTCGTCCAGGGCAGGCGCTGTCCGGCAACGCCAAGTTGTGCGAGGCGCTCGGGCAACTCGGCCCAGACTGCTTCGCGCCAGCTGTCGCTCTCCTTGCGCCAACCCGCGATTTCATCGCGACTGCGGGCGCAGCCGAGGCACCACCCGGTGGTTTCGTCGAGCGTGCAGATGCCGGTACAGGGGCTGGTTATCGCGGTCTGGGTTGACATGGTTCCTGTCGAGTGGTCCGACGTTCGGCGACGTCAGTTCGAGTACTTGTCGAGCGCCGCGATCAGTGTATCGAGATTGTGCCTGAACATGGCTTCGTAGCTCGTGGCCGGGCCACCGCGCTCGGAAAGTGCATCGGAAAAGAGGCGGCCGCCGAGTTCGATGCCGGTTTCATCGGAAATCTGCTGCACGAGTGCCGGGTTCGTGATGTTCTCGACGAACAGGGCTGCCGCACCATCGGTCTTGAGCTGGCTGATCAGCGTGGCGAGATCCTGTGCCGAGGGCTCGGCTTCGGTGTCGATGCCCACCGGCGCGAGGAATTTCAGGTCATAGGCTTCCGCCAGATAGCCGAAGGCGTCGTGTGCGGTAACCACCGTGCGACGGTCTTCGGGGAGTTCGGCCAGCCTGTTCGTGGCTTCGGCATCGAGTTCCTCGAGTCTGGCGATGTAGGCCTCGGCGTTGACGGTGAAGTCCTCGGCGTGCTCGGGCATGACGGCGGAGAGGTCTTTCGCGATGTTCTGCACGTAGACCATGCCGTTCTTCAGTGAATTCCAGGCGTGAGGGTCGGTCTTGCCGTCGACGAGTACGGGTCTGATGCCTTCGGTGGCGACGAACACCTGGGCGTCGGTGCCGGACTCGGCGATCAGCGTGTCGGACCAGGTCTCGAAACCGAGCCCGTTGACGAAGATCACGTCGGCATCGGCAACCGCGCGCGCATCCTCGACCGCGGGTTGATAGACGTGTGCATCGGCGTCGGGGCCGACGATGGTGGTCACGCTGGCAAAGTCGCCCACGACCTGTTCGACCATGTCGCCGAGGATCGAAAAGCTGGCGACGATATGCAGGTCATCCTTGGCGAGGGCCGGGCTCGTCGTCAGCGCAATCGCGGCTGCAACGAGGCCTGTGCGGACTGTCTTGATCGGATCGATGGTACGCATCGGGTTCATGGGGTTTTCTCCCTGGTAAGGTCGTGGTTCGACGCAGTGGTGTCGGTTGTCGTGTCGTCTGTGGAAGCTCGTCCGGATTGTCCACCGAAGCCGAGAGGACCGAAGATCGCCGACAGTATGAAGAAACCACCGGCGACCAGCACGATGGCCGGGCCGGAGGGGGTTTCGGAAAAGATATAGGACAACGCAAGACCGATCCAGCAGCTCGCCAGCGAAAACAGGAAGCCCAGTATGAGCTGCGTGGTAATGGTGCTGGCCCAGTAGCGTGCCGCGGTGGCCGGCAGGACCATCAGCCCCACTGCCATCAGTGTGCCGAGGGTCTTGAAGGCGGCCAGCAGATTCAGCACGAGAAGCAGCATGAAGACCTGTTCGATCAGCCAGGGATAACGGCTCTGGGATTCGAAGAAGACCGGGTCGCAGGTATTGGCGATGAGTGGGCGCAGCAACAGCGCGAAAGCCACGAGGGTGATCGTTGCGACACTGGCCACCAGCATCATCGACGCGTCGTTGATGCCGAGAATGGATCCGAACAGGAAGCTCTTCAGCGGCACCGCCGAACCGGCTGCCGAAAGAATGAAGATGCCGGTGGCCAGGGCGATGAGGTAGAGCGAGGCGAGGCTGGCGTCGCTGCGGAGGATGGTCTTCCGTGCCAGCAAGGCGGTGAGGATGGCCACGCCGACGCCCGCGATCAGGCCGCCGAGCAGCAAGGACATCACCGAGAGTCCGGCGGTCACGAAGCCGATCACCACGCCCGGGGTTATCGCGTGGGCCATGGCTTCGCCCGCCAGCGACAGGCGCCGCAGTACCAGGAAGGCACCGACGGGTGTCACCGACACCGACAGCACGGTGGTGGCCACCAAGGCGCGGCGCATGAAGGCGTAATCCCACATCTCGTTGAGCAGTTCAAGCATGTGTGGTCTCCCCGTTGGTCCTGCGTCCGCGGAACATCCAATCGGCCTGGCTTGCGGACAGATAGCCCTGCTGCACCAGCTTTTGCGGCGTCAGCACGTCGTTCACGAGACCGTGGCTGGCTTCGCCACCGCCGAGCAGCAGCGCATGGCTGCAATGGTCGAGTACCGACGAGAGGTCGTGTACCACCAGCAGCACGGCACGACCCTCTTCGCGCCAGCGTTCGATGATGCCGAGCAGATGTGCTTCGGTGCTCTGGTCGACTGCGGCAAAGGGTTCGTCGAGCAGGATCAGCGGCGCATCCTGCATGATCACGCGTGCGAACAGCGTGCGTTGCAGCTGACCGCCGGAAAGGGTATGCAGCGAGCGATCGGCAATGTCGGCAACCCCCGCCTGTTCGAGTGCCTCGATGACCTGCGCACGACGTGCGCGGTCGAGCCCTGAAGTCAGGCCGAGACCTTTCCACTGGCCCATGGCGGCGAGATCCCTGACGCGGATGGGAAAGCGCCGATCGAACTCCGTCATCTGGGCGAGATAAGCGATCTCGTGGGGGCGTCCCGCCGGCCATTCGATACGCCCTTCGAGTGGCGACATGAGGCCGAGCAACGTCTTGACGAGCGTGCTCTTGCCGGCACCGTTGGCACCCAGTACGGCGAGGGTCCAACCCGCCTCGATGTCGATCGAGAGTTGTCGGAACAGGGTCAGGCCCGGGTAGCCGACCGCAAGGTTTCGGATTCGGACGATGCTTGACATCAGAGCACCGCCATCACGGCAAGCCAGAGAAGGGCAGCCAGACCGAGTGCCGACAGGACCAGCAGCAGGATGCTCACTTCCGTCAGGCAGAAGCCGCTCGCCGCGTTCCACTGTCTCTGCGAGGGTCGTGCAGGCGAGGTTGATGATGTCACGATGCTGCCCCTGCGACATGGCGTGGAGAGGCGACGTGGGGTGCATGGTGTTCGGTTCAAGATGGCCTTCCTCGATCGAGGGCAGGGCAACAGGGAACCGGAATGGCAGACGGAATGACCGCCGGCATCACGAAAAACCCACCGAGACACCCCGCCCGGTTCAGAATCCTTACGTGATGGCAGGTCTCCTGACTCGCGGGTCCAGACTTCCCCGAACCTTCCCGGGCCGCGTCACTCTGGCCCAGTGGTTTTTTCGGGGTCGCTCTCCGCCTACAGTTGCGGGGGCAGTCACGGCATTGGTTCGTTGTGTCGAACCTCACCGTGTTCCCATTTCATCTCTCGGGCACACCGGTGCCTTCGAGAACCATCGGCGCGAAGTGTACGTGACGGAGTAATCGAGTTCAACTGACAGGATTGCCGTCAACGGATTCGACAGACCTGACGGGCTGGCTTTGACCGGTTGGCCTTGAACGTCTGGCCTTGAACGTCTGGCCTTGAACGTCTGGCCCGACGGGTGCCTACTTCAACTGACGGTCGTCACGATACTCCAGCCCCATGTCGATTGCGGTGATGCCGTAGGCGGTGCGTGCGGTCAGTTTCGGCTGCGGCAGATCATTGACGGCCAGGACATTCACGACATGAGCGATGGCATCCGACATTTCATCCAGTATCTGCATGTTGATGTTGTCGATATCGTCGCAACTGTCGTGGTAGCAGGGGTCGTAAGGTTCATCGGCCTCACCGCCATACACGGCCACTTCCTCTTCGGTCTTGATGCCGTCGGCACCCGTGAACAGGCCACCGACAGGAATGCCGACAGCGATGAAGGGGCCATAGTCGGAGTTGCCGTCGAAGCCTGCCGGGGCCGATGCGAGGTCCTGCTCCGTGAAGTAGTCGTTGATCAGCCGTTCGAGGAACGCCGAACCTTCGGGGCCGGCGAGTGCCGAATGCGAGCCGTCGCCGTCGTACACGAAGCGCACGGGGTTTGGCGATGCCACCATGTCGACATTCAGACTGGCGACGATCCTGCCGAGTTCCTCGTCCGGCAGTGTGGCCACATAGTATTCCGAGCCGAGCAGACCGAGTTCTTCCGCGCTCCAGAACGCGAAGCGCAGGCGATTGCGTACGCTCGGGTCGTCACGCCGGCGTCTATCCGTGTCTTCACTCTTCAGCATGCCGAGCCGGCTCATCTGCAGGGCCACTTCGAGAATGGCCGCCGCACCGCTGCCGTTGTCATTGATGCCGGCACCTTCGGACACCGAATCGAGATGCGCGCCGATCACGACCGTCCTGTCGTCGCGCCCGATCGGTGAATCGGCAATGATGCTGGTGGTGACGCGCTCCTCGGTGAGAGCATCGACCTTGACATGCACCACTGCATCACTCACCGCGAGCGACTTGCCGATTTCGTAGGTGGTGCCGATCACCGGTATGCCGACAGCCGATGCTTCGAGTGAGACGCGGAGTGTTTCGCCACGCCCTTCCTGCCCTTCGTTGAAGAAGATGACCGCTGCCGCACCGGCAGCCTCGGCATGCATTGCCTTGATCCCGAAAGGGCAGCTACCGCGCTGCAGGAGTGCGATGTTGCCTGCGGTGAAGTCGGCGAAATCTTCGGCCTCGCAGCCGCTTGTGGAAGTGTCGGCTTCGGGTGCTGCAGGCAGCACCGTGTCCACCGCTTCCACCGTTGCCGTGACATCGCCCGAACCCGAGTAGCTTGCCGTCACGAAGTCTTCTTCCTCTTCGTACTCATGGTCGGCGGCAGTCGGCGATATGCGGGAGAACTCCGCGTCGTCGAGTTCCTCGAAGTAGGCATACGGAAAGAACTGGGCATTGACCTTGTAACCGGCGAGAGAGAGCAACCTCCCGACGTAGGCGATCGATTGCAGATGACCTTCGGAAGCGGAGGCGCGATTGCCGTCGTTCTCGTCGGCAATCTGCTGAAAGGCGTCGAGATGTACCTTGATGCCTTCCGTCGAGACGGCTTCTTCGAGTGCGGTGGTATCCACCTCGACACCGGCCTGAGCCGTCGCTGCGGCACCCATGAGAGCGGCAGCGGCAAGACCGGCAGTCACGACACTGCCCGCCACGAGTCTGGTCGTCACGAAACCGTCCGCCACAAGCCCGGTCGCCACAAGCCTGGTCGTCACGAAACCGGCGGCCACGAGATCGGCACCGGCAAGGCCCGTCAGCAGACTGCTATCTGTTTTCGGTTCTGGTTTGCGCATCTGACGATCCCTTTCATGTTCCCGTTCCGGTCACCGCCGTGTCTTCGCGGTAATCGTTTTCCGGTTTCCGTTCGGTTCGTTTCCCTGCTGCGGTGCCTGCCGTTTTCCTGCTTCGGTGCCTGTCGTTTTCCTGCTTCGGTTCGTTTCCCGGCTTCGGTGCCGATCGTTTCCCTGTTCCTGCAGAGAGCATTGTTCGATGCTCATCACCCCGGTAAAGCGATCACGGCATGGCCGTCAGATGTTCCATGACCGCCGCGGGTGAATTCAGAACGACACCTGCCGAACCTTCCGGTCGTGCCGGACGCGCCACCATGATCACCGGCAGTGCCAGCTCTCGTGCTGCCTGCAGCTTTGCTGCGCCCCCTGAACCGCCACTGTTCTTTGCGACAACGATGTTCACGCCGTGTTCCTCCAGTAGTGCATGGTCGTCCGCGGCGCGGTACGGCCCGCGCGATACCACCACCGTGGCATTCGGCAGGGGCAGCGGTTCATCCTCCGGCGGATCCACGAAACGCAGCAGGTAGTGATGCTGCGGTGCTGCCGAGAACACGCCGATGGTCTGGCGACCGATGGCGAGGAACACGCGTGCAGGGTCTGTCGGCAATGCCTTGACGGCGTCATCAAGCGAGGCAACCTCGCGCCAGTCGTCGCCGGCGACCGGTGTCCACGGTGGGCGTTGCAGGGTGATCAGCGGCAAGGCGGCCTGTGCCGTTGCCGCCTGCAGGTTGCAACTGATTCGGGACGCAAACGGGTGAGTTGCATCGACCACGTGCGTGATGCCTTCCTCACGAAAACAGTCGAGCAGTCCGTCGATGCCCCCGAAACCGCCGATGCGCGTCGGCAGGGCCTGCGGTATCGGGTTTGTCGTGCGTCCTGCATAGGAAAACAGTGCATCGATATTGGCACCAGCCAGTTGTCGGGCCAGTTCACTGGCTTCGGCGGTGCCGCCGAGAAGCAGAATGCGCATGCAGAAATCCTGTGCCGTTCATTGAATCACGTCGAGTGGCTGGAAGATCGGGCCACGGTCGGTGTGTTCGTACCACACGCTGATGCCGAAGATGGCCGCCAGTCGCTCGGGCGTCATCACTTCCTCGGGTGGACCATCGGCCACGAGCCCGCCGTTGCCGAGCAGTATCAGTCGTGTGCAGTGTCTGGCCGCAAGCCCGAGATCGTGCAGCGATACCAGCACCGATTTTCCCTTGTCCGCAAGAGCGGCGAAACACGCCATTGTCGCGATCTGGTGAGCAGGATCAAGTCCTGCCGCGGGTTCATCGGCAATCAACAGCGGTGTGTCCTGCGCGAGCGCGCGGGCAATCAGCACTCGTGCCTGCTCGCCACCGGAGAGGCGCGTGGCGGTCCGATCGCGGAAGCCAACGAGGTCCATCTGCGCCAGCGCCTCGTCGACGCGGGCCCGGTCTGCGGCAGTCAGCTGTCGGTCGGAAGAATGATGTGGCAACCGGCCGAGCGTCACCACGGTTTCGACACTGACCGGCCAGGCAATCTCGCGTGACTGGGGCAGCCATGCGGCGTGCCGCGCGCGTTCGGTGACGGGCAGCGCCGCGAGGGAGCTGTGACCATCGCTGGGCAGCAGTCCGAGCGCCGCTCGCATCAGGGTGGTCTTGCCCGCCCCGTTGGGTCCGATGAGCCCGACCAGCTCTCCCGGGGCAATGTCGAAACTCACGTCATCGAGAATCCGGCGCCCTTGCCGGGAAACCGACAGACTGGAAACCGTCAGCAGCGTCATGGCCGTTCCTGCCGGAGCTTGAGAATCAGATGCAGGAACAGGGGGGCGCCGACAAGAGCCGTGAGCACACCCAGTTTCAGATCGCGTGAGGGCAGTGCCACGCGCACGGCGATGTCCGCTGCCAGCAGCATCGCGGCACCGCCGAGCGCCGATGCCCACAGAAGGCGTGAGGGATGCGCGCCAACCAGCGGGCGCAACACGTGCGGCACCACCAGTCCGACAAAGCCGATTGCACCCGCTACCGCCGTGCCGGCAGCGATGACCGATGCCGTACCGAATACCAGTGACAGGCGCAGATGATTCAGGCGGATGCCCATCGAGCGTGCTGCATCCTCGCCGAGGGTCAGGGCATCGAGGCCGCGGCCGAGCCGGCCCAGCAACAGCCCCCCGACCAGCATGAAGGGCAGGGCCAGCCAGACGTGCGTCATGGAGCGATCGGCCAGTGAGCCCATCATCCAGAACACGATTTCGTTGGCCGCAAAGGGATTGGGAGAGAGGTTGAGCACCAGTGAGGTCAGCGCAGCTGCCAGGGCCGACACCGCAATGCCGGCAAGAATCAGCGTCAGCGACGAGCCACCGGGACCGGCAAGAACCATGACGAGCAGCACACCCAGCAGTGCACCGCAGAGTGCGCCGAGCGGCAGGCCGAGGGCGAAGGTCGCGGCAAGGCCGGTATGTATTGCCAGAACGGCGCCCAGCGCAGCCGTGCCGGATACGCCGATCAGGCCCGGCTCGGCCAGGGGGTTGCGCAGATAGCCCTGCATGGCCGCTCCCGACAAGCCAAGGCTGGCCCCTATCATCAGGGCCAGCAGGGCGCGTGGCAGGCGGATTTCCCGCATCACCAGCGTGAGTGGCCCTGCGTCGCCGAGAAGCAGTGCCGACAGGCTTTCACCGATGCCCGTTTGCGCCGGGCCGACGAGCAGGGAACTCGTGAACAGCAGGCCGACGAGCACCGTCAACGATAGCGTCAGGCGTTTCACGGAGCACGCTCGCCTCGCGCCGACGGTGATGTGTCTGCGGACCAGGAGCGGCGAGCGGCTGCAAGGTTGTCGATCGCGCGTAGCACGTAGGGCGTGCCGCATACCCAGTCGTGGTCGGTCATGGTGGCCGTGGCGCGTCGCTTGCGCAAGGCGTGTACGACCGGGTGATCCATCACCTCTTCTGCGCGCGACGCACCCGGATAGGGCCGGGCGGTGATGACGAAGTCCGGATCGGTCATGGCAAGGATTTCCAGTGGAAGATGCGAGCCCGCGGCAAAGCCCGATTCCTCTGCCGCGTTGGAGAATCCGGCGGCGATGAGAATCTGCCCCGCCAGGGTGTTGTCGCCCTGAGTGTATCCATTGGCATGGTAGAGCACGGCGCGTGGCCGATGCTCCACCTCGGCCTGCAGTTTCGCAAGCCCCGCATCGAATGTGTCCAGAGTGGCCTGCGCCGCATCCTGCCGATGCAGCACTTCACCCATCTGAGTGATGCGCGCACGCACATCCTCCAGCGAATAGGCCGGATCGAACACCGCCACCGGAATGCCGAGGCGTTCGAGCATGTCCACCGTGGCTCGCGTGGAGAAGCTGCCGGCAATCACGAGATCGGGTTGCATCAGGTAGATCTCCTCGGCGAGGCCATGATTGATGTCGTAGGCACGTGCTTGTTCCACCATTGCCGACGAGCGTGGATCCAGCGCGATGTAGGACACCGACAGCAACTGCCCCGGAGCCGCCAGCAGCATGGCCAGCTGGTCGGTACAGAGATTCATCGACACCACGCGTTGTGGTGCGTTGTTGCCCCGATCACTGGTGGTCGTGGTTGCCTGTGCTCCCAGCGCGTAACAGGTCAATACCGCAATGGCAATGCCGAACGCGGAAAATACCAGGCCGGCGAAGACCCTGATGTACTTCCCCCAGAGGACCAGCTTCCTGCGGATGGATGGCATCGAAAACAGATGGGCAACCAGCGAGTGAAAGAACAACGAGTTCACGAAAAACGCCATGATTGCCATGATCGCCTGCGAGGCAGTGAGTTCGGCCAGAGGAAGCGTCGTCGCGAATATGCTGGCAAAGAACAGGGCTGATTTGGTGTTGGATATGTTGACCAGAAAGCCCGCCCGGAAAGCCGAAAAGGCAGTGTCGATGCGAATGGCCGGTGCATCAATCGTGTTGCCGGTTGCTTTCCTTTCCTGCCACGAAGCAATCAACAGTTTCAAGCCGAGGTACAGCAGGTACGCCGCACCCAGCAGATTGACCAGAAGGAACAGCCGCTGACTGTGGTCTTCCAGGCCATACCAGACGCTCAACATGATGCCGCTGGAAAACACCAGCCCGGCAGTCGCTATCCCCAGCACCGCCAACCCGGACGCACGGCGACCTTCGGGCGCCATTGTCATGAGCAAGAGGTGATTCTGGCCCGGAACCATCATGGCCATGCCCTGAATGGCCAGGCAGGCGAGCATGCCACTGAAGTAACTCATCTACAGCACTGTCATCATGGCCAGTGTTTCTTCGGCAAAGCTGTACTTGTCGGATGCCATCGCTTCCAGCCGTTTCAGTTCCGAGAACAGTTCCACGCTCCTTGTCGACAGAACGCTGTTGACGACTGCATCTTTTCTGAATGCACTGATGCTGGCGCCGAAGTCCCAGTCAATGGGAGTGTCCTTTTCCATGAGTGCATCCAGCGGCAATGGCTGCGAGCAGGTATTGAAATGGCCCGCCAGTACGAGGAATGCCAGATAGGGATTGGCATCGGAAGTCGGTGTTCTCAGCTCGATGCGTGTGGATTCGCCATCGTTCACGATGCGCACGGCCTTGAATCGATGCCCGTGGCCGGCATTGATCGATTTCGACGAGAATGACTCCAGCTGGCTGACCAGTCGCGAATTGCAGGTCGGGCAGAATGCAAGCAGGGAACCTTCCAGCGCGGAAAAGGCACTGGTTACCAGATGGTTGATTTCCGCTGTCTTCGTGTCGGAAACGTGCAGATGAAGATTGCCCGGAGCCCCTCCCTTGTCGATGACCGGTACGAAGGTGCAACGCAATCCGTGCACGGCAGCGACATGCCGCAACAGAAAGCGGGCGAGGAACAGGGAATCCGCCTGTTCCAGCAGTGTGCCGTGCCGCAGCGAGATTTCGTACTGGTCCTCCGTGTTCTCCTGAGAAAGGCCGGTCCAGGCGATGCCGACATCGTCCAGAATGCTCAGCATTGCCTCCAGACACTCATGCCGCAGGGATGCGCCGCTGAGAGCATATGCCTGGCCATCCGAACGCAACGCTGCATCCGGGTTGACAGGCCGCAGGAAAAACTCCAGCTCCCCGCCGATCCTGAATCGATCAAGGTTCGGATTGGCCTCGATGTAGTCGGCCAGGATCGAGCGGAAGTCCAGCGGGTGGGGTTGTGAATCCACGTTCGTGACGGCGCCGATGAAAAGCGATGAAGCCCCGAACAGGGCGTCTGCGCGTGGATTCACTTTCCACACGGCTGCGTCCGATGCCAGGACACGAATATCCGCCGCCCCGGAAGGGGTTGCGAGTGTGTCGAACAACTGCGGGTTGCCGTATATATCCTTTGAAAAGACCCCCGACGCACAGCCGATTTCGATGCGTGCGTCCGTGTTGCCGCAGACGATCTTGCCGCGCGCTACTCCATGCGCATCCGGATACAGGATGATCGACCGAGACTGCATGATCTGCCTCCACTGTTTCTGGCATGCGTTGGTACGAGTCGGGTCATCGCGGCTTCTCGCCGGAAGCGCTCTGCACGACGGGCCGCGGGTTCTCGCTCAGCATCTCATATCGGCATTCCGCTGTCTTGATGGCCAGGAGCAACGGATGTGAAAGGCACTTCCGACTCCGCCGGGAAATACCGCACGCGCCATGCGCTGGAGCCGGTTGCCGGCCCGGTTGATGAGGCAATGTGTCCATGCAAGGCTAGCCCGGAAATCTCACCCCACCATTGAAAAAGGCCCCGCTCTGAGGCATAAATGCAAGTACGACCAAGCAGTTATGCGTCAACCAGAGGACAG
>PDPU01000044.1 GCA_002746645.1 Gammaproteobacteria bacterium | reverse complement strand
GGTGCCGAGCATGGGCGGGATCGCCGGCAGCCAGACGCTCACGCTCGTGATTCGCGGTCAGGCACTCAACCAGGTCAACGCCAGCAACCTCGGCAATCTTCTCTCACGCGAGGTCCTGGTGGGGTTCCTCAACGGCATCTTGTGGGCTGCGATCATCGCCCTGCTCGTGCGACTCTGGTTCGGCGACGGCCAGATCGGTCTGATCATCGGCGTGGCACTCGTGGCCAACCTCGTCACCGCCGCCGTTGCGGGTGCGATGCTGCCGATGCTCATGAAGCGCGTCGGCATCGACCCGGCACTCGCCGGTGGCGTGGCGCTGACCACGATCACCGACGTGGTGGGGATCACGGTGTTTCTCGGGCTGGCGACGGTGCTCCTCTAGATGGTGCTCCTGAAGCGGTGCTCCTGAGACGGTGCTCCTCTAGACGGCGCTCCTCTAGACGGCGCTCCTCTAGACGGTGCTCCTCTAGACGGCGCTCCTGAAGCGGTACTCCTGCAGACGGTACTCCTGCAGAAGCCACACGGTGGACGCACAACCGCAGGCCCGCCGACGCCGCTGGCTTCAGACCAGGCGCATGGTCAGCAAACGCCATCGAGCGGCGCGGCCCGGCTCGGTACCTTCTCAGAATTTCGTCTCGAGCCAGGGGCGATCGAGTTCCATCACGTACATGCCCACTTCGAGCTGATCGGCCGGAATCCAGCGCTGGTTGCGGATGACGCGCGGTGCGACGCGAGCGGCGGCCGGAATGGGATCGCGGTGGCTGCTGGTAGTGAAAATGCCCATCTTCATGTCTCCCTTGTCGGGCTCGCGCCCGATTCTCGTTGCGGGGTGTCATCGAAGGCGATGACCTGCCGAGCGTCTCGGCAGGTGTCCACACTATGACGGCGACACCCAGCTTGCCAGCACATTGACGCGGCTTTGTGATGTCGGCAACATCTTGCCGGCCACAGGTGCCGACCTTGTGAAACATTTCGGGTTTCCACCGCGCTTGCGGCACTGTAACGCCGTCAACCTGCTGCCAGCCGAGCCTCGCCCGGCGACCTTTCGACACAGCTGCCACCCGTGCGCTGCCGACACCGTCCACAACCCTCCGTGCTTGTCCACAGACTTGTCCACGACCTCTCCCGCGGCTGTACCGGAACTGTGTCCCCGATATCCCCAGATCTGTCCACAGAAACACAACATATGGGGCAGTTTGTTAAATCTTGAGCCGCACACAACTACATGTTGTGTTCTGGCTTGTCAGAAGAACACGGCAGCGTTACACTGCCGTCCCGCAGTGAGAACAGTGCTTCTCGCGGGTACCGCCCACCACGTCAGCGAACCGCCGACCGGCAACGGGCAGGAACACAACATCCTGCGCAGGGAGCACGGGACATCACCAGTTGCTGTGGTGAGCCAGGGAGCGGTTGTCGATCCATTCGCGGTGGCCAGCAAGCACCGCTCGTCCCGGAGACACCCGATCAATGAGTACTGCCGACGCCATGCCACGGACCCCGGCCAGGAACGACCCCACAGCCAGCGCACCCGACGTTGCAGACGGAAACGAACAGGTGCTTCCCCTGCAGGACACCTCGCTGGATATCTGGGACAGGAAATACCGCCTGAAGACGAAATCCGGCGAATGCGTCGACGAGACCGTGGCCGACACCTGGCGCCGCGTGGCGCGCGCGCTGGCTGATGTCGAAATCGGCGAGGACGCGCGCGCGAAGTGGTTCGACAGATTTCTCTGGGCACTCGAGCACGGTGCCATTCCGGCAGGTCGCATCACCTCCAACGCGGGCGCCCTGGCACACAAGCCTGCAACCTCCACGATCAACTGCACCGTGTCGGGTTCCATCGACGATTCCATGGACGACATCCTCGCCAAGGTGCACGAGGCAGGTCTCACCCTGAAGGCCGGCTGTGGCATCGGCTACGACTTCTCCACTCTGCGTCCGCGTGGTGCCTACGTTTCCGGGGCCGGTGCGTATACCTCGGGCCCGCTCTCCTTCATGGACATCTTCGACAGGATGTGCTTCACGGTCTCGTCCGCCGGCGGCCGCCGCGGCGCGCAGATGGGCACCTTCGACGTGCGCCACCCCGATGTCCTCGAGTTCATCAAGGCCAAGCGCGAAGACGGTCGCCTCCGCCAGTTCAATCTCTCGCTGCTCATCACCGAGGATTTCGTGCAGGCGGTCAAGACCGACGAGCCCTGGCAGCTCGCCTTCCCGATCCGCGAGAAGGAACTCGCCGAAGGCGACATCAACCTCGACGATCCCGATGAAGTCGTCTGGCGCGACTGGCCCAACCACAACCGGGTCGTCACCAACGCCGATGGCCTCGTGGCCTGTCGTGTCTACCGAACCTTGCCCGCGCGTCGCCTGTGGGATCTCATCATGGCTTCCACCTACGACTTCGCCGAACCCGGGTTCATCCTCATCGACAAGGTCAACGAGATGAACAACAACTGGTTCGACGAAACCATCCGCGCAACCAACCCCTGCGTCACGGCCGACACCTGGGTACACACGAGCGACGGCCCGCGTCAGGTTGCCGAACTCGTCGGCACGCCCTTCGTGGCACGTGTCGATGGCGCCGATCATGCCACCGGCCCCGAGGGTTTCTTCCGCACCGCCACCAGGGAGGTCGTCGAACTCCGTGCACGCGAAGGCCAGCGCCTCAGACTCACCGCGGACCACCGCGTGCGCCGCGTCGTGAAATCCAGCCGCTTTCACGTCGAGACCGCATGGTGCGAAGCGGGCCAGCTCCTTGCCGGTGATCAGATACTCCTGCACGACCACCGCGCGAACACCACATGGGCAGGCGCACTGTCTGCCGAGGAAGGCTATCTCCTTGGCCTTCTCGTCGCTGGCGGCACGCTGCAGCAGGAAACGGCGGTGCTCTCGATACCGGCAGAGGCTGCCGTCATGACCGCCACGGCCAACGGCGCCAACGACGCCAATGGCAACGTGAGCACCATCATCGAGGAAACCGAACGCTGCCTCGCCGGCCTCGATCACGGCACCGCCCCTGCCGCGTTCACCGCCCGTGTCGGGCGTGACGGCTGGTGCGCGCAATCCGCATCGCTTCGCGACCTCGCGTTTTCGGTTGGCATGCAAGCCGGTGACACGCGCGGCGGTACGCGAGGCGGTGCGCGCATCACGGCCGCACTCGAAAAGGCCTCGAGCGATGCCTGCCGCGCCTTTCTCCGCGGCTGCTTCGACGCCAGGGGGGCGGTGCAGGACAACCCGACGACGGGCGTGTCGGTACAGCTCGCGCAGTCGGATCTCGCCAGCCTCGAAGCCGCACAACGCATGCTCGCGCGCCTCGGCATCCCGGCCAGCATTCACGAAATCCACCACGCGGTGCGCAGCCACCCCCTGTCCGACGACACGCGCGGCCAGCACCACCACGCCAGCGCCATGCGGCACGAACTCGTCATCGACGGCGACAGTCTCGTCGAGTTCGCCGCCGGTGTCGGCTTTACCCACCCGGGCAAGGCAGCCGCACTTGCCAGCGGCATCGGCACACACCGGCGCAGGCCCAACCGCGCACGTTTCGTCGCCACGGTCGAGACCATCACGCCGGCCGGCACCGAAGCGGTCTACGACGTGCAGGTACCCGGCATCAACACCTTCGATGCCAACGGCCTGCACGCCCACAATTGCGGCGAGCAGCCCCTGCCCCCCTACGGCGCCTGCCTGCTGGGGTCGGTGAACCTCACCCGCTTCGTGCGCGAGCCCTTCACCCCGCAAGCCCGCTTCGACTGGGACGAATACCACGAGGTCGTCGCCGTGTTCACGCGCATGCTCGACAACGTGGTCGAGATCAACGGCCTGCCGCTGCCCGCGCAGCGCGAGGAAATCCATCGCAAGCGCCGTCACGGCATGGGCTTTCTCGGCCTCGGCTCCACGCTCACGCTTCTCGGCATGAAGTACGGCAGCGAGGAATCGCTCGCATTCACCGAGAAGGTGAGCCGCGAGATGGCCATCGCCGGCTGGGAGACCGCGCTCGAACTCGCCGACGAAAAGGGCGCCGCCCCCATCATGGACGAATCCTTCACGGTCACCGGCGACATGCTGCGACGCCGCCCCGAGATGAAGAGCGACGGTTACGAAATCGGCGATCAGGTCAAGGGCCGCGTGCTCCACGCGAAGTACAGCCGCTACATGCAGCAGGTGGCGGAAGTGGCCCCCGAACTCGTCGAGAAGCTCGCCGAACGCGGTGCGCGCTTCACCCACCACAGCTCGATCGCGCCGACGGGAACGATCTCGCTGTCGCTGGCCAACAACGCGAGCAACGGCATCGAACCGAGCTTCGCGCACCATTACGCCAGGAACGTGATTCGCGAAGGCAGGAAGACGAAGGAGAAGGTGGACGTGTTCTCCTACGAACTCCTCGCCTACCAGGCCTTCGTCAACCCCAGGGCCATGCCCTGCGCCGACAGCGAAGACGCAAGGCTGCCCGACTACTTCATCACCGCCGACGACATCACGCCGAAACAGCACGTGGACGTCCAGGCAGCAGCACAGCGCTGGATCGATTCCTCGATCTCGAAGACGGCGAACGTACCCACCGACTTCCCCTTCGACGACTTCAAGGACATCTACCTCTACGCGCACGAGAAAGGCCTGAAGGGCTGCACCACGTTCCGCTTCAACCCCGAAGCCTTCCAGGGTGTGCTCGTGAAGGAGCAAGACCTCGAAAACACCGAATACGAGTTCACGCTCGAAGACGGTTCCGTCGTGGTCGCGAAAGGCAACGAGACCATCGAGTACGACGGTGAAATCCACACCGCCGCCAATCTCTACGACGCATTGAAGGAAGGCTACTACGGCAAGTTCTGATCGCGAGAATCGGACAGGAGTACAGAAACATGAAGATTTCAGGCAAGATTGTGGGCTACGCCGTCAGGAAGCCCGGTGATGCGGACGATGGCTCAGCCCCGGGCGCGGCCTCAGGCGCGGCCACGAGCGAGACCACGACAACCGGCGGCGCAGCGGCTGGCTCGAATGACGAGCCGGCCACGGCGACTGTCATCCATATGCACGAAACGCTGCAACGTCCGGAAAAGCTCGTGGGTTCGACCTACAAGCTCAAGGTGCCCGAGCACGTCTCGCCGCACGCCATCTACATCACCATCAACGACATCGTGCTCAACGAAGGCACCGAGCACGAACACCGGCGTCCTTTCGAAGTGTTCATCAACTCGAAGAACCTCGAGCACTATCAGTGGATCGTGGCACTGACGCTCATCATGTCGGCCGTGTTCAGAAAGGGGGGCGACATCGCCTTCCTCGTCGACGAACTCCGCTCGGTATTCGACCCGCGTGGCGGCTACTGGAACCACGGCAAGTACACACCCTCGATCATCGCCGAGATCGGTGACATCATCGAAAGCCACCTCACCGAAATCGGCATGCTCAAGAAGGCCGTGCCCGACGCCGCTCAGCAGGCGCTGATCGACCAGAAGAAGGCGGAACTTGCCGGCGACGACGCCACCACGGCGACAGACGCCGAGGCGGCAGGCAACGGCAACGATGCGGCACCTGCGGGCGAAGACGCCTGGAAGGCCAACGCCACCCTGTGCAACAAATGCCACCAGAAAGCGGTCGTACTGAAGGATGGCTGCCAGACCTGCCTCGAATGTGGCGATTCGAAGTGCGGCTGAGGCAGCCGCACCGACGACAACGACTGACCGGGATCCGAAATCGATGAAGTGCAGATGCTGTCAGAGCGGGATGCTGGCCGAGCGAAGCGAGTCCGACGGGCGCGCCACCACCACCTGGCACGAATGCCCGCTGTGCCACCAGGTTCGCATGACCAGCGAGCCGGTGAATCCGCGGGCCGACAGCCTGACGGCCGACAGTGCAAACGATACACTACTTGACGACGACGACAGCCTGTCACCTCACGACAGCTTCATCGACAACCACCCCTACGCCATCGCCTGAACCCATCGCCTGAACCACATGAGCGAACTGCAACTCTCGGCCAAGCTGATCGAGGACATCCGCAACCTCGTTGCCGACCACGACGCCGCGGCCTCCGACCCCGGCATCGCCTCGCAATACCTCTGCGCCGTGGTGGGTTTCCTGCTCGGTCAGCAGGACATGCCCACCGAGCGGAAACATGAAGTGCTCGAACAACTCGGTGCCTTCATGAAACACGTTGCCGACGACGTTGCGCGACAACACTCGCAGGCGGCACCGCCGCCCCCACCCCCACAGGAAGCCTTCGGCATCTGGAGACCGAAATCATGAGTCAGGCCACCGCGCGCCACATCCTCGTCGACGACGAAGCGAGAGCGCAGAAACTCATCGACGACATCCATTCGAGCTGCCCCTCCGGGCGTGACGGCGGCAACCTCGGCACCTTCGGTCGCGGCCAGATGGTGCCGGAATTCGACCAGGCCTGCTTCGACGGCGAAATCGGTACGGTTCAGGGTCCGATCAAGACACAGTTTGGTTACCATGTGGTACAGGTAACCGAACGCAGCTGATTCTGGTTGATGAGAACCCTTCCAAGGGTGCTGCTTTTCAGCCCCGAGGGCAAAAAACTGCTTGACACCAATCGTTGACGAATGTAGATATCACGTCTTTCGATTCGCTGCACGCGCTTTTCTCTGCTACTTTTGCGCAGGCACCTGATCGCGGTGTGCGAATAGTGTCGACCCGGTATCACGATGATCGACCCCGGCAGTACCCTCAGATTCGACTCCCTGACGACAATCGCGCAATCGCTTGTCGGCGCGCCGGTGGCGCACCATTCGAGCGGTTCCGAGATCGTCGGGGCGCACAGTGGGCTGCTCGACATCATGACGGGCGCATCCCCGCTGGTGTTCGGTATCGGCAGTGCCATCCTGACCGGCCTCGTCATCGCCGCCGTGCGCCACCACGCCACGCGCACCGAATGGCGTCTCGGACGGCGTCTGCAGGAACAGCTCGAGGCAATGCCCGATGCCGTGGCACTGTTCAACGCCAAGGGGCGGCTGACGGCAAGC
>PDPU01000005.1 GCA_002746645.1 Gammaproteobacteria bacterium | reverse complement strand
TGGTTGTTGAGCCGCCGCCGCTTCTGACGCCAGGTGTCGTGCAGAGTGGCGTTCGAGAAGCTCCTGCCGCAGTCCCGGCAGAGAAAGCGCTGCACCCACTGGGCGTCGTCCTGACGGTAAAAGCGGCCATGCTTCATGGTGCAGATGGCCCCGCAGTGGGGGCAATCGGGGTTTGCCATCGATGAGTCCTTTCATCCGTGAAGGGAGAGGCCACGATAGCACACCTCGGCTACCCACAGCCAAGGTCATCAGTTGGCAGCAACTCGAAATCGTCATCGACGACATGCCGATACAGCGCGTCGAGCGACACGACGCTTTCCGACACGAGCCTGCCCGCCACCGAAATGCCGGCATCCACGACCGAGGCCGGTGAACCACTGAGCAGCGGATGCCACTCGGGCAGGGCTTCGCCCGTTGCCAGCCGCCGGTAGGCGCAACTTGCCGGCAACCAGCGCAGCTTGTCGGCCGTGATCGGCCGCACCGACAGGCAGTCCGGCACCTTCTCGAAGCGATTCGCGTAGTCGCTGCAGCGCGCGGTGTCGCAATCGAGCAGCTGACAGGCGACGCGCGTCTGCAGCACCTGGCCGGTATCGATGTCCTCGAGCTTCTGCGTGCAGCAACGCCCGCAGCCATCGCAGAGCGATTCCCATTCGGCGTCGCTCATGTCGTCGAGTGCCACCGTTTCCCAGAAGCGCTCGCGCACCTGCGGCGATTCGTCACTCATGCCGGCGCGTTGGCCACCGGACGCGCAGGACGTACCAGCGAGCCTCAGGCCTCGCCGTGATAGGCGATCAGCCGCTCCACTTCCGCCGCCGTGCCCATGATGACCGGCACCCTCTGGTGCAGGGACTCGGGCGGGATGTCGAGAATGGGCTCGTGCCCGGTGCTGGCAAGCCCCCCGGCCTGCTCGATGAGCATGCCCATGGGATTCGCTTCGTACAGCAGTCGAAGCTTGCCCGCCTTGCCCTCTGCGCGGAGCCTTCTGTCGTCGGGGTAGAGAAACACGCCACCCTGGCTCAGAATGCGGTGGATGTCGCCAACCATCGAGCCCGCCCAGCGCATGTTGAAGTTCCTGCCGCGCGGTCCTTCCCTGCCGGCCTCGCATTCCTCGATGTAACGGTTGACCGGCTCGAACCAGTGCCGCCGGTAGGCGGCGTTGATGGCGTACTCACTGGTGTCGGCCGGCAGGCGGATATCGGGGTGCGTCAGGATGAATTCGCCGATGCTGCTGTCGAGCGTGAAGCCGACCACACCGTGCCCGGTGGTCAGGATCAGCATCGTGGCCGAGCTGTAGACGCAATAGCCCGCGCAGACCTGTTCGCGCCCCTTCCTGAGGAAGTCGGTATCGGTCGGTACGGCATCGTTCTCGTAGTGCGTGATCGAAAAGATGGTGCCGGTAACGCCATTGACATCGACGTTGCTCGAGCCATCAAGCGGATCGAAGGCAAGGAGGTAGTCACCGCGCGGGTAGCCCTCGGGTATCGGGTAGTGCGCGTCCATCTCTTCGGAGGCCAGCGCCGCAAGGAGGCCATTGTGCTCGAGCGCATGCAGGAACGCATCGTTGGCGATGATGTCGAGCTTCTTCTGCTCCTCGCCCTGCACGTTCTCGCTGTCACTGGCACCGAGCACGCCCGCCATTTCACCGAGGCGCACGAGCGAGGAAACCCGCTTGCAGGCCGTGGCGACATCGTTCAACAGTGCCGTGAAGGCCCCGGTGGCGCCGTGCTCGGCGCTGTGACGACGGCCTTCGTCGATGATGTACTGCGTCAGTGTGGTACCGAACTGCATGCTTCTGCTCCCGATGGTGTCTCCAGGGTGGCATTGCCGACGGTGTCCGTGCAGGGGCCCTGTCGACATGCCGGTGTTGCTTGATGCTCCGTTGCCGTACCGGAGCCGGCGCGGAGAAACTGCCGTGATTGTCGCATTGTTCGATACACTCCGATGCAGTATCAGTCACAGCACTCGGTTCCTTTCCCATGGGCGACACCTCGACTTCTCCCGAACTCCTGTTCCAGCGCGCCGCCAAGGTCATCCCCGGCGGCGTGAACTCGCCGGTACGTGCCTTCGGCAGCGTCGGCGGCACACCACGCTTCATCCGTTCGGCGGCGGGCGCCACCATGACCGATTCGGAGGGTGTGGAATACATCGACTATGTCGGTTCCTGGGGACCGATGCTGCTCGGCCATGCGCACCCCGAAGTCATCGCTGCAGTGCACGAGGCTGCCGCCAGCGGCCTCAGTTTCGGCGCGCCGACCGAACTCGAGGTGCGCATGGCCGAACTCATCACCGAGATCGTCCCCTCGATCGAGATGGTGCGCATGTGCTCGAGCGGTACCGAAGCGACGATGAGCGCCATCCGCCTCGCACGCGGTTTCACCGGGCGCGACGACATCGTCAAGTTCGAAGGCTGCTATCACGGCCATTCGGATGCGCTGCTCGTGAAGGCGGGCTCCGGCGCGCTGACCCTGGGCGTACCGACGTCTCCGGGCGTACCCGCGGCCTTTGCGCAGCACACCCTGACCCTGCCCTTCAACGACAGCGAGGCACTCGAGGCGCTGTTTGCGGCACGCGGCGAGCAGATCGCCTGCGTGATCATCGAACCGATCGCCGGCAACATGAACTTCATCGAACCCGTGCCGGGCTTTCTCGACACACTGCGTTCGCTCTGTGACGAACACGGCACGGTGCTCATCTTCGACGAAGTCATGACCGGCTTTCGCGTCGCGCGCGGTGGTGCCCAGGAGCGCTACGGCGTCACTCCCGACCTCACCACGCTCGGCAAGATCATCGGCGGCGGCATGCCGGTCGGGGCTTTCGGCGGTCGCCGCGACATCATGGAACAGATCGCCCCCGTGGGTCCGGTCTATCAAGCGGGCACACTCTCGGGCAACCCCATCGCCATGGTCGCGGGCATCCGCACGCTCGAACTCACGGGCGAGCCCGGCCTCTACGAATCGCTTGCCGCACGCACCGAATCGCTGATCAACGGCCTTGCGGATGCTGCGCGCACGGCCGGCATTCCCTTCACGGCCGCCTCGGCAGGTGGCATGTTCGGCTGCTTCTTCACCGAGGCCGACAAGGTCAGCTGTTTCGCCGAGGTCATGGCCTGCGACACCGACCGTTTCAAGGCCTTCTTCCACGCCATGCTCGATCGCGGTATCTACCTCGCGCCCTCGGCCTTCGAGGCAGGCTTCGTCAGCACCGCGCATACCGACGAGCACATCGAGAAGACCGTCGCCGCCGCTGCCGCGGCATTCGCCAGCCTCTGATGCCGCTGCACATGATGACCGAAGCACTGCGCAGGATCGTGACCGTCGCTCCCCGGAGCAAGATCCCCCGGAGCAAGGTTCCCCTGAGCAAGGTTCCCCGGAGCAAGGCATGAGCGGCCGCATCATCGCCATGTGGTCGGGGCCGCGGAACATTTCCACGGCGATGATGCGCGCCTGGGAAAACCGCGCCGACACGGAAGTCGTCGACGAGCCCTTCTACGCGCACTACCTCGCCGCCACCGGCATCGACCATCCGATGCGCGAGGCCATCATCGCCAACGGCGAAACCCGCCTCGCGCCCGTCATCGACCGCCTGACGACGAAACCCGACAGCGGCATCTTCTACCAGAAGCACATCACGACGCACTGGCTACCGAATTTCCCGACGGACTGGCTCGCCGGCATCGATCATGTCTTCCTGATTCGTGCGCCCGCCTCGGTCATCGCCTCCTACGATGCCAAACGGGAAGCGCCGACCCTCGAGGATCTCGGCTTTGCGCAGCAGAGCGCCCTGTTCGATCGGGTGAGCAAAATGCAGGGCCGTCCCCCGCTCGTGATCGACAGCCAGCGTTTTCTGGCCGACCCCGAACGTCAGCTTCGGCTGGTCTGCGAATCGCTCGACGTGCCCTTCGACCCGGCCATGCTTGCCTGGCGCGCCGGTTCGCGCGAGAGCGACGGCATCTGGGCCGAGCACTGGTACGACGCCGTCAATCGCTCGACGGGTTTTGCCGCAGCCCGCGAGCCCGTTGCCGCCGCGACACTGCCGCCGCGCCTGCAACCGCTTCTGGAACAGTGCCGCCCGCACCACGAACGTCTCGCGGCACTGGCGATACGCTGACTTTCGACGATTCGAACGCCGCGACTGCTGGTACACTCGACACCCTGCCGGGTTCGGGCGCCGTCGCCCGGTCTCGCCGCATTGCCCAGAGGAGCATCAAGATGTTTCGAACCCTGAGAACACTCGCCTTCGCGGCCGCCGCGTCGCTGCTGGCGGCACCCACTCTTGCCGCCTCGCTGCACATGCAGAACGGCGGCGATCCGACCTCGCTCGATCCACACAAGATCAGCGGCGACTGGGAAAACCGCATCGCCGGCGACATCTTCGAAGGGCTCGTTGCCCAGGACCAAAACGCCGAGCCGATTCCCGGCATGGCCGAGAGCTGGACAGTTTCCGACGACGGCACCGTCTATACCTTCACGCTGCGCGACGGCATCAAGTGGAGCGACGGCACGCCGGTCACGGCGGGCGACTTCGAATATGCCTTCAAGCGCCTGATGGATCCGGCCGAAGCCGCCGACTATGCCTATCTCCAGTACACCATCAGGAATGCCGAGGCGATCAACAGCGGCGAGAACGACAACTTCGACGACCTCGGCGTCAAGGCACTCGACGACAGGACACTCGAGATCACGCTCGAACAGCCGACGCCCTACTTCATCTCGGCACTGACCCACTACTCTGCCTACCCGGTTCCGCAGCACGTGGTCGAGGAGAAGGGTGCCGACTGGGTGAGAATCGAGAACATCGTCACCAACGGCCCCTACCAGCCCACCGAATGGGTGCCGGGCTCGCACGTCAAGAGCGTGATCAACGAGGAGTACTACGCGGCCGACGAACTCGCCATCGACGAGGTGTTCTACCACGTGCTCGAAGACGAATCGGCAGCCCTGAAACGCTACCGTGCCGGTGAATTCGACATTCTCACGAGCTTCCCCACCGACCAGTACGAGTGGATGCAGAAGAACCTGCCCGGTCAGGCACAGGTCGCGCCCTTTGCCGGCCTCTACTACTACGTGTTCAACAACCAGGAGCCACCCTTCAACGACCGGCGCGTGCGCCAGGCTCTGTCGATGGCCGTCAACCGCGAAATCATCGGCCCCGAGATTCTCGGCACCGGTGAGCTGCCCGCCTACTCCTGGGTTCCGCCCGGCATGGCGAACTACGGCGAACCCGCCATGGTCGAGTGGAAGGATCTCCCCTACAACGAAAAACTCGAACAGGCAAAAGCCCTGATCGAGGAAGCGGGCTACGGCCCGGACAAGCCCCTGAAGGTGCAACTCCGCTACAACACCAACGAGAACCACAAGCGTGTGGCCATTGCCATCGCCGCCATGTGGAAGCAGATCGGCGTGGAGGTCGAACTCTACAACACCGAAGTGAAGGTGCACTACGACGAACTGTCCAAGGGCATTCTGGAGGTCGCACGCGCCGGCTGGCTCGCCGACTACAACGATCCCGACAATTTCCTCAAACTGCTCCGCACCGGCGTAGACTACAACTATGGCCGCTGGTCGAACGCCGAGTACGACGCACTGCTCCGGGAAGCCAACGCCATGACCGACCTCGAGGCTCGCGCGGCAAAACTCCGCGAAGCCGAGGCCATCGCCCTGGCCGACTCCGCCGCGCTGCCCATCTACTACTACATCACGCAGAACGTGGTGTCGCCGAAGGTCAAGGGTTTCGTCAACAACACCTTCGATGTTCATCGCACCCGCTGGCTCAGCCTCGAGGAATGACAGTGTGGCACGAGTTGATCGCCCCGTTGCGCTCTGCGCCAGCGGGTTCGTGAGCTGACGCGTCATGCTGCGTTATGCCCTCAAGCGTCTTGGCACCGCGATCCCGGTACTGTTCATCGCGATCACGGTGTGCTTCTTCATCCTGCGTCTTGCGCCGGGTGGGCCTTTCGATGGCGAGCGCCCCCTGCCGCAAGCCGTCAGGGCGAATCTCGAGGCGTTCTACAATCTCGACAAACCGCTTCCCGTCCAGTATCTCCTCTACATGAAGGACATGCTGAACGGGGATCTCGGCCCCTCCTTCATCAACCAGGATTTCTCGGTCAGCGAGCAGCTCCTCTCGGGCCTGCCCTACACCCTGATCCTGGGTGGCACGGCCTTCGTGGTCGCCGTGCTGGTCGGCGTGGCTGCCGGCATCTGGGGCGCACTGTACCGCAACACCTGGCCCGACCATCTCGTCGGCATCACCATCCTGCTCGGCCTCGTGCTGCCGAACTTCCTGATCGCCCCGATACTCCAGCTCTGGTTCGGCATACGCCTCGACTGGCTGCCCGTGGGCGGCTGGGGCGACGGTTCGCTACCCTATCTCGTGCTGCCCGTGGTGGTTCTCGCCCTGCCGCACATCGCACGCATCTCCCGGCTCATGCGCGGTGCGCTGCTCGAAACCATGAACAGCAACTTCATCCGCACCGCACGCGCCCGAGGTCTCTCGCGCCTGCGCGTCATCGTGCGCCATGCGCTGCGGCCCGCGCTGACCCCGGTGCTGTCCTACCTCGGCCCGGCGGCCAGCTACCTGCTCACGGGTTCGATCGTGGTCGAAACCATCTTCGGCCTGCCCGGCATCGGGCGCTACTTCGTCAACGCGGCCCTGAACCGCGACTACGGCATGGTGCTCGGCACCGTGGTGTTCTACATGCTGCTGATCATCGTGCTGAACCTCATCATCGACCTCCTCTACGCCTGGCTCGACCCGCGCGTGAGGCATCAGTGAGACTGCCCGTGAGACTGCCCGTGAGACTGCCCGTGAGACTGCCGTGAGACACGCCGAGCGATGAGCACACAGCCCGACACCGCACTGCAGGCAGCACCCAGCGAAGCCGCAAGAAGCCTCTTCCAGGATGCGCTGCGTCGCTTCCGTCAGAACAAGGCCGCGATGACGGGCCTGATCATCCTGACGCTGCTCGTCCTCGCCGCCTTCATCGGCCCGAACTTCCTGCCCTTCAACCACGAGGATCCGGACTGGGCCGCCTTCCGCGCACCCCCCGCCTTCACGAGCGGTCACTACTTCGGCACCGATCAGAACGGACGCGATCTCCTCGCGCGGGTGCTCTACGGCACGCGCGTCTCGCTCGCCGTGGCCGCCGTCGCCACCATCGTCTCGGTGTTCATCGGCGTGAGTTTCGGCGCCATCGCGGGTTACATCGGCGGGCGTGTCGATCAGGCCATGATGCGCTTCGTCGACGTGCTCTACGCCCTGCCCTACATCCTCTTCGTGATCATTCTGATGGTGCTCTTCGGCCGCAACGTCTACCTGCTCTTCGCCGCCATCGGCGCACTCGAGTGGCTGACCATGGCGCGTATCGTGCGCGGCCAGACGCTCTCGATCAAGCAGCGCGAATTCATCGAGGCGGCACGCGCCGCGGGCATGAGCCGCATGGCCATCATCTTCCGTCACATCGTGCCGAACCTCGTCGGCAGCGTGATGATCTATGCCGCGCTGACCGTCCCGGAAATCGTCATCACCGAGAGCTTTCTCTCCTACCTCGGTTTCGGTGTGCAGGAGCCCCTGACCTCGCTCGGCACGCTGATTGCCGAAGGCGCCGACGCCATCGAGACCCTGCCCTGGCTCATGTGGTTCCCCTCGCTGTTCCTGATTGCGCTGCTGCTGAGTCTTCTCTTCATCGGCGACGGTCTCCGCGACGCTTTCGATCCGAAGGAGCTGCGTTGATGTCCCGCACGCCCACCGACTCACCCGAAAACGCAAGCCCGGCCCCTACCGGACCGTTGCAGAGCGGCACCGGCGCGACAAGGCAGGATGTCGTCGTCAGCGTGCGCCAACTCGAGATCGACTTCGAGACCACCGATGCGCTCGTCCATGCCGTTCGCGGCCTCGACTTCGATGTGCATCGCGGTGAATGCCTCGGCATCGTCGGCGAATCGGGTTCGGGCAAGAGCCAGACCTTTCTCGCCGCCATGGGTCTGCTCGCTCCGAACGGCATTCCGCGCGGCGAGATCCTGTTTCGCGGACGGAACCTCCTGACGCTCCCCGAGCGCGAGCTGTGCCATGTCCGCGGCAACCATCTCGGCATGATCTTCCAGGATCCGCTGACCTCGCTGACACCGCACATGCGCATCGGTGACCAGATGCGCGAGACGCTGAACGTACACCAGTCGCTTTCCAGAAGCACGCAGCGCCGTACCTGCCTCGAGTGGCTCGAACGCGTGCGCATCCCCGACATCGAACGCCGCTACCGTCAGTACCCGCACGAACTCTCGGGCGGCATGCGCCAGCGCATCATGATTGCCATGGCCATGCTCTGCCGCCCCGAACTCCTGATTGCCGACGAGCCCACCACGGCGCTCGACGTCACCATCCAGGCCGAGATCCTCGACCTCATGCAGGAACTGCAGCACGAGGAAGGCACCGCGATTGCGCTCATTACCCATGACATGGGCGTGATCGCCCGGCTGTGCGATCAGGTGCATGTCATGAAGGACGGGCGCTTCATCGAATCGGGGCCTGTCGACGACATCTTCAATTCGCCGCAGGAACCGTACACGCAGCGCCTGCTCGATGCGGTGCCACGCCTGCAGATCGACGCACACGACGATCACGCGAGTGCGGCTTCACCCGCCACCGACGCCGACGCCGCCAGCGCGGCAACAGCCGACCCGAAACCGGACACCGTGCGCCTCGACGTCAACGACGTCTCCGTTCACTTCACACTGCACAGCGGCCTGTTCGGAAAACCGGTCACCCTGCCTGCGGTGGACAAGGTCAGCCTCGAACTTGCTGCCGGTGAAACCCTCGGTATCGTCGGTGAATCGGGTAGCGGAAAATCCACGCTCGCGCGGGCCATCCTGCAGCTCATTCCACCGACCGAAGGCGAGGTCGTGTGGCTCGGCACCGAACTGCAGACACTCGACCGGAATGCCATGAACCGCCAACGCAAGGATCTGCAGATCGTGTTCCAGGATCCGCTGGCGAGCCTCGACCCCTCGATGACCATCGGGAAGTCGGTCGAAGAAACCCTGCGTCACACGCATCCGCTGCTGAAGAAAGCCGAGCGCCGCCAGCGCGTACTCGACACGCTCGCCCGCGTCGGACTTGACAAGGCCTTTCTCAACCGCTACCCGCATGAACTGTCCGGCGGACAGAACCAGCGCGTGGGCATTGCCCGCGCCATCATTTCCGAACCCCGGCTGCTCATCTGCGACGAAGCGGTATCGGCGCTTGACGTATCGATTCAGGCCGACATCCTTGCGCTCATTGCCGAACTCAAGCAGGAGATGGATCTCTCGGTGCTGTTCATCAGCCACGATCTGTCGGTGGTGTCGGAGATTGCCGATCGGGTGCTGGTGCTGTATCTCGGCGCCGTGGTCGAGTATGCAACGGCACGCTCACTCTTCAACCGCCCGCAGCACCCCTATACACGCTCGCTGATCTCGGCCGTGCCCCTGCCGGACCCTGTCGCCGAACGGCAACGTGAGCGGGTGAAACTGCCCGGCCGGTCGCTGCCCGCGAGTGATCCTGCAGCGCGCTGGCGGTTTCTGCCGAAGCGGGCGGCAACGGCCGGACCCGACGACCGGCCTCGACTCGAAGAGTGTTTTCCGGGGCACTGGGTGGCGGAGTTCGAGCCGACATGAAGCATCGGTCGGAGCCGACGCTGGGCGCCGACTCCGACCGGCGGCTCCGGGCGTTCGACGCGGCTAGCCTGCTTCGCCGGCGAACTCGTCAAAGGCTTCGAGTGCACGCGGCCCGTAGACGGTGGCTGGCCCGCCGTTCATGAGTACGGCCACGCCGAGTGCCTCGGCCACTTCCTCGCGCGTGGCGCCGGCCTTGGCAGCTCCCCGCGCGTGCGCGGCGATACAGCCATCGCACTGCTTCGAGACGCCAATGGCCAGCGCAATGAGTTCCTTGGTCTTCACATCCAGTACGCCATCGCTCATGGCGCCCTGAAGCAGGGCACTGAAGCCAGCGTAGGTGTCGGGAATCGCCTTGCGGAGTTCACGGCCGAGCGGAGTGATTTCCTGAAGAACGGATTTTCCGTAGGACATGTTGTCAGGTCTCGCTGATTGTTGTGGCTGAAAAGGGAGATTCTACCCGCTGCGGCAATTCGCAGCTTCCTGTCAGGCATATTCTTCCATCGGTGGGCAGCTGCAGATGAGGTGCTTGTCGCCGTAGACGTTGTCGACGCGGCGCACCGGCGGCCAGTACTTGCCGCTGGCCTGTTCGAACCCGGCCGGGAACACGGCCTGCTCACGGCTGTAGGGGTGTGTCCAGTCCTCGCTGGCCAGCATGTCCATGGTATGCGGGGCGTTCACGAGCGGGTTGTCGTCAGCCGGCAGGCGCCCGTCGCCCACCGCCTTCGCTTCCTCGTGAATGGCCAGCATGGCATCGCAGAAGCGGTCGATCTCGTAGAGCGATTCGCTCTCGGTCGGCTCGACCATGAGGGTGCCTGCCACCGGAAACGACATGGTCGGCGCGTGGAAGCCGAAGTCCATCAGGCGCTTGGCGATGTCATCGACGGTGATGCCGGTTTCATCCTTGAGCCGGCGCGTGTCGAGAATGCACTCATGCGCGACGAAACCGCTTTCGCCGCGGTAGAGAATCGGGTACGCGCCGGAGAGGCGCTTCGCGATGTAGTTGGCGTTGAGGATCGCCACTTCGGTTGCATGGCGAAGCCCCTCGGCACCCATCATGCGGATGTACATCCAGGTGATCGGCAGGATCATGGCACTGCCGAAGGGAGCCGCTGCCACCACGCCACTCGCGTCGCCGAACGCCGCGTGGCCGGGCAGCCAGGGCGCAAGGTGCTCACCGACACCGATCGGGCCCACGCCCGGGCCACCGCCACCGTGCGGGATGCAGAAGGTCTTGTGCAGATTGAGGTGCGAGACGTCGCCACCGAAGCTGCCGGGCTGGGCATTGCCGACCATGGCGTTGAGATTGGCGCCATCGATGTAGACCTGCCCGCCGGCCTCGTGCACGAGTTCGCAGACACGCCGCACTTCCGATTCGAATACCCCGTGGGTCGAGGGGTAGGTAATCATGATCGCGGCCACCTTGCCGGCGTGCTTCTCGATCTTCCTTTCGAGATCGGCGATGTCCACGTTGCCGTGCGCATCGCAGGCCACGACGACCACCCTGAGTCCGGCCATCTGCGCACTCGCCGGGTTGGTGCCGTGGGCCGAAGACGGAATCAGGCATACGTCGCGCTCGTGCTCGCCCCGGCTTTCATGATAGCGGCGAATGGCGAGGAGGCCGGCATACTCGCCCTGACTGCCCGCGTTGGGCTGCAGCGACACGGCGTCGTAACCCGTACAGGCACGCAGCATGGCTTCGAGCTGTTCGATCATCTCGCGATAGCCCTCGGCCTGCTCGGCGGGCGCAAAGGGGTGCATGTGTGCGAAGCCCGGCCAGCTCACGGGCGCCATCTCGGCCGCGGCATTGAGTTTCATGGTGCAGGAGCCGAGCGGGATCATGGCCTGATCGAGCGCGATGTCCTTGTTCGCAAGGCGCTTGAGGTAACGCATCATCTCGGTTTCCGACACGTGCTCGTGGAAGCAGGCCTGCGACAGGAAGCCTCCGGGTCGGTCCGTGGTGCCATCCCTCGCCACGCCCGGCGTGAGCGTGATGTCGACCGGGTTCCGGCCGAGCATGGCGGCCGCGATGACGACAAGGTCATCCTCGGTGGTGGTTTCGTCGAGCGACACGCCGATGTCGGTAGCGCCGAGACGCCGTGCATTGAAACCCGCTTCACGCAGACGCGCCATGACGGCATCGGCGTCGTCGAAGCCGAGATGCAGGGTGTCGAACCAGTCGTCGTTCAGGAGCGTCACGCCCGCGGCTGCGAGCGTCGCGGCAAGGGTGTCGGCGCGTTCGCGCACCCGCCGGGCGATGGCCACGAGACCATCGGGGCCGTGATGGCAGGCATAGAGCGTGGCCATGATGGCAAGCAGCGCCTGCGCGGTGCAGATGTTCGAGGTGGCCTTCTCGCGCCGGATGTGCTGTTCGCGGGTCTGCAGGGCGAGGCGCCAGGCCGGCTTGCCATCGGCCGTGACCGACTGACCGACAAGGCGCCCCGGCATGCTGCGCTTGTACTTGTCGCTCGTGGCCATGTAGGCCGCGTGCGGGCCGCCGTAGCCCATCGGCACGCCGAAACGCTGCGCGCTGCCGACGACGATATCGGCACCCCATTCCCCCGGCGGAGCCAGCAGCGTGAGCCCGAGCAGATCTGCCGCGACGATGGTCAGCGCCCCCGCGGACTGCGCCGCGGCGGCAATGGCGGCGGGTTTTCCCACCACGCCGGTGGTGCCCGGGTACTGGATGAGCACGGCGAAGCAGTCCTCGTTGCCGGCAACCGCCGCAGCCAGCCCGGCCGTATCGACCTGTTCGATCGTGATGTCGAGCGGGGCGGCGCGCGTTTCGAGCACATCCACCGTCTGTGGGTGGGTATCGGCCGCAACCAGCAGGGTATTGCGCTTGCCCCGAAGTGCCCGGTGCGCCATGGCCATGGCCTCGGCCGCCGCTGTCGCTTCGTCGAGGAGCGAGGCATTGGCGATGTCCATGGCCGTGAGCTCGGCGATGAGCGTCTGGAAGTTGAACAGCACTTCAAGGCGTCCCTGCGCGATCTCCGGCTGATAAGGGGTGTAGGCGGTGTACCACGCCGGGTTCTCGAGCACGTTCCGCTGAATGACGCTCGGGGTATGCGTATCGTGATAGCCCTGCCCGATCAGACTCCTGAGCGGCCGGTTCTTCGCCGCCAGCGCGGCCAGCTCTCGCAGCGCCGTCTGTTCGTCGACCCCGGCTTCGAGCGCAAGGCGCGAATCGTCACGGATGCTTGCCGGCACCACCTGACCGATGAGGCTTTCCATCGAATCGAGCCCGAGGGCGGCGAGCATCCGTTGCTGCTCGGCCGCTGTCGGTCCGACGTGTCGCTTCACGAAATCGCTGCTGGCGCTCATGTTCGCTCTCTCTCGCTGGTTCCGGTTGCCGAACTCAGGCGTCGGCGTCGATGAATTCCTGATAGGCGTCGGCACTCATGAACTGCTCGACCTCACCCACGTCGTTCGGCTTGAGCCTGTAGATCCAGCCACGCTCGTAGGGGTCTTCGTTGATGATCTCGGGGCTGTCGGCCAGGTCGGCATTGGCATCGACCACGATGCCGGCGACGGGCGCATAGATATCCGATGCGGCCTTGACCGATTCGACCACGGCAATGCCATCCTCGGCATCGGCTTCGTGGTCGATCTCGGGGGTTTCCACGAACACGAGGTCGCCGAGTTGTTCGGTGGCGTGCTCACTGATGCCGACGGTAACGGTGCCATCGTCGTTGATGCGCATCCATTCGTGGGACTCGGTGAAGTACAGATCGCCTGGTATTTCCATGATGGTCTCCATTGCAGAAGGTGGTTGACGGTTGGTTGCGATTGGTGGTTGCAGGACAGGCCGCTGGTGCAGGACAGGCCGCCAATGCTGGACGGGCCATTGTTGCTGGACGGTCGTCGCCGGCTGATGGTGCCACGAAAACCAATCGGCTTACACAGCGTGCCTACCCGAGGGTCAGACAGGCTTGCCATCACGCACGAAGGGCAACTTCACACGCCGCGCCGGTTGTGGTTTGTCACGAATCAGCACGTCGCAACTCTCGACATCGCCGAAGACACGCGCCGTGGCAATCGAATCCTTGCGGGTGGGCGAAAAGGTGCCGGAGAGCAGCGTCCCCACGGTTTCCCCGTCGACGACCACGTTCTGCCCGGCGCGCAACACACCACGCCCTTCGAGCACGAGCCCCACGAGCCTGTGTTCGACGCCTGCCGCCTTCTGCTTCGCGAGCACGTCGCGGCCGATGAAGTCGCGCGTGTCGTCGGCCAGATCCACCGTCCAGCCGATACCCGACTCGTAGGGGGTATGTGACTCGTCAAGCTCGTTGCCATAGAGACTCAGACCCGCTTCGAGCCTCAGGGTATCGCGGGCGCCGAGTCCGGCAGGCCGTACGCCCGCCTCGAGAAGCGCTGCCCACAAGGCCGCCGCCGCGCCGTTCGGCAGCGCCACCTCCAGGCCGTCCTCGCCGGTATAGCCCGTGCGCCCGACGAACCAGTCGCCCCTGGCCAGGGCCGAAAACCGCTTGAGATCGGTCAGGGCACCCACCTCGACACCCGCGGCCGTTGCCACGACCGACGCGGCACGCTGCATCGCTTCCGGCCCCTGGATGGCAATCAGTGCAAGATCGTCGCGTTCGCGCAGCGACACACCGTCGACCAGGTGCTCGTTGAACCAGGCCAGGTCCTTTTCGCGGGTGGCGGCATTGACGATGACACGGTAATGCCCTGTCGCCAGGCGGTAGACGATCAGGTCGTCAAGTATCCCGCCCGCAGCGTTGCACATGCAGCCGTAGAGCGCTTCGCCGTCGGCGAGCCTTGCCACGTCGCCCGTGAGCAGGCTGCGCAGCCAGGCCTCGGCGGCTTCGCCCTCGACATCGACGATGGTCATGTGAGAAACATCGAACATGCCGGCGGACGTGCGTACCGTCGTGTGTTCCTCGATCATCGAACCGTAGTGCACCGGCAGCGCGTGGCCGGCGAAGTCGACCATCTTGCCACCGGCGGCAAGGTGGGCATCGTACAGCGGCGTGTGAAGACTTGCGGCCTTGTCGACATCCTGACTCATGTTGCGGGGCTCCTCTCGCCAGTGCCCTTCGGCATGGCAATGACAAATCGGGCGCAGCGCGCGAGGCGGCTGCCTTGTGCCCCTCTGTCCGGGAACCTGAGAGATTGAAGCGCCGAGCGCTCTTTCCCCTTGGGCGGGCATGAACTGCCACTCTCCAGAGCCGGTAGTTGCGAATCGGTGGTCCTTCTGCCTGAGCGTTTAGCGGGCGCTTGCGCCTTCGGCGCCGGCACGAAGCCGGTCTCTCCCAACGATTCATGACCGATGCGAGAGCATACGGTGACTGCCGGAAAAAGTCCAGTGCTGTGCAGGCATTGTCCAACACCGGGCCACCTCCACCTCACACCGGCAGTGGTCACCCATCCGGCACCGTCACCCTGAACCGTCGCCGCTCGTCATCCGCGTTGACGACGAGCAGCACCCGTCGGGCGAGAGCCAGGCTTCGTGACAGGCTTCGGCAGTGTGACCGTGTTCACAGAAACCGGCACTTTTCGATTCACGTGAACCGTTTTCGTATGGATGCCTCTTCAATGAGATCGTGCCGCCCGGCGAGATCCCTGGGAGGACTGCCGGCTTCCGGCACGAATGGGTTTCTGATCGGATCCATATGCCAATGACAAGCAGTTTAGTCAATCATGGACGCATTCTACTATACATCCCTAAACTTGCTATAAACCTGGCGAAGTTGCTCATGAGCCGACTCCGGATGGAGTCGACGCTTCGCCGCATCAGCCGGCCGTTTCCGCCATCCGGACCCGGCCTTTTCATCCTGACACCGATCAGGACTGGTACTGACAGTGCCCTTCCGAAGACGACTCATCAAGACCCGCAACGCGCAGGGACGATGGCCACCGAATCGTGACGGTGGTGCCGGTTTCATCGCTCGACAGCAGCACTTCGGCACCATGCTTGTCGCAGATCGACTTGACGATGGACAGGCCGAGACCGAAACCGCCCGAATCCCTGCTGCGACTGCGTTCCACGCGATAGAAAGGCTCGAACACCCACTGGTGATGCATGGCCGGAATACCCGGACCGTCATCGCGCACGAGAATCTCGAGTGACTCCTTCGACAGGTCGCAGGTGAGCGTGACGAGATGCTCGGCATGACGAATGGCGTTGCCGAGCAGATTCCCGACAGCGCGTTCGAGCAGCCGTTTGTCGGCGCGGATCATTTCATCCGTGACCGGGTACTCGACGCGAAGCTCGACCTCGCTGTCTGCCGGTATCGGGAACGTGACCATCGAACGGAAGAAATCGTACAGCGATATCGCTTCCATGCGGAGGTTGTCGTCAGGACTGCTGAGGCGCGAATAACTCAGCGTCTCCCTGACGAGATCGTCCAGCTCTTCGGCCGCACTGTTGGCTTCGAGAAACAGGGCCTTCTGCTCATCCCCGCTTCGCTCCATGGCCATTTCGTTGGCGAACTGCAAACGCGCCAGCGGGCTTCTGAATTCGTGAGCAACGCTTGCCAGCAGGTCACGATGGTCAGCTGCGATGCTGCGCTGCTGTTCCTTGAGTGCCTGCACGCGTGACTCCAATTGTCTGAACGCGCTCAGGACGGCATCCACGAGGTCGTCCGTCGGTGGAGGTTCTTCATTCTGCGCATTCGCCCGCACCACGCTCTCGAGCGGCCGCAGACGCTGCATCAGCAACAGACCGACAATCGCTAGCGTGAGCAACATGGCCAGCAACTGCAACAGCAGTTCAGGCCATTGCCCGTAGGTAAATTCGCCCGAATCGTCGAGGGACAGAATTTCGAACCGGCGACCGTCGGCCAGTTCGATGAGAAGGGCATCTCCATCGAACCAGGGTTCATCCGGGATGGGAAGATTCGTCTCGGCATCGGCCTCAATGCATCCGGGACCGGCTTCCCCGCCAGAATCCGTACCGAAGTCAGATTCATCGCAATCAAGGATCTGCTGAATGAATACACCATGTGTCAGCCCGATTTCATCCAGGGAGCGGATATCGTGACTGACACGGCTTTCCAGAGCAACCGTCAGTTCATCGATCTGATCCTGATTCAGATCCGGAATGATCGATGGCTCTTCGAAATCATGGTAGGGCGCCAGCAACTGCCCCAGCAGCCAGGCAAGCGAGCACACCACCGCACCGAATAACGATGCAGGCAGGAGTACTCGTGTCATGAACATGCGCAACAATTCATCCGCGACTCAGCAGGTAACCCTGACCCCGCACCGTCTTGATCCGGTCCGGGTCGCTGGAGTCATCACCGAGTTTGCGCCGCAGACGAGACACCAGCAGATCGATGCGACGATCAGCGGGTGAAAGATCGAGCCGGTACATGCTCTCGTGCAGGAACTCGCGGCTCAGAATGCGGCCGGCATTCGACGCCAGCAACCAGAGGAGGTCGAATTCGGTCGTGGTCATGCGCACGTCTTCGCCGGACACCGTCACGCGTCGGCTGGCACGATCGACCAGCAACGATCCGATACCGATGCAATCGTCGTCATCGTTCTCGCCGACGTGGCCGTTCCCGTCGATGCCGTCGTGGCTTTCGCCGGAGTCTGTTGTCGAACGTCTGAGCAGACTCCTGATCCTCGCCAGCAGCAACCGCGGACTGACCGGTTTGGCAATGTAGTCATCCGCACCGGTTTCAAGTCCGGCGATTTCATCGGTTGAATCGTCGAGTGCCGTCAGCATGAGAATGCGTCCGGAAAAGTCGTTGCGCACCGCGCGGCAAACGCTGAGTCCGTCGACACCCGGCAGCATGATGTCGAGAACCACGAGATCGGGAGCGTCCGCCCGAATGGTATCGATGGCACGATCTCCGGAATGGCAGCTCGTCACCTCGTAACCATGATTGACGAGGTAACTCGCGATCATCTCGCAGAGGCGCACATCGTCATCCACGACCAGAATGCGAGCGAGATCGGTTGACGTGTTCACTGGCTGCCAATCGAATCGTCAGCCACATGGCACCACAGGCTTTTCATCGCCGGTCCTGACGTTTCGCGGTAACGGCAGGCGCAAGGGGGTTGGCAATCACGACCGTTGCCTTGCTCAGCACGGGATCATCGGAAACGATATGGATGCGCGTGCGAAAGGGCCGCCGTCGGCAGGGATCGACCCGGTGTCGAAGCAGCGTGACGGTGACAACCCCATCGTCACCGGGTTGCACATCGAGGGAAAAGTCATCCGCTCGGGTACAGCCGGTGGAGATCACTTCGAAAGTGAATTCACCGGCTTCCCGCGATACGCCAAGCAGAACTGCCGGTGCACTAGCACCGACAGTTCCGGCCCTGGCGGACTGACTGTATTGATTCGCCGTCATGGCCAACAACAGTAGCAGAAACAGAACCAGCCCTTTCACGCACGTTCACCTGTCACCGACCAAGCTGGCCTTTCAGCGGCACTGAATCAGAGTCTTCCGGATCCATTGAACCTGATGAAACAGGCGGTGTTTCCGACATCATCAGACCACCGAAGTACACCTTTCGCTGGCCATTGTTCGATCCAACCGCTTCGAATTCGAGGCGAAGCAACGAGTAGTCAATCAATTCAACCTGCTCGCTATGCCAGCCGGCACGCGCCGGCATTTCGGCCACCAGTACACCATCAGCATACAGCTTTACTCTCGTATCGGGAGCATGGTACTGAAAACCGAGCGTCACTGACGAGAAGGTACCCTCTTCGGTATCGTCATATTCGATGTCGCAGTCCGGGAAGTCATCCCAGACAAAGTCTTCCCAGCCGGATTCATCCCAGGTGAAGTCGCCGCATGCGACGCCGACGTATTCGATGTCGGTGTATTCGGAATCATCACACTCGACATCACCGAATACGAAGCCGTCACATGCGAGGTCATCGTCTTCGATGGGCAAGGTGGCATCGGCATCGGCCTCGATAGCTCCGGACGGATTCGTATCAACGAACAGGGAGATGGTCTCACCGTCTTCGAGATCGTGGCTCAGCATCATCTCACCATCAGGGCTGCCGGCATTGTCGAGCACCCAGGCTTCCGGCTCAGATGAATAATACTCACCTTTCAGGTAGTCACCGGTTTCGATCGACTGTACAGCAACACCCTGCAGAGGCAACTCAATGGCGTGACTGCTGGCGCCATCGTGCACATCGGCTACAAGGGCAGCCTGCAAGTCCCCGGGGGCTTCCGGCGTCCAGGTCAGCTTGACTTCACAGGAGCCTTCGGCGTCGAGTTCGCCGGTGCTGCATTGATCATCCACCACCATCACACCCTGCGAAGAACGAACATGCAGGTTGCTGATGGTCACGCCGTGTTGATTGCCGTTGTAGAACCCCACCCACGCCTCGCCCTGCTCACCGGTCAGCACCGGCATGAACGTGGAGTATTCGTGGGCAAGCACGCCACCGGCTTCGACGTGATTGAATTCATCCGGGATCCAGTTCTCGAACATGCCTTCTCCGGCCCCCCCCGTGCCGGATTCGCCATCATCACCTCCGCCCGGCGTTTCAACATCACCACGACTGGACAGGAAATCACCGAAGGCGCTGACCATTGTATAGACACCCGGGTGTGTGGCGGCTCCGCATTTTTGACCGAAGCTGACAATACCGACAAGAATGGGGCCTTCGGGCGTGCGAGCGATCAACGGCCCACCGCTGTCACCCTGGCAGGAGTCCTTGCCGCCTCCCGGTACCGAGGCACAGATCTGACTGTCCGCCAGCCCATCATAGGCATCGGAGCAGCTACCGAAGTCCGTCACCTGAAGATCTACTTCACGAAGCAGCATAGGAAACACTTCACTTGTAGTCGACGTGTTACCCCAACCTGCAACGCTCACCGCCTGACCGGTCGCAAAGAACCCAGCATCTGCCGGTGTCGCGGCCCGAATGGCAACGGCATCGGTGGAGCTGGCAAGTTGCAGCAATGCAATATCGTTTTCCGTCGATGATTCATCGTAATTCGAGTGCACGATGATTCGGCTTACCGCAATCCGTTGACCATTGCTGCTGCCAAGATCGTCCACACCGGTGAACACTTCGAAATCTTCAGCCAGATCACCCTGCACGCAGTGCGCAGCAGTGACGACCCAGTTCGAATCCAGAACGGCGGCTCCGCAGAACACTTCCTTCTTCTCGTCACCGCGCATGACAAGACCTGCCATGAAGGGATACTGATCAATGCTCGCGTCCTGACCACCGATGATGCGAAGGCTCGGTGTGGCTCCAGCTGCCTGGCCGGCAACAAGTGCCGCGACAAGCGGTATGCCGTAGTAAGGTGATTTCATCGGAATGACTCTTTGCTGTTGGTTGGAGTCGAAAGTATCGGAAACGAAGTATACGTACACCAGTCCCGTTTCGTATCGGTTTGTATCGAATTGTATCTGGCCGTGACATGAATCTGAACAGCGTTTCACACCATAGCTTCATGACGAAATCGAGACGTGACGGCAGCCGGCGTTCCTCATCCTGCGGCATTCTCCGCCGGCACTTCAGGGAGCATCAAGAAGCGTCACGCCCGCTGGCGGGTTCGACGATAGTCTTGATCGTCGCGCTTGCCATTCCACACGGATTGCCGGGATAATCGATTGGCCGATCCTCATCATTCACGGTGCAGGCAAACGCAACCAACTGATCGGCGGACAAACACGGATCCAGGGAGCAGATCACCGTGACTGACCGATTGCTGGTACTGGAACTCAACGAAGTTCCCTACAAGGTCATCGACGCCTTCGTGCAACGCCACCCGCACTCGCATTGGGCCGAAGCCGTGCAGCGAGCCGCGCGCTTCGAGGTATTCAACCCGGATTCAGGGCAGCTCCACCCGAAGGTCAGCTGGCAGACCTTCCACCGCGGCGTTCCCGATCACGTACACGGATTTCTGGAGTACAACCAGACGGATGCCCCGGGCGCCGAGAGCTGCCCGAACATCTGGGATCGGCTTCGACGTGCGGGACACAGCGTGGGCGTAGGTGCCTCGATCGGCGCCTGGCCGGTGCCGGAAGATCATGAAAACATTGCCTTCTATCTGCCCGATCCCTTTGCCCCTGAACCGGTCGCGATTCCCGAAAGGCTGGCGACTTTCCAGCAGTTCAACACCCGCGCGGTGGCGCATTCGGGCAGAAACGTTCGCACCGGAGGCTTCAGGTTCCTCGATGTTGCCAGGTTGGCCGGCAACATGGCGATGCTTGGCATTTCGCCGGCAACCGTCTGGTCGACCGTAGAGCAACTCATCGACGAGCGCCGCAACCACAAACGTGTCGTTCGTCGTCGCAACATCCAGGCGCTGCTGAGCTTCGACGTGGTGCTGCACCAGATCAGGAAGCAGCATCCGGCCTTCGCCACGATCTTCGCCAATCACGTGGCCGCTGCCATGCACCGCTACTGGGCTGCGGCATTCCCCGATGACTACGAGCAGAACAACATGCACGAAGACTGGCGCCGGGACTACGGCGACGAGATCGATGTTGCCATGACACATGCCGACCACATGATCGGGCGCCTCCTGAAGCTCGCTCGCGAACAGCAGGACGTGAAGATTCTCGTCACGAGCAGCATGGGTCAGCATGCCATCGAGCATGAAGTGACGCACAACCAGCTCATGATCAGTGACATGCAGGCCTTCATGAGAGCCATCGGTTTCGAGAACGATGAATACCGGCAACTCCCCGGCATGGAACCCGAGTACGTCATCGACTGCCGGGATGAGGCAACCGCCGATCGCTTTCGCGGCGTGCTGAGACAACAGGTCGTGGTTGACGGCGAACCGCCGATGGTGAAACCGAGCAACGCCACACAGACCGCCTTTCTCGTGTTTCGCACCAATGTGGATATCGACCGCATTCTCGTGAATGATCGCGAAGTCCCACTGACCGAAGCCGGGCTCCATGTGGAAGCGATTCAGGACATGGCAGGCTCCACCGCACAGCACGTTCCCGCGGGATCCTGCCTCGTGTTCGACGGGCGCAACGACCTCTCTCGCCACAGTGACGCACGCGAACACGACATGACGCGTATCACCACGTCGATCCTTGCGCATTTCGATGTGCCCTGGGATGCGCCGCTGCAGGAACCGATCGAGGCTCTGGTGAACGCCCTGAACGACAGCGGACAGGCAAGCTCGCAACGCAGTGTCGGTCTGACGACAGGTTCAACAGTCGCGGGCTGAACTCAGACATCTCTCAGGAGCAGGTGTTCGAGCCGGAATCCCCGTGACGACCCGTGTCCAGCAGGACATATGGCCGAGCGACGCCTTCAGCGACTGCCCCCGTTCGAGCGTCGCCGACCGACCCACGCACCAGCGGCCATGGCAAGGATCGACAGACCCCACACCGGACCGTTGCCGAGCGACATGAACGGTGTTGTGCCATCCCGCGGCTGCACCGAAACGTCGAGAAAGGCCATCTCTTCCTGACCGATACGGGCATACACCTGACCGTCATGAGAGATCGCCGACGAGACTCCGGTGTTGGTCACGCGAATCAGTGGGCGCGAAAATTCGAGCGCCCGCATGCGCGCCTTCTGCTCGTGCTGGTGCGGTGCCACGGCCTGACCGAACCAGGCGTCGTTGGAGACGTTCACGAGCAGTGTCGCGGCCGGCAACACGAATCGCATCTCCTCGCCGTAGACATCCTCGTAGCAGATCGAGAGTCCGATCGGCACCCCCTTGATCACCATCGGCTGCATCGGCCCCTCGCCCGGCGAGAGATCCGACATCGGAATGTCGATCCAGTGCGCCACATGGTCGAGGATGAAGCGCAGCGGCATGTACTCGCCGAATGGCACGAGGTGGCGTTTGCGATACAACTGCCGCTCGCCCGTCAACTGCCCGATCGAGTTCCAGGAATTGCCTTCCTCACGGAAAAAACCACCTGAGAGCACATCGATGTCGCGTCGCTCCATCGCCCTCACGAATTCGGCAAGCGCCTGTTCCACCCGCTCGAAACCCGTGGGAATCGCGGTTTCCGGCCAGATGACCACATCGACTCCGGCCGTTTCCGCGGGCAAGGGGATGTAGTCGCCCTCAGCGGAAGCCGTTGTCGGTGGCACCACCGCGAGTTCGCTTGCGGGGGGCACGCGCGAGAGTTCCACATACTTCACCAGCGAGTTCATGAGACGCTCGCGACTGAACTTGGTTTCCTGCGGAATCGCCGCCTGGGCAAGACGCACCCCGATTCGCTCGCCGACGGGGTGCGACCATGCGTGCGCCTCCGACCACAGCAACAGTGGCAGCAGCGCCAGCGGCAGCACGATGGCGACAAGCCGTTGCACCGCATTTCCGAACAGTAATATCTGGGGCAGACAGGCCAGCAGCACGAGCACCAGACCGATGAAATACACGCCACCGATCGGCGCCAGTGCTGCCAGCAGAGTGTCGGTCTGGCTGTAGCCGACCAGAATCCAGGGAAACCCTCCCATGATCACGCCACGCAGCAACTCGGAAAACGCCCACAGTCCGGCAAAGAGAAACGCGTTGGCCAGGAGGCTGTGCGATCCGCGAAGCCTGGCGAATGCCCAGGACACGGTCATCGGAAACAGCGTCATGACCAGCACGAACACACCGGTCAGCAGCAGCGCGAGCGGCGCGATCGCGGCACCGAAGAGGTGCAGGCTGTTGTAGATCCAGTGCACGCCGACACCGTAGTAGCCGACCCCGTAGAGCCAGCCGATCCAGCGCGATTCGCGTGGGCTCCTCCCGTCGAGCAGCAGATACAGTGCCGCCAGCGACAGTGGTGCAAGGTACTTCAGTTCGAAGGGCGCAAAGGCAAAGGGCAATGCCAGCCCCGCCAGCAAGGCAAGCACCAGCGCACGGGGAAAGCCGAGGGATCGCATGGCAAAGAGGTGCAGTCGAACCTGTTGACCGTAACGCGTCGGGTACGCTATTCGGATGCCTTGCTGACCTGCAGCAGTTGCAGACGCCGCGAATCGGAAGCCAGTACCTGGAACCGGCATCCCTTGATCACGGCCACCTCGCCGGGTTTCGGCATGTGCCCGATGTGCTGCAGGAGCACCCCACCGATGGTGTCGAACTCTTCGTCGCTGAAGTCGGTGCCGAGCGCCGCGTTGAAATCGGCAATGGGCGTCAGCGCGTTCACCGAGTAGCGGCCGTCGCCGTGAACCCGCATGTCGGCATCTTCGTCGGTATCGTGCTCGTCATCGATTTCGCCGACGATCTCCTCGAGCACATCCTCGATGGTCACGAGCCCGGCAACCCCGCCATACTCGTCGAGCACGATGGCCATGTGGTTGCGTGCCGTGCGGAACTCCTTGAGCAGCACGTTCAGACGCTTGGTTTCGGGTGTGACCGTGGTCTCGCGCAGCAGCTCTTCGATGTGGAACACCTCCTCGCTCTCGCCGGAGAACCGCAGGAGATCCTTGGCAAGCAGAACACCGACGACGTCGTCGCGGTCTTCGTCGATCACGGGGAACCGCGAATGACCGGACTCGATCACCAGCGGCAGAATTCTCTCGAGTGGGGCGTCCTTCTCGATCACCACCATCTGACCGCGCGGAATCATGATGTCGCGCACCTGCATCTCGATGACCTGGAAGACGCCTTCGACCATCTGCAGCGTGTCGGCATCGAAGAGTTGGCGCGCCTGTGCGTCGCGCAGTGTTTCGAGCAGTTCGTCGCGGTCCCGGGGTTCGCCACCGAGCGCATTGGACAGCCGGTCGAAGATCGAACGCAGTTTCTGCCTTCTGTCGTCCTCCTTGCGCGCCGCCTGCTCTTCCGGTGCAGTATCGTGTTTGCCCTCTGCTGCTGCGCTCTTGCGAGGCGCCGAAACGCCGCTCGAAGTGTCTTTGTCTTCGTCTCTGTCAACCATGAATCCGTGACTCCACTGCATCACCCGCGTACGGGTCTGGAATAGCCTGCTCACCGAGCACGCGTCGTTCGATTGCTTCCATCTCTTCGGCGTCGGCATCGCTTTCGTGGTCGTGACCGCAGAGATGCAACACACCGTGAACCAGCAGATGCGCCCAGTGATGGCGAAGCACCTTGCCCTGCTCCTCGGCCTCGGCCACCACGACCGCCGGACAGATGCAGATATCGCCCAGTGCCCGCAGACGGCGACCGCTGTCGGTGTCGAGCACCGGCATGCCGCTCGGGAAACTCAGCACGTTGGTGGGCTTGTCGCGCTGGCGGTAGTCGCGATTGAGCTCACGCATGACCGTGGTGTCGACGAGCGAGACGGAAATCTGCAGATCGGTCGGAGGCGTGCCATCGGCCGGCATGTCGAGCGCACCTGTTCCGTTCAGCGCCAGGCGGCACCAGAAGCGGGTGAAGTCAATGCTCGGCACATCATCTGCGCCGCTTTCCCGAACCGCCCTGTCGCTGTGTTCGTCATGTTCCATGATGAGCGTGAATTGCGGTTCGGGCGGCAGCATGCGTGGTTCGCCGTGCATCACTGCCCTCCGCGCTCGTCCGGTGACTCGAATGCATCGTAGGCCGAAACGATGCGTTGCACCAGCGGATGCCGAACCACATCAGCCGCCTCGAACTCGCAGAAGCCGATGCCATCGACGCCATCAAGCACCTTCCTGACGTGCTTGAGACCCGAGAGCTGATGCTTCGGCAAGTCGATCTGCGAAACGTCTCCCGTGACGATGGCCTTGGAACCGAAGCCAATGCGCGTCAGGAACATCTTCATCTGCTCGACCGTGGTGTTCTGCGCTTCGTCCATGATCACGCAGGAGCGGTTCAGCGTGCGCCCGCGCATGTAGGCGAGCGGCGCCACTTCGATGACGTTTCGCTCCACGAGTTTTCCGACGCGTTCGATACCGATGAATTCATACAGTGCATCGTAGATGGGTCGCAGATAGGGATCGACTTTCTGCATGAGATCCCCGGGCAGGAATCCAAGCCGTTCGCCGGCTTCGACGGCCGGGCGCACGAGCACGAGGCGCTGAACCTGATCGGATTCGAGCAACTCTACCGCGGCAGCGACGGCGAGGTAGGTCTTGCCGGTGCCGGCCGGACCGATGCCGAAGGTCAGATCGTGCTCCTTGATGCTGGCCACATATTCCTGCTGGCGCGGCCCGCGCGGCTGGATCGTGGCCTTGCGCGTCTTGATCATGACGGGCTTCTTCGGAATCACGGATTCGGGCAGCGTGTCGTTGTCATCATCCCTGCCATGTCCGGCCGCCGGTGCGGTCGCTTTGCTGACAGCCCCGGAGCGATCTGCGACATCGCTGTTCTCCGTGACTTCGCGCTGACCCAGCGCCTCGGCCGCGAGCGTATCCAACCCTGCCTGCTGCAGGGACAGATGCACGTGTTCGGGCTCGATGTCACCTTCTTCGGTCATTGCATAGAGATGTTCGATGAGGGTACGCGCCCTGACCGCCGACTCGCTCCCACCCGAGATGCTGAAGTGGTTGCCTCGATTGCTGACCTCGACATCCAGTCGTTTCTCGATCTGGCGAATGTGTTCGTCGAGCTGACCGCAGAGCTGGGCGAGGCGATGATTGTCAGCCGGAGTGAGATGAAAATCCACAAGCGTTGTCGGCTCAGCCATGCCGCACCGTTCCGGCACCACTCGCAACATGGCCGCTGCCGCCGTAGCCGGACGGTATCGACCCCGACACCGTGCATGCCACCGACCTTGCCGCTGACTCATTGACCGGGCCGCCGACCGGTTGTCCTGCCATCGGCTGGCGGTTGTCGGGAACCCACACCAGCTCGCCGCGCAGCGAGTTCGGCCGCGCCTCGGTGATGCGAACATCGGCGAACTGTCCGATGAGTTCGCTGTCGGCAGGGAAATTCACCACGCGGTTGTTCTCGGTACGCCCGGCCACTTCGGATTCATCACGCCGTGCAGGCCGCTCGACGAGTACCCGCTGCAGTTTGCCCACCATGGCTTCGCTGATGGCTGCGGCCTGCGCCGTGATGCGCGCCTGCAGTTTCTGCAACCGCTCCTTCTTGATCGCCATCGGCGTGTCATCGGCCAGATTCGCCGCCGGTGTTCCGGGGCGGGCGCTGTAGATGAAGCTGAAGGAATGATCGAAACCGATGTCCTCGATGAGCTTCATGGTGCGTTCGAAGTCGTCATCGGTTTCGCCGGGGAAGCCGACGATGAAGTCGGACGACAGCGTGAGTTCGGGACGGGCTGCCATCAGCTTCCGGATCTTCGACTTGTATTCGATGGCAGTGTGGCCGCGCTTCATCGCCGCAAGAATGCGGTCGGAACCACTCTGCACGGGCAGGTGCAGGAAATTCACGAGTTCGGGTACATCACGGTGTGCCTCGATCAGCGCATTGCTGAATTCCACCGGATGCGAGGTGGTGTAGCGAATGCGATCGATGCCGGGCACTTCGGCGACTTCACGAATCAGCAGGGCAAGGTCGGCGACGCCTTCGCCGTTCTCCATGGGGCCACGGTAGGCATTCACGTTCTGGCCGAGCAGATGGATTTCACGCACGCCCTGCTCGGCCAGGCTTTCGACCTCGTCGAGCACGTCATCGAGCGGGCGGCTGATTTCCTCGCCCCGTGTATACGGCACCACGCAGAAACTGCAGTACTTGCTGCAACCTTCGATGATGGACACATAGGCCGACGGCCCCTCGGCGAGCGGTTCGGGCAGGCAATCGAACTTCTCGATTTCGGGGAAGCTGATGTCGACCACGGGCTGGTGTGTCTCGGCGCTCTCGCGCACGAGCTCCGGCAGGCGATGCAGGGTCTGCGGACCGAACACCACATCGACGAACGGTGCGCGCTCGTGAATGGCCTCGCCTTCCTGACTGGCGACGCAACCGCCCACGCCGATCACGACGTTCTTCCTGGCGTCCTTCAACGGTCGCCAGCGGCCGAGTTCCGAAAACACCTTCTCCTGCGCCTTCTCGCGTATGGAACAGGTGTTCAGAAGGAGGATATCAGCCTCTTCGGGGTTGTCCGTGGTTTCGACGGGCCCCTCCTCGGCAAGCGCATCGAGCATGCGTGCCGAGTCGTATTCGTTCATCTGACAGCCGTGTGTCCTGATGAAAACCTTGCGTGTCATGTAGCTCCTGATGAAAGGATGGCCTGCGACGGGAGGCCGGTGTGCTGGCTCTGATTATATAACGCGTCCCGTGCCGGAATGCTGACAGCGGCGCGACATGCGGCACGGTGTATCCGTCATGAGGTCACTTCGCGAGTCGCTGCAGCAGCCACGGTACCTCGAACGCCAGAGATCAGTGTAGCGATTCCTGCGCAGGTGTTGCGACTCCTGCCCCGGCACCCCATGATTTCCAGAGACGCGAGGTTCCCTCGCCGCTTCCGTACACACACTCCTGCCAACAATCATGCGCCTCATTCTCAACCTGATCTGGCTCCTTTTCGGCGGCTTCTGGCTGGCCCTCGGCTACCTGTTCTTCGGCCTGCTTGCCTTCCTGCCGATCATCACGATTCCCTTCGGCATCGCTTCCCTGCGCATGGCCCGTTACGCACTCTGGCCATTCGGCCGCTCGGTCGTGATGAAACCGACCGCGGGCACCGCTTCCACGCTCGGTAACGTCATCTGGTTCCTGATTGCCGGACTCTGGCTCGCCATCGGCCACGTCACCACGGCGATTGCCCAGGCAATCACCATCATCGGCATCCCGCTGGCACTCGCCAACCTCAAGATGATCCCCGTTACCTGCTTCCCGCTCGGCAAGGAAATCGTACCCGCGGAGCAGGCACCGAATCAGGCGTTCACGCTCCAGCCATGAGTTCCCGGCGAGTGAAACAGGCTTCCGATCGTGTTCGGACCTTCTCGAAGCCATGGTTGTTTTCCTTCCCGTTGCCTGCACCCCCACTGATATACCATCGGCCCGCTGCCCCTCGCGACTTCGGTGCTGCTCCATGATCGGTTTCGACGACATCCTCGCCTATTGCCTCGCTCTCGGCATCGCCGTGGCGCCAGGAATGGTTTCGCCATGCTCTGTGGCCTGATCACGGGCGACCTCATCTACCTGAGCCTCGCCGTATTCGGCCTTGCGCTGCTCGCACAGTCCTTTGCATCGCTGTTCATGGTGATCCGGGTATTCTCCATCGTGTTCCTGCTCTATCTTGCGTGGCAGTTCTGGCGCGCCGAGCACGTCGATCTCGGTCTACAGCAGGTGCGCGCACGCGACCTCGCTTCATCATGGATCTCGGGGCTTGCCACCACGCTCGGCAACCCGAAAACCATTGCCTTCTATCTCGCGTTGATGCCGATCGTCATCGATCTCGAATCGATCACCCTCGGCATCTGGGCCACGCGACTCGTACCCCTGACGATTCTCGTGCTGCTGCTTGTCGGTGGCATCTACGTACTTGGCGCCGTGTCGATTCGCCGGCTGCTCAGTGGCGCCAGTGCGCAGCGGCGCATGTACCGGAGCGCTGCCGTCATGATGGCAGCGGCAGCGGGCTCTCTTGCCTTCAAGGGCCATTGAGCACCTAGTTGCACTCTCGCAAGTCCCGAAGAGCCCAGAAACCTGAGGTGGGACAAGACCACCCACAGTCCGGGCTAATCCGTTGGTGTGCGGGACTGGATGTTCCCGGTGAGTATGAAACGCACTTTTCGGGGATTGTCGTCGAGCACTCTCACGAAGCCGGGGGATACTTGCAATACATACCCATCGACAACGCCCTGATCGGTGGTCTGGATACGTTCCCTGCCCATCCAGGGGGTATCGATCAGCACCGCAAAAAGAAACACCCAGGCTGCGGCCAGCCCCCAGGTCGCTCGGAATAGCCTCAGCAATACTTGTCGGCCGGCTTCGGTGCGCCAGTAGATCCGCAGCAGCGACAACACCAGGAAGAGTGCGACGATACCGGTCGCGTGGGCCAGTTCAAACGTTGGACGCAGGGACACACACGTTTCCTTGCCTGAGCGCCCTGAGCCAGCGGCGAACGTTACCTGCCGTGGTGTCAGCGGCAGTGCACGGTCAGCCAGAGATCAAGTGCGTTCCGGTCCGGTGATCGCGGATTGCGTCGGATGGTGCAAGCGAGAAGTCCTCATAGCTGATGCCGGTCCGGAGGAAGAATCGTTCGTCACCGGAGGGCGGATGACGACGATAGGTGCCCGTGAACTGGCCCTCCGGTTGGTATCTCGGCGGTGGTATGAGGTATGCCCACTGGAGTGGGGACTGTCCGGATTCCAGGTGGTCCCGGAGAGCGGCGTGGGCGATTACGCGTGGAAGTGTTGCGGCGGGGAAGCCTGGGTCCTGCCAGAAGCGCCGGCCATTTCCCGGGTGGAGTGTTCCTGCCCCGCCGACGTGGACGACCAGGGGGTTCCTGGCGTCGTCCTGCGCGTCGACGATCCGGGCGTGGAGGTCGACCAGCGCCGTCGCGGGAATCTCGCCGCGTAGTCGGATGGTGTTGACGACAGGGACGGTGATGCAGCAAGGCGGTGCCGGTGCGTCCGGTCGCGCCCAGGAGCAGGACGTCCGTCATGACCGGGTTCCCTTTCGGTTCAGTATGGCGACGCCGAGAATCGACACGGCGGCAAGGATGAGGAGCGCGACCAGAATGATCGCGAGAGTGCTGAAATCGGTGACTGCGCCGCCGACGAGGGGGCCGATGCTGGCGCCGATGAAGAGGACGAAGCCGTTGATCGCCATGCCACTGGCACGGTTCGGGGCGGCGGTTTCGCCATGAAGGTTGATCATCGACGGCACCGCAAGCGCAACTCCCGCGACGTAGACGATGCTCGCTGAGATGAGTCCGGGAAGAGTTCCCGAGAGCAGGGCTTCCCCGAGCATGCCTATGGCGGCAAGGGTGAAGCCGAGCTGGGCGACGCGGGTGACGCCGAGGCGTTTGGCGAGGGTACCGACGAACAGGCAGACGAACATCGCTGGTAGCGCAACCGATCGGATGAGGATGATGTCCGATGCTGGAACGTCGAAACTCTCAAGATGCTGTCCGATGCCGGTGTAGAGAGCAACGAAGGACAGCAGCAATGTGACGTTGGCGATGCTGAGCAGGACGATCACGGGCTTGACCAGGAGCCTCGCGAGAGTGCCGAACTGCTTCAACAGCGACATCGGCGGTGCATGACGTGGAACTTCTCTGACCAAGGCGAGGGTCAGTATGAAGGTGACCGCGAGAACGGCGGCAGAGAGCAGGAAAAACCATTCCCAGTCGGCGCACAGCACGATCAGGGAAGCGACAACCTGGCCGAAGATGCCAGCGACCAGGAACGCGGTCGACATCGCCCCGATCGCGCCGACGCGCCTGGCAGGGGTCACGGCTTCCGTGAGATAGGCCAGTGCGACTGGGGCGAATCCTGCGGCGGCCAGCCCCTGCAAGGCTCGCAATACGGCCAGGGCGGGCAGCGAGGAAGCGAAGCCGCACAGCAGGGTCGCCACGGCGAGCACGCCGATGGCGATCGCCATGATCCTCTTGCGACCGTACCGGTCGGAAACCGGCCCCCAGATGAGGAAGCCCACGGCGTAGGTGAGGCTGAAGCTGGTCGAGAGGGCAAAGGTCGCACTACCCCCGAGATCGGTGGCGACCGGACTCAGCAGCGGGATCGCGGCGTAGAGCTGCGTGAGCACGAACAGGGCGGCCGCCACCAGAGTGACTACGACGATCCGGCCCGCCGGGAAGTCCGGGTCGGTGGAGCTGCCTGAGTGCGAGACCGCGGGAGCAGCCGTCCCGGGACCGGGGTGATGAGCGTTCATCCGCCACTCTCCAACGTTTGCGTTGGAATTTAGTCTAGCACGCATCGCTCACAGCGCGGGCGCTTGAGCTGATTTCAGGTCATTCGATCGGAGCAATTCGGCAAAGGACAGTGTCTTGCGGATTGCGACACT
>PDPU01000029.1 GCA_002746645.1 Gammaproteobacteria bacterium | reverse complement strand
CTGATCAACCCGATCGCGATGGAAGAAGGGCTTCGTTTTGCAATCCGCGAAGGTGGCCGCACGGTCGGTGCCGGCGTCGTCGCGAAGATCTTCGAGTAAGGCAATGGCAGCCAGTCAGACCATCCGCATTCGCCTCAAGGCCTTCGATCACCGTCTGATCGATCGTTCGGCGAAGGAAATCCTCGAAACGGCCAAGCGCACGGGTGCCCGTGTGCTGGGTCCGATTCCGTTGCCCACCAAGATCGAGCGCTACACCGTGTTGATCTCGCCGCACGTCAACAAGGACGCACGCGATCAGTACGAGATCCGCACGCACAAGCGCCTCATGGATATCGTCGACCCCACCGAAAAGACGGTTGACGCACTCATGAAGCTCGATCTCGCTGCCGGTGTGGATGTTCAGATCAAGCTGAACTGACCACGGCACCACGGCATCTATCTCTGCCGTAACGAAGCATCGAAAAAGCCCGCCCTGTGCGGGCTTTTTCCTTGATGGGTATTTGCTTTAGGATGGGAGTCTCATTCCAGCGGAGTCGCTCCGATGATGCGTTACCTCAAGAACCTGCTTGTTTTCGCTGTCATGGCAATGCCATGGACACCAGCACTTGCCGATGGCGACATCTGGATCGTTACCGACAGCCCGCATTCGGTGTCGGATACGGTCGCGAAACTCGAAGCCATCATCGAAAAGGCGCCGCCGACACTCATGGCGAAGATCGATCATGGTGCCAATGCCGAGAAGGCTGGCATGGATCTTGGCGAATCGGTACTCTTGATATTCGGCGCACCGAAAGTCGGCACCCCGATCATGCAGGCCAACAAGCTCGCCGGGCTGATGCTGCCGGCAAGGATTCTCGTCTACGATGACGGCGGCACCACACGCATGGCCTACATCGACCCGGCAGCGATCGAAAGCCAGTTCGGCACCGAGGCGGCAGCCGAACAGATTGCCCAGATGAACAAGGTGCTCGGAAAGTTCACGACGAAGGCGGCCGAGTAGACGCGCCGCATCCGCGGTTGCGGTGGCTGCGGACGGCGTTTCTCCCGTAACCGGAGGCAGCAGGGCCCAGTGCTCTGGTGGCCTTGGTTGCTCCGTGCTGGCTCGTCAACCGGCGCGATAGCGTTCCGAGGCCTTCTCGGAACGTCGGAACAGCGGTGCGGTGTCGCTCGACCGACTCTTCACGTAACGATAGCCAAGCAAGTTGAAGCCCTTGATGTCCTCGATGTGCACGGCGCGCTGCTGGATGAGGTAGCGCGCCATGGCGCCGCGTGCCTTCTTGGCAAAGAAGCTGATGATCTTGTATTCGCCGTTCTTTTCGTCGTGAAAGACGGGCGAAATCACCGGGGCTTCGATGTCCTTTTCCCGGATGGCCGAGAAGTACTCGTTCGAGGCGAGATTGACCACGAAGGGGTTGTCTGATTCCGCCAGTTCCCGGTTGATCGCGCGGGTCAGGCGTTCGCGCCAGAACTGATGGAGATCCTTGCCCCTGTCGGTGGCGAGTGGCGTGCCCATCTCGAGTCGATAGGCCTGCATGAGGTCCCTGGGTTTCAGGATGCCGTAGAGGCCCGAGAGCATTCGCAGGTGTTCGTCGGCGAAGTCGATGTCGTCGCTGTCGAGTGTGTCGACATCGAGTCCAGTGTAGACATCTCCACGAAAGGCTTCGATGGCAGGGCGCACGCCCTCGCCACCGCTGCGTATCGTTGCGGCGTTCCAGTTCGCGAAGCGCTCGGCATTCAGGGTGGCGAGCTTCTCGCTGATGCCCATGAGCCTGCCGAGTTCCTGCGGGCTCCTGTCGCGCAGCACCTTGACGAGTTCACTGGATTGCTCGAGCCATGCAGGGGTGGACGGGGCGTCGATACGCGACGGGCTGTCCATGTCGAGGGTCTTGGCGGGGGAGAGGAGGATCAGCACGGCAGCGATTTCCTTCGGGGCGGGCAGGGCATTCAGTCGACAATGTTACCTAACTGGTGCAGCGCTTTCTCTGCCGGGACTGCGGCAGGAGCTTCTCGAACGCCACCCTGCACGACACCTGACGTCAGAAGCGCCGGCGGCTGAGCCGCAAGACGTGGTGCGTGACGCGCAAACCCGACGTGCTCGACGACATTCTGGCAATCTACACGTGCTTCCACAACGAGCGACTGACCGCCCGGCCCGCGAAACGCTGAGCACGCCGGTGCCGAATTCTGCACCCACAGCCAAGGTCATCAGTTAGCTAACATTCAGGTCAACGACCCCGACTACGAGTACCGTCCAGCCATGCAATTCCAGCCCAGAGCCAGCCATTTCATCGGTGGCCGTTTCGTCGAAGACGACAGCGGTGAACCTGTTGACGTCATCTATCCCGCCACGGGTGAACGCATTGCCCGGGTGCATTCGGCCACGGCAGCCATCGTCGAGCAGGCGCTTGCCAGTGCACAGGCGGCACAGGCCGAGTGGGCCGCAATGAGTGGCACCGAGCGCGGCCGCATCCTCAGACGTGCCGCCGACATCATGCGCGAGCGCAACCAGGCCCTGTCGGTGATCGAAACGCACGACACGGGCAAACCGATTCAGGAAACGACGGTGGCCGATGCCACCTCCGGCGCCGATGCCCTGGAGTATTTCGGCGGGCTGGCCGGCAGTCTCACCGGCGAGCACATTCAGCTCGCTGGCGGCGATTTCGTCTACACCCGCCGTGAACCGCTCGGTGTGTGCGTGGGTATCGGTGCCTGGAACTATCCCACGCAGATTGCCTGCTGGAAAGGAGCGCCTGCGCTTGCCTGTGGCAACACCATGGTCTTCAAACCGTCGGAAACCACACCGCTGGCGGCGCTCGAAGTGGCCGCGATTCTCAGCGAAGCGGGTGCACCGGATGGCGTCTACAACGTGGTGCAGGGGCTCGGTGATGTGGGTGCTGCACTGGTCGCGGACGAGCGCGTGGCGAAGGTGTCGCTGACGGGTTCGGTGCCCACCGGCCGCAGGGTGTACGCGGCCGCAGCCAGCAGCATCAAGCACGTCACCATGGAACTCGGCGGCAAGTCACCGCTGCTCGTTTTCGACGATGCCGATGTCGAGAATGCCGTTTCAGGTGCCATCCTTGCAAATTTCTATTCCACGGGACAGATCTGCTCGAACGGCACGCGTGTGTTCGTGCAGTCAGGCATTCGCGAGCGCTTCATCGAGCGCCTGATCGAGCGGGTAGGGAAGGCCATCATCGGCGATCCGATGAACCCCGACACGCAAGTGGGTCCAATGGCCTCCGAGCGGCAGATGAACATCGTGCTGGACTACATCGCGAAGGGCAAGGCCGAAGGCGCAACGCTCGCTCATGGTGGCAACCGTCTGACCGGGCAAGGGTTCGACCGGGGTTTCTATCTCGAGCCCACGATCTTCACCGATGTGAAGGACGACATGGCCATCGCGCGGGAGGAGATCTTCGGACCGGTGCTGTCGATGCTCGACTTCACCGATGAAGAGGAAGTCATGGCTCGCGCCAATGACACCGAGTTCGGGCTGGCGGCGGGCGTGTTCACACGCGATCTCGAGCGTGCACATCGTGTGGTTGCCGGTTTCGAGGCCGGTACCTGCTACATCAACACCTACAACCTGGCGCCCGTGGAAGCGCCATTCGGCGGTTCAAGACAATCGGGCGTGGGGCGCGAGAACTCGAAAGCCGCCATCGAGCACTACAGCGAACTGAAGTCGGTATACGTGTCGATGAATGATGTGGAAGCGCCTTACTGAGTCGGTTGCCCGGGTCCTATCCAGCAGAGATCATCAGCTTGAGCGTATCCGACACCCTGCGCAGGGTGTCCCTGTCGAGTGACACGGCGGTGCCGCTGCGGAGTGCCTGCAGTTGTTCGGCGCTGATGCCGAGGTGTGCTGCGTCGTCATCGAAATCCACGGATTCCAGTAAGTGCTGTATATTTTTCCTGATTTCGCTGTCGGCTGGGACGTGGCCTTCGGGCTCCGCGGCGTTGGGGTCATCGCCCGAAAACGTCTTGACGCGTGCCGTGTTGCCATTGTCCACGGATTGCGGCGGCGCGTCGGGCATGTGTGGGTCGTGTGCCTCGTTGGACAGGGTGGTGGCTGTCGGCAGACTCGAAGAGTCTCCGTTCGCCCCGTTCGCCCCGTTCGCCCCGTTCGCCCCGTTTACTCCGTTGGCTGCCGATGGCGTGGTGTCCGTTGACGGCATGCCTTCCGCATCGGTTGAGGAGGCGTGCGAACGACTCGCGGCAGAACCCATGAGTCGATCACGCAGCAGATAGGCAACGACGGCAACCACGACGAAAGTAACAAACCACCACATATTCGAGACCTCGCTCGATATCCGAAGCAGCTTGCAGACTACACCACAACGTCCGCCGGTTCATTCCACCGCTCCGATGCCACGGACGAAAACGGTATCCCTGTTTTCTGTATGGATACCATGTGATTTTGACGCTGATTCACAAGTATGTTAACTTTCGGTAATGTGCCGGTGAGTCCGATTCACCGGCTTCACCGGCCTTTTTCCCGACCGGCCTTTTCCCCGAGGAGTCAGGTAATGCTTTCGAAACCCACACTGGCGGCACTGGTTGCCGGCCTTGCCGTTGCGCCCGGACTTTCTGCGCAGGACGCGATTCCCCAGACCGGCAATGCCTGGTACACTGAGGCTCAGGCCGTGCTCGACGCCAGAGTGGCTCGCCGGCCCAATACCGATACTGCGAAAAACGTGATTCTTTTCGTTGCCGATGGCAACGGTGTCGGTACCAACTACGCCACTCGCCTGTGGCAAGGGCAGCAGGCCGGCAACCATGGCGATGAGCAGATCATGGCCAAGGAAGCGCTGCCTTACCTGGCTCTGGTCAAGACCTACAACGTGAATGCCCAGACGCCGGACTCCGCCGGTACCGCTACGGCCATGTTCTCCGGCGTCAAGACCAAGGCGGGAGTCATCGGCGTTGACGAGACGGTGAATCGTGGCGATTGTTCGCAGGTGGAAGCCGGCAAGGTCACTCCCTTCACGAAAATCATGTCGGATGCCGGCAAGTCGACCGGTATCGTGTCCACGGCGCGTGTTACCCACGCCACTCCGGCTTCCGCCTATGCGCACTCGGCCGATCGCGGCTTCGAGGACGACAGCGAGTTGCCCGAAGGTTGCGAGGTTCCCGATATTGCCTTGCAGATGGTCGATGTGGTCAACAGCGGCATGGTGGACCTTGTCATGGGTGGTGGCCGCCGCCATTTCCTGCCCGAAGACGTCACTGATGACGAGGGCAACAACGGCCGCCGCACGGATGGTCGTAACCTCATTCAGGAAATGGAAAACGCCGGAGTGCGCTACGTCTGGAACGACGCGACGTTCAAGGCACTTGACCGTTCATCGAATGAGCCGATCGTGGGATTGTTCGAGTCGTCGCACATGCAATACGAACACGATCGTACCGACGAGCCCTCGCTCGCGCAGATGGTTGAGACGGCGATCAATGTCCTGTCCGGGAACGACAAGGGTTTCTTTCTCGCGGTGGAAGGCGGTCGTGTCGATCACGGCAATCATGACGGCAACCTGCACCGCACGGTAACCGATGGGGTGGCGTTCGATGACGCCGTTGCCAGGGCCATGGAAATGACCGACCCGGCCGACACGCTCGTCATCGTCACCGCCGACCATGAACACGCCATTGCCTTCATGGGCTATTGCGGGCGAGGCACGCCGATCACGGGCCTCTGCTACGGCATCGACGATGCCGGACTCGAGCATACCGACGAACTGCAGCTCGGTGACGATGGTCAGCCCTACGCGGTCGTCGGCTTTCTCAACGGCCCCGGTTCCATCGTGCACAAGGAGGCGGTTGCCAAGGGCGAAACGCCGCTGGCCGGGCTGGATGTAACGCGGGAAATCAACGAAGACACCGGTGCCGAGGAAACCTTCCAGTGGATGGGTTCGCGTGGTGCCGTGACGCAGGAGCAGGCCACCGATCCCGACTACCTCCAGCAGGCTCTGGTGCCGAAGAGTTCGGAGTCGCATTCGGGCGAAGACGTTGCCGCCTATGCCTCGGGCCCGTGGGCGCATCTTGTCGATGGCACGATCGAGCAGAATTATCTGTTTCACGTCATGTTGAAGGCGACAAGCGGTAACTGACTGCTCCGGCAAACCGACGACACTCGCGTTCATCGAGTGTCAGGCCAATGGCCCGTTGCTCTGCTGGCTGTCATGGTCCACTCTGCTGGCTGTCACGGTGTCTGAACAGGCTCACACGCAAGAGGTGTGAGGTGTCTTCCAGCGGTGCGATCTGCAGCGTGTCTCGTCACGTGGCAGAGGCTGCACAAGCAACGTCAAAGGCTTAAACTGTAGCTTCGTCTTCCTGAACAATCCCTGACAGCTTCCGAGTCCAATCATGTCTTCCAGTCACTCCACCGATTACACACGCTTCTACATCAATGGTGAATGGGTCGCCCCCCTGGAAGGCAGGGATTGCGCAGTGCTGGATCCCTCGACGGAAGAACCCTTCACCAACATCAGTCTCGGTGGGGAGGCCGATACCAATGCTGCCGTGGCGGCTGCACGAGCTGCCTTTCCGAGTTGGGCGGCGAGCAGCAAGGAAGAGCGGCTCGATGCCCTGAAGCGTCTCAAGGCGGCCTACCTCGAGCGTGCCGATGACATGGCAAAGGCCATCAGCCGGGAAATGGGTGCGCCGATCGACATGGCGCAGTCCTCGCAGATGCCCAGCGGTCTTCATCACATCGACGATGCCATTCGGACGCTGGAACGGTTCGAGTTCGAAGGTGACTTGGGTGAGCATGCACCGGGTGCACGCATTCACCACGACCCCATCGGTGTCGTGGGCATGATCACCCCCTGGAACTGGCCGATGAATCAGGTGACATTGAAGGTGGCACCGGCACTGGCCGCGGGCTGTACCATGGTGCTGAAACCGTCGGAAGAATCACCGATTTCCTCGCTCATTCTTGCCGAATGCGTCGAGGCTGCCGGCATTCCTGCAGGCGTGTTCAATCTCGTCAACGGCGATGGCATGGGCGTCGGCAGTCAGTTGTCGATGCATCCCGATGTGGACATGATCAGCTTTACCGGATCCACCCGTGCCGGCGCTGCCATCAGCAAGGCAGCGGCCGACACCGTCAAGCGCGTGAGTCTGGAACTTGGCGGAAAAGGGGCCAACCTTGTATTTACGGATGCCGACGAAGAGGCGGTGTCGCGTGGTGTCAGGCACTGTTTCGGCAATTCGGGACAATCCTGCAATGCGCCGACGCGCATGCTGGTACAGCGTGACCGCTACGAAGAAGCGGTGGCGCAGGCGCAGCAGGTGGCCGAGTCCATCAAGGTCGGGCCGGCGTCCGAGCATGGTTCGCACATCGGCCCCGTCGTCAACGAGCGGCAGTATGAGCGCATTCAGTCGCTGATCCAGCAGGGCATCGATGACGGTTCACGGCTGATCGCCGGTGGGCTGGGTCGCGCCGGTGGCTACAACAAGGGATGGTTCGTGCGTCCCACCGTGTTTGCCGACGTGCAACCCGGCTCCACCCTCTGGCGGGAAGAGGTCTTCGGCCCGGTGCTCGGCATCACACCCTTCGACACCGAAGAAGAAGGCCTCGCCCTTGCCAACGATACGCGCTATGGCCTGACCAACTACGTTCAGACCTCGGACCGTGATCGAGCACGACGACTGGCGCGGCTACTGCGCTCGGGCATGGTCGAAATCAACGGGCAATCGCGTGGTGCGGGTGCGCCCTTTGGTGGTTTCGGGCAATCGGGCAATGGCCGCGAAGGTGGTGTCTGGGGCCTCGAGGAGTATCTCGAGGTGAAATCGATCGGCGGTTGGTAAGAAGCCAGCCGGAGGGCCTGAGTCAAGACCCCACAAACGCTGTGTTTTAAACGCGAACGATTCTCGATAATATCCTGGCAATTGAGTAGGAATTGGGAATGTTCGATGCACGCCTTGTCTGTGGATTGTGAGAGCTCGGATCAGCTGAGCGCCTGTGAAATGGTCATTGCCGCCATGGGTGGTGATGTGGATCTCGTGTTGCGGCATCTGGAGGCCGGAGGCGACCCCGACCTGACCTTGCCCGGAATCCCGACGGCGCTTGGTTTTGCCGCGATGCAGGCTGATCTCGAAATGACCGAGGTTCTGCTGCGCCACGGTGCCGACGCCAACCATGTCGATGAGGCCGGGCACACCCCGGTGGTCTATTCGGTTTCGGCGTCATCGGTGTATTGCATGGCGGCGCTGCTCCGCTTCGGCGCCGACATCCACTGCCAAGACCGCCATGGAATGCGGCCGTGCGACTACTGCCGTGACGACAGCCCCGCGGCCGTCGAGATGAGGCATCTGATTGCCCCACCGCCGGTGCCTGCTCAGGATTCCTCCTTCGGAAAGGGGATACGAGTCCACCTTCGTCGCAAGCTGCAGTGGTTTTTCGAGCAGCCTGCGTTTGTCGGCTAGATGATCTCGGGCTGATCGATCTGTCTGTGGCGGCTGCAACGTCCCGGCATTGCCTGAACCGCCGTTCACGATCATTCCGATCATCTTTGCCCCCGCCAGTTCTCAAGGATCCGAATCGATGTCACGTGCCAATGATCACCCCCCGGACGGCAATGCGCCCTTGTTGATGGATGAACTCGCTCTGGGCACCCGAATGGTGCTGACCTGTCTGCGACTGCATGGCTCCTCGCTGACGCATGATCGGCTCACGGGACTGCAGATGACCTGTGTCAGCTGGATACTGAGCGGTCATCGGCGACGGATGGAAGTACTCGATGCGCTGACCGAGCTGACACACGAATGGCTGGTCTCTCCATCGCACCGTTTTGTCCTGCATGGCACGCTTGAACCACGGTTGTCGCCGGACGAACAATGGATTGCCCATGCGCTTGGCAGTCGGCATTTCGATGAATCGCTGCTGCCGTCCTGGATCCGGCAGTCGGTTCCTGCAGCCCGATGCGCAGGACTGCTGATGGCGCTCTACGAATTGACCAGTGTCTCGTTGACGGGGCGTGCCGACAACCTGCACCAGGGGGCCGCGACCGAGCGCTTCCTGCTGCATGTTGCGAGAATGTGGGGGCTGGCGGGTGAGTATGACGTGGATGGCAACGCTGCCATCAAGAATCTCTGCATAGCGCTGGCAGTGCCCGGTGTCGCCCCCTTGCTGATCGGTCTGCTCAATGCATCATCGGCAAACACGCCGCACGGACTGCAATTGCATTGTTTCTGCAATTCGGCAAGGACCTCTCACGAAGATCAACTCGTGGATATTCTCGGTGCCATCGCGCAGCGAGAGAAGGGGGCTGCCTTCAAGCTCGCCAGAGACTGCATGCCGCTGCGCGATGCTGAAGGCGTCTTCAGCGAAACGACCTTGTTTCGCGCAGCGCTTGCGGAGGTCGGTCTGATTCCATCTCGGAAACGCTCGTCCCGTAAGGTCGATGCGGTGGGTATTTTTACGGGAGATACGGGTGGAACAGGCAGCCTGGGCAAGGAAGTCTCTCGCGTGACGCACTGACGCGTGATGCTCTGATGCTTCGTTCCAGTCCGAAGGGTTGACGAGACGAACCTGGTCTGGCGTTCGTCGGTGCTGTCGATCACGTCGATGACTTCCGGGCGATCAGGCGGCAGGAACCCTGGTTGTGAAAACCCGCACGGTCACCCGGAAAACTCGGGTATCGACTGGCATGATGCGCCGGGTGAGGGTACATTACCGCAAGAAGTTTGATTTTCGCCATCTCGCAGGTAGTCTGTCATGATGGTATTGCCACCATTCGGAACTGCCTTGCGGAGTTATGCATGAAACAGCAGGTTATCGACCTGATGTCGGACTTCACCATCGAAACCACTCCCGGTTCGGCGGCGAAAATACCCGATTACCGCGAACACTTGCGCCCGGGCTGTGTGGTGGCGGTGACGTTCCTGCCGGGTTCGGACTATAACGACACCATTGCTACCGTCAAGCGACTGCGCGATGAGGGCTTCGTGCCGGTGCCACACATTGTGGCGCGCTCGATTCCTTCCGAGCGGGATCTGACCAACTTTCTCGATGCGGTGACGGGTGAGTCCGGCGTCGACCATGTGGTGGCGCTTGCCGGAGCGGTGGACAAGCCGCTCGGGCCCTACGACAGTTCCATGGCACTGCTCGAGACCGGGCAGTTCGATCGGGTGGGTATTCGCAGGATCGGTGTGGCAGGCCATCCGGAAGGCAGCCCCGATATATCCGACGAGCTACTGCAGCAGGCAATCGACTTCAAGAACGATTTCGCCAACAGGAGCGATGCAGATCTCTACCTTGTTACTCAGTTCGTGTTCGAAGCGGAGCCTGTCATTGCCTGGGACAAGGCGATCCGTGCCAGTGGCAATACCCTGCCGATACATGTCGGCATTCCCGGACTTGCCAGTCTCAAGGCACTGATTGGCCACGCTCGTGCCTGTGGCATCGGTGCATCGATGAGCTTCCTGACAAGGCAGGCACGCAACGTAGCCAGGCTGCTGAAAGTGCAATCGCCCGACAAACTCATCATCGATCTTGCAAGGTACAAGGCCGAGAATGCCGATGCCGGTATCCACAAGGTGCATCTGTATCCCCTCGGTGGTCTGCGGCGCACCGCTGGGTATGGCTACGCCCTGGTCGACGGCAAGTTCGACATCGGCAGACACGGCACCGGCTTCAGGCTGCACGAGAAGATCGAGTAAAGGCATCTTTCGCGGGGAAGGCGTGAGGAGGAACCTCGAAGCGGGTGAAAGATCCGCCCGCCATCGGATTGCCGCTCAGTTGCCAACCCAGCGCAACGCCGCCAGCACGAACAGGCCAATGAACAGGGTTTCAGTCACCAGGAGGCCAATGGCAGGTGCGCCGACGTCGTACACGTCCTTGAGCGAGGTCTTGACGCCAACGGCTGCGATGGCCGCCAGCAGCGCCCAGCGTGCCAGTTCGCGGGCAATGCTGGAGACGATGTCGGGCACCCAGCCGAGGGAGTTGGCGGCGAAGAGTGCAAAGAAGCCGATGACGAAGAACGGCAGCAGGGGCGGTCTTTCGTCGCCGGTGGTTTCTCCTTCTTTCCAGTTGCGGCGAATGATGATCACCGCCACCATGATGACCGGTGCGAGCATGGCCACGCGAACGAGTTTGATGATGGTGGCGATTTCACCGGTCTCGCCGGACATGGAAAAACCGGCTCCGACCACCTGTGCCACGTCGTGAATGGTGGCGCCGAGAAAGACCCCCGCAACCGCGCTCGACATGCCGAGCCGGTCGGCGAGAATCGGGTAGGCGATCATGGCGATGGTGGAGAGAATGGTCACACCCACAACGGTGAAGACCAGGCGCTCTTCGCTGCGATCATCCTTCGGCAGAATGGCCGAGATGGCCATGGCCGCTGACGCCCCGCAGATGGCAACCGAGCCCGACGACAGGAACGCGAAGCGTGCCTCGAAACCGAACCAGCGAGCCACGACCATGCCGAAAATGATGGTGGCGATCACGGCCAGTATCACGATGAGGAGTGTGCCCACACCGAGTGACAGTGCCATCTCGGTGCTGATGTTGAGTCCGAGCAGCGCCACGCCGAAGCGCAGCACTTTCTTCGAGGCGAAGTCGATGCCCTGGCGCGGGCGTGGTTCTTCAACCACGAAGTGCATGGCCATGCCGAACAACAGCGCCATCAGCATTGCCGGTGCGCCGTAGTGATCGGAGATGAAGCGAGCGGCGAGGGAGATGATCGCGACGATCATCAGGCCGGGAATGAGATTTTTCATTCAGCGGTTTTGCTTGCGTTCCGGGTGGTGAGACAGGCAGCCTTGCGGGAAAACGGCGCTTTTCATGGAGCCTTGCATGAGGTAGGCTTGTTATGAGAAAGATTCTTGTTTGTATCCCGTTTCTTATTCCAACGCCTCACCGAGTTGAGTGGAGGTCGAGTCTTGCGTTGTGTCGACTGCAACAACAGGAAGCCGGGCAGGGATTTCCGATACCGTAGCACTTCACTGTCGCAAAAGGGTCGACGACAGGAAGATTGCAGCGACTACGAGCAGTTGCTGGAAGCCAATCGTGCCGAGTTGCGGTTGCTGCACTCCGATCTCGAGAAGCTGACGTTTCGTGGCAAGGCGTTTTTCGATGCGCGTGTCACCACCAGCAACGCGCATGCGCTGATCACCTCCCTGGGGCAATATGCGCCGACACGTTTCAGTGGCGCGATCCGGCGTCAGTCGAACGAATGGGTGGATCTGCGCCTTGGTGCAGGCTCCTGTGCCGCGATGGCCTGCATCGCCGACAGCGACCGCAGCCCCGAGAAGGCGGAACTCTACGTGTTTGATCGTGATGGGGGTGTGCAGCATCACATCGAAATCGCTGATGCCGATGACATCGATCTTCTTGCCATTTTCGAAACCACCGATGAGTCACCGGTGTTCAGTGGCGGCAGATTGCCGGCAGCGGCGTCGTCCGACAATGTCGTGCCTTTCGCAGGTGTCAAGGCTGCTCGGCAACACTGGAACAGTGGTCGTCAATGGCACTTCGATCACTTGCTGAACCAGCAGCGCGAGAGCCGTCTGCAACTGCTGCCGCATGTCGGGAGGAAGCGGGCAAGGCGCATCGCCGTCGAGATGCTGCCGAGTTTCCTGAATTCCCTCGAGCGTCAGACCATGCCCTTCTGTCGCACGGTCGTGACAGGCAGCATGATGCACAGCGACAATCAGCCACTCAGTGACCTGGCACACGAAGGCTCGAACTTTCGCTTTGCCTCCCGCCGCGGAGATCAGATGTACCTGAACCTTGCCACCATCGATTCCTGCTGGCACACGCGTTTCCGGGATCAGGGCGAGACGGTTTCGCTGCTCGAATTCTATGCCGCTGGCGATTGCGTGGCCGTGTTCTCACCTCATCGGCACCATGCGGCTCACTACTGGCATTCCCTGCTGGCATCGTTGCCGCAGGCGAGTGCCCTCTGAGGTTGTTCATGGAAAGACCGGCGAGCTACTGCCAGCCACCACGCTGCATGAGGCGCACGGCTTCGGCGTTCAGTTCTCCAAGGCGGCTTGCCGAGACGGGGTCGGCCTTGAAGTCACCCCAGCGCGAGAGAATGCGATTCTCGTGTGGCACGTCGGTCACCGGGTATTCGAAGTTGGCGTTGGCGTACCAGAGTTGTGCCTGTTCGCCGAGGAGGAATTCGATCAGGCGAACGGCGTTGTCCTTGTGCCGGGCATGCTTGACAAGGGCAATGCCGGAGACGTTCACGTGAGTGCCGCGCCCGTCCTGGTCAGGCCAGAACACGCCGATGCGTTTGGCAGCGCGTCGTTCCCGCTTGACCTTGCTCGAGAGCATCAACGCAAGGTAGTAGGAATTGACCAGGGTGATGTCGCATTCACCCTCGGCGACTGCAAGAATCTGATTGCGTGCGCCTCCCTGGGGTTGTCTGGCGAGATTGGACACCAGTCCCTGCACCCAGGCAAGGGTTGCCTCTTCGCCGTTGGCTTCGATCATCGATGCCACGAGCGACTGGTTGTAGACGTTGTTCGACGAGCGCAGACAGAGGCGCCCTCGCCACTGGCTGTCGGCCAGATTTTCGTAGGTCGAGAGTTCGTTTTCCCGGACGCGGCTTCTGGCGTAGAGAATGGGTCTTGCACGCCGTGACAGCGCAACCCAGTGATCATCACTGTCGCGCAGGTTTGCCGGTATCTCCGTTTTCACGACCTCCGACGGTATTGCCTGCGTGACGCCGATGACCTTGGCGAAGAACAGACGACCGGCGTCCACCGTGATCAGCACGTCTGCCGGCGTGTTCGGGCCTTCGAGTTCGATACGCTTGATCAGCGATGACGAGGTTGCGGTGAGCAGATTGACCTCGATGCCGGTTTCCTCGGTGAACTGATCGAGCAGCGGTTTGATGCGTTGTTCCTTGCGGGCGGAGTAGACGTTCACACTCTCGGCCCAGGCAAGGCTGGAGGCCAGCATTGCGGCAGCCAGCAATACCAGCGAAAGACAGCGGCGGCTATTCATGGTGGCGTGTGTGTTCGATTCGATCGTTGTTGAAAGTCGGAACCTGTCTGCGCCGAAACGGATCGTTCGATCGTACAGGTTCCGTGCATGTGCAGGTTCCGGTGGTAATGACGGAAACGGAACGGGGCGCTCGCTGGGCGCCCCGTTTCGTGTCGTACCCTTGCCTGCTGCAACAGGCTACCGCATTGACGGTAGTGACGCTTGCGTCAGGGGTCAGGGTTGCTGTTCAGCGTCGGCGGCCGCTGCGGCGCCTTCGCGATTGTCGTGTTGCTTCGCCTTCAAGGTGTAGATCTCGTCCATGCGGGTCTGAACCTGCAGCATTTTCGCCTTGTAGTCATCAAGCGAATTGCCTTCGCTGAAGGTATAGACCTCGCGGTCGGGTGCGCCACCGCTACCGGCGACGAGTTCAAGTCCGTTGACCTGCTTGCCGTCGGGCAGTACCGGGCCGTAACCGACAAGTCCGTCGATCTCGTCCAACAGCGCCTTGGTCATGGTGGAGTTCGGGCCACCGAACTGGAGCGCCAGCACGAAGCCCTTGAGTTCGCTCCAGGCCCCGTAGTAGTCGGCGTTGCTGCCGGTGCCGTTCTGAATCTTCTCGATTTCCTCGTAGGATTCGCCGGCGTACTTGAACACGGCTTCGGCAAAGACGTGTTCCCAGTTTTCGTGGATGGTTGCGGCGAGGGCGAGGAGCTGGTTACGCTCTTCTTCGGTCAGTGCGCGCGCTACACCGCTCTCGTCGGTGGCATTGGCGATGATGGTACGGCCTTCGAGGAAGGCGTCCATGATCGTCTTGCCATACGTGCTCTTGCCGTCCTTGTCGAAGGAGGCGGCGTAGCGGGCAGCGCCGGAGGTGTATTCGGTGTAGAGTGACACCTTGCCGTCATTGTTCCAGTCAGCATTGGCCGCAGCATCGGCACCTTTGATCTTGGACACGTCGTAGTTCTGTTGTGCCGTCAGCTTGCCATAGTTCGCCGCGGCGCCGAAGTAGCCAAAGCCTTCGTCCCAGGAGTGTTCCTTGCCGGTGAAGTTCGCGCCCGGTTTGTAGGGTTCGTTGTTCGGCTTCGTGTCGGCACTCATGTTTTCGTCGAGATACTTGTCGACCGACTGGTTGTAGAACACGGCGCCCATGAGGAATTTCGGTACGAGCTGGCTGTAGTCGTAGCCGTGAGCCGTGTCGACGTGAGGCGTGGTCGCGTCATCCACGGGTACGCTGCCGGCAGAAATGGCGCCGAAGTAGTCGACCCACAACTTGAGCAGTTCCTCGGCTGTCTTGTCGCCGGGCCAGCCCATGGTCACCTTGGCATTGGCGGGATCGACACCGCTGATCGGGTCACCGTCGCCATCTTCGCCGGGATCAAAGAGCTTGCCGGTGAGGTTGCGTTCCGTGCCGAGTTCGTTGTTGACGGTTTCGAGGAACGTGAAGCCCTCGGCGCTTGCCGGGGCAATGATCGGCAGTTCGTCGACCACGTTGTCGGGGTTTGCGAGGTAGCGGTTGACTTCTTCGATGACGGCGTAGCCCGATGCCGTGGGAGCCTTGAGGGTGGCCTTTGCCTGTTCCCTCAGCACGTGCCGGGCCATCTGGCCGGAGTAGGACGTGGATGATTCGCCGGTCGCGCCGGCCTGAGTGACCGGGAAGCCGGTGTAGATCTCGGGCTGCTCGAAGGAGCCGCTGCCGCCGGTGCTGCCGCCGTTGCCGGCGCCACTGTTGTCGGTGTTGTTGCCATCGTCATCGTCGCTACTGCTGCATGCAACGAGGCTGCCGGCAACCAGCAGAGCAATGGATGTCAGTTTCAGGGATTTGTACATATCATTAAAACTCTGGATTCATCTGGATTGGCTGGGAGTAGAGAATGCTATCATAAGAGAATGATTCTCATTTCCCTTTTGAATGTAGGGTTTTCAGGTATTTTTTCGCATCGAATTCGTCTTGTTGCTCCATTCGTATAGCCAGCTTTTGCTCCGTTCGCATAGTCGGCTTTGGCTCCGTTCGTATAGCAAGCTTCGAGGCAGTCATACTTCACCAACGCGCATCTCGGAAAACTCATGAACAACAGATCCTTCTTCATCCTCTCCGTGCTGTTGCTGGCTGCCTGTGGCGGCAGCGATTCGAATGACACTGCCGCTGGCAATACGGATGGTTCCGGCAGCGCCGGCGGCAATGGCGATGCCACGATTCAGGCGGGCATCCTCGAATCGGTAGCGCAGAATCTGCCGGCGCGTTACGCCGAGATGTCATCGCGTGTGGCCGATCTGCAAACGGCAATCGGCGGCTACTGCGAGAGTGCCGAGCGTGTGTCGAATCATGCCGCTGTCATCGCGCCGGCACAGTCCGCCTTTGCCGAAGCGATGGAGACGGTACAGCAGAACCTGCTGTTCCAGTTCGGGCCGGCACTGGTCGACGATCGGATGGCACAGCTGTATTCCTGGCCGCTTTCCAGCAGCTGCCAGATCGACCAGAAGCTTGCGGAAAACGAAACCGCCCTCAGCGCGTCGGTGGACAGGCGCGGGCTCGATGCGCTCGGTTACCTCCTGCATGTCGCACCTGACGACGGCCATAGCTGTGACGACGGATCCGAAACGAGCAATCCGCAGCTCGCAGCCTTCGATGCCCTGTCTGCCGACGACAGGCAGGCACGCCGCTGCGAATACATGCAGGCGGTTGCCGCTGATGCGAGTGACAGCGCCCGCATTCTCGCCGATGCCTGGTCGGTTGATGGCGGCAATTACGGTGCGGAACTCGTGCAGGCCGGTCAGGCCAATGCGAACCTCAATGCCATCAGTGATGCCTTGTTCTACCTTGAAGAGGTCGTCAAGGAAAACAAGCTCGATGCGCCGCTCGGCGGTGGCGTGACCAACACGGCACCGAGTTGTGGTCTCGGGCAGCTATGCCCGGACGATGTCGAAGCGCCCTGGTCGCGTCTCTCGAAATCCTACGTAGTCGACAACCTCAAGGGTTTCGGCATCCTGTTCCGGGGTGGCAGCGAGGACCCCGCAACGGCCATCGGCTTCGATGACTGGCTTGCCGATGTCGATGAAGCCGCGCTGGCCGAGCGCATGCTCGATGATGTCGATGATGCCATTGCCCGTCTGGAAGCCATCGATGATTCTTTGTATGACGCCATCGGCAACCAGACCACGCAGGTGAACGAGGTGTTGCAAGGGCCCGTTCAGAACCTGGGTCAGACCCTGAAAACCGAATTCGTTCGGGCTCTGGGTCTTGATCTGCCGGCGGGCTCGGCGTCGGATACCGATTGAAACCCGTTTGCTGATGCCTTGTTGTCGCTCATGCTGACTCGCCGCCATTTTCTCGGCCTGGTACCACTGCTTGCCGGTGGTGGTTGCCTTGCCGGCAGGAGCGATGATCTGCTGTTCGTCAACGGCCACTTCGACGCATCGGCGAGTGACGAAGCGGGCAGGGCGCGCCATCAGGTCAGTGCCTTCCGGCGTGATGGCGACGAGATCTTCCGCTTCGCGCTGCCCGACAAGGCGCACGGGTTTGCTGTTGATCCAACCAGCACTCGGGTCGTGTCACTGCCGACGTTGCCCGGCACGCGCGCGCCGGTACTCGATCGCCGGGGCCGGCATCTCGGTACCCTGCACGCGCTGCCCGGGCATCACTTCAATGGTCATGGCGTGTACAACCACGATGGTTCGACGATATACACCACCCAGAACCAGAGCCGCGACGCAACGGGTCTGATTGCCGAATACGATGCGGTCAGCCATCAGCTCCGGCGCTACATTCCCACCGGGGGCATCGGTCCGCATGATCTGCGCCTCTCGAATGACGGGCGTACGCTCTTCGTGGCGGGTGGTGGCATCGAGACGCGACCGGCCACCGGCAAGCGTGAACTCAACATCAACACCATGCATTCGGAACTGGTGCTGATCGATGTGCTGCAGGGACGCATTCGCGCGCGTTACGAGCTTCCCGTGCCGAAGCTGTCCATTCGCCATCTGGATGTCAGCCCCGGCAATCGCGTGCTGATCTGCTGCCAGTACAAGGGTGAATCGGAGATGCCTCCGCTGGTGGCCGTGCTCGATGAAAAGGGCACACTGCACGTGCCTGACATACCCGATGATGCGCTCTGGCAGATGAAGAACTACACCGCCTGCGGTCGTTTCGTGGGCGAAGACATTGCCGTGGTCAGTTGTCCACGCGGCAATCGCATGACCATCTGGGACCTGCACAACATGCGTTACGTTGCGGCGCTCGACATCGATGACGTGGGTGGCGTTGAACACGTTCCCGGCACACGTTCGGTCATGGCGAGCGCCAATACCGGAGAGCTGCTCGACATCGACGTGGCCACGCAGGAAATCAAACCACTCGGCGGCCCCTGGCAGCAGGCCAGATGGACCAATCACATGTTCAGGCTCGATGCGCGGGCCTGAGCGCGATCCTTGCGGAGCACCGTCAATGCAGACACCTCGTGTGCAGCGTGGCCGATGGCTGTTGCCATTGCTGAGTTCGTTGCTGGCAGCAACGGCCGCCTCGGCCGACGACGACATCATCGAACTCGAGCGGCTCACCATCACGGGAAATGCCGAAGAGCGCGAGAGTACGCCCGGGTCGGTGACCCATGTCGATGAAGAGGAACTCGAGGTCTTCAGCTACAACGACATTCATCAGGTGCTCGATACCGTGCCGGGTGTGTATATCCGCCAGGAAGACGGCTGGGGCCTGCGGCCGAACATCGGCATGCGTGGCGCCGACTCGGACCGGAGCAAGAAGATCGCGCTTGCCGAGGACGGCATCCTTCTCGCTCCTGCGCCGTATTCGGCACCGGCTGCCTACTATTTTCCGATGCTGGCGCGCATTCAGGCGGTGGAGGTATTCAAGGGGCCGGCGGCCATTCAGAATGGTCCCAACACCGTGGGTGGCGTGGTGAACCTCGTCAGTCGCGTCATACCCGGCAGTGAGGACGAAGAAGACCACATCGGCGCCGTCGATCTCGGCCTTGGCAGTTTCGGCACGGCGAAAGCCCATGCCTACGGTGGCTTCAGCAACGATACCGTCGGGGCCATGCTCGAAGGCGTGTACTACCGTTCGGACGGCTTTCATGAGCTGAAGAATGGCGGTGATACCGGTTTCGACAAGCGTGACGTGGTGGCCAAGCTGCGCTGGAATTCACCGCTCGAGGCCGAGAACTATCATCAGATCGATCTCAAGATCGGCTATTCGGACGAGGACTCCGACCAGAGCTATCTCGGGCTCACCGATGCGGATTTTCGCGATGAGCCCGAGCGCCGCTACACGGCGGCGGAGCGCGATCGGATGGTCTGGGATCATCAGCATTTCAGTCTGAATCACTATTTCGACCCGGGCGGCGATTTCACCATCGACACCACGCTCTACGAGCGTCGCTTTGCGCGTGTCTGGGACAAGCTCAACGGGTTTGCCGACGGGGCACCGAGCCTGCAGGACATATTCGCGAATCCGGACAGCAGTATCAACTCGATCTTCCTCGATGTGCTCCGCGGCGATCGCGATTCCTCCACCAACTCGGAAACCCTCCTGGCCGGAGAAAACGACCGCGACTTCGTCTCCAGAGGCATTCAGACCACGCTCGCCTACGAGGGTTTCTTCCTTGACAGCAGTCATCAGGTGGATGTGGGCCTGCGCGTTCACCAGGACGAGATCACGCGGCGGCATACCGAACACGGTTACCTCATGCAGAATGGCGGGCTTGTCGACAACGGGGACCCCTGGCGTCCGACCACGCGCAACGAAGCGCGCTCCATCGCCACGGCCCTCTACGTGCATGATCGCATCGAATCGGGAAAATGGACCGTGTCCGGTGGGTTCAGGGCCGAATTCATCGACAATGAATTCGACGATTTCCTCTCCGGCGAATCGAAAAGTCGTGATCAGGACGTGCTGATTCCCGGCATCGGCATCAACTATCGTCTGTTGCCGAAACTCAACCTGTTGTTTGGCGTGCACAAGGGCTTCGTGCCGGCAAGCCCCGAAAGCGACGACGCAGTCGATCCCGAAGAAAGCATCAACTACGAAGCCGGCCTGCGCTACTCGGGCGCACGCTACAAGGGCGAATTCATCGGATTCTTCAACGACTACAGCAACCTCTCGGGTACCTGTACCTTTTCCTCGGGCTGCGCCACCACCGATCTCGATTCGAGCTTCAACGCGGGTTCGGTGCACATCTACGGGCTGGAGTCGAGCGTCGGTGCGCTCTTCAGCTTCGGTGGAGAAGCGTCGCCGACGACGGTCAACACCGATCTTGCCTACACCTATACAGGCAGCGAAATACGGAATGACTTCACCTCGCCGAGGCCCGATCTTCAGGATGTGGTGAAGGGTGATGAACTGCCGTATCTTCCCGAGCATCAGATGGCCGCGAGAGTCACGCTGCAGCGGTTCAATCTGCAGACATCCCTCGCCTGGAAGTACATGGCCAGCATGCGCACCATCGCCGGTCAGGGCTCTCCGCCGGCCAGCGACAGCACCGATGCGTATTCGATGGTGGATCTGTCGCTTCGCTACCAGTGGCGGGAGAATCAGCAGGTGTATTTCCTGGCCGACAATCTGTTCGACACGCAGAAGATTTCCGCACGTCGCCCCTATGGTGCTCGTGGCGTCAAGCCGCAGACCTTCACGCTCGGCTTCAAGCTGGATTTCTGAAGACGACCCAGGCCAGGGCGGCAGACAGTGCGGCGGCCATCGCATACCAGGTGATGGCGTAGGCAAGATGAGTGTTCCTGAACGACAGTCGGGTCAGCCCTGCTCGTGGCCAGGAGGTGGACGCCGAGGAGCCGGTGTGGTCGCGTGACGCCGGTTGTTCCATTGACGCCGGTTGTTCCGTGATGGCGTCAATGAAATAGTTCGCCGCGTCTGAAGTTCCGGTTGTTGCCGTCAGCACGGCGACGTCACGTGAAAACCAGCGATCCTGATCGGGCCGGTTCTTCTGCAACAGCGTGCCGTTCGGCTCGCTGGCACGAACGAGACCTTCCACGATCATCTCGCCGTCGGGTTCTTCGTAGGCACCGCGGGCGCGGTGTTCGGCAGGAACGAATCCTCGATTGACCCACAACGCGAAATCCGGCGTGGCGAGCGGGGTCATCACCCAGTAACCCGCCCCGATTTCCGTAACGGCCTTGACCTGACGTGTCTTGTCGTGAAGGTAGTGCCCCCTTGCCGTGACGCGGCGATAGACGTGGTCCGAAACGGGTTCGGGCAATGTCGGTGTGGCAGGGATGGGTTCTGCCGTGGCGCGGGTTTCAATGGCTTCGATGAGATCGAGCTTCCATTCGAGGCGTCGAAGCTGCCAGTTGCCGAGCCATACCAGCGCCGCAATCACGAGCAGTGCGGCAGCGAGTGCAAGCAACGCACCGGGGCGCAGACGCCTCGCGGTGTTGTCTGCCGATTTCACGGCAGATTGCGCACCCGCTCGATCTGCTCGTGCGCCGGCATCACGTGTTCCTCGAGATGGAACATGACCCAGAGCGACCCCACGAGGACGATGGCCAGCATCAACACCGTGAAGGCAACGGACATGAGCAGCCAGCCATCTTCCGCGGCGACATCAACGTGCAGGAAGTAGTAGATATGCACGAGCATCTGCGCAGCGCCGAGCAGGAATATGATCAGCACGGCCCACTTCGGGTTCGAATACATCCCGCCCATCACGATGCCGAAGGGAATGAGCGTCAGCACCACCGACAGGCCGAAGCCCATCATGTAGGAACGGAACGAACCGTGGCTTCCGGTATCGGCACTCACAACATCACCCCCGTGAGATAAACCAGTGTGAACACGCCGATCCATATCAGATCGAGGAAGTGCCAGAACATGCTCAGGCAGGCGATACGACGTTGATTGGCGTTGTTGAGCCCGTGCAAGCCTACCTGAATCAGGAGCACCACGAGCCAGATGCTGCCAGCGGTCACGTGTGCGCCGTGCGTGCCCACCAGCAGATAGAACGAGGACAGAAAGGCACTGCTCATGGGTGTGGCCCCGAGGTGCCAGAGGTGCGAGAATTCGCGGTATTCGAGATACAGGAAGGCGAGGCCGAACAGCCCCGTGATGATCAGCCAGAACACCAGCCCCTTGCGATCGCCCTTGTGCATGCGCAGCATGGCGAAGCCATAGGTAATCGAGGAGAACAGCAGCATGAAGGTGGAAAGCAGGATCAGATCGAGTTCGAAGAGATCCTTCGGCGCCGGGCCGGCTGCGTAGTTCTGCCCGAGTACGGCATAGACCGCAAAGAGGATGCCGAAGATCAGGCAATCGCTCATGAGGTAGATCCAGAAACCGAGCATGGTGCCGGTTTCGTGTTCGTGCTCGTGTTCCTCCGCGTGCATGCCGTCATCGACGCCCGCGTGGAGCACATCGCTGACCACATCGCCCCCGGCGTCGCGCTGCACCGGCGATGCCGATGCGTGTGCATCACCACGCACGAAGAATTCGAGTGGCTGCGATGCCGGATTGCCTACGGTTCCTGCCATGCTGATATCGCTTCCCGCGCTCACGTCGGCTGTACCTCCCGCTGGCCGTTCAGGAGCGCGGTGCGCTCATCCTCGATGTGCCTGACTTCGTCGGCAGGCACGTGATAATCACGGTCGTAGTCGAAGGTGTGCAGTATGCCGTAGAGAATGGCCGAGACGAAAGTCGCTGCCGCCAGCCACCAGACGTGCCACACCAGGGCAAAGCCCATGATGGTGAGAAGCCCCGAGATCACCACGCCGGCCTCGGTGTAGCGCGGCATGTGGATCGGTTCGAATCCGTCCGTTGGTCGCTTGAAGCCATGCTGCTTCATCTGCGTAAAGGCATCGATCACATGCACACGCGGCGTGAAGGCGAAGTTGTAGTAGGGCGGTGGCGAGGAGGTGGACCACTCCAGGGTGCGCCCGTCCCAGGGATCTCCGGTGGTATCTCTGAGGCGTTCACGATCACGTATCGACACGTAGAACTGGTAGAGCGAGGCGAGGATGCCGGCGAAGATCAGCACGGCGCCGACGAGCGCCACGTTGAAGTAGATGGCGTAGGCGGTGTCTTCGAACTGGCTCAGTCGACGGGTCACACCCATGAGCCCCAGCAGGTAGATCGGCATGAAGGCGAGGTAGAAACCGATCACCCAGCACCAGAAACTCACCTTGCCCCAGAAGGGGTCGAGACGGAAACCGAAGGCTTTCGGGAACCAGTAGGCAATGGCGGCAAACACCCCGAACACCACGCCCCCGATGATCACGTTGTGAAAGTGCGCGATCAGGAACAGGGAGTTGTGCAGCACGTAGTCTGCCGGCGGTACGGCGAGGAGCACGCCGGTCATGCCGCCGAGCACGAAGGTGAGCATGAAGGCCACGCTCCACATCATCGGCAGTTCGTAGCGGATACGGCCCTTGTACATGGTGAACAGCCAGTTGAAGAGTTTCGCTCCCGTCGGTATCGAGATGATCATCGTGGTGATGCCGAAGAAGGAGTTGACGTCGGCACCCGCACCCATGGTGAAGAAGTGGTGCAGCCAGACGATGTAGCTCAGTATCGTGATGACCATGGTGGCATAGACCATTGACGTGTAGCCGAACAGTCGTTTGCCGCAGAAGGTGGCCACGACCTCGGAGAACACGCCGAAGATCGGCAGGATCAGGATGTATACCTCCGGGTGACCCCAGATCCAGATGAGGTTCACGTACATCATCGGGCTGCCGCCGAGTTCCGAAGTGAAGAAGTGCGTGCCGATGTAGCGATCGGCTGTCAGCAGTGCCAGCGTTGCAGCAAGCACCGGGAAGGTGGCGACGATCAGGATGTTGGTGCAGAAGGCGGTCCAGGTGAAAATCGGCATGCGCATGTAGGTCATGCCCGGGCAGCGCATCTTGATGATCGTGACCACGAGGTTGATGCCGGACAGCGTTGTTCCCAGGCCCGCGATGTTCAGCGACCAGAGGTAGTAGTCCATCCCCACGGTCGGACTGAATTCGATGCCGGACAAGGGTGGATAGGCCAGCCAGCCCGAGGTCGAGAACTCGCCGACGAACAGCGAGATCATGATCAGGACGGCGCCCGAAACCGTGAGCCAGAAACTGAAGTTGTTGAGAAACGGAAAGGCCACGTCGCGCGCGCCGATCTGCAACGGCATGATGTAGTTCATGAGGCCGGTGACGAAGGGCATGGCCACGAAGAAGATCATGATGACGCCGTGCGCGGTGAAGATCTGATCGTAGTGGTGCGCATTGAGATAGCCCTCGAAACCGAACGAGGCCAGCGCCTGCTGGATGCGCATCATCAGGGCGTCGGCAAAGCCACGCAGGAGCATCACCAGCCCCAGAATCATGTACATGATGCCGATCTTCTTGTGGTCGATGGAAGTGAACCACTCTCGCCACAGATAACCCCAGAGCCGGTATTTCGTGAGTGCCCAGAGCAGGGCGAGGCCGCCTGCCATCACCACGATGAAGGTTGCAAGGATGACCGGCTCGTGGAACGGGAGCACGTGCCAGCCAAGCTTGCCGAGCACGGGTGACCATTCACCCGCGTGAGCTGCTGCTTCAGTTGCCATCGATAATGTCTCCTCGATTACAACCCGGACGGGCTGGTTTGACTGTTGCTGTGGGCGGCGAGAGCCTGCGGCTTCCTCTCTTCGGCAATGCGGCTCAGGAAGGCCACGGGGTCATCGGCGGTGCAGATGTCGGCAAACTGCTCGCGCATGAACAGGCCCTCGAGACCGCCGCCACCGAGCGCGTCCACCATCATCATGTCGTCATGACAGAGGGTGCTGGGTTCGAAACAGAGGTTGACGGCCAGATCCCAGAGTTCGGGGTCGATGTTCGAATAATGGGTTACCGGTACCTTCTCGCTCGGCTGCTCGAGGGTGACGAAGGTGTCACGGTCGAGTTCGAGTTTGCTTTGCCTGACGGTATCGATCCAGTTCTCGAAACCGGCATCGTCAAGACCATGAAAGACGAAGCGCATGTGCGAGAAGCCGGCACCGCTGTAGTTTGCCGAGAATCCCTCGTAGTCACCTGCTTCGTTGATCACGGCGTTGAGTTCGGTCTGCATGCCCGGCATGGCGTAGATCTGCCCTGCCAGCGCCGGTATGTAGAACGAGTTCATGACCGTGGTGCTGGTGAGCTGCAATTCGATGGGTCGATTGACCGGGGCGGCCATCTCGTTGATGGAGGCAACGCCTTCTTCGGGGTAGATGAACAGCCATTTCCAGTCCATCGCCACCACTTTCACGACGAGCGGCTCGACACCTTCCGGTACCGGTGTGTCCCTGGCAATGCGGGTGACTGGATCGTAGGGATTCAGGCGATGCGTAGCGACCCAGGTCAGTCCCGCGAGGGTGATGATGATCGCGAGCGGCAAGGTCCAGATCACGATTTCGAGGCTGATCGAGTGATTCCACTCCGGCTCGTAGGTTGCCTTCTTGTTGGAAGCGCGATAGTGCCAGGCAAAGAACACCGTGAGCAGCATGACGGGCACGATCACGAGCAGCATCAGCAGGGTGGAGTAGCCGATGAGCTGGCTTTCCTGGGTGGCGATGTCTCCCGAAGGATTGATGACGACGAGATCGCAGCCGGACAACACGGCACCAGCAGCAAGAACGGCAAGCAAACCGATCTGTTTCTTCATTGGTGCAAATACCCCTGTTTTACCTGCGTGATTGTGTGGCGACGCACTGGTTCGTGCAGTGCAACTGCGCACGGCCTGGTGTCGGTTCGCAGATGCTCACAAGCAATCATGGATTATAAATACCTGGCCGGTTGGATTCCACGTTGCCGGACGCGCCAATCCGTTGTGCCGCCCATGCTAAGCTTTCCGGCACGGCATGGCGACTGCGTTCGCTGTGCCGGCCTTGCTGCCGCTACCGGAAGTTCCGACGGTTTCGAACTGATTAAAGCCATGACTACACCTGACGTCGCAAGTCCGCATTCCGTGTCCACCGACAGTGATCATGCTGTCACTCTGGACGAGGTTATCACAACCATCATCATGGCTCGAGTTACCGAATTCTTCGGTTTCTTCGTCTATGGCATCGCATCGGTACTGGTGTTTCCGAGAGTCTTCTTCCCGGGCTTCGATCCGGTCACCGGCACAATGCTGTCGTTTCTCGTCTTCTCGCTGGCGTTTCTCGTCAGACCCGGTGCAAGCCTGTTCGCCCGGCAGGTGGATCGGCGCATGGGCCGGGTGGCGAAGGTGGTACTTGCCCTGTTCATCTTCGGTGCCGCCACCTTGTCGATCGGACTCCTGCCGAGCTACGAGGCAATCGGCGTCGCCGCGCCACTGCTTCTGATCATCCTGCGCATCGGGCAGGGTATCGGACAAGGCATGTCCTGGGATGGGCTGCCGCTGAAGCTCCAGCATGAGGCCCCCAGAGGCCGCAAGAACTGGTATGCGATGCTGCCCCAACTCGGTGGCCCGCTCGGCTTCATCACTGCGGCAGCGATCTACTACGTGCTGACCGGCTTTCTTACCGAGGAAGAATTCATCAAGTGGGGCTGGCGTTTCCCGTTCTTTGCCGTGCTGGCAGTCAACGTGGTGTCTCTGTTTGCTCGCGTGCGCCTGATCAACAGCACCTTTTCCGAGCAGAACAGTTTCCGCTCCGCGCCGCTGCAGGAACTGATCGAGAAGCAGTGGCAGCCGATTCTGCGTTCGACATTCATTCCGCTGACGAGCTACGCGCTGTTTCATCTCGTCACGATCTTTCCGCTTGGCTACATCATCCTCTACCAGCAGCGGCCGATCGAGGACATCCTCCTGATGCAGATGATCGGTGGCGTCGTCGCCATTGCAACGATGCTGTTCGCCGGAACGCTTGCCGACAGAATCGGACGACGCAGACTGATGATGGTGCAGCTCCTGTTCGTGGCGCTGTTCAGCCTGGCGGTTTCAACGCTGGAGACCAACAGCGGCTGGTTCATCATTGTGGGCTTTGCCCTGTTCGGACTCGGATACGGTCAGGCGGCAGCAATCACCCCCGGACGCTTTCTGCCCGAATTCCAGTACTCCGGCAGCGCGCTCGCAACCAATCTGTCGTGGATCTTCGGTGCGGCCTTTGCTCCGCTTGCTGCACTGGCCTTCACCAATACGCTGGGGCTCTGGTCGGTGGCCATCTACCTGCTTTCGGGGGTGGTCGTGTCGGTGATCAGTCTCGTTGCCGTCGGACGTGACAAGATGCACGGAAAGCAGGCGGGATAGCAGCACGGAGGCCGAATACCATCGGCGCGATGCCCGTTCAGGTTTTCTTGCCATTGAACGATACGGTGACCTATGACCTCTGCGGGTTCAACACATCCATACAGCTCGGGCGGAGAGGCCGCAACCGTCGGTGTCCTGCTGTCAGGCGTCATCGGGCTGAGTGCCTGTGCCGTTCCGCAGGAAAGGGTTGCCGGATTCCGGGCAGACGGCTCGTACACCATCGACGAACAGTCCTGCGAGCGCCACTCCGGCCAGGCCGTCAGGGATGAAAACGGAACCTGGTTCTGTTCACTGGGCACGGTGAGGGCCGAGTACCAGTGCGGTGATGTTCGTCTTGCCATTCTGGATGGTTATTCCGGTGAGCCATTGCTCAACCGCTCGGACGCCGGATACGAGGCCGTGCAGGTCGTCCATGATGCCGGAACCGTTGAATACATCGGTGAATTTGCTGTTCTGGTGGTATCCGGGACAGAGGCCGAACTGAAGACAGCCGTGGACAATCGCGTCTGCGTGAAGCGCTGAGGCGCGACCCACTCGATCAGCACGACGATCGTCGGAGGCAGCATGAGAATACGGGCAACGGTTCTGGCGGTCGTGATGCTGTCCGCCTGCGCGTCAACGACCTTCGACGTCGAAGACGAGGCACCGGCATCGGCCGGATCATCAGACGGCAACCAGCCGGTCATCGGTTTTTCCACCGACGTGCAGCGCGCGCTCCGGGAATACGATGCAGACATCCGTGTGGGCCAGTACGACTACAAACGTGTCAATCTGAACAACGATTCATGGCCTGACGCGGTTGCGCTCATGCACTTCGACAGCGGCTATTGCGGTAACGGCGGCTGCACGCTCATGGTGTTGACGGCCGACCCTGAAGCCGATGGAACACTTCGTTTCACGAGTGATACAACCTTGGTGAAGTTGCCCGTCGTGTTGTCCGACAATCGCACCAACGGTTTCCATGACATCGTTGTCCAGACATCCGGAGGCGGTTATCCGGCAAGAAAGGTGACCTTGGTATATGACGGTTCCGGCTACACAGCCAATGCCTCGATGGCCAGCACGGCGGAGAACGTGACTGTCCGGGAAGTGCTGTTGCGGGACGAGTCGGCTGACTCGGAGCGCCCGAAGCCCGGCAGTGTTGTCACCCTGTCAGGGCTGTACGTGTATGGCCACGAGGTGTCCGTATTGACATTCGGCTCGTTGCCGGAAGAATACTGGGCGGTCGGCGAGGCAGATGTCATGGATCCCTTGCGAAAAGCCAGCCTCGACAAGGCTGAAGTACGTCACAGCCCCTACCAGCCTGTCCTGATCGAGGCGCGTGTCAGGGTCTTGCCTCCCGCCGAAGACGGATTTGCCGAGAGCCATGACGGCCTGGTTGAAATACTGGATGTAAGGCGGATTCTTCCCGAGAAGGACAGCTGCGAGCAGAAGCTGTAGCAGCCTGTCGTGCAGGTCGATGCCGGGCGCCAACCGGTTCGTGCGCGCGTATCGCGCACTTGTCCGGCACCGGTTTCATTGCAGTTTCTTCATTTTCCGGAGTGTCATCCAGGCGCTGTCTGACCGTCTCCCGGGGACGACGTCTTTCGCGTGAGCAGAGGCCGTCGTGGAGGCGCTGAATTTCAAGGAAAAACGGCGAGAACAGGGCTTGTGGTTTCGGTATCAGGTAGCGTTTGCTCATGCGCATTTCCGTCCTCTGTCAATACTTGACAGGTTTTGTCGGGTACTAGTAATTTTGCTGAAGGTACCTGGAATCTGCCTCGTACCGGTCCTCAGGAGATTTACGCCATGAATATGTACTCGCAGCTCAGACGCACAGCCGTTGCCGCCGTGCTGTCTCTTCCACTTGCCCTGCCGGTTTCCGCAGACGATCCGACAGACTATGTTTCGCCTTCAGGCGTGGACAATCCGGCTCGTATGGAAACGGCCGAAGGCATGACTACGGATGACCTGATTGCCGCCATGAAGGAAGGCGGTCTCGTGGTTTTCATACGCCATGCGGAAACCGAGAGAAACTGGGCCGATCAGGTGGTTGCCGAGACGGATAACTGCGCGACCCAGCGGGTGCTGAGCGAAGACGGCTGGCATCAGGCCAAGGAAATCGGCAACCAGTTCCGCAAGCATGGCATCCCCTACGGTGACGTGATCAGCAGCGAGTATTGCCGTGCCTGGAAGACCGCCGACCTGGCCTTCGGCAAGTATGAGCAGAACCCGGACCTGAACTTCGTGGCTGCTGCCACCTATGTACCCGGTCAATGGCAACTCATGTCGGACAACATGACGAAGTACCTCACGGTCATGCCACCGGAAGGCACCAATACCATTCTGGTCGGACACGATGACCCGTTCAATGCGGCAACGATGATCTACCCGGATCCGATGGGTTCGGTCTGGGTGGTACAGCCTCATGAAGACGGCAAGTTCCAGGTGCTCGGCAGCATCGCACCTGAAGACTGGCCATCCTGACAGTGATGCCCGGCCCTGCCCGATACGAGGGCAGGGCCGAAGGCAGGGCTGTTTGCGGAGGAGGCCGAATTGCAGCGACGCACGGCACGGCCTCAATGTGATGATTCGAATGAGGAGTATGGAGAGACATGACAATTGCTGCACCCGCCAATGCTGCGCTTTGCTCGATGCTCTCCGATGTGCGCCGGTGCGAGTTGCCTTCGGGCAGCCGACTGCATGACAGGGTCGGCAAAGGCGATTTCCTTGATTGCTTCAGCGTGCAGGCTGGCGCGTCTCCGAGGCAGGCTGCCGAACTGATTGCGGCGTTCCCGGGTTGGGCAGGGTTGTTGCTCGAGCTGCGACGCATCGCTGTCCTGCCTTTCGGCCTCTTGCATGATGGCCCTGATCACGATGACAAGGTCGGGCCGTTTCCCGTCGAGATGGACGATGGCCAGGAGTTGATCGCCGGTTTCGACGACAGACACCTGGAGTTCAGAGTGTCGGTCATGTCGCTGGATGGGCGGGTTCATCTTGCGACCTGGGTACACCCTCATGGTGTGTTCGGCAGATTGTATCTTGGCGCGATCATGCCGTTTCATGTCCTGATTGCACGGGAAGCGCTGGCCAGAGTGTGCCGTGATGCCTGATCCGGCGATCCGGCAGGCTGCTTCCGTCGGTTGAGCACTTGCCGCATCCGATGCGGATGGAAGTGAAAATGATTTGCATTGTTTCCTCCCGATGCCGATGAATTCCCGCATGTCTTTTTTCTTCTGTTGTCGGTGTTTTCGATGTCGCCGCGGAACAACTGCCATGCAGCCTTGCCGGCTAGAATGATTCCCGCATATCCCTATTATTGGCAGGGATATAAATCACTGGCACATCTTCAGGAGAATCCACAGTGCGTATTCACGAAAGCGTTACCGACATCATCAAGGCTCAGGTCAATCATGAACTGCATGCCGCCTACAGCTATCTCGGCATGGCGGCCTACTTCGACAGCCAGGATCTTGCCGGTTTCGCGCTCTGGTTTCGGGGGCATGCCCGGGAAGAGATCTCGCACGCGATGCGGCTCTACGATTTTCTGGTCTCCTGTGACGTGCCGGTGGAACTGCAGGCCATGTCCGCGCCGGCCACGGTGTTCGACAGCCCGCGCAGCGCCATCGAAGCCGGACTTGAACAGGAGCAACAGGTCACCGAGCAGATCAAGAACATGTTCGAGGTGGCGCACGAAGCCAAGGAATACACGACCCAGCCGATGCTGCACTGGTTCCTGGCCGAACAGGTCGAGGAAGAAGATCTTTTCCGCAAGGTGCTCAACGATGTCGAGGCAGCCGGCAGTTCGGACTTCCACATGCTGCAACTGGACAAGCAGATGGCGCAGCTTGCCGCCGCAGACGGCTCCGGAGACGGAGAAGGCGAAATCGCCTGAGATGGCGACTTGCGAAGGCCGGGGTTCGACGACGCAAGCCCTGCGACACGGACTGATCCGGGCCGCGCTTGCGTTCAACCGGCCAGGCACCTGAGTCGATCACGCACCTGCTCTCCGGCAGTCGCATGCGCATGGGTGAGCAACTGGTCGAGATTCGCGCAGTTCTCGATCAGTTCGCTCGTCAGTGCATCGATGCAGTCTCGCCATTCGGTCAGTTCGGGCGATGACGACCCGGGCAGCAGAGGGCCACGATAGAGTTGCAGGGCACGCTCTCGGTTGCCGTGCTTCAAGGCTTGCCAGAGTTCGATGACGTCGCATCGATGATCCATGACAAGGCGATAGGGTCGTGAGTCGATGCCACCGCCGAGCAGACGCCGCAGCGTGCTGATCTCGGATTTCAGTGTGCCGGTCCTGACGGGCCGGTCGCCGTACAGGGCCGCATGCAGGGCATCGAGCGACAAGCCCTCCGGGTGCAGCGCCAGCAGGCACAGTATTTCCGCGTGACGTCTGGAAAAGCGCTTGATTTCGTCGCGCAGGTGGCCTTCACGACTGCCGAGAAATCGCAGTGTCAACTCGGGGCAATGCCTGCCTGCACCGTTCGCGCCATCGGCCCCGCCGTCTTCACAGGCCGCACCGGCTGCATCGACCCCGCCGACCCCACCACGGACTCCATGGACTCCATGGACTCCATGGACTCCACCGACTGCATCGACCCCACCACGGACTCGACCGACTCCACCGACTGTATCGGCTGACGAGGCCGCCGAAGCGTTGCCCAGTCGATTGGCGATCGACATTGCCATGCCGTTGACCGCCATCTGGCCCAGCGGGTTGAAGCGATCCCAGGTGGAAGAGAGATCCACGACGCCGAGGAGTTCGCCGCTGGCGGGATGGATGATGGGACAGGCATAGCACACCCACTCATGCAATGAAGACCAGTAATGCTCTGCGGCGAAGACGGTCGTCGGCGCACGCCGCGCCAGACTGAGACCGATGGCGTTGGTGCCGCTGGCTGCCTCGTGCCAGCGCCCTCCGGCCATGAAATGCGCGTCGCAGGCACGGGTTTCCATATGGCGACTTGCATGGGTCCAGAGCAGCCGACCGGTTGCGTCACTGATGGCGGCCACGCAATGGCTGTCGGTGGTCAGCCTTGCGAGTTGTTCGAGTTCGGGCACCGCAGCGCGACACAAGGGTGATGCTTCCCAACGCGAACGGGTTTCCTCGGGGTCGTCCAGTGGAGGAGGGCCGGGTGAGTCGGTATCGAAGGAGCGGTGGCTGCGATGCCAGGAGTCGCCGATTTCGGGTCGAACGCTCAGCGTATCGCCATGCTTCCGCCTGGACAGAAACTGTTGCCAGCTGCGGGCGGCTGCATCGCGCCGCTGTTTCAGGCTCCGGTCTATCTGCACGTCACTGATCCTCCTGGCCGGCTGCCTCCGACCCTGCGGTGAGGTTCCGGTTTCAACCTTTCTTCAACCCCTCCGAGATTACCCTGCTTTGACGCCCGGTGACGAGACCTAGTACCAATTGACACTAATGGAGGAAGACCATGATCTACGCCAACCCCAATACCGACGGTGCCAGGGTTCAGTTCAGGAGCCGCTATGACAATTTCATCGGCGGGGAATGGACGGCCCCGGTCAACGGGAAGTACTTCGACAACGTTTCACCGGTGAACGGTCAGGTGTTCTGTGAAGTGGCGCGCTCCGATGCTGCCGATGTCGAACTGGCACTCGATGCGGCCCACAAGGCCAGCGACAGTTGGGGAAGCACCTCGGTGGCCGAGCGATCCGGCATTCTGTTGAAGATTGCCGACCGCATGGAGCAGAACCTCGAGATGCTGGCGGTGGCTGAAACCTGGGACAACGGCAAGTCGGTGCGTGAAACGCTCAATGCCGATCTGCCCCTGGCCATCGATCACTATCGTTACTTTGCCGGTTGCGTGCGCGCTCAGGAAGGCAGCATCGGTGAGATCGATGCCAACACCGTGGCGTATCACTTTCACGAGCCACTCGGGGTGGTGGGGCAGATCATCCCGTGGAACTTCCCGTTGCTGATGGCGGCCTGGAAACTCGCTCCGGCGCTCGCTGCCGGAAACTGCGTGGTGCTGAAACCGGCCGAACAGACGCCCGCGGGCATCCTGCTGATGATGGAACTGGTGGCCGATCTGCTGCCACCCGGTGTCGTCAACGTCATCAACGGTTACGGCGAAGAGGCCGGTCAGGCGCTTGCCACCAGCACGCGCATCGCGAAGATCGCCTTTACCGGCTCGACGCCGGTCGGTTCGAAGATCATGCAGTATGCGGCCGACAACATCATTCCGTCCACGGTCGAACTCGGTGGCAAGTCGCCGAATGTGTACTTCGACGACATCCTCGATCATGAAGACACCTATGTCGACAAGTGCCTGGAAGGGGCCGTGCTTGCATTCCTGAATCAGGGCGAGGTCTGCACCTGCCCCTCGCGACTTCTGGTGCAGGAAGCCATTGCGGAGGAATTCGTGAGCCGCGTGATGGCCCGAGCGTCGAACATCAAGCGCGGCAACCCGCTCGACACCGACACCATGGTCGGCGCGCAGGCCTCGAAGGAACAGTACGACAAGATCCTGAGCTACATCCAGATTGGCCGCGACGAAGGTGCCGAAGTGTTGATGGGTGGTGGCAAGGCAGCTGTCGGGCAGGATTTCGACAGCGGCTTCTACATCGAGCCGACCCTGCTCAAGGGCAGCAACGACATGCGTGTCTTTCAGGAGGAGATCTTCGGGCCGGTGGTGTCGGTGACGACCTTTCGCGACGAAGCCGAAGCGCTGGCCATCGCCAATGCCACGGAATTCGGTCTCGGTGCCGGTGTCTGGACCCGTGACATGAATCGTGCCTATCGCATGGGACGCGGCATTCAGGCCGGTCGTGTCTGGACCAACTGCTATCACCTCTACCCGGCACATGCGGCCTTCGGTGGCTACAAGAAGTCCGGTGTTGGCCGCGAAACGCACAAGATGATGCTGGATCACTACCAGCAGACCAAGAACATGCTCGTGAGCTACGACGTGAATCCGCTCGGGTTCTTCTGATCATGTAAAGCGGTGTCCACCCCGAGAAACCCGCCGGACTGATGCGCCCAGAGCTGGGCGTAGAGTCCGCCGGCAGCGACGAGTGCATCGTGGGTGCCCGTTTCGACGATTTCGCCCTTGTCGAGCACGACAAGTCTGTCCATCGCGGCGATGGTCGATAGCCGGTGTGCAATGGCGATGACGGTCTTGCCCTGCATGAGCTCGGCGAGGTTTTCCTGAATGGCGGCTTCGACGCCACTGTCGAGGGCGCTGGTTGCTTCGTCCAGCACGAGAATCGGCGCGTCCTTCAGGAACACGCGCGCGATCGCGATGCGTTGCCGCTGGCCGCCCGAGAGCTTCACGCCGCGTTCACCGGCGTGCGCCTGGTACCCCCGGCGTCCCTTGCTGTCTTCGAGTTCTTCGATGAAGTCGTGCGCGTGCGCACGGCGTGCCGCTTCGATGACGTCGGCATCGCTGGCCTCCGGACGACCGTAGGCGATGTTGTCGCGAATCGAGCGGTGCATGAGGGAGGTGTCCTGACTCACCATCGCGATCTGTCGCCGCAGGCTGTCCTGCGATACCTCGGCGATGTTCTGGCCGTCAATGCGTACAGTGCCGCCTTCGGTATCGAAAAGCCGCAGCAGCAAGTGGGTGAGCGTACTCTTGCCGGCACCGGAACGGCCGACGATGCCCACTTTCTCCCCGGCGGCAATCGACAGGGACAGCTGCTCGAAGGTGCCGTGACCCTGGCCGTAGTGAAAGCGCACCTTGTCGAACTCGATGGCGCCGCTCTTCACCGTCAGTGTACTCGCGTCGGGCGCGTCAACCACACTTGGCTTCTCGGACAGCATCCTGATGCCGTCGCGAAGCGTGCCCACTGCATCGGCGAGCCCCTGGAGTTCCCACATCAGCCACTGGCCAAGGCCATTGATGCGCAGGGCGAGGCCGAGTGCCACGGCAAGTTCTCCCGGTGTGCCCGTACCGCGCGACCAGGTAAGGAGGCCAATCAACAGCACCGCAATCACGAAAAGCGTGTTCAGGACATCGCGCAGGCCGCTCAGTACCGTGATCACACGATTGCTGCGGTGGAAGGCACCGAGCTGCTGCGCCATGCCTTCGCGTCCGCAGTCGAGTTCCTGGTGTCCCTGGGCGAAGAGCTTGACCGTGAGGATGTTGCTGTAGCTGTCGGTGATGCGTCCTACCATCTCGCTGATCGCATCGGCAGTCCGTTCCGAACGCCGCGTGAGTTCCGGCAGCAGCCAGGCGAAAATCAGTGCGAAACCGACGAGCCAGCCGACGAAGGGCAGCAGATAGAGTGGATCCATCATGGCCGTGATGCCGATCGCCCCGATGAACCAGGCGCCGATGTAGGCCAGCACATCGATGACCTTGATCACGACCTCCCGTGTGGCGAGCGAACTCTGCATGAGTTTCTGACTCACGCGACCGGCGAATTCGTCCTGGAAGAAGGCGTAGCTCTGCGACAGGAGATGGCGGTGTCCACGCCAGCGTGCGGCCATCGGGAAGTTGCCGTAGAGTGGTTGGAACACGAGCAGCCCGAAGGCCAGGCCACCGATGGCAAGCAGCAGGATGCGCCAGATCAGCCCGCCGATGACGGCGCGTTGTTCGGCATCGGGGATCAGCGCGGTGGCGGATTCGCTCGCCGTCGTCGCGCCGTTGGTGGCCGCATCAGCCGGCACGCTCGATGCCGCGGCCGCGATGTTCTCGGCGGCGCGAGCGCTGGCCAGCCAGTCGATCACCTGACCGACAAGCGCGATGAACGACACTTCCACCCAGGCGTAGAACACGCTGAGAACGAACACCAGGATCACCCACGGCCAGTAGCCGCGGAGCTGCCAGTTGATGAAGGAAAAAAAGCCGGCAGGAGGCACTTGCCCCTGCCAGTCGTCGGGGAAGGGGTTGGTACGGGATTCGAAAAAGGCCGCGATGCCGGTGGCGACGCTGGCGATGCGGCCGCCCACGGTGGCGGGTGGGAGGGTTTCTTTCATGGGGCGATGAACCCCCCGGACTGACGCGACCAGAGTTCGGCGTAGCGCCCACCCGCGGCAACGAGTGCCTCGTGAGTGCCCATCTCGACGATGTGCCCCTCCTCGAGCACGGCAAGCCGATCCATGGCGGCAATGGTCGAAAGACGGTGTGCGATGGCGATGACGGTCTTGCCGGCCATGAGTTCGTCAAGACTCGACTGGATGGCGATCTCGGTTTCGGAATCGAGTGCGCTCGTGGCTTCGTCGAGAATCAGCACCGGTGCGTCCTTGAGGAACACGCGCGCGATGGCGATGCGCTGACGCTGCCCGCCCGAGAGCTTGATGCCGCGCTCGCCGACATGAGCGTCGAGCCCGCGCCGCCCCCGGTCGTCGACAAGGTCCTTGATGAAGGCGTCGGCTTCGGCGCGCCTGGCGGCTGCCATGATGGCATCGTCACTCGCGTTCGGCAGGGCGTAGGCGATGTTTTCTCTGACGCTGCGGTGAAGGAGGGCGGAATCCTGCGAGACCATGCCGATCTTTTCTCGCAGGCTGTCCTGGCTGACCGTGCGAATGTCCTGTCCGTCGATGCGGATTGCGCCGCTCTCCACGTCGTACAGTCGCAGCAGCAGGTTCACGAGAGTGGTCTTGCCGGCACCCGAGTGGCCGACGAGACCGAGCTTTTCGCCGGGTTCGATGGTGAGGTTCAGCGATTCGAGGGCGCCGCTCTCGCGTCCGTAGTGAAAGCGCACGGCGTCGAATTCGATGTGACCCCGCTGCCAGTCGATGGGTTTCGCGTCTGCGGCATCATCGAGCGCGCGCTCGCGCTGCAGCATGCCGAGGCTGTCGAGCATCACGCCGAAGTTTTCGTACAGGCCGATCAGTACGCCGCTGATCCAGTGGGTAAGACCATTGACGCGGAGGCCCACGGTGATGGCAACAGCCACCGCGCCCGGGTTGGCAGCCCCGCCCATCCAGGCACTGATGCCGATCCAGACGAGGGTGGCGACGAGCAGGGCGTTGATGAAGTCGAGCAGGCCGAACAGGCCGGTGATGAGCCGGAACTGCGGGTACACCGTGTGCAGGAACTCGCGCATGGCGCCGCGCGCGTAGTCTGCTTCCTGTTCGCCCTGGGCAAAGAGCTTCACGGTGTTGATGTTGGTGTAGCTGTCGACCACGCGCCCGGTCATGAGCGCACGCGCATCGGCCTGGCGCCGTGCGACGGTCGCCAGGCGCGGAATGAACCACACGAGTTTCATGGTCCACAGCACAAGGAACACGAGAAAGGGCCAGGCGAGCGACGGATCGAGTGCAGCGACGAGCGCGATCGAACCGATGAACCAGGTGGCGAAGTTCGTGATCATGTCGACCGTGGTGAGAACAACGTCGCGTGTTGCGATCGAGCCTTGCATGAGCCGGCTCGACACGCGTCCGGCGAACTCGTCGTTGTAGAAATCCATACTCTGGCCGAGCAGCCAGCGATGACCCTGCCAGCGAATGCGGCTGCTGTAGTTTCCGGAAGTGGCCTGCCAGAGCAGCAGGCGGTTGAGCGTGGCAATGACGGGTATTGCCAGCGCAAAGCCGATCAGCGCCCAGACGCTGCCGCCGTTGCTGGCAAGGAAGTCATCGAGCGAACGCGCGTTGCCGCTGGCTGCCAGTTCGTCGATGATGGCGCCGATCATGCCGAGCAGACCAAGCTCGGCGAGAGCGAGACCCGAGGCAGTCATGATGATCGCGATGAACAGTGGCCAGTCGTGGCCGATGCTCTCGCGAATGTAGCGAAACCAGTGGGAAGCGGCCACACGCGCCTGGCCGACGGGAAAGGGCTCGAGGCGGCGCTCGAACCATTCCAGCAGGCGACCGAATCGTGCCTCGATCAAGTGCGGCTCGCTCATGGTGGCAGGTGGAGAAACAACCGGCCGCAGATGCGGCCGGCGTGTTCTGGTGAACTGGACGCCGCACGGGGTGAACCGGCGGCGATGTGAGTCATCCTACCCGAGCGTGGGGCAAATGTCGAAGTCTGGTGGCTGGCCCGACCGTGCCGGATTTGCCTGGTCGGGCAGTCGGTTAGCCTTTACCGGAGTTGCCTGATTTCGTAGATCGCGTGGAGTGCAGAGTATGAGAAGGCTCGGTAGAGCAGATTTCCGTTGTCCAGTGAGTTCACCCGGAATTCATTACTCGAGTTCCCGAATGAGGCGTCGGGGAAAAAGTTGTATGTGACACCATCCTTTTCGAAAGTGTCATCGGCATCGGCCACCTTGACGAGAGTCGAATCGAGGGAGGTTCGCCACAGGCCTGATTCCACGATTTCATTGCTCACGGCATCTTCCATAAGTGCGGTGAAAAGCACGGAAGATCCAGCCAGGCCAGCCTCGAACACATCCGACAGGAAGTAGTTGTCATTGAAACCGGTCAGTACGGCACGTGCGTCTTCCCCCGCTACATAGCCGAGATTCGTGGCGCCCGGAGTCAGTGTCGGATAAGGCTGCGACGTCCTCGCCTGGCCCAGCAGCAGTCGTCTGGGTGAGCCGATGTCTTTCAGAACCCACTGATCGTCGTTGATGGTGAAACCATACATATAGTCGATCGTACCTCCTCCATCGGGCGATTCATAGGTTTCTCCTGCAAGCGCAATCAAACCAGGGCTGCCTCCGATTCTGTATTGCCATATGGAATAATATCTGTCGAATGATCCGTTTGTCCTGAGCGATGAATAGATAATCACACTCCCATCGGACAGTACACCTCCCAGGGAAATGGCGTAGTGATATGCGGCATCATCCTCGAAAGGTGCCGGGTCACCTGACCTCAGTACATATTCATAGTTGCCGTCGAGATACCGGACGATGGCAGTGCGACTGCTGCAGTTGTCGCCGGTTTCGGTTCCGATGACATACAAGGCTCCAGCGTCATCGACAAGAAAGGATTCATCGATTGGCTGGTCTATCGTTCCTGGCCAGAAGTTGCAACCGCTCGTCAAGGACAGCGGCGTGTCTTCGAGGCCTTGCTCAGGGAAAACGAGTGACGCTGTGCCGTTCCGTAGCGTCCAGATTCCTGTCCGGTCTTCGATACGACCATCGATGGCACTGAAAAAGATCTCCTTGTCGGTGGCCAGCGCCTTGGTCAGTGTCTCGAACACATACTGCTGGCTGTCTGTTTCGAGGATGTCGCCGGGAACGAGGCCGCGTTGCAGCACCCTGGTTTCGGGGTTCATGATTGCCAGAGCGACCTGGTCTTCGTATGCGCCCGAGAGTGTCAGTCCGATTGCGGCGGTTCCATTGGGGGCAATGGAAGCTGAATGGGCACTGCCGAATGGTCCGTTCGGGCGGCCGCCGGGAACGGTTTCTCCACTGGTTATCAACTCTGTGGTTGTACCTTGCTGGTTTGGTGGCATGAGCCAGACACCATTTCTTTCCTCACCGTTCACTGCCATTGTGGCGCCGTAGATCAGGGTGCCGTCGGCGGCGTGATCGAGCATGGTCAGATTGCTGGTGATCTTGCCTGCGCCTGCCGGGTTGTCGTCATCCAGCATGACCATGACTCGTGCCTGGTGGCTGTTGTCGCCGATGTTGAACCACTCGCCGCTCGCGGCCGGTGCGGTGGACTCCGCATTGCCCGGATCCGAAGTGTCGTCGACCGGAGGTCGCCCGACCACGTTTCCGCCCCCGGCTGCCGTTGGTGGGTTTGCCGGTGTCGACGGTGCAACGACGGGAACGACGCTGGTCAGATCCGTATCCAGATCGTTGCTGTCTGCGGGGTTGCTTGTTCCGGTGGCAGGGTCGTAGACGTTGATGGTGAACACGTTGACCGTCACCGTCACATAGTTCTGCTCCAGAAACGTGCCGAGTCCGGCGTCGCCCTGGCTGAAGCTGGTGTCTTCAAGGCTCACGTCTCCAAGTCCGTATTGTTCCAGTATCGCCTGAACGAGTTGCTGAACCTCGTCTTCGATGCCGGAGAACGCCTCATCCGAGGGGAGGGTGTCGGTCGTGGGGTTCGCGAATGCCTCGTCGACATTCCGGTCTTCGAGGGCGAACCAGTTTCTGACGGCAAGATCGGAAAAACTGTGGATGTTCTGGGTTGCCATCGCTCCCGCCGTGACGTATTCAAGGCCGTACAGGTAGCCACCGTTCTCGAGAGGAACACGAAGCAGCACGGGACCGTCCATTTCGGGCATGCGAACAATGAAATGGCCGTTGGCGTCGATAGCGGCAACACCTTGTTCGCCGTAGGCATCGAGGTACTGAACTTCATTTCGCGCAAGGGCAGTGCGACCGGAAACGGTGCCCGTCACGCCCGTACCAATGATGATGTCGTCGTCATCGTCACAGGCGGTCAGGCCCAGCAGAGCAACAAGCACCAGTGCTCTGCAAAGCAGCCGGCAGCCACGTTGCCATGGCCCTTCACTTTTCCGTTGCATCATGCGTTTTTCTCCGGGTTGGTTGGCTGATCGATCTGGTAGATGCCGAGCCCGACGCGTCGGCAAGCTTCGGTGGTCTGCCGCTCGCCATCAAGGCGTTCATTGAGGAACCGGTAAAGCTCCTGCAGCAGCGCATCGCTCTTTTCCTGCGCGAGGGCAGCGAACTCGTCGGCGAGTGGAGCGGGCACCCTGACGTGTGCGAACTGGCGCTGGAACAGGCGGTTTTCGGCATCCTGTTCCGTGTTGTGCGCTCCGGTGGTCAGGAGATCCGTCGCGCAGACACCAAGCAATCGAAACTGTTCGAGGTGGTCGTGCGAGGGCAGGTAGCCCGAGGCGAGCAGCTTTACCGTGTGGTTACGGCCTCGCTCGGCGATGCCGAGGCGCACGAGTTCATCGAGCACGGCACCCTGGGTGATGTCACCGCTGTATCGGTTCACCAGTGCTTCGAAACTCTTCGCGTCACCGTGCAGTTTCAGCACGGCAGGTTTTCCCGCAGCGGTTCGGAAGTCGGGGTCGTTGAGCCAGCCCTTGAGCACACGCCCGGTGCGATTGGGCGACTGTGGCGCGACGTCCTTGCCGGTCTTCCTGAGTTGAACCAAACGAACCACCTCCTTTCGATGCACGCCCGTGAGTACCGATGCACGGGCATAGGTCATCTTGCGGCCCGGGATGCGGTAGTGGTCGTACGCCGCGTCGATGTAGGCCTGGCGTGATATCTCGGCGAACTCCGCCGCTGACATCTCGTGACGGATCAGCACGCGCACGAGCGGCCTCAACAACCGGCGAACAGCTCGCACCAGAATGGGTTGAGTGCGTGCATCCATGAAACAGGAATATATTCCCGTTTTTTATACGGGGCAATTCCGGGGAGGTTTTCTTGCCTGCGTGTAACCGGAGAGGCCGGGTTCCGGCTCAGAACCCCTGCCGATAATCAAGCCATGTCTCGTCCTCGAACAGCGTGACTGCGGCCGGCAGATACACGACGAGAACGGTCAGCACCATGCCCTCGAAAACACTCTCGCCGACGGCGAGAAGCAGGGCGTAGGCAAGCGATTCACCCGCCTGCTCGCTGCCGTTCGTGAACGCGAACAGCAGTGACTGCAATGACAGTTGCATCGCCATGATGGCGAACAACCCGATACAGCCGATGCCGAGCAGGAACACGAACAGGTTGTGCGGGAGATGAGCCTTGACGAGGTCGAGCAGGCGGCAGGTCAGCCAGGCCGGCAGAAAGGCGTGCAGCAGAAGCTGCGGCCCGAGTTCGGCGAACGGCGTCGTCGCCGTGATGATCAGCGCAAGGCTGATGACCGCGCGACGATAACCGAGGGTCAGCGTCAGAAAGGGTGCGCCAAGGTAGTGAATGTCGAACCCTGCCGGGGTTGCGAAGCGCATGAACTGCAATACCAGCATCGTACCGGTCAGCAGCAGCCAGACGAGCCATTGTCGATCGGCATGATCGGTGGCGTTGATTGTCGCCAGTGCCCGGAGGAGAAAACCGATGGCGACAAGAAGCGCTGTGGCATTCAACAGCAGCGGTGTGTCGATGGTCACGCTTGACCGAGCCTCGCGAACGGCTTGTGGTCAGATGACCCGATGGTGTCGCCGCATGGCTCGGCCACCGATGGGGCGCTGCCGAGTGGCAACGAATCTTGAGTTCGGGAGGAGTGCATCTATGCTTGAAGTCAGGAACGGACAGAGTGAATCGGCGCTGCGTGATCTGCTCGGGGCGCGCCCTTGATCCTGTGCAGCATCACCTCGCGGAAACATCATGACAGCGACCGTATTCGACGGCCACAACGACATTCTCACACAGTTGATGGAAGCCGGTGGGGTCGACAGCGCGCTGCAGTTCGGAACCCGTGGCGGTTTTCATGTCGATGCCGTGAAGGCGCGCGAAGGTGGGCTCGGTGGAGGCCTGTTCGCGATCTGGGTGCCATCGGCGAGCGACGAGGGCTGCCTGCTGCAGATGGAAACGGTGGGTGGCTACGACCTGCCCCTGCCACCGCCCGTCGAGCCGTCGCGAGCGATGGCCGTGGTGGCCGAGCAGTTCGCGATCCTGGCGCGACTCGAAGCCGCGAACGAGATCGTGATCTGCACCCGTGCCGATGAACTCGAACCGGCGTTCAGAGGCGAGACCCTGGCCGTGGTCGTTCACATGGAAGGGGCCGAGGCACTCGATCCCGATCTGCATCTGCTCGACCTGCTCCACCACGCCGGCCTGCGTTCACTCGGTCCGGTGTGGAGTCGGCCCAATCGGTTCGGCGACGGTGTGCCCTTCCGCTTCCCGGCGGACCCTGACATCGGCGGTGGCCTGACGGCCGACGGCATCAGGCTCGTCAGGCGCTGCGACGAACTCGGCATTCTCGTCGACCTCTCGCACATCAATCTCAAGGGCTTCGAGGACGTCGCGACGCACAGCAGCCGGCCTCTCGTGGCCACGCACTCGAACGCGCACGCGCTGTGCGAACACGCGCGCAACCTGACCGACGATCAGCTGCGGGTGATTGCGCAGACGCGTGGCCTGGTGGGCCTGAACTTCGCCACGGCCTTTCTGCGCGCGGACGGGCGCATGCTCGCCGACGTGCCACTGACGACCCTGCTCAGGCATCTCGATCATCTCCTGGGTGTGCTGGGCGAGGGTGGGGTGGCACTGGGCTCGGACTATGACGGCGCCGTGCCACCGGCCGCCATCGCCGACGCATCGAAACTGCCTGTACTGATCGCGGCCATGCGCGAACATGGTTACGGCGAGGCGCTGATCGAGCGGATCTGTTTTCGCAACTGGTTCGACGTGCTCGAACGCAGCTGGCGAAGTCATCCGTTCAGTATCTCGTCTGCGCCTGGGTGATGTCCGACGAACGGCTGCAGATGTCGATTGCATCGCCAAGCGTGACCACGCCGCGGGCTTCGAGCGCGGGCAGCATGGCCACGAACACCTCGGCCGTGACGAGCGTGTCGCCAAGTGCGGTATGACGCCCGTGAACCTCGACGCCGAACCGTTCGGCGAGGGCGTCGAGTGTGTGCTGGCCGGTGTGGTCGTGCAGCCAGGCCGACAGCAGCACCGTGTCGAGTACCGCAAGTTCACGGAAATCCACCCCGGCGGCACTCTGCTTGAGGGTCAGGAACTTCATGTCGAAGGCGGCGTTGTGGGCGACCAGAATCGAATCGGCCACGAAGCGCCGGAAGCGTGGCAGCACTTCTTCGATGGCGTCGCTGTCGGCCACGTCGGCATCGACAAGGCCATGAAACTTCGTTGATGCGGGCGGTATGGCACGTCCCGGATTGACGAGTTCGTCGAAGGTATCCTGCTCGATCACGTAGCCGTTGACCACACGCACGCCGGCAATCGAGATGATCTCGTCGCCGCGGGACGGTTCGAGTCCGGTGGTCTCGGTATCGAAGACCACGAAGTTCAGCGTGTTCAGCGGCCGTTCGAGCAGCGCCTTTTCAGGGCATCGTTCGAACAGCAGGAAATCGTGAAAGTGGTGGCGTGAGGCGGCGGTTGCGTTTTTCGGCGGTGCAGCGACCACATTCGCGTCAGCAGCGGAAGGTGGAACGTCGACTGCCGTGTCTGGCCCTGCGCCTCCGGGTCGGGCATCGAGAACCAGCAGGTATCCCGGTACGTCGCCATCATCGCCCCTGATCGGGCTCATGCTGACGGTCATGGAGTCGGCGGGCGTGTGTCCGTCGTCGGCTGACGTCACGGTGGCTGCCCAGGGAAGTTCGCGATAGACACGGACACGTTGCTCGACCGTCACGCCATCGCTCTCGCGTGAGCGCAACTGCACTTCCGCGAAGCTTGCCTTCAGCACATCGAGATCGAACAACTCGTCGAGGCGCCGGCCCACGCCAATCTCGCCGCGTCCTCCGATGCGCTCGGCGGCCGCCGCATTGAACAGCGTGATGCGGTGTTCGCGGTTGGCCAGCACCAGCGGGTGCTCGAAGTCCCTGAGGATGGCGGCGAGGCGACGCTCGTGCACGCGGATCTTCGCTTCGTCAGCGGCGCGCTCGGACTCGTGCTGTCGACGCAGTTCGGCGTTGGCGGCAAGCAAGGCCGTCGCAGCGGGTCTGATGGGGCCGAGATAGCGAAGGTCGTCGTCGTTCAGGGTCATGACATTGCCGTGCATGGCCGATTCCATGCTGCGCGCCATCGTGTGCAGGGCGCGGGCAAGGTACTGATCGAAGAGCATCCACACGAGCAACGTGATGACGACAATGGCAAAGCCTGCCATGCCCGCGTTGGATGCAAGCCGCTCGACACGCTCCGCGGGTTCGGCGGCGAGACCCACTGCGATGGCCAGGCCGATGGCCACCACGGCACCGAGCGCAATGAGCGCGAAGAACAGAAAGATACGCACTCGCAAGGAAAAGCGTTCGGTCATGCTGACGGGCCTCCATGGTTGTCACATACATCTACATCGGTAGCCAGCATCGCATATCCTCTGTCTCATCGCACCATTCAAAACGAGGTTGGAATCATGAGCGACGCCTTGCCGATCGACGCCGCTGACGAGGCGCTGCGTACACGTATCGTGGACTTTCTCGGTGCCGTCGTTGGCGAGCATGCCGCGGACGGCCGCGATCTTGACGCCCTGGCTGCCGTGGCAAGGCTGCTCCGGCTGGAGGAGTCGGCGAACTGGCCGTTGCCGGAAGACGGAGAAGCCTGGATCTGCCTCGTGCTCGAAGGCGTGATGGTCGTGCGCGGCAACGCAGCGACGTCGTTGCTCGCGCTGGCCGAAGGCTCGGGTTTCGCCTTGCCGGCCCGGCGCAGGAAGGGAGACGGGCTGATCGTCAAGGCGCTCGATGCCGGCAGCCTCCTGCTGGTTGCCGAAAGCGACTACCCCGCCGACACGGCAAGTCTGCCATCCTTTGCCGAGATGCTGACCTCGCTCGACGCGGTGGGTGTCGATCGGCAGAGCGAGCTGCAAGACGACGCGGCAGACGAGGTCGTGGCAGAGCAACGTCCCATGCTGCACACCCCGATCGGCGAGGTCATGACGGCCAGACCCTTCGCACTGCCACCGGAAGCCACCATCCGTGACGCGGCGTCGCTCATGGCCGAAAAGCGCATTTCCTGCCTGCCGATCGTGCAGGGGGATCATCGACTCGTCGGTATCGTCACCGAAGCGGATATCACGGCGCGCGTGGTGGCCGCCGGTCATGACAGTGCCGAGGCACTCGCCACCATCATGAGCGACAAACCCCTTACCCTGGGCCCGGGCGATACGCTGGTCGACCTCACACGGCTTCTGAGTCAGTATCGCATCGCCCACGTGCCGGTGGTGAAAGGCGGGCGCCTTGTCGGCATCATCACCCAGACCGACATCGTGCGGCAGCAGAGTTCGTCGGTGGTGCATATCAATGCCGAGATCGCGCGGCTCGATTCCGCCGACGCCATCGCCGGCATCACTGCCGAAACGCCGCGTCTTCTTGCCCACCTCGTCGACAGCGGTTCGTCGGCGATGGAAATCGGTCATGTCATGACCTCGGTTACCGATGCGGTCACGAAGCGCGTCATCGCGCTGGCGCTCGAGGATCTCGGCGAGCCACCGGTGCCTTTCGCCTGGCTGGCCTGCGGTTCGCAAGGGCGCCGCGAGCAGACCAGCGTTACCGACCAGGACAACTGCATCATCATCGATGACCGATTCGACAAGACGCAACATGGTGAGTGGTTCGCGCGATTTGCCGAGCGAGTCTGCACCGATCTCGACACCACGGGCTACGTGTTCTGTCCGGGTGACATGATGGCGATGAACCCGCGCTGGTGCCAGCCACTCCGTGTCTGGCTCGACTACTTCGATGGCTGGATCAACCGGCCTGACAACGAAGCGCAGATGCTGGCGAGCGTCATGTTCGATCTTCGCGTCATTCACGGTGAGACAGGCCTTCTCTACAGCCTGCAGAGCGCCTCGCTCGATGCCGCGAGCAGCAACAGCATATTCGTCGCACACCTCATGTCGAATGCGCTCAAGCATCGTCCGCCGATCGGGCTCTTCGGACAACTCGCCACCGAGCGGCGCGGCCAGTGGCGGCACAAGATCGACATGAAGCACGGCGCGCTCGTGCCGATCGTCGACATGGCGCGCGCGCATGCCTTGTCGGTGGCGAGTCGTGAAGTGAATACCTGGGAGCGGCTGACCGAACCTGCTGTCAGTGAAAAACGCGGTGTACTCAGCGAAGACGCACGGCGCAACCTTGCCGAGAGCTACGAATTCATGAGCATGCTGCGCATGCGTCATCAGGCCAGACAGGTGCGGCGCGGGCACAAGCCCGACAACTACATCAACCCCGATGACCTCGGACAGCTCGAGCGCGAGCAGTTGAAGTACTGCCTCGGCATCGTCAAGAAACTGCAGGCGACGATGCAGTCACGGCAAGGGGTGCTGGGCTGAAAGCTGAAAGGCGCCGGCGCGATCGTGGCTGCGGCGGGTGTGGTGACGACAGCCTCGATGGTGGCATCGGGCCGAGGTCGTGTCAGTCGCACAGCACCTCGCCGATTCGATCCTCGTCGGCGATTGCACGCCATTCACCCCCGACGATGCTGCCATCGTCGGCAAGTTCGACACCGTCCACGAGTTCGGCGCGGCGGCGTGTCTCGCAATCGACCACGACCGCCACCGCGGCACGATGACCGTGGCGGGCAAGGAAGTAGAGCTGTGCCATGCGATAGCCGGGTTTGTCGGCGTGTGTCATGGCTGCTTCAGGATCCACCGCGATCATGCGCGGACGCAGCGGCCAGATGTAGGTCCAGGGCCGCAGTGGCGAGCGCGTCTCCGGTGCTTCGAGCACCACGATGGATTCAGGTAGCGAAGCGACGGTGCGGTCATACCAGCTGTATTCGCTGTAGAGCACGTAGCCGAACATCGCGGCTGCCATCATCGCGGGAAGTGCCCAGCGTGGCCAGCGACTGCCGAGTATGTTGCCGAGGATGAGCGCCACACCGGCGCCGAGGAAACCGGCGGCGATGGTGGCAACGAGATCGATGAACATGTGTTGTCGACGGTCATGAAAAGGCCCGGCAACGTGCCGGGCCCAATGTGTAGTGGATCGTTGCCGGTGGCCGCGTTGAACCGTGACTACCGACAATGGCAGTGCACCCCTCGCCCGGTGCTCCCGGGCGAAGGGCAGCATCGGCAATCAGTGATCGACGGCCGTACCCGCGCCACGCGGTACGCGTACGCTTTCGACGAGTTCCTGAATCTCCTTCGGCGGCGCTGCAGTGGCGTTCGACAGGAGATAGGCCACGACGAAGTTGATCAGTGCGCCTACCGAACCGATCGAGAGCGGCGAGATGCCCAGGACCCAGTTCTCGGGTATGTCGGCCAACTGGTTGGTGCCCGGGATGAACAGCCAGCCCTTGTACATGAAGATGTACACGAGCGTGAAGATCAGGCCGCAGAGCATGCCTGCAACCGCCCCCACGTTGTTGATGCGTTTCGAGAAGATGCCCATCATCAGCGCCGGGAAGATCGAGGCGGCGGCGATACCGAAGGCGAGTGCCACGGTCTGTGCCGCGAAGCCCGGTGGATTGAGCCCGAGCCAGGTGGCCACGCCGATTGCCACGGCCATCGCGATACGCGCCGCCATGAGTTCTCCACGTTCCGAGATGTTCGGGTTGATCGCCCCCTTGATCAGATCGTGACTGACTGCGCCGGATATCGCGAGCAGCAGTCCCGCTGCCGTCGAGAGCGCGGCGGCGAGACCGCCTGCGGCCACGAGCGCGATGACCCAGGGCGGAAGCTTCGCGATCTCGGGATTGGCGAGCACGAGGATGTCGCGGTTGACGGTGAGTTCCGAACCCGCCCAGCCGCGCGCTTCGACCTGTTTGGCGAAATCGGCGTTTTCGTCATTGTAGAACTGGATACGGCCATCGCCGTTCTTGTCCTCGAACTTCAGCAGGCCGGTCTTTTCCCAGTTTGCCATCCACTGCGGCCGGCTCTCGTATTCGAGGGCTTCGGCGCTGGTGCCGTTCGGGTAGACCGTGTCGATGATGTTCAGGCGCGCCATGGCACCGACCGCGGGTGCCGTCAGGTAGACCACCGAGATGAACACCAGTGCCCAGCCGGCCGACCAGCGTGCATCGGACACCTTGGGCACGGTGAAGAAGCGGATGATGACGTGCGGCAGACCCGCCGTGCCGATCATCAGCGACAGGGTGAACAGCACCATGTTGAGGGTATTGGTGTGGTGGCCGGTATAGCTCTTGAAGCCGAGTTCCTCGACGACCTGGTCGAGCCGTTCCAGCAGCGGTACACCCGAACCCACGTGCTCGGAGAAGAGCCCGAGCGGCGGGAAAGCCACGCCCGTGAGGTGCAGGGAGATGAAGATGGCGGGTACGGTGTAGGCAAGAGCCAGCACCACGTACTGCGCCACCTGCGTGTAGGTGACACCCTTCATGCCGCCGAGTACCGCGTAGAAGAACACGACGGCCGCACCGATCAGGAGGCCTGTGGTATTGCTGACCTCGAGAAAGCGCGAGAAGGCGACGCCCACACCCGTCATCTGGCCGATGACGTAGGTGACCGAGGCGACGATGAGACAGGCCACGGCAACGAGCCGTGCCGTCTTCGAGTAGAAGCGGTCACCGATGAATTCCGGCACCGTGAACTTGCCGAACTTGCGGAGATACGGTGCGAGAAGAAGCGCAAGCAGCACGTAGCCGCCCGTCCAGCCCATCAGGAAGCTGGAGTTGTCGTAGCCCGTGAAGGCGATGAGACCGGCCATCGAGATGAACGAGGCGGCCGACATCCAGTCGGCGGCTGTTGCCATGCCGTTGACCACAGGGTGCACGCCGCGATTCGCAGCATAGAATTCGGAGGTGGAACCGGCGCGTGCCCAGATGGCGATGCCGATGTAGAGCAGGAAGGTCCCGCCCACGAAAACCAGATTCAACGCGTATTGACTCATGGGATCAGTCCTCGTGCACGTCGTGTGCGCGATCCAGCGCGTTCATGCGCCATGCGTAGAAGAAGATCAGGAACAGGAACACGAGAATCGAGCCCTGCTGCGCGAACCAGAATCCGAGATCGGTACCGCCGACCTTGATTCCGGAGAGCAGTGGTCGCAACAGTATCGCGAAACCGAAGGAAGCCAGCGCCCAGATCACGAGACAGACCTTGACAAGGCTCATGTTGGCCGCCCAGTAGCCCGACTTGTCGGGGGCGGTTGTGTTGTTGTGGTCAACCATACTAAGTAGATTTTTCCTCTGTAGGCAAGAAGTGGTAGTGCAGGGGTGCGGGCCGCGAAGGCCCGCGACAGCGGATTATCCAGGGATCCGGACAAAAGATCTCAGGTCGTCACGCGGTTTTCGATCAGCATGTCGACCACTTCGGGTTCGGCAAGCGTCGAGGTGTCGCCCAGCGAACTGACGTCGTTCTCGGCAATCTTCCGGAGGATCCGGCGCATGATCTTGCCGGAACGCGTCTTCGGCAATCCCGGAGCGAACTGAATGGCATCGGGGGAGGCGATGGGGCCGATATCGCTGCGAACCCAGTCGCGGAGTTCCTTGCGGAGTTCCTCGGATTCCTCGACACCCTCCATGAGACTCACGTAGCAGTAGATGCCCTGACCCTTGATGTCGTGCGGGAAGCCGACCACGGCCGCTTCGGACACCGCTTCGTGCGCCACCAGCGAGCTTTCGACTTCGGCGGTACCCATGCGGTGGCCCGAGACGTTGATGACGTCGTCGACGCGCCCCGTGATCCAGTAGTAGCCGTCGGCATCGCGGCGGCAGCCGTCGCCCGTGAAGTAGTAACCCTGATACTGCTGGAAGTAGGTATCCATGAAACGCTGGTGGTCACCGTAGACGGTGCGCATCTGGCCAGGCCAGGAGTCGGCGATGCAGAGCACGCCCTCGGCTTCGGTGGTGGTGATTTCCTCGCCGCTCGCAGGCTCGAGAATCACGGGCTTCACACCGAAGAACGGAAAGGTGGCCGAGCCCGGTTTCGTGGTGGTGGCGCCGGGCAGCGGGGTGATCATGTGACCGCCGGTTTCGGTCTGCCACCAGGTGTCGACGATGGGGCAGTTCTCCTTCCCGACCACGCGGTAGTACCACTCCCAGGCCTCGGGGTTGATCGGCTCGCCGACGGTGCCGAGCACCTTGATCGATGAAAGATCACTCCCGGTGACGAAGTCATCTCCCTTGCCCATGAGTGCACGGATGGCGGTAGGTGCCGTGTAGAACTGGTTGACCTTGTGCTTTTCGCACACCTGCCAGAAGCGCGAGGCATCGGGGTAGGTGGGCACGCCTTCGAACATCAGGCTGGTTGCGCCATTGGCAAGGGGGCCGTAGACGATGTAGCTGTGTCCGGTCACCCAGCCGACATCGGCCGTGCACCAGTAGACGTCGCCGTCGTGGTAGTCGAAAGTCTGTTCGTGGGTCATCGCGGCGTAGACGAGATAACCGCCGGAGGTGTGTACCACGCCCTTGGGTTTTCCCGTGGAGCCGGAAGTGTAGAGGATGAAGAGCGGGTCTTCCGCGTTCATTTCCTCGACCGGACAGTCTTCGGCGGCGTTCTTCCGGAGTTCGCTGTAGCTGTGGTCGCGTCCGTCGACCCACTCGGTGTCGTCACCCGTGCGCTCGACCACGAGGAGTTTCACGTTGTCGGCGCAGCGCTGCAGGGCCTTGTCGCAGTTGGCCTTCAGCGGTGTGTTGCGGCCACCGCGCGGAGCGTGATCGGCACAGATGACGAGTTCGGCTTCGCAGCCGTTGACGCGGTCGGCCAGGGCGTCCGGCGAGAAGCCCGCGAACACGATCGAATGGATGGCGCCGATGCGCGCGCAGGCGAGCATGGCGTACGCGGCTTCGGGAATCATCGGCAGATAGATGACCACGCGATCGCCTTTCGATACGCCGAGTTCCTTCAACACATTGGCGAAGGCGCAGACCTCGCGGTGCAACTCCTTGTAGGTGATGTGCCTTGCTTCGTCCTCGGGGTTGTCGGGTTCCCAGATGATTGCCGTCTGGTCGCCGCGCGTTTCGAGATGACGGTCAACGCAGTTGGCCGCGACGTTCAGCGAGCCATCTTCGTACCACTTGATCGATACGTTCGGATAGTCGAAGTTCGTGTTCTTGACCGTGCTGAAGGGCTTGATCCAGTCGAGCCGCCGGCCTTCCTCTCCCCAGAAGGCATCAGGGTCGCTGATCGACGCCTCGTAGCGTTCCTTGTAACGCGCGGCGTCGGTGTGGGCCGCCTTGGTGAAGGCTTCCGAGGGGGTGTGGCTCTGGTATTCCATTGCAGCTCCTTTGGTTGAGACTTTGTTACAGGTCTGGCGTTTTTTCGTGCTTGTACTCGAAAGGGTGGACGGCCTCGATTGGCAGTCGCGATTCTGGCGCTGCCGGCGAAACACTCGTGAAACAGCCCCGCAGATGTTTGCACAGTGGCAAGGCGATGACAATCATCAGTCACGAGATAGTCATAATTTTTGTTACTGATTCCGCCGTGGAAGTGACCAGGGTCGGGTTTTGCATGGATGCGCGTCACGGATCGTCACGGATGCGCGCTCGGCCTGGTTCGCCGTCACGGCGATCGGGTGGCGCGACGATGTCGAGCCGGTAGCGGAGTCGCCAGGCGAGGAGCACGGCGGCAGTGCTGAGTCCGGCAATGAGCCCCGCCCAGAGTCCGGCGGCACCGAAGTCGAGTCCGTGTGCCGCGAAGGCCCCGGCGCAGAATCCCACGAGCCAGTAGGACGCGCCGTTGATGAGCATCGGCACGCGTGTGTCGTGAAGGCCGCGGAGGAGACCGATCTGAGCGATCTGCATGGCATCGGATACCTGAAACACGGCCGCGAACAGCAACAGGGTGGCGGCAAGCGCTCGCACCTCGGCGTCGTCGGTGAAGAGCATCGGGATTCGGTGGCGGAAGAGCAGCAACACCAGGGCGGAGCACAGCGACATCACGAACGCGATCATGAGCCCGTTGGCGGTGCGTAGCCGGATCGAGGAGCCGGACTCGCGCCCGAGGGCCACGCCGATGCGCGCGGTCAGCGCGAAACTGAGCCCGAGCGGCAGCATGAAGAACAGCGAGGCGACGGTGATGGCGATGCTGTGCGCGCTCGCAGCGAGTGTCCCCAGCATGCCCATCTGCATGCTGATGGCCACGAAAAGGCCGGTTTCGAAGAGGATGGTGATGCAGATCGGCAGCGAGAGTTTCAGAAGTCTTGCAAGCCTGGCCCTGTCCGGTCGCACGAACAGCGGCTGATAGAGGGCGAAACGACGAAAACCCTTACCGTTCACGCGCCACAGCAGCACCAGGCACATGCCGATGTTCACCACCGACGTCGACCAGGCGATACCGGCCAGACCGAGCTTCGGCAGCCCGAACCAGCCGAGCCCGAGGCCGAGGTCCGATATGATGTTCAGCGCCAGTCCGATCGAGGTGATCAGCAGTACCGGTCGCGTGCGCCCCGAGGCTTCGCAGACATTGCGCGGCACCAGCAACAGCAGCGCGGGCACGAGGCACCAGCGCGCGGCATCAAGGTAGACGCGCACCAGCGGCACGAGGTTGGCCTCGAAACCGAAGTGATCCACCTGATTCCGGATTCCGCTGATCAGCAGAAAGCCGAACACGCCGAGTACCAGCGCCAGCCACAACCCCTGACGGAACCAGTGCCCGACCTCGAGAATCTGCCCGCGACCGATGTGCCGCGCCATGATCGGAGAGAGTCCGGCGATGAGCCCGGTGCCGCCGATCAGCACGATGAACAGGAGGCTGGCGCCGAGCCCGCAGGCAGCGATTTCGACAGCTCCGAGCTGGCCGGCAACCAGCGTATCGACGAGGCCGTTGGCCACCGCGAGCAGCTGCGCACCGATCAGTGGCAGTGCCATGCGCAAGGTACGCCTGCGCTCGGCCGCAAGCGATGTCCGATGAGCCCGGAAGCGGGCGAGTTGTGTCTGTAAAGCGCGCCGCATCGACAGGCCCTGAAACGAGGGTTGCCGGCGGGTCGTGCCCACCGGCGCTGGAAAGCCTGCAACCGGTGACTGGCTGTGTGGCTACGGTTTGCGCTTGTCGTCGGGGTGGGTCGGCCGGGCGGAGAGGTTCGTGCCGAGTGCTGCAATCATCCCGCGAGCGCGGTTCAACTGTAACTCGATATCACCCTCGCCGGCGATCGGGCCGTCGATCATGAGGCTTGCCAGCCCATGCACGGCTGACCAGGCGAGAAGCTCTTCATCGCTGAAGCTCATCGGGTCATCATCGTGCAGGGTGTCGGCAAAACCGCTGGTCAGGAAGCAGCTCAGTTCGCGCGCCGCGGCGACGTAGTCTGCATCGTGCGAATAGATGCTTTCTTCCTTCCACATGGCGCGGAACAGCGCGGGCTTGACGAGCGCGAAACGCACGTAGGCAAGGGCGACGGCGGTGAAGGCATCGTCACTCGACGCTTCCGCCTCTCTGGCGGCGACATGCATGGTTTCACCGAGTTCGTTCAGGGCGCGGGTGGCGAAGGCGGTCAGCAATGCGCGCTTGTCGGCATAGTGACGAAAGGCCGATGATGGCGAGACGCCCGTGATCTTGGCACAACCGCGCAGGGTGACCGCTTCGAGGCCGAAACGGGTGGCCATTTCATCGACGGCATCGAGCAGCGAATCGGCGAGATTGCCGTGGTGATAGCAGCCGCGTCGCTTGTGAATGCCTTGCGGTGGGTTTCTCCGGCGGCCTTTCGGCCCGCATCCGGCGCCCTCCGGCGTTTTCTTCATGATGACTTCCTGATTTTCTCAGGGATTTCCGAAGGCAATGTTAACATTGTGAACATTTCCTGTGCCTGAGTGTTGCAATCGGACGGCAATGTCCGTATCTTGATGTGAACAGTGTTCGCATTGGGTTGAGTCTGCGGAGTGTCACTCGAGAGCCATGAGCACTGTCGAATGAAGAGCTTCGCGATGTCCACTTGTAGTGAGGGTTGAAGATGACGAATTCAAATTCGAACGAAAATGAGACGCACGACGTGACACCGGAACACGAGGAATCGATGGGGCAGCATGAGTCTCACGAGCATGCAGGACATCGGCATCGCCGACGCGGTCACCGTCGTGGTTGCTGCCAGCGGCGTTACGGTCGCCGTCAGTGGCAGAAGTGTCGCGGGCGCTGGACCCCGGCGAACATCGTTGCCATGGTGGTCGGCTTTGTCCTGTTCTGGCCGCTCGGGCTCTTCGTGCTGTTCTGGGTCATGAGTGGTCGCCATGTCCGGGAACTCCCGGGTGCCATCAGGGAGCAGTGGGTGCGTTTCCGCGGGGATCGTGACATGCCGCGATTCACGAGCATCCATTCCGACAACAGCGTATTCAACGAATACCAGCAGGCGCAGATGGATCGCATCCGCGAGATGCGCGATGAGGTGCGCGAGCGTTCGCGTCGCTTCGAGGCATTCCGCGAGAAAGCGCAGCGCCGTGCCGACGAAGAGGAGTTCAACCGCTTCATGGCCGACGCGCCGGTTACAGGTGACCGTGCCTGAATCCTAGTGGTGATGGCATGACGCGCCCCTCCGGAAGGGCGTGGTACGAGTTGCGGCGGTGTCGCAGGGTGAGGGGCAGAGAGATCTGCCCCTTTTCCGATGGTGCGTGGCAGGAAGCCGACGCTGTGACGGCGCAGCGAATTGCCTTTCCCCGTCGGGCAACGCTACCATGCGGGAAGGTCGGGTGCGATGAAGGGATTCCTGCAGCGTATCCGAACACACGCAACCCGGAAACGAGCCATGAAATTTCTCGCTGGAAGGCACAACGGCAAGTCAGGTGTCTGGCTTCTGGTCGACGACCCCGCCGACACCGCCGTCAATCTGACCTTGCTGATGCCGGCGATCGGTACCGATCTCGCGGCGCTTGCCGATGGTCGCATCGACACCGCCAAGGTGATTGCCGTGTCCCGCGAAGCGCGCCGGAAGGACAAGGTGCCCCTGACCGAGATCGAACCCACCCTGCCGATCGCGAATCCGGGAAAGATCCTCTGTCTCGGGCTCAACTATCTCGAACACATCAAGGAGGGTGGCGGGTCGAAACCCACTTCGTTTCCGGTCTTTTTCATGCGTTCGCGGACCTCGCTTGTCGCGAGTGGTCAGCCGATGCTGCTGCCGCTGGTGTCCGAAGAACTCGATTTCGAGGCCGAACTCATGATCGTGATCGGCAGGGCGGGGCGCTACATCAAGGCCGAACGGGGCCTCGAACACGTGTTCGGCTACACCACCTTCAACGATGGCTCGGTGCGCGACTTCCAGAAACGCACGCCGCAGTGGACCGCGGGCAAGAACTTCGATGCCACGGGCGCCGTCGGCCCGGTCGTGGTCACCCCCGATGAATTGCCCGACGGTGCTCATGGCGTAGGCATTCGTACCCGCATCGACGGCGAAGTCATGCAGGAATCGACCACGGCCGACATGCTGTTCTCGGTAGCGGACATCATCGCTGCGGCTTCCGAGTTCGCCACTCTGGAACCCGGCGACCTGATCGCCACCGGCACGCCGCCCGGGGTTGGCTTCGGGCGCACGCCACCGCGCTGGTTGCAGGCCGGCGAGGTGGTGGAAGTCGAGATCGACGGCATCGGCACCTGCCGGAACCCGGTGGTAGCGGAAGAGCCGGAGTGACGGCTGGGTGGCGGGCACCATTTCCTCATCCAGACGTGTGTACCGCTTCGGTGAAAAATTAACGGCAAGCGGTAGCACGCTGCATTTCATCATGCTATGATGGCGAGCTACCTGACCTGATGTGGCTTTTCCCATTGGGTCGATGTGTTTGTGCAGACGATTCCTCCGCGCCGTGACGCGCTGGCGTCGCTCCCGAATCAACGCCTGTCAGGCAGCCCCACTGGTTGCCGTCCGGCGTTGTCGACGTTGAAAAATGGGGCGTCCGGGTGCCAGGAGAGGCTTCGCGCGAACTCTGAATCTGTCGATTTCTGGAGATAACCATGGCTTTGGGTCTGATTGGCCGCAAGCTCGGCATGACTCGCGTCTTTGACGAAACGGGTGCTGCCACGCCTGTCACGGTCATTGAAGTGACCAGCAACCGTGTTACCGCGGTGAAGTCGCCCGAGTCCGACGGCTACGCGGCGGTACAGGTCACCACTGGTGAGAAGAAGGCGTCACACCTCAACAAGGCCGAAGCCGGGCATTTTGCCAGCAGCGGTGTCGAAGCCGGTCGCGGCCTCTGGGAGTTCCGCACCGAGGGTGACGACAAGGCGGCCGAAATCGAAGTCGGCGGCGAAGTCGGCCTCGATCTCTTCGAGGTCGACCAGAAGGTCGACGTCACCGGTACCAGTATCGGCAAGGGTTTCGCGGGCGGTGTGAAGCGTCACAACTTCCGCATGCAGGATGCCACTCACGGCAACTCGCTCTCGCACCGGGCGCCGGGTTCGATCGGTCAGAACCAGACTCCGGGTCGCGTGTTCAAGGGCAAGAAGATGGCGGGCCACATGGGTGCCGTGCGTACCACCACCCAGAACCTCCGCGTGGTTCGCGTTGACGCCGACAAGGGCGTCATCCTGATTCGCGGGCCGGTGCCGGGGCCTGAAGGTGGCGACGTGATCATCCGTCCTGCGTCCAAAACCAAACGAGCCAGGAACTGAAGGGGCTAGACGATGGAGCTCAAGACACATGGCGGCGGCGCGGTATCGGTATCCGATGCAGTGTTCGGCGCAAGCTACAACGAAGGTCTGGTGCATCAGATCGTCACTGCCTACCTCGCTGGCGCGCGCGCGGGCACCGTCGCCCAGAAGACGCGTTCGGAAGTCAGTGGCGGTGGCACCAAGCCGTGGCGGCAGAAGGGCACCGGTCGTGCCCGTGCCGGCACCATTCGCAGTCCTCTCTGGACGGGCGGTGGCGTCACTTTCGCTGCGAAGCCGCGCGATTATTCGCAGAAGGTCAACAAGAAGATGTATCGCGGCGCACTCCGCTCGATCCTGTCGCATGCAGCCGCCGAAGGCAGTCTCGTGGTGGTTGACGACATGATCATCAACGAGCCGAAGACGCGCCTGATGCGTGATCGTCTCGCCGAACTCGACGCCGCCAGGTGTCTTGTCCTTCTCGACGAAGTGACCGAGAATATCTATCTTGCCGCGCGTAACCTGCCCAATGTGCAGGTACTCGATGTCGAAGGTGTCGATCCCGTGAGCCTCGTGCGTCACCCGAAGATCGTCGCCACCACTGCGGCCATCAAGAAACTCGAGGAGCGTCTCGCGTGAACGAGCAACGTCTTTATCAGGTGCTTCTCGCGCCGCATGTGTCGGAAAAGTCCACGATCGCTTCGGAAATGGAAGGTCGTCACACCTTTCGAGTCGCGAGGGATGCGACCAAGCCCGAAGTGCGGAAGGCCGTGGAAAAGCTGTTCGACGTCAAGGTCGACAGCGTGCAGATCATCAATGTCAACGGCAAGGTGAAGCGCTTCGGTGCCACCGTCGGCAAGCGTTCCGACTGGAAGAAAGCCGTTGTTCGACTCGCCGAAGGCCAGGATCTGGACTTCACCGGAATGGAGGGGTAATTTCGAGATGGCACTGGTCAAATCCAAGCCGACATCGCCGGGTCGCCGCTTCAAGGTCAGCGTGACCAATCGCGAACTCTCGAAAGAGAGGCCGCACGAGCCGCTGCTCGAGAAGCTCGGCAAGTCCGGTGGTCGCAACAACAAGGGGCGCATTACCACGCGTCACATCGGTGGTGGTCACAAGCGTCGTTACCGCATCATCGATTTCAAGCGCAACAAGGATGGCATTCCCGCCGTTGTCGAGCGCATCGAATACGATCCGAACCGCACCGCCAACATCGCACTGCTGAAGTACGCCGATGGCGAGCGTCGTTACATCCTCGCGCCGCGCCGCGTGCAGCAGGGTGACACGCTCATGTCCGGTCGCGAAGCGCCGATCAGGAACGGCAACTGTCTGCCCCTGAGCAACATTCCCGTCGGCACCACCGTGCACGCCGTGGAACTCAAGCCCGGCCGAGGCGCCCAGATGGTGCGTACTGCCGGTGGCTCTGCGCAACTCGTCGCACGTGAAGGTCAGTATGCAACGCTGCGTCTTCGCTCGGGTGAGACCCGTCGCGTACTCGCCGACTGCCGTGCCACCGTTGGCGAGGTCGGCAATCAGGAGCACTCGCTGCAGAAGCTCGGCAAGGCCGGAGCCAGGCGCTGGAAGGGTGTCCGCCCGACGGTTCGTGGTGTCGCCATGAACCCCGTCGATCACCCGCACGGTGGCGGTGAAGGCCGAACATCGGGTGGTCGTCATCCGGTCAGCCCCTGGGGCACACCCACCAAGGGTCACAAGACTCGCTCCAACAAGCGCACCAACAACATGATCGTGCGTCGTCGCAGCCGCAGGAAATAACCGGAGGTAGATCCCGTGCCACGTTCACTCAAGAAAGGCCCGTTCGTCGATCACCATCTGGTGAAAAAGGTCGACGAAGCGCGTGCAGCCAACAGCAAGCGTCCGATCAAGACATGGTCGCGTCGCTCGATGATCCTGCCCGACATGGTCGGCCTGACGATTGCCGTTCACAACGGTCGTCAGCACGTGCCGGTGCTGGTTTCCGAGAACATGGTCGGGCACAAGCTCGGCGAATTCGCTGCCACGCGTACCTACCGAGGTCACGTGGCCGACAAGAAATCGAGGTAGTCATGCAAGTCGAATCGACTCTCAGGATGGCGCGCATCTCGCCGCAGAAGGTGCGCCTCGTGGCGGACCAGATTCGCGGGCTGCCCGTGGAAAGCGCGCTCGAGGTACTGATGTTCAGCGAGAAGAAGGCCGGCGTCCTGATGAAGAAGCTGGTTGACAGCGCCATCGCCAGTGCCGAACACAACGAAGGTGCCGACATCGACGAACTCAGGGTGTCAGCGGTGCAGGTCAACCCCGGTCCCGTCATGAAGCGCATGCGCGCTCGTGCCAAGGGTCGTGGCAACCGCATCATCAAGCGCACCAGTCACATCACCGTAACCGTGTCAGACGGAAGGAGCTGATCCGTGGGACAGAAAGTACATCCGATCGGTATTCGTCTCGGCATTTCGCAAGACTGGAATTCCACCTGGTATGCCGGCAACGAAGACTATGCCGATTACCTCAACGACGACATCCGGATCCGCCGGTTCCTCAAGAAGGAACTCTCGCACGCCTCGGTCGGCCGCATTCAGATCCAGCGCCCGGCGAAGTCGATCATCATCACGATCCATTCGGCGCGACCCGGCATCGTCATCGGCAAGAAGGGTGAAGACGTCGAGCGTCTCCGCCGCGCGATCGCGCCGATGGTCGGTGTCAACATCAACAACGTCAAGATCAACATCGCCGAGATCAGGAAACCCGAACTCGACGCGCAGCTCGTTGCCGAAGGTGTCGCACAGCAGCTCGAGCGCCGCGTGATGTTCCGCCGCGCCATGAAGCGCGTGCTCACGAACACCATGCGCCTCGGTGCCCAGGGCGTGAAGATCGCCGTCTCGGGTCGCCTCAACGGCGCTGAAATCGCACGCCGCGAGTGGTATCACGATGGTCGTGTGCCGTTGCACACCCTGCGTGCCGACATCGACTACGGCACTGCCGAAGCGCACACCACCTACGGTGTCATCGGCATCAAGGTGTGGATCTGCCACGGCGAAGTCTTCGACCTCGATGAAAAGCGGGCCAAGACGGCATCCGCCACGGCCAGTAAATAAGGCCCTGAAGAGAAGTCCAGAGAACCATGCTTCAACCGAAACGTACCAAATTTCGCAAGCAGCAGACCGGTCGCAACCGGGGGCTTGCGCAGAACGGCAACCGCGTGAGCTTCGGCGAATACGGTCTCAAGGCTACCGGTCGTGGTCGGCTGACCGCGCGCCAGATCGAGGCAGCACGTCGTGCCATGACACGTCACATCAAGCGTGGCGGCAAGATCTGGATTCGCATCTTTCCCGATACGCCGATTACCAAGAAGCCCATCGAGGTTCGCATGGGCAAGGGCAAGGGCAACGTGGAGTACTGGGTGGCCAGAATCCAGCCCGGCAAGATGCTCTACGAGATGGAAGGTGTCACCGAGGAAGTCGCGCGTGAAGCGTTTCAGCTCGCCGCCGCGAAACTTCCGATCGAAACCGCCTTCGTCATCAGGAGTGCAATGTAATGAGCAAGGCAGGCGATCTGCGTGAGAAGTCCGTTGGCGAGCTCAACGACGAGATGAACAAGCTCTATCGCGAGCAGTTCAACCTCCGCATGCAGGAGGGAGGCGGTCTCGAGATCAAGACCCACAACTACAAGCGCGTGCGACGCGATATCGCTCGCATCAAGACGGTCATCAACGAGAAGAACGCGACCGAGGCGTAAGGCATCATGAGCGAACAGCAGGCAAAACTGACGCGCACCACCCAGGGCCGCGTGACCAGCAACAAGATGAATCAGACCGCCGTGGTACTGGTCGAGCGCTTCGTCAAGCATCCGCTTTACGGCAAGTACGTGCGCAAGAGCAAGAAGTACCACGTGCACGACGAAAACAATGAACTGAAGATCGGCGACACCGTGCGTATTCGCGAGTGCCGCCCACTGTCCAGAACCAAGTCCTGGACACTCGACAAGGTACTGGCCGGAGCGCCCGAGTAAGGGCAGCAACGAGCCTCTCAAGGCTGGCCGGGCGTCGCTGGCGTCAGGCAGACAGGCAACAGAAAGTGAAAGAGTAACGACCGATGATTCAAATGCAGACTGTCCTCAATGTGGCGGACAACAGCGGCGCACGCCGTGTGCAGTGCATCAAGGTGCTGGGTGGTTCGCACCGACGCTACGCGCGCGTGGGCGACATCATCAAGGTCAGCGTCAAGGATGCCATTCCGCGGGGGCGCGTGAAGAAGGGCGAGGTGTACAACGCCGTGGTGGTACGTACTCGTCAAGGCGTACGCCGTCGTGACGGTTCCTCGATCCGCTTCGACCAGAACGCAGCGGTCATCCTCAATCAGAAGCACGAGCCCGTGGGAACACGTATCTTCGGACCGGTCACGCGTGAACTGCGTACCGAGAAATTCATGAAGATCGTTTCGCTCGCTCCGGAGGTGCTGTAAGGGCTTGCCCTGCAGTGCACTGCCGCCGCAACTCTCTCTCGGTAACAGAACATGAAACGTATCAAGCAAGGCGATGACGTCATCGTGCTCGTCGGCAAGGACAAGGGCCGGCGCGGCAAGGTCGAGCGCGTCATGGGCGATCGAGTGATCGTCGACGGCGTCAACCTCATCAAGAAGCACGTTCGCGGCAACCCTCAGGTGGGCGACCCGGGCGGCATTCAGTCGAAAGAAGCCTCGATCCACATTTCCAACGTGGCCTTGTTCAATCCGGCCACGAAGAAGGGTGGGCGCATCGGCTACCGTACCGATGACAACGGCAACAAGATCCGCTTTTTCCGTGCCGATGATTCGGCAGTGGACGCTTAATCATGGCCAGACTAGCAGACCAGTATCGCGACACCATCGTCCCGGCGATGATGGAAGAGCACAAGTACAAGAGCGTGATGGAAGTCCCGCGCATCGAGAAGATCACCCTGAACATGGGGCTCGGTGAGGCGGTCGGTGACAAGAAGCTTCTCGAGAGTGCGGTGGCCGACATGACGGCCATCTCCGGTCAGAAGCCAGTCGTCACCGTGGCGCGGAAGTCCATCGCCGGCTTCAAGATCCGTGACGGCTATCCGATCGGTGCCAAGGTCACCCTCAGGCGCGAACGCATGTACGAGTTCCTCGATCGTCTGGTATCGATCTCGATTCCGCGTATCCGTGACTTCCGTGGCATCAGTCCGAAATCCTTCGACGGGCGGGGTAACTACAGTCTCGGTGTGAAGGAGCAGATCATCTTCCCGGAAATCGACTACGACAAGGTCGACAGGCTCCGCGGTCTCGACATCACGATCACCACCTCGGCAAAGACCAATGAGGAAGCGCTGTCGCTTCTGAAGAAATTCAACTTTCCCTTCCGCCAGTAGAAACCCGCGTCTGCACGACGCCGGTACTTACGGAGCAGAACAGGACTCAGAGAACAATGGCCAAGAAATCCATGGTAGCGCGCGAGAAGCGCCGCACGAAACTGGTTCGTCAGTACCAGGACAGGCGTGCGAAGCTGAAGGCAATCATTGCCTCGCCAGAGAGCAGTTACGACGAGAAGATGGACGCCGTGGTACAGCTGCAGAAGCTTCCGCGTGATTCCTCTCCGTCGCGTCAGCGCAACCGCTGTCGTCAGACCGGTCGTCCGCACGGTTACTACCGCAAGTTCGGCCTGAGTCGCATCAAGCTTCGAGAGGCAGCCATGCGTGGTGATGTACCTGGCCTCGTCAAGGCGAGCTGGTAACGGCACCGTCTTCCCGATCCACACGCGAGATCTACACTTCAAGAGAATCAACCTACATGAGTATGTCTGACCCCATCGCCGACATGCTGACCCGTATTCGCAACGGGCAGCAGGCGCGGAAGGTATCGGTATCCATGCCCGCAGCGAAACTCAAGTCGAGCATTGCCGATGTGCTTGAAAGCGAGGGCTACATCCTGGGCCACGAAACCAGCGATGTCGAGGGCAAGCCGACACTGACCGTCAAGCTGAAGTACTTCGACAACAAGCCGGTCATCGACAGGATCCGTCGTTACAGCCGTCCCGGTCTTCGACAGTACCGTGCAGCGAACGACATGCCCGCTGTGCTCGGTGGTCTTGGTGTCGCCATCGTCTCCACCTCGCGTGGTGTCATGACCGGCCAGAAGGCCGCTGCCGAAGGTATCGGTGGCGAAGTCATCTGCACCGTCTGCTGATCGGTAGCGACAGGACTCGAGGAAACTAGCAATGTCACGTATAGCAAAAGCACCTGTCGCGGTGCCGAAGGGCGTTGATGTCAACGTCAGCGGCCAGACGGTCAGTGCCAAGGGCCCGAAGGGCCAGAATTCGGTGGACGTTCACGAGAGTGTGGCAGTCACCAGTGAAGACGGCAGCCTTTCCGTGCGCGCCCGCAAGGAGGGTGATCAGGGTGCTGTCGCCATGGCGGGTACCATGCGTTCGCTGTTGAACAACCTGGTCGTCGGGGTCAGTGAGGGTTTCCAGAAGAAGCTCGAACTTCGCGGCGTCGGTTACCGCGCGCAGGCACAGGGTTCGAACCTCAACATCACCGTCGGTTTTTCGCATCCGGTGGTTCACAAGGTGCCCGATGGCATCACCGTGGAAACGCCGAGCCAGACCGAGATCGTGGTGTCGGGCGTCAACAAGCAGGTGGTCGGGCAGGTTGCGGCCGACATTCGCGCCTACCGTCCGCCGGAGCCCTACAAGGGCAAGGGCATTCGCTACGTCGACGAGTACGTGGCGATGAAAGAAGCCAAGAAGAAGTAAGGGGCACGAGCATGGACAAGAAGAATTCACGTCTGCGCCGCGCGAAGAAGACGCGCGCACACATCCGCAAGCTCGGCATGCCGCGTCTCACCGTGCACCGCACGCCGCGTCACATCTATGCGCAGCTTATCGCTGCCGATGGCGACAAGGTACTGGCCACGGCTTCCACGTTAGGCAAGGACATTCGTGGCAGTGTGCCGAACGGCGGCAACGTCGAGGCGGCCTCTGCAGTGGGCAAGTCGATCGCCGAGAAGGCCGTTGCAGCGGGTGTCACCGAGGTGGCGTTCGATCGCTCCGGCTTCAAGTTCCACGGCCGCGTCAAGGCTCTGGCCGATGCAGCGCGCGAAGGCGGCTTGAAGTTCTGAGGATAGATAAATGGCACAGCAAGATTTCAACAACCAGCCGAGCGACGGCTACATCGAGAAGCTGGTCACGATCAACCGCGTGGCCAAGGTGGTCAAGGGCGGTCGGCAGTTCGGCTTTACCGCGCTGACTGTCGTCGGTGACGGCAACGGTCGCGTCGGTCTCGGCTACGGCAAGGCGCGTGAAGTGCCGCTCGCCATCCAGAAGGCGATGGAAAAGGCCCGGCGCGACATGCGAACCGTTGCACTCGACGACGGCACCCTGCAGTATCCGCTCAAAGGCCGTCACGGTGCTGCGCGCGTCTACATGCAGCCCGCCTCCGAAGGTACCGGCATCATCGCCGGCGGCGCCATGCGCGCCGTCTTCGAAGCAGTGGGTGTGCGCAACGTACTTGCCAAGATCATCGGTACCAACAATCCGGTCAACGTGGTGCGCGCAACCATCAACGGTCTCGCCAGCATGCACAGTCCCGAATCGATTGCGGCCAAGCGAGGCAAGTCGATCGAAGAGATCCGTGGAGGCACATCCTCATGAGCGGTGAAAGGAAACTCAAGGTCACGCTCGTGAAGAGCATGAACGGACGCCTGCAGAATCATCAGGCAAGTGTGCGCGGCCTTGGCCTGCGTCGCATGCATCAGACCGTTGAAGTGCTCGACACCCCCGAAAACCGCGGCATGATCAACAAGGTCGGCTACATGCTCCGTGTTGAAGAGCCGCAAGCTCAGGTATGACATCATGGCGCTGAACAATCTCAAGCCCGCTCCGGGTAGCCGCAAGGTCGCCAATCGCGTCGGTCGCGGTATCGGCTCGGGCAACGGCAAGACCGGTGGTCGCGGCCACAAGGGACAGAAGTCGCGTTCGGGTGGCTGGCACAAGGTCGGCTTCGAAGGCGGTCAGATGCCCATCCAGCGACGTCTGCCGAAATTCGGTTTCACGTCGCGCATGGCGCGTCACTATGCCGAAGTGCGGCTCCACGAGCTTGCCGGCATCGATGGCGAAATCTCGCCGGCTTCGCTGATCGCCGCGGGTGTCGTGCCCCTGCAGACACACACCGTGAAGATCATCAAGTCGGGCGAGCTTGCGAAGGCCGTCACCGTCGTTGGTTGTCGCGTCACCAAAGGTGCGCGCGAGGCCATCGAAGCAGCCGGTGGCAGCATCTCCGATGCACCCGCGGCGACACCGAAGGCGTCCGCAACGGCGGATGCTGCGGCAGAAGCGGCACCTGCTGCCGGCGCGGCTGATGAACCCGCAACGGATGCAGCCGACAGCGACACCACCGCTGGTGATGATCCCGCTGGAAATCCGGCCGGTAACCCGGCCGGTAACTGATCTACCCGGTTTGCGTTACAGCGTTTCACGGTAGACTCCCGGAGCATCATGGCAACAGCAGACAGAAACAAACCCGCCCTCACAGGCCTCGGTGGTTCGGCCGAGCTGCGCTCGCGCCTGCTGTTCGTGCTGATGGCGCTGGTGATCTTCCGCATCGGTTCGTTCATCACCATTCCGGGCGTCGATCCGCGCGTGATGGCGGATCTCTTCGCCCAGCAGAGCAGTGGCATTCTCGGCATGCTGAACATGTTCGGCGGCGGCTCGCTGTCGCGCATGTCGGTGTTCGCACTCGGTGTCATGCCCTACATCTCGGCGTCGATCATCATGCAGCTCATGACGCACGTCATTCCGCAGCTTGAACAGCTTCGGAAGGAAGGCGAATCCGGCCGCCGCGTGATCACGAAGTACACGCGTTACTTCACGGTGTTGCTTGCTTCGGTTCAGGCCATCGGCATTGCCATTGCGCTTCAGAATCAGGGTGCCAACGGCCAGAGTGTCGTGTTCCTCGCGGGTCCGGGTTTCGTGCTCACGGCTGCGATCACGCTGGTTACCGGCACCATGTTCCTGATGTGGCTCGGTGAACAGATCACCGAGCGTGGCATCGGTAACGGCATCTCGATTCTGATCTTTGCCGGCATCGTTGCCGGGCTGCCTGCCGCAATCGGTGGCACCCTGGAACTGCAGCGCACGGGTGAGCTCAGCGTGTTCACGATCATCCTGCTGTTTCTCATGGTGCTCGCGGTCACGGCCTTCGTGGTGTTCGTCGAGCGCGGCCAGCGTCGCATCACGGTGAACTATGCCAAGCGACAACAGGGCCGCCACCTGTACCAGGCACAGTCGAGCCATCTGCCACTGAAGCTGAACATGGCGGGCGTCATTCCACCGATCTTCGCCTCGAGCATCATTCTGTTCCCGGCGACCATAGGTGATATGGCCGCAGGCAGCTCGAATTCGTGGCTGAATGCCATTGTTTCGACCTTGCAACCGGGGCAGCCTCTCTATATCATATTGTATGCTTCGGCCATCATCTTCTTCTGCTTCTTCTACACGGCACTCGTGTTCAATGCGAAGGAGACGGCGGACAACCTGAAACGCTCCGGCGCCTTCATCCCCGGCATTCGCCCGGGTGAGCAGACAGCCCGTTACATCGATGGCGTACTCACTCGCCTCACGCTGTACGGTGCCATCTACATCACCCTGGTCTGCCTGCTGCCAGAATTCCTGATCCTGTTCTGGAGTGTGCCGTTCTACTTCGGTGGAACATCGCTGTTGATCATCGTCGTCGTCATCATGGATTTCGTCGGCCAGGCGCAGGCGCACATGATGAGTCACCAGTACGAAGGGCTCATGCGCAAACAGGGCATGGGGGGTGACGAAGGCGAGGGTGGCGGCCGTGGTTCCGGCCGCAGAAGAAAACGAGGTGGTCGTGGCGGCCGCCGTGGTCAGGGCAATCGCGGGCCGGTGGGCGGCACGCGCTGAATTCGAGTTTACCGGCCGGAGCCTTTCGGGGCTCTGGCTACATTGATCGGAACAGAGTCATGAAAGTCAGAGCATCAGTCAAGAAAATCTGTCGCAACTGCAAGATCATCAAGCGCAAGGGCGTGATCCGTGTGATCTGCACCGATCCGCGTCACAAGCAGCGCCAGGGCTGAGCCCGCGCTTTTCATTTCATACAGCGATATCTAAAGAGTCGTCGGAGAACAGCATGGCACGTATTGCCGGCATCAACATTCCGGTTCAGAAGCACACATGGGTGGCTCTGACCTCCATCTACGGCATTGGCCGTACTCGCGCCTACGCCATCTGCAAAGCCGCCAGCGTGGCACCGGATGTGAAAGTGCGTGATCTGTCGGAGTCCGAGATCGAGCAGCTTCGTACCGAAGTCGGCAAGTATGTCGTCGAGGGTGACCTTCGCCGCGACGTTTCCATGAACATCAAGCGTCTGATGGATCTCGGTTGCTACCGTGGTATCCGTCACCGTCGTGGCCTGCCGCTTCGCGGTCAGCGCACCAAGACCAACGCCCGTACGCGCAAGGGCCCGCGTCGTCCGCTCAAGCGCTGATGACACGCCAGAGTATTTTCGGAAGATAACGACATCATATGGCAGCCAGCACCAAGAAAAAGGTTCGTCGCACCGTCACTGACGGCATCGCGCACATTCACGCTTCGTTCAACAACACGATCGTCATGATCACCGATCGCCAGGGCAACGCCCTGTCATGGGCCACCGCTGGTGGTTCCGGCTTTCGTGGCTCCAGGAAGAGCACATCCTTTGCCGCTCAGGTTGCGGCCGAGCGTGCCGGTGAAGCCGCCAGGGAATACGGTCTCAAGAACATCGACGTGCATGTCAAGGGTCCGGGTCCGGGCCGCGATTCTGCCGTTCGTTCGCTCAACAACGTGGGCTACAAGATCAGCAGCATCATCGATGTCACGCCCATTCCGCACAATGGCGTTCGACCGCCGAAGAAGCGCCGCGTCTGACGCGTCGGCAGCTCGATAACAATTCCAGGAGAAACCCGTGGCACGTTACACCGGACCCACCTGCAAACTGAGCCGACGTGAAGGCACCGACCTGTACCTCAAGTCTGGCCTGCGTCCGCTCGAATCGAAGTGCAACCTCGAAACGCCGCCCGGCATGCAGGGCGCAAAGCGTGGCCGCCCGTCGGACTATGCCATCCAGCTTCGAGAAAAGCAGAAACTGCGCCGCATGTACGGCGTGCTCGAAAAGCAGTTTCGCAATTACTACAAGGCTGCTGCTGCAAGGAAAGGGTCGACGGGCGAGAATCTTCTTTCAATGCTCGAGCAGCGTCTTGACAATGTCGTCTACCGCATGGGCTTTGGCTCGACGCGTGCGGAAGCTCGTCAGCTTGTCTCGCACAAGGCCATTCTCGTCGACGGTCAGGTCGTGAACATCCCTTCCTATCAGGTGCAGCCGAACCAGACCATCACGATTCGTGAAAAGGCCAGGAAACAGGCGCGCATCGCCGATTCGATCGAACTCGCACAACAGCGCGGCATGCCTGCCTGGGTCGACGTTGACGTCAAGAAGTTCGAGGGTCTGTTCAAGAGCGTCCCCGATCGCAGCGATCTGCCTGCCGAGATCAACGAATCTCTGGTGGTGGAGCTGTACTCGAAGTAATCCACGCCGATCGGCTGCGCCGGTCATCCGTACCGGGTCATCCGTACCGGTCACCCGCGTTGCGGCCGAGTTGCCGGCAGCCCCTCCGCTGCCATCAGTTTTTCATGGCCCTGTCTCCCTTGCCGAGGCCGGGACCCAAACCGTTCAGAGTGTCATGCAAACAGAATTTCTGAAACCGCGCATTGTCGATGTCACTGCCAGCAACGAGAATCATGCGAAGGTGACTCTCGAGCCGCTCGAGCGGGGCTTCGGCCATACTCTGGGTAACGCCCTGCGTCGCATCCTGCTTTCCTCGATGCCCGGTGCCGCGTTTTTCGAAGCGGAGATCGAAGGCGTCGAGCACGAGTACAGCACCATGGAAGGTGTACAGGAAGACGTGCTCGATATTCTCCTGAACCTCAAGGGCGTTGCACTTGTCATGCACGCGCGTGAAGAAGCTACCCTGAAGCTTGTCAAGCAGGGTCCTGCCGTGGTCACGGCAGGCGACATCACGCTCGATCACGACATCGAGATCATCAACCCCGATCACGTGATCTGCCACATCACGGGCGACGTCAATCTCAACATGACGTTGCGTGCCCGTGTCGGTCGCGGATACGAGCCGGCGTCGGCGCGAACCCTCGACGAAGGCGAGAGTCGCCCGATCGGCACCATGCAGATCGACTCTTCCTTCAGCCCGGTCTATCGTGTGGCCTACAACGTCGAAGCCGCGCGTGTCGAACAGCGTACCAACCTCGACAAGCTCGTGGTCGAAATCGAAACCAATGGCACCATCGATCCCGAAGAGGCGATCCGCAAGTCAGCGACCATTCTTCAGGAGCAGCTTTCGGTGTTCGTGGACCTCAAGGCCGAAAGCAGTACTCAGGAAGAGGAAGCCGCGTCCGATGTCGATCCCGTGCTGCTGCGTCCCGTTGACGATCTTGAACTCACGGTTCGTTCGGCCAACTGCCTCAAGGCCGAAAACATCTACTACATCGGCGACCTGATCCAGCGCACCGAAGTGGAACTTTTGAAGACGCCGAACCTCGGCAAGAAATCACTGACCGAAATCAAGGACGTGCTTGCCCAGCAAGGCCTCGCCCTCGGCATGCGCCTCGAGAACTGGCCGCCACCCGAGTTGCAGAAGCAGCGCGAACTGGCGAAGTAATCGGCTTGTACGAATAGAGATATCACGATGAGACATCGCAAGAGTGGGCGCAAGCTCAACCGCAACTCGAGCCACCGCAAGGCCATGTTCCGCAACATGGCAGCTTCGCTCGTCGAGCACGAATCCATCCGCACCACGGTGCCGAAAGCAAAGGAACTCCGCCGCGTCATCGAGCCGATGATCACCGCCGCGAAGAGCGATTCCGTCGCGAGGCGCCGCCAGATGTTCGATCGTCTGCGCAGCAAGGAAGCGGTGGGCAAGCTCTTTGCCGACCTCGGCCCGCGTTTCACGGATCGGCCCGGTGGTTATACGCGTATCCTGAAGATCGGCATGCGTCCGGGCGACAACGCGCCCATGGCCATCATCGAGTTCGTTGATCACGGCGACGACTGAGCGATCATCGACGACGAATGACAGTCACACGTGTGACTTGATTGCCTTTCAGATCCCGGTGGTACATGCAGGTGCTGTCGGGATTTTCCGTTTGTATCCGTCGTACATGCACTCACCGGCGACTGTTTGCTGTCAAGCCGCGTAGACCTGCCGAGAACGGGGAGGTGTACGCGGGCAACTGCAGCGAAATGGTGTTGCAGCGTTTACACTGGATCGTCAGATTCATACTTTGCCGGATGCGCGTGTTTCGTACGCGTGTGGCATTCGCACACAGGAGAGTTGATGACCTCACCGTCACCAATCGCTCTGCAGGGCAGCAACGGCGGGGGACGCAAGGTTGTGTCCGAAATGGTCGTCATTGGCGCCGGTTCCTGGGGTACGGCGCTGGCGATTCAACTGGCTCGTGCCGGCAGCCCTACGCTGCTGTGGGGGCGCGATGGCGATGCCATGCGTAAAATGGCAGCAGAGCGAGAGAATGTCCGCTATCTGCCGGGTGCGGCATTTCCGGATCTACTCGACCTTACCGAGGATTTCGAACGGGTGGCGACGGGTTCGCACATCCTCGTGACGGTACCGAGCCATGCCTTTCGCGCTCTGCTCGAAGCATTGCGTGCGGTTCGTGAGCGCAAGGATCTCGGCCCACCCCATCTTGCCTGGGCGACCAAGGGTTTCGAGCAGGATACGGGTCTCCTGCCACACCAGGTGGTGCTGGACGTCTGGCCTGAATGCAGGGATTACGCAGTGGTCTCCGGACCCACCTTCGCGCGCGAGGTCGGCATCGGTCTGCCCACGGCCATCACCGTGTCAGGTTCGAACCCCGAGTGGAGCCGGTACATGGCCGACGCGCTCCGCAGCCACAAGTTCATCGCCTATACCTCGAGTGACATCATCGGCGTCGAGATAGGTGGTGCGGTCAAGAACGCGCTCGCCATCGGGGCGGGGCTCTCCGACGGGCTCGGCTTCGGTGCCAACGCGCGCATCGCCTTGATCAACCGCGGCCTGCGGGAATTGTCGCGGCTCGGTCTTGCGCTCGGTGCCGAGCAACAGACCTTTGTCGGTCTTGCCGGCATGGGAGATCTGGTACTCACGTGTACCGACGATCAGTCACGCAACCGCCGCATGGGTCTTGCCCTTGCCAGGGGCGCCACGGTCGAGCAGGCAGCCGAAGACATCGGTCAGGTGGTCGAGGGGATAGGGGCCGCGCGAACCGTCTACGAAAAGGCGCAGTCGCTCGGTATCAGCATGCCCATCATCGAGCAGATCCATCGCGTGGTCATCGACGGCGTATCGCCCCACGAGGCCGTCGTGGCGCTGCTGGATCGTGAACTCGGCGCGGGGGCCGAGCACTGATCGTGAGTTCGCAGATCGTGAGTCCGCAGAAGACGCCACTGGTGGCGATCGTCATCGATACACAGGAAGGCTATCGGCGGCAACTGGTACGCAGTGCACGTCAGCACCTGCGCCGGCAGGGGTTTGCAAGTGCGGTCATCGCCGTCAGGAACCCCGGTATCGACTTTCTCGACAAGGATGATTTCGGGGACATCTGCGATTCGCTGTATCAACTCGCGGCGCGCTTCGACGTGGCTGGCACCTTGCTCATGAGCAATCTCCTCGGCAAGCACATGAGCAGCGAGGCACTCGTCGAGTTCGCGGCACGTCTTTCCTGGCGCCCGCTGGTCAACGTCGGCAATCGCATCGACGGCGTGGAATCCGTGGTCTACGAGATGCGCGAAGCGCTGGGCGACCTCATGGTGCACATGCTCGCGGTGCCGGAGCGTCAGAACGTCGCCTTCATTCGCGGGCGTCGCGGCAACCCGGATTCCGATCAGGTGGAAGCCGCGTTCCGTGAAGCCATGGCCGTGCGTGGCCTCGAGATCGACGAATCGCTCGTGGTCGACGGCGGCTATCTTCCTTCCGATGCCTATGTCGCCACGCAACAGCTTCTCGCCAGAGGCAAACGTTTCGATGCCGTCATTGCCGCGAGCGACACCATGGCGGCCAATGCCGTGCGTGCGCTGCAGAGCCACGGCATCAGCGTACCGGAACAGATCGTCGTGTCAGGGATCGACGACACACCGGACTCGCTCAGTACCTATCCGCCGATCACGACCATTCGCCGCTTTCTCTATGTGCAGATCGAAAAGGCAGTGCTCGCGCTGGTGCGGCAGATTCGCAAGTGGGAAGGGGACGCGGCGATCGAGTCGCTCGGTGCGGCCGGTCGCAACCGGACGGAAACGGCACGCAAGACCATCGTGCATCGCGTACCGTCGCGTTTCGTGGCGCGCGAGTCGAGTGCCGCGCGCGGCGAGAGTTTCTTCGAGGAAGTCGGGGAAGATGTTTCGCTGGAGGAATCGAGGCAGCGGATCGTCCAGGGCCTTCTCTGGATCAAGCCGCCGCACGAAGTGGACATCGAAGCGCTCGTCGATGCGCTCATGGCCACGCTCACCGAAGGCAGCAGCGCAGCACACGAATACATGCAGTATCTGCTGACCCGTTTCGCGATATCCGAAGACAACAATCACTGGTGGCAGCATGGCTACCGCCAGTTGCTGCTCGCGCCCAAGCGGGTGGCGGCCAGACATCTGCATCCGCTGGCCGTGCGTGTCATTGCCGATGCCGGCATGCTGTTCGGTGCGGTACTCTGGAGTGCGAGGTCGCGCGAACTGCTCGAGATACAACGTCAGCGACAGGCGCAGGACGAACTCATGCTGGACTTCAATTCGGTGTCGCGTCGTGAAGACGTGCTGGCCGAACTCAGACGCTATTTCCGCGAAAGCGGTATCGAGCGCGCCTGGCTGGTGTTGTTGAGACCGGAAGAGACGCGGCGTCACAAGGAGCGCATGGCGGAGCTGACCCTGGCGCATCAGCTTGACGACATGAGTACGGCTGCTGCGCTCGAAAGAACGGAGTTTCCACTGGCCGATCTCCTGCCTGCGGCATTGCGCGGGGAATTCGAGCGCGATCTTTTAACCGTATATCCAGTCAGTATCGGACGTTGCGGCATCGGTTATCTCGTGGTTGATGCCAGCAGTCTGCTCGAGCCGCGCTACGCAGCACTGGGTGCCGGTATCGGGCAGGCGCTCAGAAACTGCTCGCTGATCGAGTCGCTCGAGAAGAAGACCACGGTGCTCGAAGCTTCGAATACCCGGCTCTCGAAAATGGCAACGCTTGATACACTCACGGGATTGCCCAACCGTGCAAGTTTCGAGGAGGAGATCCAGCGTCAGGTGAGGCATTCGCGTTCGAGCGCGGAGCCGCTGGCACTGCTCTTTTTCGATCTCGATGGCTTCAAGAAGGTCAACGACAGCTTCGGTCATGCCGTGGGAGATGAGCTGCTGAAGATGGTGGCGCAGCGCCTCGTGCATCGCATGCGTGGCCACGATCAGCTCTTCCGCCTCGGTGGTGACGAGTTCGTGCTGATCCTGAGCGAAGGTGTCGGCAGCGGGGCGACCGAGCGTGTGGTACAGCAGGTGCTCGACTGCGTGTCCACGCCCTATCGCATCGGTGCACACAAGGTCGAAGTCACGACCAGTATCGGCATCGCACTCTGTCCGGAACACAGCGATCAGGCCGATGAACTCGTGCGTTTTGCCGACGAAGCGATGTACCACGCCAAGCATGCAGGGCGTAACGGATATGCCATTCACGATGCACGCCTCGATTCGACGGTGCGTCGCGAGTGGCGTCTTCTCGAACGCATACGTCAGGCTGTCATCGACAAGCAATTCGGCCACGATCTTCAGCCCCGTCGTGCCCTGGCCGAAGCGCATGTCACGGGATTCGTGCTGCGTCCCTGGCTCAAGGGAGACGATGGCGAGCGTATCGACGAAGCGCACTGGCGGCGCCTGGTCGACAGCGGCGTGATCGGCGTGGACATCGCGCTCAACCATGTGGAGATGGCGATTCGGCAACTGATCGACTGGCAGAATGATGGTTGGCGCATGGCGATCGATGTACCGGTTTCCGACATCGCACTCGCGCAGGAAGGTTTTGTCGACAAGCTTGAATCGCTGCTCGCGGGCTTTCCCTATCTCGAACACGCCGACCTCGGGCTGCTGATTCCCGAACGCTGTCTTGTGGGTGCCGAGGAACCGAAGATCAAGCTTCTTCAAAGACTCTCCGGTACTGGCCTGCGTCTCCTGATCGACGGCTACGGTGCCGGCCATTCCTCCATCCGTCTGCTTGGCCGCGTTCCCGTCAACGCCATCATCGTCTCTCCCGTGATGATGCCACGCTCGGACACCAACTCGGACACCAACCTTGTTCTCGACAGCAGCCTCTCGATGGACGTGGACAAGGTCAACGACTCGATTCTCAAGGCGGTCGTGAACATCGCCAGGTATTCCGGTATCGCGCTGATTGCCGATGGTGTACATGACGACAGTGAACTCGAGGCATTGCAGGCACTCGGCTTCTCGGCAATACAGGGGCCACTGGTCGGGAAGCCGGCGTCGCTCGATGCCGCTGAATGGTTGCTCGAACAGGAACTCAATGCAGAGCTGGATGCGACCGCGGCCCTTGAGGCCTCGGCCTTCGGCGTGCGCGAGACCGACTTCGAAATCTGAGAAGCATGCCAGCGGTACGTCCGACGTGCCGAGGCATTCAGTCGAACATGCGTGCGAGATAGCGGCCGGTATGTGACGCCGTGGACGCGACGATGTCATCAACGGTACCCGCAAACACGATTTCGCCGCCCCCCTGGCCACCTTCAGGCCCGAGATCCACGATCCAGTCTGCGGTCTTGATGACGTCGAGGTTGTGCTCGATGATCACCAGCGTGTTGCCGGCATCACGAAGCCTGGTCAGTACCCCGAGCAGTGCCCTGACGTCGTGGAAGTGGAGGCCCGTGGTAGGTTCGTCGAGGATGTAGAGCGTGCTGCCCGTGTCGCGCTTGGAGAGTTCGCGGGCAAGCTTGATGCGCTGTGCTTCGCCGCCCGAGAGCGTGGTGGCGTTCTGACCGAGCGTGATGTAGGCCAGGCCCACCTCCATGAGGGTGTCAAGCCTGCGTTTCAGGGCAGGGATGGCAGACAGGAAATCCTGTGCTTCCTCCACCGTCATCGACAGTACCTCGTGGATGTTCCTGCCCTTGTACTGGATATCCAGCGTTTCGCGGTTGTAGCGCCTGCCTTCACAGACATCGCAGGGTACGTAGACGTCGGGCAGGAAGTGCATTTCCACCTTGACGAGCCCGTCGCCCTGGCAGGCCTCGCAGCGGCCACCCTTGACGTTGAAGCTGAAGCGCCCGGGTCGGTAGCCCCGCGAGCGTGCCTCGCGGGTACCGGCGAACAGCTCACGAATGCCCGCGAACATGCCGGTATAGGTGGCGGGGTTGCTCCGCGGCGTGCGTCCGATCGGGCTCTGGTCGATGGCGATGACCTTGTCGATGCGGGAGAGGCCGGTGATGGACGTCACGGGGGCGGCTTCGTGCTTCGAGCGATGCAGTTCGTTGGATACGTGGCGCAGCAGGGTGTCGTTGACGAGGGTGGACTTGCCCGAGCCGGACACGCCCGTCACGAGCGTCATGAGTCCGATCGGGAAGCGCGCATCGACGTTCCTGAGATTGTTGCCACGCGCGCCCTTGATCGACAGCCAGTGCTTTCCCGGTACCTTGTGCTCGGGGACGGGAATGCGCTCGGTGCCCGTGAGGTAGCGTCCGGTCAGGGAGGCTTCGCTGGCCATGATGTCGGCGGGTGTGCCGCTGGCCACGATCTCGCCACCGTGAACGCCGGCTCCCGGACCGATATCCAGTACATGATCGGCGGCGCGGATGGCGTCTTCGTCGTGTTCGACCACGATCACGGTGTTGCCGAGATCGCGCAGGTGCCGTAGCGTGGCGAGGAGCTTGTCGTTGTCTCTCTGGTGGAGCCCGATCGAAGGTTCGTCGAGCACGTACATGACGCCCTGCAGGCCCGCACCGATCTGACTCGCAAGGCGAATGCGCTGTGCCTCGCCCCCCGAAAGGGTATCGGCGCCGCGCGCGAGGCTGAGATAGTCGAGCCCGACGTTGTTCAGGAACGCGAGACGGGTGCCGATCTCGCGCGTGATCTTCTCGGCGATGGCGGCTTTCTGACCACTGAATGCCAGTGCCTCGACCGTAGCGGCCGCTTCACTGATGGACAGCTCGCTCAGTGCCGGCAGTGACCATTGGCCCACGAACACGTGGCGCGCGGCTTCGTTCAGACGCGCGCCATGGCAGCTCGGGCAGACGGTGGAGGTCATGAGGCGCGCGAGTTCATCGCGCACGCTGGCCGATTCGGTTTCCCGGTAACGCCGTTCGAGGTTCGGGATCACGCCTTCGAACACCTTGGTGTTGCTGAAGGCGGTGCTGCCTTTCTCGCTCTTGTAACTGAAGGCGATCTCGGTATTGCCGCTGCCGTAGAGCACCACGTTCCGCGCCTTTTCCGAGAGCTTGCCGAAGGGTTTGTCGAGGCTGAAACGGTAGTGTTTCGCGAGCGCCTGCATCATCTGGAAGTAGAAGGGTGTCCTGCGATCCCAGCCACGGATGGCACCATCGGCAATGCCGATGGCGGGATCGAGAATGATGCGCTCGAGATCGAAGTGACTCGCCACCCCGAGACCGTCGCAATCGCTGCAGGCACCCTGGGGGCTGTTGAAGGAGAAGTTCCTCGGTTCCGGGCGCGGCATGGAATAACCGCATGTGCGACAGGCGTAGCGTGTCGACAGCACGATCTCCGCGGCTTCCTCATCGCGGAGGTTCACGAGCGAGGCGTTGCCGTCGCCGAGGCTGGTGGCGGTTTCGAAGGACTCGGCAAGTCGCAGGCGCAGATCGTCGCGGATCCTGAAGCGGTCCACCACCACATCGATGCTGTGCTTCCGGCGCGCGTCGAGCCGGATCTCGCCCTCGAGTTCGGTCAGGGTGCCGTCGATGCGGGCGCGCAGATAACCCTGCTGCCGAAGTGACGCGAACACGGTCTGGTGATCGCCCTTGCGGTCACGCACCACGGGCGCGAGCAGCGCCCAGGCTTCGCCTTCGGGCAGGGCGAGGGTGGTGTCGACCATCTCGCTGATGGTCTGCGCGTCGAGTGGCTCGCCGTGTATCGGGCAGCGCGGGGTGCCGACACGGGCAAAGAGAAGCCGCAGATAGTCGTGAACTTCGGTGATCGTGCCGACCGTCGAGCGCGGATTGTGCGAGGTGGATTTCTGCTCGATGGCAATGGCGGGCGAGAGCCCCTCGATGGTATCCACATCGGGCTTGTCCATGACCGAGAGGAACTGCCGCGCATAGGCCGAGAGCGACTCGACAAAGCGGCGCTGGCCCTCGGCGAAGAGCGTATCGAAGGCCAGCGAGGACTTGCCGCTGCCCGACAGTCCGGTGATGATCACGAGGGAATCGCGCGGAAGCTCGACGTCGATGTTCTTCAGGTTGTGGGTGCGGGCACCGCGAATGCGTATGCTGTCCATGAGACATCAGGGCGTGCCGATTCTTGTGGGGCTCACTATACGCGAGCTACACGGGCCCCCGTACTCAAACGGGTGTCGTTGCCGGTATCATGGCGGCTTCCTCAAACGGGTGTCGTTGCCGGTATCATGGCGGCTTCGCTGCTTCGTGTGTTCCGGCAGTCTTGCCGCCCGGGGGCACGACCACAGCGGAGTGTCCTGTCCCTGCTCCGGAAGCCTGCGCTTGTCCACCTCCGTCAGTACTCGCCTGTTACCTCGGGAACGCCGCGCCATCGGCTCGATCGCGCTGATCTATCTCGTGCGCATGTTCGGCCTGTTCCTGATCCTGCCGGTGTTCAGTCTGCATGCGGGCGAATACACGGGTGCCACGGCATTGCTGACGGGGCTCGCCATCGGTATCTATGGCCTGTTGCAGGCTCTGCTGCAGATTCCTTTCGGCCTTGCCAGCGATCGATTCGGCAGGAAGCCGGTGATCGCCATCGGCCTTCTGATCATGGCCGTGGGTTCTGCCGTGGCGGCGCTCGCCGATTCGATCTGGATGGTGATTCTCGGCCGTGCGTTGCAGGGGGCAGGTGCCGTGGCCTCGGTACTGATGGCGCTCGCCGCCGATCTCTCGCGCGACGAGCACCGCACGCGTGTCATGGCAATACTCGGCGTGAGCATCGGTGCTGCGTTCATCCTCGCGCTGATCGTCGGACCCGCGCTGATTGCCTGGACCTCGATCGACAGTCTGTTCTGGGTGATGTCGCTGCTGTCGCTGCTGGCGTTCGCATTGCTGCTGTTTGCCGTGCCGGACCCCGCCGCCGGCGGCTTCCGACGCGATACCGGTGTGCACCTCGGCAGCATCGGCGAATTGCTCCGACATCCTCAGCTCTGGCGACTCGACCTCAGCATCTTCGTGCTGCACATTCTCATCACTGCCACCTTTCTGGCCGTGCCACTGACACTGCGCGCGGTGGGTATCACCAACAGCGAACACGTCTGGGTGTATCTCGGGGCTGCGCTCGCCGGACTCTTGCTGATGGTGCCGCTGCTGCGGCGTGCCGAGCGCGGACGGGTGCGTCAGGTGCTGATGCTGTGTGTGCTCGGGCTGGTCGTGGTGCAGCCGCTGCTGGGCTGGCCCGCTGCCGTCAGTGGTGCCAGCTTCGACGTTCAGGCCGCCAACGGAAGCACGGCCATGAACGCGTCCGCGCACGACACGCTGGCACTGTCCGTGGTGCTGGCGGGCATCGTGCTCTTCTTCATCTGCCTCAATGCCCTCGAGGCGCTGTTGCCCTCACTGGTCTCGCGCCAGGCACCGACCGGCAGTCGCGGTACCGCGTTCGGCATCTACTCGGCCAGTCAGTTCCTCGGGGCCTTTCTCGGCGGGGTCGGCGCCGGGCTGGTGGTGGATCGCCAGGGCATTGCAGCATTGCATCTGCTGCTGCCCGTACTGTGCCTGCTCTGGCTGTTCACGCTTCGAGGTTTCGAAGCGCCACCGCGGAGCACCACCGAGCGTCGTTCGGTGGACAGGCTCGATGCGGCGGGCCTTGCGCTGCTGCTCGAAGAACTGCGTGGTGCACCGGATGTGCTGGAAGTCACACCGGCACCGGATGAAAACGCGATCTACGTCAGACGTCTCCGCAACGCCCCCGCGGACAGCGCTGCAGATGCGGTAAACTGAGCGCGCCGGTACCGTTCCGGAACCTCGGGTTCCGGCAAGCATCACATATTTCATCGTACCGGCCCGGATGACAAGGGACAGATCATCCGGCCAACGTTACAGGAGAAAACACAATGGCAAGAGGTGTCAACAAGGTCATTCTCGTCGGCAATCTCGGTGCAGATCCCGAGGTGCGTTACATGCCGAGTGGCGGTGCCGTTACCAACATCAGAATCGCCACCAGTGAACAGTGGAAGGACAAGAACACCGGCGAGCGTCAGGAGCGCACCGAGTGGCACCGCGTCACGCTGTTCAATCGCCTCGGCGAAATCGCGGGTGAATACCTGAAGAAGGGCTCGCAGGTGTACATCGAAGGCTCGATCCGCACCGACAAGTACCAGGACAAGGAAACGGGCCAGGACCGCTATTCCACGCAGATCATCGCGCGCGACATGCAGCTGCTCGGTGGCCGCGGCGATGGCGACTACAATCAGGCGGCGCGTCAGCACACACAGGGCACCCAGACGGCTGCCGGCGCTCAGGCGGCCAGCCCCATGCCGGTGGCGGCAGGTGCCGAGTTCGACGACGACATTCCGTTCTGAGCAGTCTCGCCGTTCTGCGCAGTCTCGACCGATCGGGCTGCAGCCAATACAGGCAGTAACATGCGGGGTGGCCACGGTGCCGCCCCGTGCCGTTGCGGAGCCATGCGTTGACGCAGGAATGCATGCCCGCGCCTTTCCCGCTTACCACATGAGGTCGTCCGGTACCTCGTACGCGGCGTAGGGGTCGTCCTCGTCGGCGATTGCAGCATCGGCATCACGCGTGTTCCGCAGTATTACCCAACTGGCATCACGTTCGGCAATCTTGCCGGCCACGCGCTCGGGCACGATCTCAATGATCTCGTCCCGGCCGACGATGGCGAGGCGCCCGTCCACCAGCGCCTGTCGCACCGTGGCGTCGAGCATCAGCGTGCGAATGCGGCCGTCATGCTCGTAGCGGAACTCCGTCTCGCCCCGCTCGCTGATTCGGTTCATGGCAATCAGCTGACGAATCTGTGCGGCAACCGCCCGGGCCTCGGCCTCCCGCTGGCGTTCGGCGTTGAGCAAGCGGTCCTTCTCCCGCTTCTCGGCCTCGGCGCGCGCGATGGCTTGCTGCGTTTCGTCGGTGCCGGCCTGCCCCTTGCGGATCTGCCTTTCGCGCATGTCCTTCGCCTTCTTCGCGCGCGTGTACTGCTTCTGCGAAGCGAGTCCGGCCTGTTTCAGTTGATCCTGCAGCGAGCCTTTGGCCATGGTTGCCTTTTCTCGTGGTTGCGGTTGCGTCGATCAACGCCGAATGGGCGTCACCTGACGGGCACGCTCGAACGCCGGACGCGCCTTGCCGTGATCCAGCCAGCGGTTCACCGCCGTGAAGTCGTCCAGCGCCAGCACCTCCTTCGCCTGGTAGGCGGCGTCGAGCGCGTTGACCCAGGGCAGGGTGGCGATGTCGGCGATGGTGTAGTCGTCGCCCATGAGGTATTCGCGTTTCTCGAGACGCTGTTCGAGCACGCCGAGGAGGCGTCGCACCTCGTTTCGGTAGCGCGTGTGCGGCAACCGGTCTTCCATGTCCTTGCCACCGTAGTTATTGAAGAAACCGAACTGGCCGAACATCGGTCCGACGCCGCCCATCTGGAACATGAGCCATTGCAGGGTTTCGTAGCGTCCTGCCGGGTCCGCCGGCAGGAACTGCCCCGTCTTCTCGGCGAGGTAGACGAGGATTGCTCCTGACTCCCACAAGGCCAGTGGCTTGCCGTCCGGCCCGTCGGGGTCGATGATGGCCGGAATCTTCCGGTTGGGGTTGAGTGCTGCAAATGCCTCGCTCTGGTTGTCGGCGTCCTCGCCTGCGATGCCGATGCGGTGGGCCTCGAAGGGCAGGGAGCATTCCTCGAGCATCAACGCCGCCTTGAGGCCGTTCGGCGTGGCCAGCGAATAGAGCTGGATGACATCGGGATTCTCGGCGGGCCAGCGGCTGTTGACGGGGTGATCGGCGATGGTGTTCATGTCGATGAAGCGTGTTCGGCTGGCGAGCTGTGTGGCTGACCGGGAAGCGACTTGCACGGTGAGCCGACCAGTCCTGCAGCGGGCATTGCAGGTATGACGCGGAGTCTACATCAGGCTACCGCCGACAGTGCTCCCGGGTTTCGACCCGCGATGACATGCAAGGCGATGTGCGCCCAATTCAGATCAAGGTATAAACAAATCTTTATATGAATCGCTTACAATGCGCTGCCTGACGATCAGGTACAGACAACAGCAAGGCGAGGCAGCCATGGCCAACGATTACATCTTCACTTCCGAATCGGTCTCCGAAGGCCATCCGGACAAGATGGCCGACCAGATTTCCGATGCGGTGCTGGACGACATCCTCACCCATGATCGCAATGCGCGCGTGGCCTGTGAAACCCTCGTCAAGACGGGTCTTGTCGTGGTCGCGGGCGAGATCACCACGAGCCACTACGTGGATCTCGAGAAGCTCGTGCGCGATTGCGTCTGCAACATCGGTTACACGAGTTCCGACATCGGCTTCGATGGCGCCACCTGTGCGGTGCTCAACGGCATCGGCAAGCAATCGCCCGATATTGCCCAGGGTGTCGATCGGGCCATTCCCGAAGAACAGGGTGCAGGTGACCAGGGGCTCATGTTCGGCTATGCCAGCAACGAAACCGAGGTGATGATGCCGGCACCGATCACCTACGCGCACCGTCTTGTCGAGCAGCAGGCAGCGCAGAGAAGGGCAGGCAGTCTGCCGTGGTTGCGCCCCGACGCCAAGAGCCAGGTCACGCTGCGTTACCGCGACGGCAAACCCGTCGGCCTCGATGCCGTCGTGCTTTCCACCCAGCACGACCCCGACATCGGCCTTGCCGACCTGCGTGAAGCGGTCATGGAAAACATCCTCAAACCCGTGCTGCCGAAAAGCTGGCTTGACAACTGCCCGAGCGACAAGATCCACATCAACCCGACGGGCAGCTTCGTCATCGGTGGCCCTGTCGGGGATGCCGGTGTCACGGGGCGCAAGATCATCGTCGATACCTACGGTGGCATGGCGCGTCACGGTGGCGGCGCCTTCTCCGGCAAGGATCCCTCCAAGGTCGACCGTTCGGCTGCCTATGCCGGTCGTTACGTGGCCAAGAACGTCGTTGCAGCCGGACTTGCCGATCGCTGCGAAATTCAGTTGTCCTACGCCATCGGTGTGGCCGAGCCCACGTCGATCTCCATCGAGACCTTCGGCACCGGCAAGCTCGATGATCGGCGCATCGAGGCAATCGTTGCCGACGTGTTCGATCTTCGCCCCCATGGCATCGTCACCATGCTCGATCTCGTTCGTCCGATCTATCGCCAGACGGCAAGCTATGGCCACTTCGGCCGCGAACTCGACAACTTCACCTGGGAAAGGATTGACCGTGTCGATGCCCTGCGGCAGGCAGCGGGCATGGCCTGAGTCCGACCCGCCGAACTTTCATCTGCCGGACGGCATGGCCCGTCCGGCCTTTCCGTACCCGACACTACCCTCTTTCAGCCCGTATCCGCAGACACCGTCCACGCGGGCGGGCACTACCAGCGAGCCTTCACATGAGCAATGACACCTTCACCGACTGCAAGGTCGCCGACATCAGCCTGGCCGAATGGGGCCGCAAGGAAATCACCATCGCCGAGCACGAGATGCCGGGTCTGATGGCACTCCGGGAAGAGTACGGCGACGCGAAACCGCTCGCTGGTGCTCGCATCGCAGGCTGTCTGCACATGACCGTCCAGACCGCCGTGCTGATCGAAACCCTGACCGCACTGGGCGCCGAAGTGCGCTGGTCCTCGTGCAACATCTTCTCGACCCAGGATCACGCCGCGGCGGCCATCGCCGCTACCGGTGTTCCGGTGTTCGCCTGGAAGGGGGAAACCGAGGCAGAATTCGACTGGTGCATTCACCAGACCATCAAGGGCCCCGGTGGCTGGACGCCGAACCTGATTCTCGATGACGGTGGCGATCTCACCCTCATGATGCACGAGCAGTACCCCGAACTCATGCAGGACATCAAGGGCCTCTCCGAAGAAACCACCACGGGCGTGCATCGCCTTGCCGAAATGGCGAAGAAGGGCACGCTGAAGGTACCCGCAATCAACGTCAATGACTCGGTCACGAAGTCCAAGTTCGACAATCTCTATGGCTGCCGCGAGTCGCTGATCGACGGCATCAAGCGCGCCACCGACGTCATGGTCGCGGGCAAGATCGCGCTCGTTCTCGGCTTCGGCGACGTCGGCAAGGGCTGCGCCCAGGCGTTCCGCGGCATGGGTGCGCACGTGTGGATAACCGAGATCGACCCGATCTGTGCGCTGCAGGCGGCGATGGAGGGCTTCCGCGTGGTACGCCTCGAAGACGTCGTCGATCAGGTCGACATCATCGTCACGGCCACCGGCAACGTCAACGTCGTCGACCACGACGCGCTGAAGCGTCTCAAGAACGAAGCCATCGTCTGCAACATCGGCCACTTCGACAACGAGATCGATGTGGCGTCACTGCGTCAGTACACCTGGGAGAACATCAAGCCGCAGGTCGATCAGGTGGTGTTCCCGGATGGCAGACGCCTGACCCTGCTCGCCGAAGGTCGCCTCGTGAACCTCGGTTGCGCCACCGGTCACCCGAGTTTCGTGATGTCGGCGTCCTTCACCAATCAGGTGCTGGCGCAGATCGAACTCTGGGAGCGGAGCGAGGAGTATTCGGTCGATGTGCACGTACTGCCGAAATCGCTGGACGAGAAGGTCGCGAGGCTGCACCTCGGGAAGATCGGCGTGGCACTCACCACGCTGACCGAACAGCAGGCCGACTACCTTGGCCTCTCGGTTGACGGGCCCTACAAGCCCGATCACTATCGTTACTGATCCCTCTCCGCGGTAGTCAGGTCGCTGCAGTCCCATTCCTTTGAGTCGGGACTGCAAGCCTGGTCGCCAGCGGGTTCAGGATGCAGAAGGTGTGCACCGCGTGCGCCCCTGCGCCTTCTGCGCCCCTGTCCCTCGGGCCGGCAGCGCTGTCAGCCGGTACCAACGAGCAGTTCGCAGGGAATCAGGCCGCGCAGCGAGTTGCCCACGCAGATGGCGCTCGCGGTGGCGAGGTCCTCGCGGTACAGCACGCGTTCCTCTATCTGCCCCGTGGCAAGCAGACGTGCGCGCAGCACACCGGGCAGCAGGCCCGATGACAAGGCCGGTGTACACCACTGATTCCCGATCTGCAGGAAGAGGTTGCTGACGCTGCCCTCGCAGAGTTCGCCGCGCTGGTTCAGCAGCAGCACTTCGTCGACGCCTTCGGGCATGGTCGCGCGCGCGCGATCGTAGACAGCTCGCGCAGTCGTCTTGTGGCGGAGCATCGGGTCGTCGGCATCCAGGGTGTCGTCGGCGAGCGCCAGCTTCCACTGCCTTACGGCTGGCGGCATCTCGCTGCGTTCGAGCGTGGATCGGCCGCGTCGATCAAGCGTCAGGCGGCAGCGCGCAGGTTTGCTGCATTGATGCGCGAGTGCACCGACAAGCGTATCGATCGCCGCCATCGCTGTTGCGGGCAATGCCCAGCCAAGTGCACGTGCACTGTCGAGCAGGCGCTGTCGATGCAACGGCCAGTGCCGGGCGGCTGCAGCGTCACCCGGCCAGTAACCGAAGGTCTCGATGAGCTGGAAATCCATGCGGGTGTCTTCAGTCACCGATCCGTGCAAAGCGCGCCTTCCAGCGCGCTTCCTCGTATTCGGCGGCAGCGTTGCTGTCCCAGACGAGCCCGCCGCCGACGCTCAGTGAGGCATGGTCATCGTCAATGAGCAGGGTGCGGATGGCGACGTTGAAGGCGCTGGCGCCATCCGGTGCTGCCCAGCCGATGCTGCCGCAGTAGATTTCCCTGGGCCAGGGCTCGAGTTCGCGGATCACTTCCATGGCACGAATCTTCGGCGCACCCGTGATCGATCCACAGGGGAAGAGGGCGCGAAGGATGTCGCTGAATCGCGTGCCTTGCCGCAGTTGCGCCTCGATGCCCGACACCATCTGGTGCACCGTGGCATAGCTTTCCACGGCAAAGAGTTCGGGCACGCGTACGGAGCCGATGTCGGCGATGCGTCCGATGTCGTTGCGGAGCAGGTCCACGATCATGAGGTTCTCGGCGCGGTTCTTCGCGTCGCTCTTCAGGAAGTCGCGATTGGCCGCATCGGTTTCGGGACGTGTCGCGCGTGGCATGGTGCCTTTCATCGGTCGTGCTTCGATGCGCCCGGCGGCATTGGTGCGGAAGAAGAGTTCGGGTGAGCGGCAGAGGATGTCGGGAAGCCCGTCGGCCTGCAGGAAGGCACCGTAGCCGACGTTCTGCGTTGCGGCCAGTCGCCGGTAGAGTGCGCGGCTGCTGCCGCCGAAGGCCGCGTCGTGGGGAAAGGTCAGGTTGGTCTGGTAGATCTCGCCGGCACCGATCAGTGCGTGGGCGAGTTCGAAAGCCTCGCGGTAGCGTGGCAGGTGCCAGCGCGGGGTGAATGGGCCGAGGGCGAAGGCAGCGGTGTCGTGCCCGGCAGTTCGCCATTCGGGGGTGTCGGGAGCGCGATAGATGCCGAAGCAGAGCAGCGGCAGTTTTCGTGCTGCGGGCATGAGCGGCAGCAGCCTCGGTTCGAGCGCATAGCCGAGTTCATAGCTCGCGAATCCGGCCAGCCAGTGGCCGCCGGCGCGCGCGGTTTCGAGTTCGGCAAGAGCGTCATCGACATCCGCGACCGAGTCGGCGCGAACGAGCGCAAGGGGTTGTCCGAAATGCACCGCCTGGCCCATTTCCTTACACACAAGTACCGATCATGGCCGATTGTCACGGAACGACTACGCTCATCGGAGTTCCACACCGATGATGAGCAATGAGCTGGGCAAG
>PDPU01000004.1 GCA_002746645.1 Gammaproteobacteria bacterium | reverse complement strand
GCGGCTGCTCCGGGAGAAGAAGAAGAACCGAAGATAATCGAGATCAACAGGCCTTTCCTCTATTTCCTGATCGACAAGCCGAGTGGACTGCTGCTGTTTGCCGGGCGTACCGTCAGTCTTCCGGGTCAGTAGATGTATGATGCGGAGAGGGATTCGGGCAATGACCACTGCTGAAGATCCCGCTGAGTGTGCAACGGGGAATCGGCAACGTGGTGGAAGACATGCATGATCGGAACTACCGGCTCGGCAGTATCGTCGAGAAAGAGGATATCGACCGCGGCTTGTCCCCCGCGCCGTCACCCGCTCCCGGATGGACGCAGCCGGCTGCATCTTCGATCAGCCCGCGCACATCCGTTTGCATCAGGTCATCCACCATGCCCGGATCATGGGATCTTTCCCGGTCATTCACCCTGTTACCACGCATGAACCCGCTCATGCGGCATGCACCCAGTGCCTTGAACATCCGCCGTCGTATGGCCACATGGGTCATGGCTGTCACTTGGACCGTCGCTTGCTCGACGCTCCAGGCTGCAGCTGGCTGGGGCGCCGCCGACGTCGATGAGCGCCACCGGCCGTCACTCGGCTGGTTGGCGTATTTCCCGACGGAACCACAGGTGGTGGCCACTGGCTCGATAGCCGAAGCCATCAGCCAGTGTGATGCCGTGGCAGGACCGCATGGCTATTGTTCGGTGGATGTCAGCAAGGCCAGCGGGGGGCTACCGGTTTCGATTTCCCGCTCGCGAACGCGCCTCCTGGGGGAGCCGGGCATGGCAGCGCTGCAGGCAGACACGCCCGGGGCGGCCATCCACATCGGCGATGACACCCATCAGGTAGTCGTCGAAGGCGTCGACATTCGCGGCTACGGGGCCGGAAATGCCTACAGTTTCGGCATCATGATCCGCGGTGAGCGGATCCGTGAGGTACTCATCCGCAACAACCGCATCCACCACTTCGACAGCGATGCAGACGCGCACGCCATAGCGGTATTCGGCACTGGCGAGACGGAAAGCGACGGTATCCGTGATGTGGTTATCGATGGCAACACCGTGCATGACATGCGCACGGGCTCGAGCGAAAGCATTGCCGTGAACGGCAACGTTCGGCGCTGGGTGATCAGCAGCAACACCCTTCGGGACATCAACAACATCGCCATTGATGCCATCGGTGGTGAAGGCACCTCGCCCTCCCGAACCAACCACTCGGGGCGCATCCTCCCGGGCATCCGGGACACGGCACGATTCGGTTTCATCGAGGGCAATGTGGTGGAGAACCTCTCTACCGTCGGAAACATGGCCTATGGCGGCGAGGAAAGCTGGGCTGCGGCGATCTATATCGATGGTGGGAGACATGTTTCCATCGTCGACAACATCGTCAGAAACGCCCCCTGGGCCTTTGAGGTGGGTGCAGAAAACTGTGTAGAATCCCAGCATATCACCATACGTGGCAATGCGGCGAGCGGCAGTCACTATGGCGACCTGCTGATTGGCGGCTACGCCCCTGGTGGCTTCCGGGAAAATCGAGAGATCGATTGCAATCCGCTGCAAACGCTCGACGCGAACGAAGGTCACGGTTACGTGCGCCACGTGACGACAGGCAACAACGATTTCCTGTCCAGCGATACACTGCTGTCGCCGGTCACCCTTCAGTTCCGTACAACCCACTCCATCGTGGCGGAACCCGGTGTCAGCCCGCACAATGCCTCTGGCGATGGCTCGGCGGCAGGTGATGACAATGCGATCCGAACGAGTGGCACGATCTGCCAGGTTCCGGATTGTTGATTGGGAGTTCGAAGTGTGGTTTCACGCCCGGCACTGTTCCCGTGGTCTGTGGCAGGGATCTGCTCGGGAGTATGGGCGTACGAATCGAGCCTGTCTTCACTCGTCGGTCGTCTGGTAGGCCTGATCCGGATCGTTCGGCTTGTCGGGTTTGCTCATGGACAAGCGGCCTTCACGCAACAACGGGCGAAGGTAATTCTGGCGCACGGTTTCGACATTCCTGACCAACAGTACCGCGAGTTCTTCGGTGCGGTAACTGCGAAGACAACATAGCTCCAACACAACATCGCGCAGGATATCAGGTGGTCGCCGCCGCCCGAGGCTACCGATTCTCTCTGCAAGCTCGTTGGGCAACTCGTTGAGCAACTTTCGCCGAGCTTCCTGTCTTGCATCATCAAGACTACCTGTCAAGCCCTCGGGGTTACTGGATAAGCTCTCGAGGTTACTAGATAAGCCGCTGGGGTTACTAGATAAGCCGCTAAGGTTACTAGATAAGTCCTCGGAGCTACCAGATTTGGACCCGAATCCGTCACCTGACCGATCAGACGTTCCCAGCAACCAATCAGTCGGCTTGTAATGGGTAGCAGAGCTGCGCCCCCTCTGTTCGAGCAAACCAACATCTCGAAGACGACGCAGGCTCTGGCTTGCGGCCAAGGTATCCACCCGATTAAGCTCTCGGTACATGGCATTGTCGATTGCACCCTGCTCACGCACGGCAACCAGCGCCCGCGCCTCCTCGTCGGTCAGTTGCAGATCTCGAAAACGACTGAGCCACCGAACAGCTTCGTCATTGAGGAAATGCTGGAAATAGTATCGAGCAGCGAACTGATCTTCACTCCTCAGACTTTCAAACAGGGGTGGTTCAAGGCCGGCGTTCATCATCATCTCCCGCATCACACGGATTCCGCTACCCTTGGTCTCAGCAAACCGCGTATCCAGCATCACGGCCGCAAGCCGAGGATTTCTCGGCACCGACCCAGGTTCACCCAGTTGTTCAGGCGATTTCAATGAATGACCCGGATTGAGTATTTCGATACGATTGGAGTAACGAATAATCTGTATTGGTGCATGGCTACGATAGCTACGGTGCATCAACGCATTGACGATTCCCTCACGCAATACCCGCTGCGGTATCAATGGCCTTTCCGTACGCTGCGGATTACCTTCCGTGAGTCCGAAGGCTTTTGGCAGATCGTCCAGCACAGTTGCCAAGACTCTTCGAATGACGCGAAACAAGTGATCTCGTATTTCTATACTGTCGAATCTATTCTCGGGATCCGAAATCCACTCCTTGCCAGGAACACGAATATAATCCACACGCGTCATCGGAAAAACACGACGAAGCGACGTCGTTTTCCCGAACAGCAACAGGCCGGCTACCGTCGGCCGTAGCTCACCATCTTTCCGACGAACACATCCCAATGCTTCGAGCAACTCTTCATCATTCCAGAGCAATTCCTCAGCGTCACGATTGACCAATGCACGCACTTCCCTATAGCCGGCAATGGCCTCCGATGAGAAATCCGCGAACGAACTATCAGGCAATACAGTGTAATCAAAACTCTCATTCTGCCGCCCTTGGTAAAGGGCAAGCAGATCATCTTCCGTGCATTGTTGATCCGTACTGCCGATGCGTCGATAGGCCCCCTTGGGCAAACCCTTCGACTTGATGAAAACCGGTTTGTCGCCAGGCTGAGCTTCTGGCACGGTAACAACAAGTATCGTTTTACCGCTGATCTGTTCGCTGGAAATCTGTACTCTGACAGGGATGTTGAACTGGCTTCGGCATCGTGATGCGAGTGTTGCGCTCAACTCATCCGGGTTCTCGACTCCTTCAACGGCATACTGAGAAAACAGATCATTTTCGTCTATGGCAATACCCAGCAAGATCGTGCCACCCTTCAAACCGGGCTCATTGGCGAAGGCACAAACACTCTCCAACACGGCAGGACCAATTCCGCTGCCGCGCTTTGCTTCAAGGCGCTCGTTCTCATCGAGGGTATTCAGTAGGGCCAGGTAATCCGTCACGCAACAACCTCTACCAACAACTTTGACTTTGCCATGTGCATGACAACCAATACAGGCCTGCAATAAAGGAAACAGCGACCCACCAAACCAGCTGAATCTTGCCGAATCACAATCGATGCAGAAGGATTCGTGCGTCACATCGTTGCTGTAGACTGCCGTCTGAAGCTGCAGGTAGCCATGACGTGAAAGGCTGCCACCTGTGCCCCGCACGTTTCACTCAGGCCTTGTTCCGGGCGGGCGTGAAAGGAAATCTACACAAGCGGCCGTTGTGATGGTGGCCAGGGACAGAATCGAACTGCCGACACGGGGATTTTCAGTCCCCTGCTCTACCGACTGAGCTACCTGGCCATTCAGGCTGGCTGAGCAGAGTATGATGACGGGCAAGAGGAGCAGTGTCAACAATGTTCCCGGAAATTTTTCTGCATCCGAAGCCGCTGCCACAGCCCCCGATCCGTTATACTTGCGCGCTCGATTCGTGCGCCTGATGGCGCCATCGACCAGCAGGAGAGGTGGCAGAGTGGTCGAATGCGCCGGATTCGAAATCCGGTATACGGGTCTCTCGTATCGAGGGTTCGAATCCCTCCCTCTCCGCCATTGTGTCGGATTCGAACCCTCGATCAATCAACCGGGTTCGACAAGTCGCGCAGCGACTTGCACACCGCAGCGCAGCGAAGGTGCCCCGCAAGGGGTGAGCGCGCAGCGCGAATCATCCCTCCCTCTCCGCCATTGATCCTGAACCGGAGCAAGGCTCGGATGAACCATCACGCCTGCACTGTCGGATTCTGTCGGATTCGAACCCTCGATCAATCAACCGGGTTCGACAAGTCGCGCAGCGACTTGCACACCGCAGCGCAGCGAAGGTGCCCCGCAAGGGGTGAGCGCACAGCGCGAATCATCCCTCCCTCTCCGCCATTGATCCTGAACCGGTACACCAGTCAATGAGCGCGGCAAACCTGACCGTGGAACAGGTCACCTGGGCACCGCGCAAAGGCGCCCCACCATTGCTTCACGACACCAGCTTCGCACTGGAGTCCGGACATGTCATGGGTGTTGTCGGGCCGAATGGTGCAGGCAAGACCACCTTGCTGCGGCTGATCTACGGTTTCAACCGCCCGCTGACGGGGCATGTGTCGGTCAGCGGGGTTGACCTGAACAGCATCACCCCACGCGCCGCTGCCCGCATGGTCGCCGCGGTGTTGCAGGAACAGCCTACCGATTTCGCCCTGACCGTGCGCGAGGTCGTGGCGCTCGGCCGGGTGCCACACCGTGCGGGGTTTTCCACCCCCGGCGCACGCGATGGCGAGATCGTTGACGCCGCCATGGACCGGCTCGATCTGCACGGGTTCGCACAGCGCACGCTTTCCACGCTTTCCGGTGGCGAGCGGCAACGGGTCATGGTGGCTCGCGCCCTTGCACAGGAGCCGCAGCTTCTGGTGCTGGACGAACCGACCAACCACCTCGACATCCGTCATCAGCTTGAAGTACTGCATCTGATCCGCGATCTGAACCTGACCATCGTGACCTCCCTGCATGACCTCAACCTTGCCGCAGGTATCTGCGATTGCGTTCTGGTGCTCAAGGATGGCCGCCCGATGGGCTTCGGACCACCTGATGCGCTGCTGAACGATGCGCTGGTCTCGGATACATTCGGCGTTGTCGCGCATCAGGAGCGACTGATACCGAGCGGCAGCAACCACTTCACCTTTCACCTGAACACCGCAACTACCACCCGGAGTACCTGACATGAAACTTGTCTCCACCACTGCCCTGTCGCTGGCCTTGCTGGCCGGCACGGCCCATGCCGAAGTCACGGTAAAGAGCTGCAACCGCGACGTGACCTTCGACAGTCCGCCCAAGGCGGCAATCTCCAATGACGTGAACCTCACGGAAATGATGCTGGTTCTCGGGCTGGCGGATCGCATGGTGGGCTATACCGGCGTTTCCGGCTGGAAGACGCTGGACGAGGAAATGCGCGCGGGCGTTGCGGAACTGCCTGAGTTGTCCGAGAAATATCCGACGAAGGAAGTGCTCGTGGGTGCCGATGCGGATTTCTTTTTCGCCGGGTGGAACTACGGCATGAAGGTTGGCGCCGAAGTCACGCCCGAGACCCTCGAACCCCTCGGCATCAAGGTCTACGAGCTGACCGAAAGCTGCATCCACATCGGCGAAAAGCCCAAGGTCAGCATTGACGACATGTACAACGACCTGCTCAACCTGGGTCGCATCTTCGACGTCGAGGATCGCGCCACCGAACTGGTCGAAGGCTACAAGGCCGATCTCGCGGCCTTCACCGAGACGCTGGAAACCGGCAAACCACCGCGCGTCTTTGTCTATGACAGCGGCGAGGACAGCCCACTGACGGCCGGGCGATACGCCATGCCGACGGCACTGATCGAAGCCGCAGGCGGACACAACATCATGGACGACTTCGAAAAGAGCTGGGCCAGGGTGAACTGGGAGGATGTGATCGAGCGCAACCCCGAAGTGATCGTCATCGTCAACTACGGCAACGTCACGGCCGAAGAAAAACGCGAATTCATGATGAACAACCCTGCCTTTGCCGATATCGACGCGGTCAGGAACGACCGTTTCGTGGTGCTGGAATATGTCGAAGCCACGCCGGGACCACGCAACATCAAGGCAGTGAAAAAGCTCGCTGAAGCTTTCCGGGAGAACTGAGATGCGCTCGGCCCTGCCCTTTGGCGTGTTTCTCGTCGGCGCGGTGGGGCTGTTGCTGATCTCGCTCACCGTGGCCATTTCGGTTGGTGCGGTGTCGGTACCGTTCGATACGGTCTGGGGCGTTCTGGCGCAGAAGATCGCGCCGGACGCCATCACCCCGGACTGGTCCAGGGGCCGGGCGTCGATTGTCTGGAACATTCGCTTTCCCCGCGCACTTCTGGCTGCCATGGTGGGGGCGGGTCTGGCCATGGTGGGGGCAACACTGCAGGCAGTCACGCGCAACCAACTGGCTGATCCGCACCTGCTGGGCATTTCCTCGGGCGGGGCTTTCGGCGCAGTGCTGGCACTTCTGCATACGGGGCTGTTTCTGGGCCTGCTGACGGTGCCGTTGCTGGCATTTCTCGGCGCGCTTGCCGCCACATTGATCGTTCTGGGCGTGTCGCGCATGGCGGATGCCACCAGTGCCGATCGACTGGTGCTGGCGGGAGTGGCCGTGTCCTTCGTCATCATGGCCGGCGCCAACATCCTCATTTTTCTCGGCGACCCACGCGCAACCCACACGGTGGTGTTCTGGATGCTGGGTGGGCTCGGACTGGCGCAGTGGGCACACCTTGGCTACCCGCTGGTGATCCTGCTCCTTGCAGGCGCGTGGCTCCTGCGGCACGCCGCTGACCTGAACGCCATGACCATCGGCGACGAAACCGCCGCGACCCTCGGCATCCCCGTGGCTCGGTTCCGGCTGTCGGTCTTCATCGTCGGGGCACTGATCACCGGCGTCATGGTCGCCTTTTCCGGCATGATCGGCTTCGTGGGCCTCATGGTGCCGCATATCGTGCGGATGATCGTCGGCGGAGATTACTTCCGCGTCCTGCCAGCCTCGGCACTTGCCGGCGGTGTATTCCTCCTCTGGGCCGACGTGGCCGCCCGCACCATCATGGCTCCCGAAGACATGCCCATCGGCATCGTCACCGGCCTCACTGGCGGAATGTTCTTCATCTGGATGCTCAGACGGCGCTGATCGCTTCGCCATACAGGCGCTCTTCCAGCGAGCGCCCCTTCACGAGACAGCGGTAGCTCCAACCACGCGCCGCAAGCATCTCGAGCAGGGCAATATCCACCGCAGATGTCGGGGAGTCCGCCTCGGCTGCCGACACATGGCGCAACTGATAGTCTCCCTGCGCCACCCGCTGCACGGAAACCACACCTTCGATCGCCCGGCAGGCCGCCACGAATTCCGCTTCCGGTACGCTGCTCGCGAGTCGCACCGTCAACACACCTTCGTTCGCGGTATCGTCTTCAAGCATCTCGCTTCCGCTGTGCACGAGCTTGCCGTTGTCGAGATACAGCACGCGGTTGCAAAGCCGCTCGAGTTCATCGAGGTTGTGGGAGCTGATGAGAAAGGTAGTCCTGTCGGAGAGCTGTCTGACGAGATCGCGAATGATCTTCGCGTTGGGCGGGTCGATGCCAGCCGTGGGCTCGTCAAGCAACACGCACTCGGGGCTGCCGAGCAGCGCCTGGGCAAGCGATATGCGCTTGCGCATGCCGTGGCTCATTGCAGCGTATGATTTTCCCGCCGCATCGCCGAGCCGCACCACATCGAGCACGCGCTCGACTTCGGCGGCGGCATCTTTCCCGTCCATTCCCTGCAGGCGCGCCAGCAAGGTCAACTGGCGCCGCACCGAGAAACGCGGGTCGAGACTGGCATCCTGCGGCAAGGCACCGATACGCCCGACGAGGGCGCGTGACCCAGAGGCCTGACCGAGCACCCTGAGGCTGCCCGAGGTCGGGCGAATGAAACCGCAGAGCAGGCTCAGAAGCGTGGTCTTGCCCGCGCCGTTCGGGCCGATGAGAGCAATCGGTTCCCCAGCCTCGAGCGAGAAGCTCACGTTGTCGATCGCAAGCATGCTGCCGTAGCGCTTGACCAGATTCTCCGCCACGAGAAGGCTCATGCGACAACCCTCCGGACGGGCAGGTTCACGGACACGGCCGGCCTCGTCGCAGCCATGTCCGATACACCCGACGTGCCCGACGTGCCCGACGTGCCCGACGTGCCCGACGTGCCAGCCATGATCACAGATCCACCTTCCACATCGCAAATGCACCGGCAGCAAGAAGCACTACCGTGTGAACCAGCGGCACTGCAGCGAGCTGGAAGGTATCGCGGCCGGCAAGACGCAGCAATTCGTTGATCTGCGAGCCCGGCAGCACCCAGTCGAGAATCGGCAGCGGGCCGACGCGCGAGCGGAGAACCGTGAGCAGCAATGCACCCACAACCCAGACCACGACAGACAGGAGAATTGCCCGGCGCGGAGACTTCACCAGTACCGAGAGAAGCGACATGAGCGCAATCATCGGCAGCAGCACCAGTACGAGGTTGCCGATGATGATCGGTACCAGTTCGAGGGCTTCGGACTGCCGCTCGGGTGAATACCGGACAACCATCACAAGCACACTCGACAATGTTGCGAGCACCACGAGAAGCTGAATCAGTACCTGCCCCGCAAAGCGGCTGAAGAAGATGTCGAGGCGGCTTGCGCGCAGCAGCAGAAAGCGCAGCGTACCGCGTGCCTTGTCGGAAGCGGTCTGATCCGCGGCCATGAGCAGTGCGAACCCGGGAAACAGTTGCAGGGCAATCACCCAGTAAAGTGCAAGCTCTGGCGTCACCCAGCGTTCGTGATCCCAGCCGAACCGTTCGAGGAGTGCGCCCACGAGCAGCGCCGTGTCATTCGTGTCGGCATCAGACAGAAACCGTGAGGCCGGATGCAGCACGTAGAGCATGATCAGCGCCCACAGCAGCACAAGCGCAGCAAGCGTCAACCAGCCGCGCCGTGTGCCGAAGAGGCGCGTCAGTTCATGTTGCGCGATGATGAGGGAAGTCATGTCGTGACGCCTGCATTCCTGCAGGGCAGAGTTCGCAGCAGAGCTGCCACGAAGTCTGCCGCAGACCCTATCGCGAAGGCTCGGATCAGCTCTTGTTTTCGGGCACGTAACCTTCCGGTGCCTTTGCCTCGTCGGTGAAGAGGAACTTCTCCATTTCTTCCTCCAGAAAGGCGCGGGCCTTCGGGTCGACGGGCGTCAGGCGATACTCGTTGATGAGCATGGTCTGATGACTCACCCAGGCATCCCAGGCTTCCTGGGAGATGTTGAAGAAGATGCGCTTGCCCAGCTCGCCCGGATAGGTCGGGCGTTCGAGGCCCGGGGCCTCCTTCCTGAGCTTTGCGCATTGAACCATACGGGTCACGGGAACTTACCTCACTGAATCTGTTCGGGCCGGGTGTCGAGAATCTTCTGCACCGCCGCGGCGATGCCCCCCGGCAATGTGCCACCGTTATACCAGACCCGCGGCACGCTCTCCAGAACGGCACTGTCGGAGATTCTCACCGGCAGGCGCCAGACTTCGATATCGAGGTGGAAATGGCTGAAGGTGTGGCGGAAACGGGCGCAGGAATCGGGCGGTGCGTACTCATCCCGCCGCAAGAGCCCCGCAGCACACAGCCAGGCTGCCATGCCGGTCTCGTCCTTGACCTCGGGAAAGCTCCAGAGTCCGCCCCACACCCCTGACGGCGGGCGGCGCTCGAGCAGCCACTCACCCGCTTCGTTCTCGAGAAGCAGCATGCGTGTCTCGCGTACCGGTACGGCTTTCTTCGGCTTCTTCCCGGGATAGTCGGCAACGGTGTTCATCGCTCGCGCCTTGCAGAAATCCGACAGCGGACAGATACCGCAGTGCGGGGAGCTTCGTGTACACACGGCGGAACCGAGATCCATCATCGCCTGGTTGAACATGGCAGTGGCGCTTTTCGGATGAAAACGTGGCCTGCCTGTCTCGACGAATCTGCCGCCTGCCGCCTTCGACCTTGCAAGGCCACGCTGCTCGGCACCATTCACCAGGCGCGCGCGAGCCAGGCTTTCCGCATCGCCTTCCGCATCGCCTTCCGCATCGCCTTCCGCAGCGCCTTCCGCAGCGCCTTCCGCAGCGCCTTCCGCAGCGCCTTCCGCAGCGCGTTCCGCATCGCGTTCCGCATGGCATTCCACACGGCATTCCACATCTGCAACGAACGCATCGCGTATTCGCGTCGCAGTGGTACTCGCCGTTGCCGCCGTCAGCATTTCCGACAAGGCCCAGAGTTCATCGAGCACCGCGGTTTTTCCGGGCCATCCATCCACCGCGAAGGCCCGCGCGAGCACCCGCTTGACGTTGCCGTCGAGAATCGCGTGTGGCTGACCATCGGCGAAGGCGAGAATCGCCGCCGCGGTCGAACGACCGATGCCGGGAAGGGTTTCGAGGGTCGCCGGATCACCCGGTAGTTCACCGCCATGCTCGGCGACGGCAATCTTCGCAGCACGGTGAAGATTGCGTGCGCGGGCGTAGTAACCAAGGCCCGACCAGTGTGCGAGCACCTCGTCTTCAGAAGCTTCTGCCAGCGTTCGGAGCGTCGGGAAGCGCGCCATGAAACGTTCGTAGTAGGGAATCACGATGTTCACCTGCGTCTGCTGCAGCATGATCTCCGAGATCCATACACGGTAGCGTGTTTGCTCGAACTGCCAGGGCAGTTCGCTGCGACCGTGCTCGATGAACCATTCGAGCACGGCCGGCACGATGGAATCAGTTTCCAAAGAGCCCCTTCAGCTTCTCCTTGGCATCTCCGCCAAGCGCCTCATCAAGCGCCTCTGTGGTCTCGCCGTCGAGGTTGTCGATGGCCTCGTTGGCCTTGCCGCGAAGCTGTTCCTTCTGCCCTTCGACGGCTTCGTCAGCCTTCGCCCGGGCAGCCTCCTTGAGTTCCTTTGCACGCTGTTCAGCCAGCGCTTTCGCCTGGTTTTCGAGATTGCTCGTGAGACTCTGGCGAAGCCCGCGAATCATGACACCCGCGGCGTTCTCCGAGAGTTCCTTGAAAGTCGCCTTGATCGGCAGCGCGACCTTCACACCCTTGAGCGCTTCGAGATCCTTGCCACCCTGTCCTTCCGTGGTACCGGTGACAAGTACGGTTGTCGTGTAGTCGACGTTCTCGGCCGGCAAGGACACCTGGCCGTCACCGGCAAGGCGCAGCAGTGGCGAGCGCATGTCGAGATCGTTCGATGCGATCACGCCATTGCGGATCTGACCGGACATCGACAGCGAGCTGAAGTCGGTCTTCTGTTCCTTTGCCTGTGCGGCCATCGACTTCCCGCTCAGGGCCGCGCTGGCGCGACGAAGCTGGTAGCCGATGTTGATGCCGTTGATCGAGCCATCGGTGAAGGCGGTGCTGAAGCTGCCGTTCAGACCGCTTTTCAACGCGTTCACGCTGTTGCCGCTCGTGGTGACGCTGGACGTGACCTTGCCACCACCCGAAAGCGGTGCATCCTTCTGCATGAAGTCAGCAAGGAGGGGTTCGGCCTGAATGCCGTCCAGCGACAGGTTCATGGCATAGCGCGGGGCACCGCTGCCCGAAACATCGACCCCGGCGCTGCTCGAGATCGCGCCCTGATAGAGCTGCGCGGTCATGTTCTCGATACCCAACTTGCCGCCTCCGGCCTTCACCGGAATCACGATATCGGTGGTCTTGAGGTTTTTGGCTGTGAACTCGCCAACGCGGAAGGTTCCATCGACATCGAGATTGCGCAGCAACTCGGTGGGAAGCTCGATGGGCGTATCGCCACCCTCTGCACCACCGGATGCGGTTGCGTCAGCATCGGTGGCATCAGCTTCGGCCGCAGGTGGCAGGTAGTTGTCGACATTGAACGTGTCGAGGTTGAAGTCGAAACGCACGGGAGGCATGGCGCCGGCGAGCGAGGGCAACGAAACCCCGCCCTCGATGGTGCTGTCGTCGAGCTTCACGACGATGTTGTCGAGAGCAGCCGACGCCGGGCTCGCCTTGATGTCCATGGCAAGACTCGCCTTCGTGAGTGCATCGTCCGATGCGGTTTCGGGCGCGGGCACACCGAGTTTCGCGAAGAGTTCCTTCGGACTGAACTCGTTGCTCGTCAGCGAGCCGGCCACCAGAGGCTCGGCATCGAGGCCCGTCACGTTGAGGTTGCCGCCGAGTTCCATGCCGAGCGTGTCGAGCACGAGATCGGTGACGTCTATCCTCTGGTCACCGAGCAGCGCGTTGATGTTGGCAGCGACGCTGGCCTCGAGCGTGCCACCGGGAAAACTCTCACCCCTGGCAACCGTATCGAGCGTGAATCCTCTGAGCGAATAGGTCTGCCCTTCGAGATCGACCATGACTTCACCCTTGCCGGCCAGCTCTGCACTCATGGCCATGCTGGTGCTCGAGATGTCGGCATCGAAGGTCAGGTCGAAGGGCCTGGCGAGTTCGATCGATCCGGTGCCGAGGTTGAAGTCGGCAAGCTTCACGTCGGTGCCGGCCTGGGCATCGTTCCAGCTGACATTGGCATTGCTGATCTGAATGCCGCCGACGGCAAGCGCGGCGATCGTCGCGCTGTTGCCTTCGACTTCCACTTCGCCTTCGTTGGTGGTGGTGGTGGCAGCAGCGGTGTCGTTGATGAGATCGTCCCAGTTGGTGCTGCCGTCGGCGGCACGCTGGAGATCGAGCTGGAGACCGTCGAGCTGAATCTCGCTGACGTTGATCTGGCGGCGAAGCAGCGGCAGAAGCTTCACCTTGACACCGGCCGACTCGATCGCGGCGAAGGGCTGATCACCGAAGCCTTCGGCGTTGGCGAACTGGATGGCCCCGGTGCTGATGCCGGCCCAGGGGAAGAAGGTCGGTTCCAGATCGCCCGCGATGACGAGTTCGCGCCCGGTCTGCTTGCGGACCGCGTTCTGGATCTCGTCCTTGTAGTTGTTCCAGTCGACCAGATACACGAGCGCTGCGATGCCGACACCCGCGAGGAGCACCAGAGCCACAAGCCCGATCATCAACCACTTGAGAAATTTCATTGCTGTCTGAACCCTGATAAGCAAATCACCACCGATGGCGCTGCACGAGAATCACGCATCTCGCCGACAAGCCACTACCGGCAGACTTGTTGGTCTGCCTGGGAACGGAATCGTTCGGTTGTGGCCAAGGTGGAGTTACGGCACCGCATTTCCAGTACCACTTCACATTGTAACGATCCGGAAAGGTTTATGGAGCAGCCAACTGCAGGTTGCCTGTCGGACCAGCGAAGTCAGGAAGTCAGGAAGTCAGGAAGTCAGGAAGTCAGGAAGTCAGGAAGTCAGCACGGTCAGCACGGTCAGCACGGTCAGCACGGTCAGCACGGTCAGCGCGGTCGGCGCGGTCAGCGGGGCCAGTGGAAGCATGAATCGGTTCAGTCAGCGTCGTTCCGACGGTAATCGCCTGACTTGCCACCACGCTTCGCCAGCAGCCGCACGTTCGAGATCACCATGTCACGATCGACCGCCTTGCACATGTCGTAGATGGTGGCGAGTGCGACCTGCAAGCCTGTCAGGGCTTCCATTTCGACACCGGTCTGCGAGCGGGTTTCGGCGCATACTTCGCAGAGCACCCGGGACGCATCCGCATCGGCCCGGAAGTCCACGGAGACCTTCGTCAGCCCGATCGGGTGACAGAGCGGAATGAGCTCGCTGGTGCGTTTTGCGCCCATGATCCCGGCGATGCGCGCAATGCCGAGCACGTCGCCCTTGCGGTGGCTGCCCGCCTCGATCATCTCGAGGGTAGCTGCCCGCATGGCGATTTCGCCGGCTGCGACGGCGACCCGATGCGTCACGGCCTTTTCGGCCACATCCACCATGTGGGCTTCACCGGCGTCGTTGAAATGGGTCAGTGTCGACATGGCTCGTGTGGCCTCGCAGGAAACGGGATTCGGTATGATCGCAGCTTCGGCAGCAGAGCGTTATCCGAGCCTACCCGCCATGAGCATACGTGTGAAATTCTTCGGCAGCATCCGCGAAACCGTGGCCGATGCAGCGCATGAAGTCGATGCCGCCGATCTCGCCACGGCAGCGGATGTCTGGCGCAGGGCAACGAGTGCCGCCCTGCCGGATGATCTGCACTGCGCCATCAACCATGCTCACGCGACGGTGGACGCCAAGGTCACTGACGGTGACGAGGTCGCCTTCTTTCCGACGGTAACCGGAGGCTGAACGATGCCGGCACGTCTCGAAGCTCGTGCACTCGATCCTCAGGCGGCCCTCGCCGAATTCGCGAGGGCGCATGAGAGCGGCAGCTTTGGCGCAACGGCAAGCTTCATCGGCACCATGCGCAACCGCAACGAGGGCGAGGAAGTCGTGTCGATGGAACTCGAGCACTACCCCGAGATGACACAACCACAGCTCGAGGACATCTGCCGTGACGCCATCGACCGCTTCGACATCCTCGATGCCCTGATCGTTCATCGCGTCGGACACATCGAGGCAGGCGAGCCGATCGTGCTTGCGGCCGCAGTGTCGATGCATCGCGCTGCCGCCTTCGATGCCTGTCGCTTTCTCCTCGAGGCGCTCAAGCAACGCGGCACCTTCTGGAAGAAGGAGCATCTCGCGAACGGCGAGACACGCTGGGTCGAGCGGAATACGCCGGGTTGAATTGCCGTCGACCGGCGCGGTGTAGAATCTGCACCATCCCTTTCACTCGAGTGTTCTCATGTCGGCTTCCCTGCTGCTCTACTCCAACAGCCAGTCTCGTGGCCGCATCGCGCGCTGGATGCTGGAAGAGATCGGCGAGCCCTATCAGGTGCAGTATCTTGCGTACGGCGAGGACATGCACTCTGACGAATTCCGCAGCATCAACCCCATGGGCAAGGTACCGGCGCTTGTGCATCTCGATCACGTCGTGACCGAAGCCGCCGCCATCTGTGCCTACCTCGCCGACACCTTTCCGCACCGCGCTCTGGCCCCGGCCCCGGGGCAGCGTGCCGACTACTACCGCTGGCTGTTCTTTGCCGCAGGCCCTCTCGAGGCGGCGCTGACCAACCATGCGCTGGCATTCGAAACGCAGGAGGACAAGAGTTCGATGCTCGGCTACGGCAGCTACGAACGCGTGGTCGACGTGCTCGAGGACGCCTGTCAGCGCCACACCTGGATTGCCGGCAACGAATTCACCGCGGCCGACGTATACGTCGGCTCGCACGTGATCTGGGGCATGCAGTTCGGCACCCTCGAGACGCGCCCCGCCTTCGAGGACTACCGGGCAAGACTCACGCGCCGCGAGGCCTGCATCCGCGCCGCCGAACTCGACGACACGGAAACGCCGGCGGGCGGTGGCGACGGCGCCTGCGCTGCCTGAGCGATCGGCCGTCCCACCCGGCCCGAGAGCCTGATCGGCACGTCCAGGCCCGGCCGAGTCAGGGCATTCTTCCCGAACGCGGCGTGGAACCCTACCAGGAGCCGGTGTTTTCCATGCTCGCCCAGGGCTCGGCGGCGGCAAGCGCATCTCCCTTCTGCAGCAGTTCGATGGAAATGTTGTCGGGTGAACGCACGAAAGCCATGTAACCGTCACGCGGCGGGCGATTGATCGTGACGCCACCGTCCATGAGCTTCTGGCACATAGCGTAGATGTTGTCGACGACATAGGCGAGGTGGCCGAAGTTCCTGCCTTCCGTATAGCGTTCGGGCGCGCTGCCGTCTTCGGGCGGCCAGTTCCAGGTCAGTTCGAGCAAGGGCGCCTTGTTCGCTTTCGCGGATTCGACATCTTCGGGCGCTGCCAGATAGATCAGTGTGAAACGTCCACCTTCGTTGTCGACGCGACGCACCTCCTCCATGCCGAGCAGCGTGCAGTAGAAGTTCAGACTGGCATCGACATCCTCGACGCGCACCATGGTGTGCAGGTATCTCATGACGGGGTTCCTTCGGGCCTGTGTGGACGAGCAACACCGAAATCATACCGCTCACTGATCCATGCATCGAGTTTTCCGCCGGTGCCGGGCGGCACGTGCAGACCTTTCCTGGACCGACGCCAGAGAATGTCATCGGCGGCACGCGCCCATTCCTCGGCGATGAGGTAGCGCACCTCGGCGGCATACAAGTGGCCACCGAAGTGTTCGCCGAGTCCATCCATCGAGCGGGCTTCACCGACAAGCCGTTCGATGCGTGTGCCGTAGTTCCGGCAGTAGTCATGGAGCAGCGCTGCGTCCATCCAGGGGTAGCGCTCGCGCATGGCGGCGAGAAAGGCGCCGAAGTCGGCATCGGCAAAGTCTCCGCCCGGCAGCGGTGCCGTTTCGGTCCAGTCGCCGTCACGGATGCCGAGTTCCTTGCCGAGCATGTCGACGCTTTCTTCGGCGAGCTTCCGGAAGGTCGTGATCTTGCCGCCGTAGACCGACAGCACCGGAGCCCCATCGCGGGTATCGAGATCGAGCTTGTAGTCGCGCGTGACCTTCGAGGCGCTGTTGCTGGCATCGTCGTAGAGCGGGCGTATGCCACTGTAGTCCCACACCACATCGTCCCTGCCGATCGGCTTTCTGAAGTATCTGCCGGCCGCATCGCAGAGATAACGGATTTCCTCGTCACTGATTCCTGCAGGCCCCGGTTCGCCGTCCACGTCGACATCGGTCGTACCGATCAGGGTGAAATCGCTTTCGTAGGGAATGGCGAAGATGATGCGTCCGTCGGCATTCTGGAAAATGTAGGCGTAGTCATGATCGAAGATTTTCGGAACCACGATGTGGCTGCCGCGCACGAGACGCACGCCGTGTCTGACATCATGCTCTGCGTCGAGATCAAGCGTCCTGACCACCCATGGCCCCGAGGCATTGACGATGGCACGCGCCTGCACCGTCGACGCCTTGCCCGTGAGATGATCGAAAAGGCCGACCTGCCAACACCCCGTGGCGCGCTTCATGTCGGTCACTTCGGTGCGCACGCGCACATCGCAGCCGCGCTCGTGGGCATCGAGCACGCTCAGCGAAACAAGCCGCGAATCCTGCACCCAGCAATCGGAATACTCGAAAGCGTGGGTGAACTCGTCCTTCAGCGGCGCACCCGCAAGGTGTTTCGTGAGGTCCACCGCATTCGACGCCGGCAACCGCTTTCTGCCACCGAGATGATCGTAGAGGAAGAGTCCCAGCCGAATGAGCCAGCGCGGGCGCAGCTCCCGATGGTGCGGCAGGATGAAGCGGAGCGGCCAGATGATGTGCGGCGCGGCGCGCAGCAGAACCTCGCGCTCGGTCAACGCGTGACGCACCAGCGCAAAGTCGAGGAGTTCAAGGTAGCGCAGTCCGCCGTGGATGAGCTTGGTGCTGGCGGAAGACGTATGGTTGCCGAGATCATCCTTCTCGCAGAGCATCACCTTGAAGCCGCGGCCGGCCGCGTCACGCGCAATGCCGGCGCCATTGATGCCACCACCGACGACAAGAATGTCGCAGGGCCTTGCCGCGTTCTCGGCGGAATCCGTGTGACTGCCCGTGGAAATCGTTGCTTCCTCAGTTGCGCGCGAGCTGTGTGGCCTCTCGTCGCTGCGCGAACAACCACTCGAGCGCTTCGGCGTTCCGGTAGGTGAGTGTCCAGGCATCATGCCCGACACCCGGGTATTCGGTGTAGCGCGGCGCGGCGCCGGCAGCCGTCAGCGCGGCCACCATGTGCTGCGAGTGTGCCACGGGAATCACCGCATCGGCATCGCCGTGAAAGATCCACTGCGGTATATGCGCAATGCGGCCGGCCTGCGACGGATCTCCGCCGCCACACACGAGCAGCGCTGCCGCAAAGGCGTCCGGACGACGCATGATGAGATCCCAGCAGCCGAAACCGCCGAGCGAGAGGCCGGTAGCGTAGACACGATCCCGGTCGATCGGATGGCGTTCGAGCAGCTCGTCGAGGAGTTCGATGGTGAGTTTCTGCGGCAGCGAGGGAAACTCGGGCAGTGGTGCATCCACCCTCACCCGGCCATTGACGTTCGACCAGCGCATGCCGCGCGGACACTGCGGCGCGAGCAGAAAGGCAGGCTCGACATCGTGCACATGCTCGAAGAGCGCCGGCACCCCGTACCTCAGCTGGGCAAGATTGTCGTCACCACGCTCGCCGGAACCGTGCTCGAACACCACGAGGGGGTAGCGGGTGTCGAGCGCAAGGTCCGGCACGTAGAGCCGGTAGTCAAGTTTCTCGCCGTAGTCGGTTTCATGGCGCTCGGCACGCATCATTCGAGTGAGATCGCGAGCCATCGGTCGCTCCTTGCTGGTCTTGCCCACTGATGATTCTGCAACTTTCGTACACAGGGGCGGTATCCACCCCGGCCTGATATTGTAGACGTCGACCCACAGGATTCACCCGGAGGAGCGTCGGCATCGTGACCAGACCACTACTTCTGAGCATCGACCAGGGCACCACCAGTTCGCGCGCCATGCTGTTCGAAACCGATGGCAGTACCTTCGGCATCGCACAGAAGGAATTCACGCAGATCTACCCGCGGCCGGGCTGGGTGGAGCACGACCCCGAGGAAATCTGGGACACCACGATCGCCACCTGCCGGGAAATGATCACCACGGCCGGAGACGCCGGGCGCGAGATTGCTGCCGTCGGCATCACCAATCAGCGCGAAACCACGGTCATCTGGGACAGGAACACGGGAAAGCCCGTTCACAATGCCATCGTCTGGCAGGATCGGCGCACCGCCGACTACTGCAAGAAGCTGCGTGATGAAGGTCACGGCAATACCGTGACCGCGAGAACCGGACTCCTGCTCGACCCCTACTTCTCGGGCACCAAGGTGCACTGGCTGCTCGAAAACGTCGCCGGTGCACGCACCAGGGCGGCAAACGGCGAACTGGCCTTCGGCACCATCGACAGTTTTCTCATCTGGCGCCTGACAGGCGGCAAGCGGCATGTTACCGATGCCACCAACGCCTGCCGCACCCTTCTGTTCAACATTCACGACCACGCATGGGACCGGGAGCTCCTGTCGCTGCTCGAGGTACCCGATGCACTCCTGCCCGAGGTGCTCGACTGCACGGCCGACTTCGGCACCACGCGCAAGGAGGTTCTCGGTGCATCACTGCCGATCGCAGGTGTCGCGGGCGACCAGCACGCCGCGAGCATCGGTCAGGTCTGCATCGAACCCGGCATGATCAAGAGCACCTACGGCACGGGCTGCTTCATGATGCTCAACACGGGCAATGAGGCCATTGCCTCGAAGAACCGCCTACTGACCACCATCGGCTACCGCATCCAGGGCAGGACGAGCTACGCGCTCGAAGGCTCGATCTTCATCGCCGGCGCTGCCGTGCAATGGCTGCGCGACGGGCTTGGCATCATCGAACAGGCGGGACAGACTGCCGAACTGGCAGAGTCACTCGAATCGAACCAGGGGGTGTACCTCGTGCCTGCCTTCACGGGCCTCGGTGCGCCATGGTGGGACACCGAAGCACGTGGCGCCATCTACGGCCTCACGCGCGATTCGGGACCTGCAAGCCTCGCGCGCGCAGCGCTCGAATCGGTCGCCTACCAGAGCGACGATCTTCTCCGCGCCATGCGCCAGGACGGCGCCGACATCGATACCGTGCGCGTGGACGGCGGCATGATCAACAACGACTGGCTGGCGCAGTTCCTCGCCGACATGCTCGACGTGGCGGTTGACCGTCCGGTGCAGACCGAAACCACGGCCCTCGGCGCGGCCTGGCTTGCGGCCGTGCAGGTGGGCCTGTTCGACTCGCTCGAGGGCCTCGCCGACAGCTGGCAACGTGAACGGCAGTTCACACCCACCATGGACGCAAGGACGCGCGCGGCGTTGCGTGCCGACTGGGCCGAGGCAGTGCGCAGGACTCGGACGGGTTGATGTTCGCCGAACTCGATCGGGGCTTGCCGGCAGCTGCCGACAGGCCCCGGGTTACTCACATCTGATCGAGTGGCATGTCCATCATCTCGCCGAGCATGTTGTCGAGCAACATCTGCTCACCGTTGATGTCGAGCATCGAACCGTCGGTGAAGACCTTTGCCTTGTAACGGCCCTCTTCCGACACCACGAAATCCTGCGCCATCGGATTCGCGAGCACCATCGCCAGCGGCGTGCGGTCGATGGCTTCGGCGTCGGCATCAAGCGTGAATTCGAAGCGCAGGGCATCAAGCAATTCACGCAATGTGTCTGTGTTCAGGAACACGTTCTCGGGGTTGTCGTCGAGCAGCTTCACGGCAACACCGGCGGCTGCCTTGCCACCGTCATTGGTGAAACCGACATCCAGGTCGAAAACTGCGCCCGGTGCAAACGTGGCAGCGTAGGTCTCGATCATACTCTGCAACGACTGTTCATCCATGGCCGCAACCGATTCACCACTGGCGTTCATCTCGCGTGTCATCTTCATGTAGGCTTCGACGCCTTCACGGGAGAGACCCTTAATGCTCCCCACGACGCGCGCGCTGTTGATTTCAACAGGCGCCTGGATTTCATCGGCCGTGATGCGAAAGTCACTCATGATACGGCCATCGCTTTCACTCGAATCGGAGGCAATGCCGAACGCCTTGAGGTGCACGGGTTCCGGCAGCTGCTGATGCTCGAACGACATCTCGTCGATCTTCATGGCGGCGGAGCCCACCAGAAACATCTCACCCAGGTCGACGAAGTCGCCGCTCAGGTTGATGCCACTGACAAGCAGCTTGCCCTCGACAGCCGTGATCGACATGTCGCCAAGGCCACCTCCCAGCTTGACCTTGTCACCAGAACGTTTCAAGGTGATTTCGCCACCGGCCATCTCGGCTTTCGTACCGCTATTCTCATCCACGTCTTCGAAGGCATTGACCTTGATGAGGTTGTTGACGGCACCGCCGATGCCGCGCGTTGTGGTCATGACGAAGGGCTCGCCACCCTCGAAGCCATCGAAGAAGGTCTGAACATCCTCGGACACCGAGTCCTTCTTCACACGCGTGACGATGGACACGCTACCGATGCCGGCCGAACTCACGGCCGAGTGCTGGATGTCGTGCTCGAGGCTGAAGAGGATATCGGCATCCGGCGCATCGAAACTGCGGATATGCGTCACAGCCTTGCTGCCAGTGGAACCGGACTCGTAGCCTCCGCTCGACATCGCGAAGGGCAGGCTCTCGTTCATGCTCTCGAGCAGGGTGTGATAGGTGGACTCGGCCTTGGTGCCTGCGTACCAGGACGCACCCGCCCAAGCGCCCACGGCAAGAAGAGCAACAGCCAGAAGCAGCTTTTTCATGAAGGATCTCGTTGAACGTGACGGCGGCAGCCACCACCATGTGAAGACAGGTTATCACCCGAGTTACGGAACAATTAACGCATCTCGTGGCAAAACATGACGTGTTCTCGGTCTGCGGCGCCATTGTCCGCACTATTGCGGCATCAGGCAAGCCGGAACGGGCACTGGTGTTGTTTCCGTGAAGGCAGTGGTTGATACTGACGGCCAGGGCTTGCAACAGCCCATGGCATACACAACCCATGGCATACAGTTTCTGCGGCTTTCACGGACACCGGCAACCGGACCTTATCAGGAGCTACCGACAATGCGCGCGTATTTCGTTCAGATCAAATGCGAACCCGGCAAGGCCTACGAGGTGGCCAACAGGCTGGCCGAACTCGACGGCTGCTCGGAGGTGTACTCCACGGCCGGCGCCTTCGATCTTCTGCTGAAGCTCTATCTCGACACCGATGTCGACCTCGGGCACTACGTCAACGAACAGGTACACGGCGTCGGCAACATCAGGGATACGGAAACCCTGGTGACGTTCAGGGCCTTCGGATAAGGTCCGAACTCGCATCGACACCGGCCATCGGCGCCAGCGTGTTCCTCGCTTCGATCACGTGCCAGCTGGATTGCTGCCCCTTGCTTGCGGCGCGCTGATCGAGAAAGCGGCGCCAGCGATCGAGCGCAGCATATTGCAGGCGGTTGAAGAGCGGGAAGTCCATGCCGGGCAGCGGATTGAAGGGGCTGTTGCGGCTGATGGTCCAGAGTTCGGTACGCGTGCTGCGTTCGCTGGCGTTGCCGCGACAATGGAAGCCATGCGTGTTGGCGACGACGAGAGTGTTGGCAGCCACCTTGAGCGCCTTCGGCGCGGGAAAGCCCATCTCCTCGGCATCCGCAGGCGTCAGGCGCAGGGAACCATTGCCCGAGTAGCGGTCACTGCCTGAACTGATCTCGATGCTCTTGCGGTACTCCCAGCGCAACCGCGAAAGCGTCAGGCGCTGCGAACCCGGCACGTAGGTGAAGGGGCCGTTGCGCTCATCGACATCGTCGATGAAGAACCAGCTCTTCATCGTGGCATGGAAGGTATCCGAATGCAGGTTCTTCTGTGGGTCGGGGGCACCTTCGGTGTAATGGTTCCTGATGGTCTGGATGTACGAGATCGGCGGCGTGAATCGGCCCGCGGCAAAGCGGAGCAGTTGCCGGAGCTCCGGTTTGTCGAGCACCGCTCCGGTCGCCGGCATGGCGGCGAGCGTTGGCGGATCGAGCATGATGCGATGGGTCAGCGTGTCACCCTGGACGCATTCGCGCACTTCGGCATCGGCGGCTTCGATCTCGGCCTTGAGTGCGTCGAATTCCTCTGCCGGCAGGAAGTTGTGAATCACCATGAAACCGTCGCGATGGAAGGCGCGGCGCTGACAGGCATCCACGTCTCCGGACAGCAGGAACATGCGAAAGCGCATCACGGCGTGAGCGAGCACCACTCGTGCGACGTGCAGCCCACAGCGGTTCAGAAAGGTGTTGCCGAGCACCGGGTTCTTCGCAAAGGACTTCGTCTGCGTGAACACCTGAATCAGGTAGATCGGCATCATCAGCAATGTCTTCATGAACTTCCAACTCGGTCGACTCGGCAAGGCTCAGGCAATGACGGAACGGGCGTGCTCACCCGAGCCACGCTGGCCATGCTCCTGCCACACCTGGATAAGGCTCAAGACCCAGCAGGAACCACGCCATTCTGCCTGTCTTGCCTGCACGGCCATCGTCGGACTCGGGAGACAGAATCCGAGACAAGGAACCCGGCAGGTCGCCGCGTCAAGGCATCATCGGAAGGAAAGAACCCCGCAACCGATCAGGTTGTCGGCAGATCGATCACGATCACGTCGCAGGGCGCGTTGCGCAGCAGTTGATAGCCGCTCGAGTTGACCAGCATCCGCTCCAGTGGGCTGCGCTGGTGACTACCAACCACCAGCAGATCGATGTTTTCGTTTTCGATGACCTTGCGCACCGCGGTCTTGGTGGAGGTCGCCACCCAGACGTGGATGGAAGCCTCGGCCACATCGTTGGCCGCTGCCAGTTTCCCGAGGGCGTCGCGGGCGTTGTCGACCCTGGCCTTGACTTCCGCCTCCGAACTGCCGGTGCTGATGGGACTGAACCCGGCAACCGTAGGCCCGAAGGCGGCGCTCAGATACGTGTGGCTGACCACATGGATCAGGCTCAGTTTCGCGCCGAAGACCTTGGACAGTCCCGCCGCCTTGCGGGCGACTTCCTCGTGCCCCTGATCCAGATCAATGGTTACCAGAATGTGTTCATACAAGGACATGAGTCTTTCCTTCGAAGTTCACTTGCCATCGACGATGGCGGTCAGATCGTGTTGTGCCGCAGCCAGCGCGTCTTCGGGGCTGACTTCACCGTGCAGCACCCGGTACAGGTGCGTGCCCAGCACGCGCTCCATCTCGACCCAGGATGCGTGGCGCGGACGCGGCCGTGAAAACAGTATCGATTCCATCAGTGTCGGATAGTGGCGGAAACGATCCTGCTGCGTCAGTTCCGGATCGGTGAGTACCGAATAGCGTACCGGCGGGTTACCCGCTTCGGCGGCGATCCGCTGCTGCTCGGGCGATGTGGCCCAGGTGATGAAATCGAACGCCTTCTGCTTGTCATCCGAGGCTGCGGCAATGCCGAGGACCCAGTGCCCGATTTCGGCTCGGCCAACAGCACTGCCATCGGGGATACTGGCATAGGCGATGCGGCCGACAACGGCACTTTTCTCCGGGTCCTCGAATACGGAAATCCAGTTGGGCCAGTTGATCGACGAGGCCGAAACGCCCATGGCGATCGACTCGCCGGCTTCCTCGGCGCCATACTTCGTTGCAGCCGGCGGAGCGTAGTTCGCCAGCTGCAGGAACACGTCCAGCGCACGCAGGGCTTCCGGCGTGTCGAGCGTGATCTTCCCTTTCTCGTTCATCACCGAGCCATTGTAGGACCACAGGATCGGCAGGAAGTCGGCAACGATCGGGTTGCCCTCGGCCCCGCGATAGACATAGCCATAGCGTGACAATCCCGGACGCTGATCCAGCGTGCCATAACCGAAGCTGTCGCTCCGCCCCGCCATCGAGACCCCGCGCGCGGCCTTGATGACATCATCCCAGTTTTCAGGCGCTCCGAACACGCCGTGCCGCTCGAACTGGCGCCAGTCATAAAAGAACATCTGCGCATTGCCGGCAAAGGGCAGGCAGATGAACGCGCCAGTGCCATAGGGGTTGCGGCAAAGTGCCAGAGACTGCGCCAGAAAATCCGAATCAGGCGCACCGACGCCGTCAGCAACGAAATACGGCGTCAGGTTCTCCAGATAATCGTTCTCGGCAAAGAACGGAATCCACGGGTCATCCATCATGACGATGTCGAATTCACCCGAACCGGAACGGGCAGCCGCGGACATGCGGTCGAACAATTCGGCATAGGGCGCCTTGACCACCGTGACATCCGCACCCGGGTAGCTGTCGACGATGGATTCGATACCAACCGCATCGGTGGACTCCGGGATCGCGATGGTCAGGTCCGTCTCGGCTGCAGCGACGCCGGCTAGACCGAAGATGGCAGATGCGAAGAGCAGTTTTCTTGCAGACATGGGTTTCTCCTCCTTGACCAGAATCAGTTGCCGGCAAAGATGACGAAGAATGACAGGCTGATCAGCGCGATCACCAGGGAAACCGGCTTGGCCAGCGCCCAAGGTGTCGTATCGACCTCATTGCTGTCTCGTGCGACGAAGTCGCTGTCGCGCGGGAACAACTGGCCAATCAACAGCATGGTCAGCACGCTTCCGGCGAACATCGTTCCCATGAGGTGCAGGAAGTGGATGTCCACCTTGAGGACGAAGGTCAGCAGCACATAGATGATCGGCTCGACGACGATGACCACCTTCGCGGCCAGCGCCGGAACACGTCGGGTCATCAGACCCACCATCAGGATGCTGAAGATCGGGACGTTGAACACTCCTGCCAGCGCCTGCAGCAGCAGGTAGAGTCCGTCCGGAGCATTGGCCATCATCGGTGCGACGATCATCGCCCCGACGGCAAGTACGACACCGACGATCTTGCCGAAGCGAACCATGTCGTGGTCGCTGGCATTCGGACGGAGCCAACCCTTGTATATGTCGATCGAGAACAGGGTCGACGCCGAGTTCAGCGCCGAATTGAAGGTGGACAGGACCGCCCCCATGACCACCGCGGCAAAGAAACCGGTCAGCACTGGCGGCAGCACGGTGGCCACGAGTTGCGGATAAGCCGTGTCGGGGTTTTCCAGCCCACCCTCGAAGATGTGCCAGGCGATGATGCCGGGCAGCACCAGCATGATCGGCCCGAGCAGTTTCACACCACCGGTCATCAACACGCCCTTCTGCCCTTCGGCCAGGTTCTTCGCGCCAAGTGCCCGCTGGATGATCGCCTGGTTCGCGATCCAGTAGTATCCCTGCGCAATGAACATGCCGGTGAACAGAGTCTGCCATGGGATGGAGCTTTCGGCGTCACCGAGGACAACGAATTTCTCGGGATACTCGGTCCAGAGCAGGTTGAAACCGTCGACGAGGTTACCGTCGCCGATGTGCATCAGCCCGAAGAAGGGGATCAGCAGGCCGCCGATCAGAAGGCCGACCCCGTTGATCGTGTCCGAGATCGCAACCGCGCGCAGGCCACCGAAAATCGCGTAGATCGACCCGAGCGTGCCGATACTCCAGACCATCACATACACGGACGCCGACTTGGACAGGCTCAGGGTTTCGGAAACGTTGAACAATCCTTCAAGCGCCAGTGACCCAGTGTAGAGAACGACCGGCAGCAACGCAAAGACGTAGGACATCAGGAACAACAGGGCCGTGATCGAACGCGTGGTCTTGTCGTAACGGTCGTTCAGATATTCCGGGATCGTGGTGAAGCCCATCCGCAGATAGCGAGGCAGGAAATAGAGCGCCATCACGATGGCCGCCAGTGCCGCCAGCGTTTCCCAGAGCATCAGGATGGCTCCTTCGCGGTAAGCACCACCGTTCATGCCGACAAGGTGTTCCGTCGACAGGTTGGTCAGCATCAGCGACCCGCAGATCACCGGGCCGGTCAGGCTCCGCCCACCCAGGAAATACCCGTCGGACGTATCCAGTTTCTCTTCCTTCGTGAAGTAGTAGGCCGCAACCGCCACCATGGCGGTAAAACCCACAAAGCTGATAACGGCAAACACGTTTGCTTCCTCCTCCCGAGCTTTGTTCCTGAGTTGATCGCGACAGGCATACATTCCGGTCATATGTGCCTTTATGGCACAAGAATTCTTCTCGAGCCATATGGAATACGAATATATTCCAGAAACAAGACCTGCCGCAATGTTTTTTACTCGATCAACCGCTCGGACACTCGCCAGGCGGATGCAGCGATGCATTCGCTCCCGTTGACCAAGGTGCCGACGCCCAGGGGCAATGACCGGATTGCCAGCCCGAAGGCGGATGATCGGGCAGTCGGATCGCAACAGGCCAGTGTGACAAAGTTACAGACATGTGACAATTTCGGGTCCATACTCAGTAATTGTTTTCTTCAGTCCTGCAGTTTTCCCCATGGTTCTGAACTGGAAAATCGGCGGCCTTGCCCTCGGTCTCGTATTTCTCGCTGCAGTGGTACTGGTCAAGCCGATCGGTGTTTCCACACAATTCGTGATCTTCGACGGCATTCTCTGGAACGCCACCGACAGCTCGGTCGTCGTCGAGTCGAGCGAGACGAAAAGTGGCTACGCAAGCCCGAATGCCTACCTCGACAAGAGCGGTGGCAAGTACGCGAAGAACGTCGCCAACCCGCTGAACTACTCCTTCCTTTTCGTACTCGCCATGATGGTGGGTGCTGCGGTTTCGTCCTTCATGCGCGGCGGCATCGGCGGTGAAGAGCGCCGCGCGCCAAAGGTATGGCGCAACAATTTCGGCAACAACCCCTGGGGTCGTTACCTCACCACCTTCGTCGGTGGCTTCGTGGTGCTCTACGGCGCACGCCTTGCCGGTGGCTGTACTTCCGGCCACATGATGAGCGGCATGATGCAGACTTCCGTATCGGGTTATCTGTTTGCACTTGGCGCCTTCGCGGCAGCGATACCTGTTGCCATCCTCCTGTACCGCAAGGGAGCCTGAACCATGAACACGCTGCTGCTCGCCCTCGTCGTGGGCTTCGCCTTCGGATTCGTGCTCGATCGTATCGGTGCCACCAACCCGAACTGGATCATCGACATGCTGCGCCTGAGCAACCTTCACCTCATGCGCACCATCCTTCTCGCCATCGGCATCGCTTCGGTGCTGCTCTTCGGCGGCCTGCTCGCCGGCCTCGTCAACCCGAGTCACCTGTCGGTCAAGGGTGCCTACATCGGCGTGATTCTCGGCGGCGCCCTGCTGGGTGCCGGCTGGGCAATGACGGGATACTGCCCCGGCACGGGCCTGTCGGCCGCCGCAAGTGGCCGCGTCGACGCCTTCTTCTTCGTGCTCGGGGGGCTTTTCGGCGCTGCCGCCTACATGGCGAGTTACGCCTGGGTGAAATCCACCGGCATTCTCGACAGCATCGCCGGCGGCAAGAGCACGCTCGGCGCCATCAGCGAAGCCGACTACACGGCGCTTTTCACCGGCGTCCCGGGTGAGTGGATCGGCATCGCCCTCGGTATCGCCTTCATCGCCGTGGCCTTCCTGCTGCCGGCGTCACTGCGCAGCACGCAGACCATCGACGACACCGGCCGATCCGAGCAGCTGGCGCAAGGCTCACACTGATCACCCGATCGGAAAATCGTTACCCCGATCGAGGATCCTCATTCAATCGACAGCACGAACAGGAGCAGCCAACCGTGAAACGCAGAGACTTCCTTGCCCTGTCGGCGGCGGCCGGTGTTGCCACGACACTGTCCGCGACCTCATCGGCGAAAACAACGCCCATCAGCACCAAGGCGAAGATCATCATCATCGGTGCGGGAGCCGCAGGCACGGCACTCTCCAACCGTCTTGTCGAGCGCCTCGACGGCGCCAGCATCACGCTCATCGACCCACGCCGCGAACACCTCTACCAGCCCGGCCTCTCACTGGTGGCGGCCGGCCTGCAGACCCCCGACTACGTCGTGTCGACCACCGAGGAATGGCTGCCGAAAAGCGCCACGCTCATCCCCGAGGCGGTCGTTGCCGTGGACGCGAATGCGAAAACGGTGGCCACGGCAGACGGGCAGACACTTGACTATGACTTTCTCGTGCTCGCTCCGGGGCTCGTGCTCGATCACGATGCCATCGAAGGCTTTTCGCTCGATCTCGTGGGAAAGAACGGCATCGGCTCGCTCTACGCCGGACCGGAATATGCCGCGAAGACCTGGGAGGCTGCATCGCACTACGCCGACGAAGGCGGTGTGGGCATCTTCACGCGCCCGGCCACCGAAATGAAGTGTGCCGGTGCGCCACTCAAGCACACCTTCCTCATCGACGACATCGCTCGCCGACGCGGCAATGCCGGCAAGATGGAGATCATCTATGCCGCCAACAACGACACCCTCTTCGGTGTGCCGATCGTGTCGGAGAAGGTTCGCATGCTGTTCGGCGACCGCGACATCGAGCCAGCCTACAGCCACGTGCTCAAGGCCGTCGACGCCGCTGCGAAGCAGGCTACCTTCAACACTCCGGAAGGTGAAGCCACGCTCGACTACGACTACCTGCACGTGATTCCGCCTCAGCGAGCGCCCGACTTCGTGCGCGAATCCGGGCTGTCATGGCCCGACCAGTGGGTCGATCAGGGCTGGGCCGAAGTGGACAGCGCAACCCTCAGACACCTGCGGTATCCGAACATCTTTGCACTGGGCGACGTCGCCGGTGTCCCCAAGGGCAAGACGGCGGCGAGCGTGAAATGGCAGGTGCCGGTGGTTGAAGATCACCTCGTTGCCACCATCGCAGGCCGCGAGGGCACGAAGATCTACGACGGCTATACCTCCTGCCCGATGATCACGCGCATTGGCCGGGCGATGCTGGTCGAATTCGACTATCACGACAACCTCAGACCTTCCTTCCCCGGCCTGATCGCTCCGCTCGAAGAGCTGTGGGTGAGCTGGCTCATGAAGGAAATCGCCCTGAAGCCTACCTACAACGCGATGCTTCGCGGTGAGGCCTGAGCATGTTTCCGGTGCTGTCGCCCGTACCAGCGAGTCACCTGAAAATCGACATCCCCATGCAACCGGGAGGAAGCACACATGCAGGAAATGACACTCGGCACCCTGATTGCCGTTTTCGAGGAAATGTTCGGCCGCACGCTGTTCTGGGGCATGGTGGCAGCAGCCGTCCTGGTGACGATCCTGTACCTGTACGTCCTCGTTCGCGATCGCTCGGTCAGCTGGCGGAAGTTCCTGCTGGCACAGCTCACGATGCCCGTAGGCGCCGTTGCCGCGGTGCTGTTCGTGCAGAACATCACGCACTCGGGCTTTGACGATCTCGGCGGCCCGATCGACTGGTTCGTGCTGCTCGGCATCGCCGTGGCCGGTGCCATCGGCATGGCAATACTAGTATACACCCTGCAATCACTGATTCGCGGGAAACAGGCCTGAGCCGTGGAAACAGGCCTGAGCAAAGCACACACGGTCGGAGCCCAGACATGCTGAGCCGAGAGAAACTCGAACACTTTCCGAACAGCCTCTTCGGCTCGAGCATGGGTCTGTTCGGCACTGCGCTTGCACTCCGCAGCGGCGGCTTCGGCCTGCTCTCCAGCGGCGTTGCCGTACTGGCAACGCTCGTCCTCGCCGTGCTCTTCATGCTCTACATCAACAAGATCCGCCATCACCGGCTGGCCGTGCTGGCCGAATGGAACCACCCCGTGCGCATGGCCTTCTTTCCGGCGATGAGCATTTCGCTGCTGCTGCTGGCCACCGTGCTCACTCCGACCATGCACGGGCTGGCCAACGTCATCTGGATCGTCGCTGCCGCCGTTCAGGCGATACTGACCCTGGCAACCATCGCGGTCTGGATCGGTGCGAGACCCTTCGGCCCTGCGCAACTTTCACCCGCCTGGTTCATTCCGGCCGTAGGCAACGTGATCGCACCACTCGCCGGCGTTCATCTCGGACACATCGAAGTGTCCTGGTACTTCTTCTCGGTGGGGCTGCTGTTCTGGCTGGTGCTGCTGACCCTGCTCTTCAACCGCCTGATGTTCCACGACCCGATGCCGGGCAAACTGCAGCCGACGCTCGTCATCCTGATCGCACCACCCGCGGTCGGGTTTCTGTCCTGGGTCATGCTGAACGGCGGACACGTCGATGCCTTCGCGAGAATCCTCATCAACATCGGCTACTTCTTCACCCTGGTCGTGATGCTCAGGGTTCCGCAACTGCTGAAACTGCCCTTCGCCCTCTCCTTCTGGGCACTGTCATTCCCTCTCGCGGCCATCACCACGGCGAGCTTTCGCTTTGCCGCACTGACCGAGTCAGGCTTCCATCATGCCGTGGGGCTTGTCCTTCTGCTCCTTCTGGTGCTCGTGGTGGGCATGCTGGTCTATCGCACGACGAAAGCGGCGCGGGCAGACAGAATATGCGTGCCGGAGTAAGGCCCGGATACAAACAATCAGGAACGGAAGAAGTTCGGAAGAACCCATCAAGCCCGTTCGCCACCACCGCTGCAGCTTGACCACGCATCGTATTGAGCGAGGAACACCTCCCCGGTCAGTGCATCGAGAAAGTGGCTGCGCTCGAGCTTGTCCATGACAGGCCCCTTGACTTCCGACAGATGCAGTCTGATGCACATGTCGTCGAGGCGATGGTTCATCGCTTCGAGGCTTTCCAGCGCACTGAAGTCGATATCGTTGATCGCGGAACACATGAGGATCACATGGCGCACGGCTTCGTCGCCCGTCACCCGCGCATACACGTGATCTTCGAGAAAGCGTGCGTTGGCAAAGTAGAGGCTCTCGTCGACGCGCAGTGTCACTACGGCCTCGCTGGTTTCGACCTTGTGCCGCAGCACGTTGCGAAAGTGCTGCGTGCCGGGCACCAGACCCACCTCGGCAATGTGCGGCCGCGAGCTGCGGTAGAGATACAGCAGTATCGACAATACAACCCCGGCACTGACACCGACTTCGACCCCGACACCGAGGGTCAGCACAATGGTCGTGGCCACGGCGGCAAAGTCTGCCTTCGAGTAGCGCCAGCTCGTCTTCAGTATCGAGAAATCGACGAGGCTCAGCACTGCCACGATGATCGTCGCAGCGAGTGTCGCCTTCGGCAGGTCGTGGACGAGGGGCGTCAACGCGACGGCAGCCGTGAGGAGCCCCAGGGCCGTGAAGGCCCCGGCCGCAGGCGTCTCGGCACCGGCATCGAAGTTCACCACCGAGCGTGCGAAGCCGCCCGTGACCGGGAACCCGCCCGTGAAGGCGGCCCCGAGGTTCGCGGCCCCAAGCCCGATGAGTTCCTGATCGGCATCGACACGCTGACGCTTGCGCGCGGCAAGCGTCTGTGCCACGGAGATCGACTCGACGAAGCCGATGACGGAGATGATCAGTGCGGGCAGGAAGAGTTTCTGCACCAGCACGGGATCGAGCGAGGGCAGCGTGAAGGGCGGCAATGATTGCGGTACTTCACCGACGATGACCACACCCCGCTCGTCGAGCGCGAACTGCGCCACGAGCCAGGTGGTGACGACGACGGCAGCCACCGGGCCGGCCTTGGTCAGAACATCCGCCAGGCGCGCATGCAGGCCCAGTCCGATCAAGGTCGGCTTGAGATGGCGCCGTACCCAGAAGAGAAAGCCGGTTGCCGCAAGACCGATCAGCGCCGTGACGAGATTGATTTCACCGAGACCATCGGCCAGCGAGGCGAGGAGTTCCGGCAGTGTGTGGCCGTGGGCGGATATGCCGAGGATGTGCTTGACCTGACTCAGCGCGATGAGAATACCCGAAGCCGAGATGAAACCCGATATCACGGGGTGGCTCAGGAAGTTCGCGAGGAAGCCGAGGCGGAAGAAACCCATGAGCAACAGCATGCCACCCGACAGAAAGGCCAGCAGCAGGGCCGCCGCTGCATATCCGGCCGTGCCGCTCGCGGCAACGTCGCTGATCGCTGCCGCCGTCATCAGCGACACCACCGCCACGGGCCCGACGGCCAGCGCACGGCTCGTACCGAAAACCGCGTAGAGCATGATCGGTACGATCGACGCGTAGATGCCGGCCTCGGGTGGCAGCCCGGCCAGGAGAGCGTAGGCCAGCGACTGCGGTATCAGCATGATGGTGACGATGACCGCCGCCATCAGGTCGCTGGAAAATGCGGCGCGATCGTATACCCGCCCCCACTCGAGTATGGGGAAATAACGTTGCCACACGGTGTGTTGCGTCCTCTTCTGTCCGTGCCGACAGCGCGCCGCAGAAGCGCACAGCAGCAAGACTTCTTCTTTCGGCTCAGCTCCCGGCCGTGTGTCTTTCGGGCCTGGCCAGCCACTCGCGACCACGCAGCATGGCGCGCCAGTAGACCGGCGGCAGTACGCTCGCCTTCAACAACCAGGCCATGCGCGAGGGTTTCGTGCCGTCGATGAGCCATTTCGGGAAGCTCGGCAGCAAGGTGCCACCGTAGCCGAACTCCGCCAGCACGATCTTGCCGCGCTCGACCGTAAGCGGGCAGGAACCGTAGCCGTCGTACTGCGATACGGATGAACGCCCCTCGATGTCGGCAATGACGTTCTCCGCCACCACGGGCGCCTGCTTCCGAGCCGCCGCCGCGGTCTTGGCGTTGGGTGCGTTCATGACGTCACCGAGTGACCAGATGTTGTCGAACTGCTTGTGGCGCAGCGTCTGCTGATCGACATCGACCCAGCCCGCTGCGTCGGCGAGCGGTGACACGCGAATGAAATCAGGTGCGGTCTGTGGCGGGCTGACGTGCATCATGTCGAAGTCCATTTCCACCTGACGTGGTTCGGCTTCGGGTTCCTTCACCTCGAACCAGGCTTTCTGCGCCGGGCCATCAACGGCAACGAGGTTGTGAAAGAAGTTCAGCGACGCACCGTATTTCTCGACGTAGGTTTCCAGTGCCGGCACATACTCCTTGACGCCGAAGAGCACCCCACCGGCGTTGTTGAACTGAATGTCGATGTTGTCGAGCACGCCCTGTCGGAACCAGTGATCACCCGAGAGATACATTGCCTTCTGCGGGGCGCCCGCGCACTTGATCGGCATGGGCGGCTGGGTGAAGATGGCGCGGCCATTCCTGAGGCCCTGCACAAGCTCCCAGGTGTAGGGAGCAATATCGTAGCGGTAGTTCGAGGTAACACCGTTCTTGCCGAGGGTATCGACAAGGCCTTCGACCTGGTGCCAGTCCAGCTTGATGCCCGGACAGACGATCAGACGCTGGTATTTCACGACACGGCAGCCTTCGAGAATCACGGCGTTGTCGGCTGGTTCGAAGGCAGCCACGGCGGATTTCAGCCAGTGCACGCCACCCGGGATCAGTGAACCCATGGTACGTGCCGTGGTTTCGGGGGCAAACACGCCACCACCGACCATCGTCCAGCCGGGCTGGTAGTAGTGGATCTCGGCCGGATCGATGATGCAGACATCAAGCGATGCCTTGCGGGATTTCAGGCTCGCCGCCACGGACACTCCCGCGGCGCCGGCACCGACGATGACGATGTCGTAACTCGCATCGCCCGTGTCGGTGGGCGTCCTGCCGCCGTTGGCAATGCGCCTGACCACACCACCCATGTCGTAACCCGCCGCCCCAGTGGTGGCGAGGATGTCGGCCACCGGTTTCGATGTCGCACTGGCGAGTGACCACAAGGTGGCCGAACGCAGGCCGTTGCGGCAATAGGCGAGTGCAGGTCCGGGCAGCTCACGCAGCGCTGCGGCGAACCTTTCGGCGTCTTCATCGAGCACCTTGCCGCTCATGACCGGCAGGTAGAGGGCCGTCAGGCCCTGCTCTTTCGCCCCCTGCTCGATCTCCTCGAAGGTGGGCTGGTCACCGGCTTCGCCGTCAGGGCGGTTGCAGATGACCGAACGAAAACCCGCCGCAGCGACATCCGCCATTCAAGTCCATTTACAGTTATCCTCAGGTCTGTTGTTTCTGCTTCTCGACGCCGGAGAGCGGCACCTTCAGCATCGGGTTGCCATCGGGGTCTCTCGGGACAACCCCCGCACGCATGTTCACCTGCAGGGAAGGCAGAATGAGTTTCGGCATGCCAAGCGTGGCATCACGTTCGGTGCGGAACCTCACGAACTCCTCACGGCTCTTGCCGCCACCGACGTGGATATTGTGCGCCTTCTCTTCACCCACCGTGGTTTCCCAGCGAACCTCGCGACCATTGGGGCCGTAATCGTGACACATGAAGAGGCGCATCTCGTCGGGCAGCGCCAGTACCTTCTGGATGCTGTCGTAGAGTGTGCCGGCGTCACCGCCCGGAAAATCGGCACGGGCCGAGCCGCCGTCGGGCATGAAGAGAGTATCACCCACGAAAGCCGCATCCCGGGAGTGTGGATGGCGAAGCAGGTCATTTCGCCTACCCGATAGGTGTCGCCATCCTCGAAAAGGGCATCGAACTGCGAGCCATCGCGCTCGAATTCGGTGCCTTCGTTGAAGACCTTGCCGAAGGTTTCCTGCACCACGGTGATCTCCCTGCCGACACCGATGCGGCCACCGAGCTGGTTCTGGATGTGGGGAGCAGCGCTCAGATGGTCGGCGTGCACATGCGTCTCGATGATCCATTCAAGCTGCAGCGCTTCCCGGCGGATGTAGTCGATGACCGCATCGGCACTGTCGTAGGTGATGGCGCCTGCCGCGTAGTCGATGTCAAGTACGCTGTCGACCACGGCGCAGGCGCTGGACGCCGGATCCCTGACCACGTAGGTGATGGTGTTCGTGGCCTCGTCGAAAAAGGCCTTGACCTCGGGTTCCACCGACAGGTCGAGTGGATAGTCAACCATTGCCGTTACTCATCTGAAGAAACCGGGCGGCGCCTCCGCCCGGTCGACTGCAGGCAGGATCGCGCTCGCAGGAACCGAAACGCAACGCATGCCGCCCTATTCGCTCTTGCCGGCGGTATTGACCCCGATGATGCTGTAGGCAGGACAGATGCGCAGGAAGCCCGTTGCCACCAGCACGATGCCCACCACGATGAGCAGTGTCTTGAACAGACCGGTAGCGACGCCCGCGAAGAGCGCAAGCAGCAGCAGGACCACGCCGGCAACGATGCGCAGCATGCGGTCGGTGGAACCAACATTGATGTTCATTCAAAAAACCTCCAGGTCAGATACGGACAGACCATTATCGCGCCCTTTCCACACCGGTTTCTGTGACTTCATCACGCAGCTCCGAGTTCCCCGACACGCATTGCCGCCGGGAAAGCCGAAGACGCCGTCGGCGGGACGATCAATGCGTGGCAGCCAGACGCTCCATCGCCACGCGATCGGTCAGCGTCACGCTGCCGCGTCCGGCTTCGACCCAGCCGCGGCGCCTGAATTCACCGAGCTGACGCGACACGACCTCGCGCGCCGTGCCGAGTTCCGCCGCCAGCTGCTGATGCGTGGCCCGAACGAACCCCGATTCGCCGCCGAGCTTGATGAGCTTGTCGGCAAGACGAATGTCCATGCGCTGAAAGGCAATTTCCTCGATGACATGAAAGAGATCGGTGATGCGCTTCGAATAGGCCGAGAACACGAAGTCGCGGAAGTCAGGCGACTGCGACACGAGATCATCGAACACCTTGCGCGGAATGGCCGCGGCAACCACTTCGGTTTCGGTGATGCCTTCGGCGCTGTAGCTTTCGTAGGCCAGCAGGCAGGCGGTGGTCAGCACACAGCTTTCGCCGGCGTGAATGCGATACAGCACGATTTCGCGGCCGGCTTCCGAGAGCTGCTGCACCCGTACCGTCCCTTCGAGAATCAGGAGAAGGTTCTCGGCAGGTTTGCCGGGCCCGAAAACGAGCGTTTCCGGCGGCACACGAAGCACCTTGCTGTTTCTCACCAGATGCTCCTGAAGCTCGTCCGGCAGCCGCGAGAGGCCCGCAAACCGCTCCACCCAGTTTTCATCTGCCATCAGCGCACCTCTGCTCCCGATCGGTATTCCGGAAAAACATCTTGCGGTCGGCAACGCGGTAACGGCCTGCCCCACCCCAACCGTGCATGATCTCACAGGAACCCCGGCCTGACATCCATCCGGCCACCATTCCGTCCAACACGACACGAAGCAGTTCGACACCAGCAGCACCTGCGCATCTTCGATCTGATCGAAAACACCTCCCACATGAATGGTATCGTCAGCGCACGATCTCACTGACGACCCACCATGTTCTTCGGAGAACTTCCGGTTTCCGGCGCACTTGGCGCCGTGCTCGCGCACACGACCAGGGCAGGCGACGCATGGCTGACGAAAGGCAAGGTGCTCGAGCAGGCCGATATCGATCGGCTCACCGCCGCCGGAATCACGCAGATCATGGCAGCAAGACTTGATGAAGACGATGTGCCGGATGACGCTGCCGCCATGGAACTCGCCAAGGCCATCGTCGGCAGGAACATCGCTCTTGGCCGTGCCGGCGGTGGACGGGTCAACCTCAGCGCCGAGCGTGATGGACTGTTCACCCTGCACCGCGACGTCATCGAGGCCATCAACGGTGTGGATGAAGGCATCACGCTCGCGACCCTTGCCGGCGACACCCGCGTACCTGCCGGGCGCATGCTGGCCACGATCAGGATCATTCCCCTTGCCATGCCTCGTGAACGCCTCGACATGGCGCTCGGAATCGCACGCGGCAGTCATGGCATTTCGCTCGACGCCTTCGAGCCGAAGAAGGCCTTCCTGCTGCAGACCACCCTGACCGACACCAACCAGGCGCTTCTGGACAAGACGTTCACGGTCACCGACGACCGGCTCGCTCTCAGGAACGCGGCGATGATCGCCGAGATGCGCATCGAGCACGATGTCACGGCGCTGGCTGCCGCGCTGTCCACGGCAGCCGCTGACGACGCCGTCTACAGCCCGGACTGGATTCTCGTCAGTTGTGCTGCGGCCATCAGCGATCGCTGCGACGTGTTGCCGAGCGCCATCGAGAAGGCCGGTGGCACGGTCCTGCGTTACGGCATTCCCATGGACCCGGGCAATGTTCTGCTCATCGGCGAACTGCGTGGCAAACCGGTACTCGGTCTGCCGGGCTGTGCCCATTCACCGGCCGACAACGGTTTCGACCGCGTACTCGACCGGATTGCCGCCGGGCTGGAACCCGACGATGCCTGGCTCGCGTCGCTCGCCCCCGGCGGGCTTCTGCCGGAAATCCCCGATCGTCCACAACCACGCCGTCATCCCGGCAGGCTCGAGAACCCTCGCATCGGCATGCTGCTGCTGGCTGCCGGACACGGCTTGCGCTTCGGCCCCGACAACAAGTTGCTGGCGGAAGTCGATACGCTGCCCGTGATTGCCCATGCCGCGGCGCGCATTGCCGCGAGCGGCGCCGAGCGACTGTTGACGGTTACCGCTCGCGAATCCGATCGCGTCGAAGCAGCGATCGCGCAGGGCATCGAACAGGCGGGTGTCGACATCGAGCTTCGCTACGCCAACAACCCGACCAGTGACCGGGGCATCGCCAGCTCGCTCGTCATCGGAGTTTCACGACTCTGTGCCAATGATGCCATCATCGTCTGCCTGGGGGACATGCCTGCAGTAAAGGCGAGTACCATGCAGCAACTGCGTGACTGCTTCCGGGCCAACCCCGGTGCCGCGATGATCATCCCCTGCCATCACGGCCAGTGCGGCAACCCGGTGTTGATCAGCAGGAGCCTCTTCGACAGCGCGCTCGATCTCGATGGCGATGCGGAGGTGCGGCAGCTCATCACCAGCAGTCCCGAGAGCACGATTCGCCTCGAGGTCGAAGACGAAGGCATTCTGCTCGATTGCAACACCCTTGCTGATCTCGAACAGCTGGAGGCGTATCTGGCGGAAGTTTGAGATCATCACTGGATGGACTCGACACAAGCGAACGCGAACGAGATGAAATCAACATTCAGGACAAACCTGTGCAGCAGCACTTCCCTGTCGACAGCCGCTGGTCTTCTGTCACTGTCATTGCTCGGCGGGTGCGTCGTCAGCGGCAGCGCAAGAAGCGCACCACCGCCCTACACCGGCGCTGACACCGTGAGCGAAGCGAGCCTCGATCAACTCGTGGGGGGTTGGGCGCCCACCATGCTGAACCCACGCGCCGACATCAAGGACTGGGATCTCGACAGTCACGTGCAGATCGAGGCCGACGGCTCGGTCGTCAGCGAAACCCATTACGACAACACGGATTCGCCGATGGATGGCGCTACCCTGACCACCCGCGGCACATGGAGCGTCGAGGGTGATACCGTCACCATGACGATCACTGACGTCACCAGTGACAACGACAACCCGTTCATGAACTTCGTTACCGGACTCGGCTCCAGCGTGGCACGAAACCGTGTGGGCACCAGTACGGCGAACATCTACGAACTCTCGTCGAATCACTTCATCCTCGTGCAGGATTCAGGCGAAGCAACTCGCTACGATCGCATCGAGAAATGACAGCGGATGCCTGCGCGCGCTGCGGGTGACGGGAAAGCCGATGCGCTATGCTGAGCCATCACTCGACAGAGACGTCACGATGATTCCAGCGCCCACGATTCCGCTCAACGACAACCGTGACATTCCCCAGCTTGGCCTCGGCGTATACAAGGCGCTCGATGGCGATGAAGTGAGGGCCGTACGTCACGCGCTCGACGTCGGCTACCGCCATGTCGATACGGCCGTCGTCTACGGCAACGAGGCCGGTGTTGCCGAAGGCATACGCACAAGCGGTGTCGATCGTGACGAGGTATTCGTGACCACCAAGGTCTGGAATGACGACATTCGCGCCGGCAACACCATCGGCTCCGTGGAAGGAAGCCTCGCGCGCATGCAGTTCGACTACCTCGATCTGGTGCTGCTGCACTGGCCTGTCGACAACCGCCTCAAGGCCTGGGAGGATCTCGTCGCACTGCGCGAGCGTGGCCTCGTACGCTCGATCGGTGTCTCGAATTTCACTGCCGCGCACCTCGAGGAACTCATCGACGCATCGGGCGTGCCGCCGGCTCTCGATCAGATCGAGTTTCACCCCTTCCTCCAGCAGCTTCCCATCGTCGAAGCCTGCCGCCGCCACAAGGTGGCCATCTCGGCCTGGTCACCGCTCATGCAGGGCAAGGGGCTGGACGAACCGCTGTTGAACGAGATCGCGGCGCGACACGGTCGCAGCCCTGCGCAGGTGATTCTTCGCTGGGATATCCAGCACGGCATCATTCCACTACCGAAAAGCGTGACCCCCGCGCGCATCGAGGAGAATTTCGGCGTTTTCGACTTCGGCCTTGCCGATGCCGAAATGCTGGCACTGAACGACCTTGATCGCAATCATCGCTACGGGCCCGATCCCGACAACTTCGCGTTCTGAGCGGGGAGCGCCAGCAGCGTCTGCAGGCACAGATTGGCGCTAAGGCTCCCCGGTGATCGTGATCTCGCCGTCCGGCAGGAGATTCGCGGCGATGTCCGCCTCACGGTAGAGAAGCCGCCGCGGCGTCTTGCTCGCGTAGTCGAGACTCTGATCGATGAAGTGCGGTGACGCAGGATCGGTGGACTGTGAATAGCTCAGAAGCCCGAAGGCGACTGGTCCTTCATCGGTGAATTCGAGTCCGAAGTGCCAGCTCGTGCCCCGCGTGATGGCCCAGCCTTCGCCACTGACCGAAGACAGGCCCGCCGTGGCCGGCAATGACGAGCTGTTCACACGCGGCAGGATGGTGTCGTCTGCGACATCGCCACCGGCAACGCGAACGGCGTTGAACACGCCGTCAACGTCACCGCTGCCGCCATGCCAGGGAATGCGCTCGGCCAGCAACACGGGCACTTCATCACCGCCAGGCCCCGCCGGAGGTACGCCACCGCTCGGCGTCCAGCTCTGCACCGCACCGAGGCTGGCATCGTAGGCAATCCCGGCCGCATCGAGCGCATCGAGTGCACTCGCCAGAGCGATCATGACAGGGTCCGACGGCGTACCCCGCCCTTCGTCGGGAAACACGAACGCGGTATTGGCCGGGTCTGCCGAATCGAACACGACATCGAGTTCACTGCCACTCGCCAGGAACTTCGCCATGAATACCCGAAACACATGCGCACCCACGCTGTCGATGTTGTAGAGGCCGTCCCAGTTGGCAAGTACGCCGCAACCAGCCTCCACCGAACGCGGCTTGCCGGACTCGCCCGTGATCTGCTGCCCACCAGTCAGCGCACAGCGTTGCTGCAGTTCGGCAAGCCCGAGCTCGGCATGGAGGCTGCGGTTGGCCCAGATGACCTCAAGGAGTTCCATCGCACCGAACCTGCCGTCCTGCCCCGCCGGTGCAACGGCAGCATGACCAGCGTCGTCTGGCGACTGCAGCATGCGCAACCCGAGCTGCGTTCTCGCGTTGACGGGGTTATCCGTATCACCGTAGAGCGGTGAAAACCCTGTCAGCGGAGCGGCCGGGTTGGTCTGCCAGTAGCTCGAATTCGAGTTCTGCACGAAGTCTCGCCGCGTGAGCTTCGGCATGTCTGCGTAGGGAACATGCCCGTTGCACGAGCCTTCGACCCAGTCATCGCGCGACGTGCTGCCGTCGAGCAGCGTCAGACCGTTTCTGAAGAGTCGTGCGTAGTTTTCACTGGCACCGATCTTCGCGTTGATCGCGTCAATGGCTTCGGCCGAGAGATTCGGCACCGAACTCGAATCGATGTAGAAGGCATTGCCGTCGGCATCGGCGTAGATGGTGTTGGTCCAGAGCGTGCTGCCGCAGTTCTCGAACACCGCCTCGACTTCGTCGAGATTCGAGGCACTGCCGAGACCGAGCCAGGTGTCGAAGAGCTTGCCGACGCGCTCGTTGGCGTCGCGGTAGGTGTAGGCAGTCTCGTTCTCGCCCCATGAGGGCAACGCCCCACCGGTCACGAGATCGGCGGCAAGCATCGGACCGTATTCGGAAAAGTAGATCTCGCGTTCGAGCGTCGTCGGCGTGTCGGTGCCGTTGGCCACCTGCACCCGGATGGTGCGCGCCGTGATCGGCACCGTCCTGCCATCCTTCACGTAGGCCAGCGGGTTTCCCTCGGCAAGCGTGAGTTCGTAGAGCGTGAAACGGCGGCTCGTGCTGACGGTGTGCGACCAGGCCAGGGTTTCGTTGAAACCGATCAGCGGCAGGGGAACGCCGATGAGTCCCGCACCATTGACGTTGAAGTGACCATCGAGCATCAGGTGCATCTGGTAGAACCGACGCGGACCGGTGTAGGGGAAATGCGGGTTGGCGAGCAGCGCGCCACGGCCCGACTCGCTCATCTCGGCCCCGATACCCCAGGCGTTGCTGGCCAGGCCTGTGTCATCGAGGCGGTGAAAACCTGCATCGATCGCATTCGGCGTCGGCTGTGGCGATACGCCCGGAGGCACTGCGGCAAGAATGGCACCGGAAGTGAAGAGATCACCACTCGCGTACTTCGCCACCACCGTATGATATTTCAGCAAATCATTCCGCGAGATGGCGCGCACCCAGGCCGCATCACGACAGGCCGGCGGCAGTTCGGCAGGTGGCGTTGCCGAGAGGTATCTGTTGTAGCCTGCGGCATAGCCGTCAAGCATTGCTTCACTTTCCGCCGACAGCGACAGATTCTCATTGCCACCATCGGGCAGTGCGACGACCTTGTAGGAAAAATCGGAGATGATGTTCGCGTCATCGACACCGGGCCCGAAATGGAGCGAACGCTCGCCTCGCACCTTGACGATGCTCTCGGCAATCAGGCAGACATTGTCACGCGCCTGGGCATAGCCGACGCCGAATGCGAGCGATGCGAGATCTGCCGCCTCGATGTGTGGAACGCCGGCCGTGGTGTAACGAATCCGCGCTTCGAGCGACCCGTCGGCAGCGGCAAGCGGCATCGCGCCGGAACTGCCAGTGTCGTCGTCATTGCCGTCGCAACCCGGAACGAGAAGGCTCAGCAATGCCGCGGCCACAACGGGAATGCACGCCTTTTCTACCATCAAAGCTCTCCTCCACACCGTTTTCATGACTTCGACAACAAGATGGCTCATGACATCATCGCAAGAACGCCTCACGAACGATGCCGCCATTCTATGCTGAGAGCGCCAACGAGTCTTCCCTGCAACTGCAGGCTTCCACGGCCTTGCCCTGCAGACGGATTCGCGAACCACGCGTGAACCGACAAGAAAAACGATTGACGCAACACACCAACTCCGCGCAACGAGCAATGCCGTCCACGAACCTCATCCGAGCCGTTTCCAGCCGCATTCACGGCAGATCCGTTTTCCTGTCGCTGCTGTCTCTGATTGCACTTTTCCCGGTCTCCGCAGCGCGGGGAAACGACGACCTGACAACCCTTGATTCGCCGCTCAGAACAATCATCTGGCAAAGCCCCGACAAGTCGGGAAGCGCGGAACTCAGCCTCGTCGTCATGGCCGGCAGCCTGCAGGAAAACGACAACCAACTTGGCTATGCACACTTCGTCGAACACATGGCGTTCAACGGCACCCGCGACTATCCGCAAGAGCAGTTGCAGCAGGCACTGCAGGCACTCGGACTTGACGTGGGTCGTCACGCCAATGCGTACACGGACTTCGACAGCACGGTCTACACCATCCGCCTGGATCAGGCCGACGACGCGAAAGTGGCGCAATCGATCGAGTTGCTGGCACAGTGGGCGCAGCATGTCGAATTCGATCCGGAGATGGTTGCCGACGAAATTCCCGTCATAACGGAAGAATGGCGGCTGACACAGCCCCTGGAGAAAAACTGGCATCACCGCGTACGGGCGCTTCTCGAAAACGGCAGCCTTCATGCCGAACGAAAACCCATCGGCACCCCCGAATCCATCGAGGAAGTGACCGCCGACAAGCTGCAGGCATTCTACCGACGATGGTACCGCCCCGCGAACGCAGCACTTGTCATCGGTGGCAATGTCGATCCAGAACAGGTCGAGTCCCTGGTCGCCGAGCACTTCTCCGACTGGACGGAAGCAGACACTGCCCGCCCTGAGGTTCACGATCTCGACATACAGAAGATCCCCGAGGCTTTCGTGATCGGTGATGAGCAACTGTTCCAGTCGCGGCTCACGCTGAGCTGGTTCGACGACCAACCGGCTCCCAGAACCCGCGAAGGCGCGCTTGAACAGACCATGGCCGAAGCGGCGATGGACATCGTTCGAGACCGGATCCAGCAACGACTCGTCAGCACGCAGGGCGCCGTCAACGACGCAAGATGGGAAGCGAGTCGTGAATCGCCCAACGTGAGCCACCTGACCTTGAGCGTTCGGCTCGCCACCGATGCCGTGGAACAGGGCATGGCACTGCTGGGAGGAGAGTGGAAACGAGTTCTCCGGGACGGAATAACGCCGTCGGAACTCGACAAATGGCGCCGTGGCTACCTGCGCGATCTGGAGCAGTTTCAGGACACACCCGAGGCCGTCACCGAACGTGCCGTCTCACACGTGCTCTACGGCACACCCATGATCACACACGATGCCTGGCGAGAATGGGCAACCCCGCGGCTGGCAGCGCTGAGCGCGGATGCGGTCAATGCGCAGCTCGAAGAGCTGCTGTCGGATGAACCCCGCGTGGCACTGATCGGCCCTGCCGACATCGAGGAAAAATACGACGCCGAAGATCTGCTGCGCCTGCTGCAGGCGGCCGAACCCGTTCCCGACAAAACAGAGGTCGACAGTGCGGATGCTTCGCCCTGGTCCATCCACCCCACTTCCCCCGGCAAACTCGTTGCAACACGTCAGCACGCAGGCAAGGTGACCGAGTGGCTGTTCGACAACGGTTTGTCGGTGCTGCATCACCACTCCGACAGGGAACCAGGCCAGGTGGCCTATGCCCTGCTCGGTGAGGGCGGCTTCAACAGGCTTTCACCTGAAGAATCGATTCATGCGCGACTGGCCGTGGAAACCCTGGGAGGCAGCGGACTGCGCGATCACGACGGGCCGTCGATGAATGAATGGCTGACGTCCGAGGGACTGTACATGCAGCCCAGCTTCGGCTTTTTCGAGCGCGGCATCGTTGGCGGTGGCGGTGTGGATGCGCTCGATCTGCAGATGCAACTGCTGTACATCGCACTCAGTGAGGCGAAAGCCGATCCGGACACATGGAAACACTTCCAGACCAGCAACATCGACATCATCAGGCAGCTTTCGCAGAGCCCTCAGAGTGAATGGATCGACACGCTGTCGGAGCATGCCTTTCAAAATGACGCCGCACTGCGATCCCTGACGGTGGCAGAGATCGAATCGATCAGCTCGGAAGACATCAACACCCTTTATCGAAAGCACCTGGCCGGCGCTCAGAACTATCGACTGGCGATAGTGGGCGACATCGACGCCGAGGCTGCTCTCGAGTCCGTCAAGGCCACCGTTGCACGATTGCCTGCAAACGAGCCCGGCACCACGCCACCGCGAACATTCCCGAGCGAGCGGCAGGACGGCCGGTTTGTTGTCGCAGGCAATGGGGAGCGAGCAACCGCGGGCATCGTTCGCATGAACGTACCCCGATCGTCACTCGATCTCGACTACGACGACGGTGTTTTTCTGACGAAATGGATCAACGAGGCATTGTTCGGCGACATTCGGGAACAGCAGGGCCTCGTCTATCGCATACAGGCAAGCATCGACGGGTACTACAAGGATCAGGATGTCAGCGTGCTGGTGGTGGAATTCGCTTCCGATCCCGACAATGCCGACAAGGTAGTCAGCGAAATCGACCGCGTGCTCGCCGAACTGTCCAGCCATGCCCCGGAGCCGCATCGTCTCGAGGCACTCAGGCAGCAGGTGATCGGTGAGATCACGAAGAACCATGAATCCATAGACACTCAGGCCTATGAACTGGCCCTCGCCCCGGTACTCGATCGCCCCACGGATCACGTGTTCGACCTCGAGGCAAGGGTGAGCCTTCCCGAACCGGGCATTCTGCCGGATGCACTGGCAGCGTTCACGGCAGACTCGGCCGTTCGCTCGGTCTATCTGTGGACACCTTAGTCAACCGCGCTCCGCCGAAGCCGATCATGCAGCCTGGCTCTCGCCCGGTGTCACCGGCGTCGTGACCTGAGCATGGCGCCACCGGCTCGAATCGCTCCGCCGGCGGCACGTGCTCTTGAAGCCACGAAACGAGTTCCCAGACCGACGGCAGCCTTGCCCGTTCCGGCAGCGGCGCCGGCGCCGGTGGTTTCCGAAATCCCGCCACTGCGCGAGGAGTGTCCGCTCAACGAACGGAACACCGAGAAAGCGCTTCTCGTACCCGCCAGAGAAATGAACCCCATCACCATGGCGCTCGACATGAAATACAGAAGACCCGTTGCGATATTCAGTATGAGACGAGCGTTGAGGTCGTCCACGCCGCCGGACATCAGCGTGCCGACATGGGATCGCCCCTCCCAGAGTGCCAGGCCCTGAAAGTTGTCGAAACTGGCAATGATGGCCCATGCCACCGGAAGAAACTTGAGCATGATGATCGCCATTGCGACATTGATCACGCTTTCCAGCGAATATCGGCCGAAAAGCAGTATCAGCGGCAGCAAGGTGTAGAGAAACATCAGCATGAACGCCTGTGCGTAGACGACGAACTGAATGATCGCATTGAGGAAGAATTCCGATGCGACGGCCATCTTGCTGAGATCATAGGCCTGGAATGCATCTGCTATGCCACGAGCTCCTTTCATCACGTAACCTGAGTCACCTGTGCGTGCTGCAATGATCTGGTCGGCCAGAGGTGAGTAGTCGGCCTTGAAATTGCCGAGGTATATTCTTGCAACAGAATTCTTGTGCTTTTCATCATTACCAGGATCAAGAAACCACAACTTATTTCCCACTTTGGCGTATATGCGGTTCAATACACCTACATCCCCTTTCACCACGGCGTCGTTGTAGATGTCATCTCTCAGCTTGGTCCAGTAATTTTTGCAGTAGGGATCCCCCTTATTCGCTGCATTCGACGTGAACTCCGTGTCCACGTTCTGATCGTAGGGGAAACCTGCTACCGGCCTGCCGACGGGAATCCGCTCATAAATGCTCATGAGCTCTTCTGCTCCCATCCAGCCGATGTCGGCACCAAGGAGCTCGTCTGCTGGCGTATTATTCGGGATTTCGTTTTCCCGATTGTAGACGGCGAGAGCCTTGACGTAACAGCGACTGGCGAATTCGTTGAGTGCCATGCGCAGTCCGGGATCGGAAATCTGTGCACGCGCCGCCACGGCACGCAATGCCCGATAGGGCTGACCACCGTCGTCCAGATTGCGTATGAGTGAATACGACAGCCCCTGACCGATCTGCATCACCAGGTACCAGGCCAGCGGCACCTGGACCGAGCCACCGGCCTGATACGGCGTCGCCGATTCCCAGTTGTACACGCCATTCACATTGTTATCGTCCAGCCTTACCGGATTCGTGTTGTCCGTGAAGACACTCGGCGTCGGAGTGTAGGTCAGCGTCGCTGCGGATATGCCGGCCGTCGGCCAGGGTTTTACGGCAAGAACGATGACCATCAACATGATGATGGTATCGACTTCGATGCCGGAAATGACCTCGCCCGAGGTGTTCATCAATGAACCGGATGCCCGAGCGTTTCGGAGATGGTCCAGCACCATGCCCACCACCGGCAGGAACGCCAGCCCCGTGTGAACGAGCAGATTCCAGATTTCCCCGTAGTGGTACCACCCGATCAGGGTGGTCCACAACGCCAACGTACCTTCAACTTCCATGAGAGCTGCTCCTGTGACTCGTTGATCAAGGCATGGCAAGCCATTGCATGCGAAAAACCCGCATCAGCGATTTCCAGGTTCGCCGTTGAAGGATCCCGCTGGCGAGGCGGGGTCGGGCCCGCCCGGCGTTTCATTGCTGTTCGAGCCCGAGCCCGAGCCCGAGGACGTAACCGAGCGTTGCTGAACCTCGCCGTTGAACACGTCCACGCCGCCGGTCGGGCCGACGTCTCCCGGCGACAGGGCCGTACTGACCGAGTCCCTGACGGCCTGCACCCGCAGGATCGTCGATGCCGTGTTCGACGCCAGCTGACGATTGATGTCGATTTCCCAGATGAACTCGTTCACGGCATTCATTGCCATGTCGGCGAGCCGTTGCGCCTTCTCGCGAGTGAGATCGTAGGCCTGCACATCGGGCGTCATCATCCCGGACGAGATCAACTGCCGCAGCGCCATGCCCTTCTCCACGGTGTTTTCGACCGCAACATCGGAGATCAGCCGCCCGATCACGATCCGCCGGTCCTGTTCCGGCATCTCCCGTATCGCGTTGTAGAGCTGCTTCGTGATCCGCGTGGTCTGACTGGACACGTCATCGAATTCGTTGATCTTCGGGCTGTTCCTGGCCACTGTCGCGTTGACGGCATTGTCATAGGCGGGATAGTTACTCAGCAGGACCTGCCAGGCATCGGTCAGGCGTGCCTTCTCGTCGGCAAACGACACCTTCAGCCCGGCACCCGGCG
>PDPU01000003.1 GCA_002746645.1 Gammaproteobacteria bacterium | reverse complement strand
TTCACTGAAGGTGGAGGCCGTGCATGGAGAAGACATCCGCACACGTGAGGCCATGAGAACGACCGTGTTCGATTACATCGAGCGCGACTACAACACCCGACGCCATCACTCAGCACCGGGATACACCAACCCCGTCAGCTTCGAGCTGGCACACGCTGCTTGACGGATTGTCCGTTGTTGTTGGGGAAGTCCACTCCAACACCAACAGACCAACGTGGTGCAACCGAAGTCGCCCGCTTGATGGCGGAGAGATTGCGCGAGACAGACAGTCCTGCTGTCGGGGCGTTCGTCAACGCGCTGAAGGGCTTGCACTCTCGGGGGTGAACCACAGTGGTATCGAGAGTGCCGTGATGCTACGGCGGCGTCTGCCCTTGTGGGAAGGGATCTGAACTGCCGGCAGGTCGATGCCATCATGGCGTTCACTGCCAACGGATGACTTCGGCTGCGGGCAAGCAACGCGTAGCCTGAATCGTGCTGGAACCTGGCCGGACATTCAGGAACCAATGCATGTTTCTCATGAATCTCCTGCGGGTTCGGGACGCAGGAATTTCGGGAAGCGGCCAAGGAGTATCAGGTTACCGGATGCGATCATTGCCACGCCTGCCGTTTTCAATGCAGACCATTCATAATTCTCGAAAATCGTTGACAGAATCAGCGCGATGATCGGAAATACGATCGTGGCGTAGGATGCCCGTGCCGATCCGATTCGTCCGAGTAGCGTGAGGTAGGCTCCGAAGGCGATGATGGTACCGAACACCGCCAGGAAGAGCAGACATCCGATGTAAGTCGGCGTCGCCGAGAAAACGAAAGCATCGGTCGTCACAAGTGATCCGACCAGCAGGATGCCCGTGCCATAGGTCATTCCCCAGGCATTCGCGGAGACGACGTCAACCTTTCGTGCCTGCAAGGCCCGCGAAGCCATGTTGCCGAGTGAGGCAAGATATGTCGCACCCACCGACAGGAGAACGGCGATACCAATTGTCGTGCCTGTCAGTACATCTTGCAGCTCGTTCCGGAACAACATGCCAACACCGATGAGCCCGAAGGCAGCTCCGATGACGACAACGCCCTGCGGACGCTCTCCGAACAGTATCCAGGCGTTGACGATGTTCAGTACGATCAGAAAGGAGAAGATCACCGCCTCCAGCCCCGTCGTCAGTCCGAGTTCGACTGCGATGTAGTACAGCAGGTAGTTCATCGAGAACAGAAACGCTCCGAGTGCAAGGAATAAAAGATGCGCGCGGCGATCGAACCAGGTGAAGCGGCCCGTGACAAGAACGAAGCCCTGCAGCAAAAAGGCGGCTATTGCGAACCGATAGAGTATCGACTGAATCGGAGGAACCTCACCGATCTGATACTTGATGGCAAGCCACGTCGATCCCCAGATGAGGACAGTGGTCAGATAGAGAGCGGCGTTGAGCATGCGAACCTCACTGGAACACGGGGGGTGGGAAGAGCGGACCGAATTGCAACCCAGAACGCGTCGTCAGCTTTCGGGGTGAGCAAATCGATCTTGCGATCCGACAAAGTGCTTCGAGTTTCGGCAGCGGAGTAAAGGCCGAAGTCCTGTTCCAGCAAGACATCATCGCCGTTTGCGCGCCTTCCCTGATTGCGGGAAATCCGTTGCCGCTGGACGATGATCAGTTGCTGGCCTTGCCGCTGCTTCACGATTCGGGCACATCCTGGGCCTCGTTTCTCGGCGATCCCGCTCTGGCGGATCGACTGCGCGGGCCGAACCTTGGCAGGGTCGGCCTTTGTCTCGATGCCGCCATGGCAGGTCAAGGCATCGCACTGGCGAGCCGTTTCCTCGTGACACGAGAACTCTCGGATGGGCGTCTTGTTCAGCCAACGGCCTGTTCCATGCGGGGGCCTCAGACCTACTATCTCCTGTCACGGCACAGAAACCCCGAACGTCCTGCTGTCGGGGCCTTGCATCAGTGGATTCTTGGCCAGCGGGAAACGTAGTCAGCGAGAAATCCAGTGGTTCCGGCGAATGCACGTTCATTCAGAGGGCCATTCCAGGTGCTTCCTTTCCTTTCGCAGCCAGCAAGCGCTTGATCGCCCATGCCACGTGCTCGCACACTATCGCCGACGGGTGGTTCTGCCTCTCCCGCAGCACCTTGATCGCTGCTTCCGTGGCAGGCCCGTTCCCCAGCGCAACCGCGATGTTCCGAAGCCATCGTTCGTGCCCGAGACGCCGGATCGGGGAGCCCTCGAAGCGTTTGAGGAATTCCGTTTCGGTCCACAGGAACAACTCGACCAGCGACGCCTGATCAAGTCCGTGGCGCGGTTCGAAATCGCCAGTGTTCGAAGGCCGGGTGAACTTGTTGAAGGGACAGGCGAGCTGGCAGTCATCGCAGCCGTAGATCCGGTTGCCCATCGCTTCCCGAAACTCCTCGGGAATGCTGCCGGGGTTTTCGATCGTCAGGTAGGAAATGCAGCGGCGTGCATCGACCACGTGATCACGCACGATGGCACCGGTGGGGCAGGCCGTGATGCAGGCGCGGCAACTGCCACAATGCAGGTCCGTCACTGGTGGGTCGATCGGCAGCGGGAGATCGGTGTAGAGTTCGCCGAGGAAGTACCAGCTGCCACTGTCGGCGGTGAGCAGGTTGCTGTGCTTGCCGATCCAGCCGAGTCCGGCCTTGGCCGCCAGCGGTTTTTCGAGCACGGGGGCGCTGTCGACGAGCGCGCGCCATCGGAAATCGCCGTATGCCTTCACCGTGGCCCTGGCAAGACGTGCCAGTTTTCGTCGCATGACCTTGTGATAGTCCCGCCCGAGCGCATAGCGCGAGATGTAGGCGAGGGAAGGGTCGGCGAGCACCGCGTGGGCATCGGCGGAGTCTGGTGGAAAGTAGTCGAGTCGAACCGATATCACACGAATCGAACCTTCGAGAAGTTCCGCCGGGCGGCTTCTGAGCGTACCGTGGCGTTCCATCCAGTCCATTTCACCGTGCATGTCGTCGGCGAGCCAGTCGAGGAGGCGTGTCTCTGCTACCGAGAGATCGGTGTCGGTAATGCCGCAGGCTGCAAAGCCCTGGCGGCGCGCTTCGGCCTTGATGAAGCGAGCGATGTCGGCAGCGCGTTCGTGCGTGCTCTCGAACGATACTTTGTCTGCACCGCCAGCACCGCCAGCACCGCCAGCACCGCCAGCACCGCCAGCACCGCCAGCACCGCCTGCGCTGCCTGCGCTGCCCGCACCGCTCGTACCTGCGACGCCTTGATCAGGCTGGCCGTTCAGCAAAGTGACCACTCTTGTAGTAGACGAGGGTGCCGGCATCGGCGCTCCAGGTCTGCCAGGCTTCGATGGGGTTGCGAATCCAGGTGTCGGGACCGTAGTCACCCCAGGCGTCGCTCAGGTAGCCCTCGAGCACCAGCATTTCTTCGCCCTGGGGGTCGAGCCGTGGTTGGAAGGCGGCGTGCGCCGTCCAGCGCAAGAGCAGGCTCGCGTAACTGCCGTGACCGTGCAGCGCCAGTACCTCGGTGCCGGCTGCGGGCCCCGGCAGCCAGAGTTCTTCGCGGTTTGAATCGATGCAGCGCTGTTCGCTGTCACTGGCGAGCATCTGCCCGACGGTCACGTAGATGTGCGCGTTCCCGGAAAGACGTACTGGTGCGGGATGATCGGGCGGCAGGCGCACGTAACCGCCGGCGCCTGCGCTCACGCCTTCGGTGTCGAGGCGGCCATGGCGTAAATAGGCTTCGACAGCCCCACGCGTGACGAACTCGATCGCCTCGCTGTGATTGCCCGGTGACTGACGGAGCTCGCCACATACCCAGGGCGGCTGACGATCGACGAAATCGAACACGCGAAATTCGAGCCCGGGGAGGCGCGCTGGCATCCACAGGCGCTCGTCGCCGGGAAGGACGATGCGCCGGCCGAGGTCATTGTTGACCGGCACGAGGTGCTCGGGCAACCATCGGGGCAGCCGGCTGCGATCGATCTCCCGCGTTGCGCCGGGCACCCGATGCGATGCTGTGGATGCTGCTTGCTGGTCTGTCAATGTGTTCGTTCGTCGTCAATGATTGAGGGCCGGTCGCGTCTCGCGAAACCTTCACCGAAACCGCTTGTCTTTTTCACGGCATCTTACTATGCTCTCTCATGGAGAACATTTGGAGTACATTTCAATGGAGCAACTGCCTCCGCTCACACATCTCGAGGCGCGTGTACTCGCCGCCATCGAGCGGCATATCCGAGCCGAGCAGCAGGCGCCTACCATTGCCGAGCTGGCGGGCATTCTACGCCTGAAATCGCGCGGCACGGTACACCGCTACGTGCAGTCGCTCATTGCCAAGGGCCGACTGGAGCGTCAGGGCAATGGCTGGCGCAGGCTGCGAATCGTCGGTCTGGCCATGCCGGAGCCGCGCTCCAACATCCATCCGTTTCCGGTGCGCCGTGCCGATTCCGGTGTCCATTCCGGTGCCGATCACGATGACCACTCCGATGACGGTTCCGACAGCTCTCCTGTCGATCCACCGGCATCGGCATCAGCGAGCAACATTGCCGACTACCGCCCGCTGCCCGACGCCGACGATCCCTCGGTCAGGGGCAACGAATCGCTCGGGGTGCCGCTCATCGGCCGTATCGCGGCTGGGCAACCCATCGAAGCCGTGGAGGATTCCAACTGGCTGGATCTGTCCGCCTTTCTCGTCGGTCCGGACCGTTACGCGCTCCGCGTCACGGGCGATTCCATGATCGATGCCGGCATTCTCGATGGCGATACCGTCATTCTCAGAAAGCAGGACACGGCGAATGCCGGCGATATCGTCGTTGCCCTCATCGACATGCAGGAAGCCACGCTGAAGCGCCTCGGGCGAACCGGCAACGGCATGGTCGAACTCATCCCGGAGAACTCCACCATGGCACCGATGATCTACTCGGCCGAGCGTGTCAGTTTTCAGGGGGTTCTCGTGGGACAACTACGGCACTACTGAACACGAGGCCGGCATTGCGTTCCGAATCACTTTTCGAGGTATCTGCCGTAGTTCGGCCGGATCGTCTGGATCCCCGCCGGGGCCGGCGTCGTCTTCTCCTGCGGTTGGTTTCAATCGCTGCCGGTTTCAGGCTCATCGACCAGCGGTAACAGTTCGCCTGCCGACATTCGCAGTGAGGCTGTCTGCAAGCGAGCCATGTAGGGTCTGTTGTCTTTCCGGTAGACGATGAACAGTGTCTCGTCATCCGCCCATTCGATACTCAGCAGGTGCTGGACATGGTCGACGAGAACGGTGTATTGGCTTCCGTCGGGACGGGATACGGCGAGAGAGAATTCGTCGTCGGTATCGATGATGCCGTCGCCGTTGCTGTCCTCGTCGATCACGTGGTAGTGAACCAGCTGTTCGGCAGCACCTGATCCTTCATCGGGCATGACGGCGCTCAGATCATCACGATCGACAGCTTTGTGTCGGCTGATGCCCTGCACGCGAGAGATGATCTGTTCGTTGTCGGCAAACAGCCAGCGGTGCTCGTTGCTGAGCATGTTCACGAACACGACGTTTCTGGTGCTTCCGCCCCGATAATAGCCGCCGCTGCTGCCCTTGATGGCGTCCTTGACACCGCTGCCGCCGACGTCCTTGAAGTTGGACACGAGTTCCATCCGCACGAATGGTGTACCGGGTGAATGTATCCCATCTTCAAGATCGAGCGCTTCGGTTCTGCGAAGCGTTTTCCCGGGGGTTTCAAGCCCCCCGTCATGTTCTTCCGGCCTCAGGATGTCGACGAGCATGGGGCCGATGGTCACGGCGAACGAGAGCACGCCGAGCAGCAGCAGGCCGAGCATCAGCAGGCCATTGATGGTCCAGAGCGTGAAGAAGAGTTTTCGTTCCTTGCCTGTCGTGGTCATGGTGTTGCCTCAGTCGAAAAGGTCTTTCGGGGGTGGTGTCAGACACTCAGGCCCCTCATGGTGCGTATCGTTCACGTAGTCGCTGACGCGTTCGATCACCAGCGAGTCGTCGGGCGCCGGCAGCATGAGCGCATCAAGCACTTCCCGATCCGTCGTGTCAAGCCAGGTTCAGGTTCTGCATTCTGCACCGAAGCCGGCCGGAAGCGCAGCTCCTCGTCTGTGATAGCGTGCCTGCTACGATCCGTCTGCACAGAGCATGGCCCGTTCCCCCGGTGAACCGCGAAAAACGAACCGAGATCTTCCGTCGGCTGAAGGCCGCCAACCCCGCACCCGAGACCGAACTCGAATTCTCGAACCCCTTCGAGCTGCTGATCGCCGTGCTGCTCTCGGCCCAGGCGACCGATGTGAGCGTGAACAAGGTCACGCCTGCGCTGTTCGCAGCGGCCCCCGATGCCGAAGCCATGCGAGCACTCGGTGTCGATGGTGTTCGCGAGCACATCCGCAGTATCGGGCTGTTCAACAACAAGGCGAAGAATGCGGTGGCGGCCTGCGAGATGCTCTGCGAGCGGCATGGTGGTGAGGTGCCGAACGATCGGGCGGCACTCGAAGCGCTGCCCGGCGTGGGGCGCAAGACGGCGAACGTGGTGCTGAACACGGCCTTTCGTCAGGTCGCGATGGCGGTCGACACGCACATTTTCCGCGTTTCCAATCGCACCGGCATCGCACCGGGAAAGACCGTGCTCGAGGTCGAGAAGAAGCTGCTGAAGTTCGTCCCCGAAGAGTATCTGCTCGATGCCCATCACTGGCTTCTTCTTCACGGACGCTACGTCTGCAAGGCGAGAACGCCGCAGTGCGCGAAGTGCATCATCATCGATCTCTGCGAATACATGGGCGCCGAGCGCAAGGCCGCGCTCGGCGAACGCCGGCGCGACAAGGCCGGGTAGTTGCAATTGTGTGTGGAGGTCGGGCTATCGCGTGCGAAGTCGGTTGGTCACTTGCAAGGCCGGGTAGTTGCTGCAGATCGGGCAGTCGCGAGCAAGACTGACGACAGCCATCGGCGTGAACAATCATTACCGTCACGCCGATCGTTGATTCCGTCGCATAGCAAAATGCGCACTGGTTGCTATGCTTCGGTATCGGAATTTGATGCCCCTCCCGCAAGATCGTGGCGCGATCCTATCCATTGACCGACCTCGTCAAGCTCGTCAGAACCTATGGTGTTCTGGCGGGTGCGCTGGATACGGAGCGGGTGCTGGCCGGCACCATCGACCGTGACTGGATTGCGCGCGAAGTGGAGCAGTACGTGCCGCTCGCGTCGCTGCCGAAAGCCTTCTTCGACACCCAGCGCGGGCACGACATGCTCGCCGCCGAACTCTTTCCCGACGAAGACATCGACCCGCTCGCCATCCAGCCCGCTGCGCTCGATATCGATACGCTGGGCGCCGAGCGACTGATCAACACGAACCGGCTGCCCAAGCTCGAAGCCACGCTCCACCGCGCCGTGCTCGAAGCCAACATGCTCCTTGGCGTCAGGCTCTACGGCGATCACGGCAAGGGCCAGCCGAAGATCAGCTACGATTTCATCATCGCCACGATGCTGCAACACGTGCGCGGACACTACTACGGGTTCAGTGACATCTCGCCGGACGATGTCGAGATCGTCGATGACAGCTTCATCCGTTCCTGGTTCGGCTCGCGCGTGGCTGAATTCGTGCGAAGCCTTGCCGACCATCACGCGCTTTTCCGAGCGGCTGTCGATGCCGGCGAAGCGCCACCGGAGCCATCTTCCGCGCGCATGGCAACGGCGATCGCCGCGCTCGAGGCGAGCGAACTCCGGCTCATTGCCCGTGCCGCGGGCGATCGCGTCATCAGCTTTCTCGACGAGGATCAGCGGCAGCATCTGCGAGCATGCGGCATCGATGTCGACGACCCCTTCCCGGAGTACTCGGCGCTCGAGGCGGCCTATCGGCGCACCGAGGCGGCCTTCGCGCTCCCGGGTGTCGACCACTACGCCCTGCGCGAGCCACTTCGGAACACGCTCATGCAGGCGGTGCGTGATGCTCTCGACGAGCCGGACAAGCGCGACCGGCTGTCCGGTCGTCGCGGCAAGGCCGTGCACGAAGTGCACATCAACCTGCCGGTCATGGAGTACTTCGTGGCCGCCGAAGCGCCGAACTCGATCGAAACCGTGCATCTTGCGAGCCTCGAGATGATGCGCTCGCTCGAGAAGGGACGGCGCAAGTCGGTTTCCACCATGGTGGCGCATGCCTTCAACATCGCCTCACTCGCCGAACGCGTGCTCGGACGTGCGCTCGAACCGCTGATCGTGACGCTGGCAATGCTGCACGATGTGGTCGAGGATGGTTCGCTGCGCGTGACGGGTTACGGGCATTCGCTCCGCAGGATCCAGTTCCGCTTCGGTGGGCCGATCGCCGCCATGGTGTCGGAGTTGACCGATTCAACCGTGACCTCGGCGGCTGGCAGGAAGGCGCAGCTCACGCTCCGGCAGCCGCACCTGATTCTGCCGCAGGCCCAGTACGACGTCGGCCGCTTCACCAGCATGACGGTCAAGGCCACCGAAGACGAAGTGCCGTACACGCTCGCGGGCATCGTCATCAAGCTGCTCGACACCGTGGTATCGATGAAGGAGGGGCTGCGCGATCCCGACCTCATGCAGGGTTACTGGCGTCACAGCGGTGCCCGTATCCACTGGGCCGAGCGCGATCGTGGCGAGATCGTCAAGCCGCTGATCGAGCGGCTGGTGATCGAAATCCGCCGCAGCAAGGACGACCCGAAATACCGTCGCCGTCCGCATCACGTCAATGCCGTGAGGCTCCGGGCCGGACGCGCGATGCTCGAGATGGTGCTGCTCTATCAGGACCTCTACGCCACGCAGAACCTCGCCATTCTTGCCGCCGAGTTCTGTCTCGATGCCGGCCAGCGCGACACGCTGATCCAGCACTTCTTCGATCGCAACCTCGACGAAGCGATGTTCCGCGAACGCGTCATCGACCGTCTGCTCGATGACGCGCATGTGCTCGCCGGCATCGCCAGCGGGCGTGTACCCTCGCTCGATCACGTCACGCTCTACCCGAAGGACGCCACGGACTGCCACGAGCGCGACGCCACGCCCTTGCTCGAGTATCGGCAGTCGGCCATTCGGCGTCAGCTCATCCGTCAGGAGCTCGACATGGATACGCCCGACAGGCTGAGCAACGCCATCGCGCGGCGCGAGCGGCTGCTGCAGACCTGGGACGAACGGCACGGCTGGGCCTTGTTCCCGAAGCCCTGTCTGGCGCTTGCGCAGTCGATGACGACTGTCGGCATGGTCGGCAACTGAGTTCAGCACCCTGTTATCACGGCACGCGCGACAGGGCGGCTGCCCTGACGATGCCGACAGTGGGGTGAGTCCCCGAACCCCTTGGGAGCCCTTCGGGAGCGGTTTCTTCCCGGCCCTTGCCTCAGGTGCTGCGACGCCGCGGCGGCGTGGCACGTTTCTCGGGCACGGCATCGAAGTCGATGTGCTCGGCACCGTGGTAGACGAGAAAATGCCGGCCTTTGGCGCGGGCGATCATGGTCATGCCGATCTCGCGCGCAAGGTCGAGCCCCATCTCGGTCACGCCCGAACGCGAGAGCAGGGTGGGTATGCCCATGAAGGCCGTCTTCATGACGATCTCGGAAGTCAGGCGGCCGGTGGTGTAGAAGAGCTTGTCACCCCCATCGATGCCCTCGAGCCACATGCGCCCGGCAATGGCATCGGCAGCGTTGTGACGCCCGACATCCTCGATGTGCATGAGCGAGCGGCTTCCCTGGCAGAGCCCGCAGCCATGTACGGCGCCCGACACGCGGTACACCTCGTTGAGCGAACCGACATCGGCAATGAGTGCGTAGAGTTCGGACTGCTTCAGTGACGGTTCGGGCAGCGACACTTCGTAGAGCTTGTCGATGGTGCAGCTGAAGATCGTGCCCTGACCGCAGCCGCTCGTGATGATGCGCCGCTGCATCTTCTCCTGCCAGTCGCTGATGCCGCTGCCCGCATGGGTGGTGACATCCACGAGTTCACGCTCCCAGACGACCTCGACCGAGCGGATGGTGGCGATGTCGTCGATGAGTTTCTGGTTGCGGATGTAACCGAGCGCAAGCGCTTCGGGCTCGGTGCCGAGGGTCATGAGCGTGACCACTTCCCTGCCATCGACTCGCAGCGTCAGGGGCATTTCGCCGGGCACGTGCACCTCCACGGTTTCCCCGTACTCGTTCACGGCGGTTACGGCGTGCGCGGGCTGCAGGCCAGCGTCGCTCAGCGACGGCCGTTGCGGGGAGATCAGGGTTTCGTTCGCCACACTTGATTGCTCCGGGTTGTGCTACAGCCCTTCCTCGCGGAAGCGCCGGTGGGCTTCCTCGTAACCCACCCGGGCGATGTTCTCATAGGCACGAAAATCCATCAGGGCAAAGTTTCTGACATCCGGTTCGATCAGCAGATCCACGTCACGCCGGCGGCGTGCCAGGGTCTCGATGCTCTTGAGGTCGTTGGAACGGAGCAGGGTTTCGAAGATGAGCGGATAGCTCATCGCACTCCGCAGGGGGTTGAGGTGCGAGGCCAGCAGTTTCCAGCCCGAGACCGAGGTATCGAACGCGTAGTCATGTTGCACCTCGGGGAACTGTCCGACGTTCACGCCGATGATGTAGCCGAAACCGTCGAGCTTCTCCCGCATGGTGTTCACGGGGAAGTTGTTGAGCACGGCACCGTCGATCAAAAGTTCCCCCGCCGGGGTCGGCACCGGAGAGAAGATGCCGGGGATGCTGATGGTGCAGCGAATCGTTCGCCAGAGGCTGCCGCGGTCGTGGACGACCGTGCGGCCATCGGCGAGGTTCGTCGACACGGCGAAGTAGGGCACCCAGAGGTCCTCGATGTCATGGCCGCCATAGACATCCCTGCAGAAGTGCGCGAGCTTTCTCGAACGCATCATCGACACCAGCGGCAGGGTGTAGTCGTAGAGCGCCTTGCGGTTGGCGAAGACGGTCGAGAGTTCGCGGATGCGTGCGACCGATTGCCCGAGGGCCATCGATGCACCGAGCAGTGCGCCCATGCTCGCACCACCGATGCAGTCGATCGGCAGGCCACGCTCCTCGATCAGTTGCTGCACACCGAGGTGCGCGTAGCCGCGTGCGCCGCCGCCACTGAAGACGATGGCTCTGGCGCAGCCGCGCAGGCGCCGAGCGAGCCTGGCCATGTGGCTGCCGTCGCCCATTCGCAGGTGGTGAAAGGTTCTGAGACTGCGTGGGTTCAGCCATTGCGCGGTGCCACTCGGTTTCACGGTGTCGGGTGGATGCAGCAGCAGCAGATCCATCGGTGTGGTGCTGTCATGCTCTTCGAGGCTGCTGGCGACAAGGCGTTCGATGGGGCGCACCGAAGGGTCGGCACCGGGTGCTGCATGGCCCACGAAGAGGATGCGGTCGGCACGGTTGACGCAGCGGCGGGTCCAGTCGTTCCATTCGGTGTCGGCCACGTAGAGCAGCGCGTCGTAACGCTCCTCCTTGTCGTCGAGCCACTCCGACACGGCGGCGTTGAAGAGGCTGAAGAAGGGTGTCTGCGCGGTGCCACGCTTGCCGTAGAGCCGATCGAAACCCTGCGAACCCAGCGAGAGCGCAGTGCCGATCTCGCGCATGGCGCGCACCAGCCGGGGCACGAACTGGCGGATGGGTACGTGCTCGTCGAGCGGGATCAGCACGAAGGTGTTCTCGCGCGGTTTCTCGCGAGTGCCGGCGCCGTGAATGCCCTCCACATGGCGCTTGACGACGAGGCGCGAGAGTTTCAGCAGCATGTCCGAACGTGGCAGCACGATGCGCTCGAAGTCATCGCGCGCGAGTTTCGCCACCGTTGATTCACGGGCGGCGATCACGGTGGTGCTGCGATGGTCTCGGCCAAGGAGTGCAAATTCGCCGACCACATCCGGTGCATGAACCTCGGCAAAGGTACGCACCTCCGTGCCCTTCTTCCCGTCCCGGCGGCCGATCGAAACCTTGAGTCGGCCGGACACGAGGATGTAGAGCCCGTCGGCTTCGTCACCCACGTGGAAGAGTTCCTGCCCGGCGCGGTAGTGGGAAATGCTCGTTGCATCGAGCAGCAGTTCGAGCGTCTGATGAGTCATCTCGCCGAGAAGGTCGAGATAGACACGGGCAAGGATGACGCGCCGGGATACCTCGGCCGCCACATCGTAGACGTGGGCGAGTATCGAGGAATCGATGTCGTTCAGTTGCTCGAACTCGCATCTCGGCAGCATCGCAAGGCGGGTGCGACGCGACGCGACGGCGGACACGAGATGGTCGGTGCCGTTCAGTGCCGCAAAGTCACCCGCCGTCTCGCCCTTGCCGCGCGACTGGAGGTAGACGCTCTCGCCGTCGGAGGTCGTGATGAAGAGTTTCAGTTCGCCTGCGAGAATGATGTACAGGTAGTTGCTTCGCGTGCCGGCCGTGAACAGGGTTTCACCTTCGGCGAGATCCCGAAAGTCGACCGTCGGCGCGAGACGCTCCCAGAGCGCCTCGTCAAGGCTCTTTACCAGAGGCAGCCTGCGCAGCTGTCTGAGGTAGCGGGTGTCATTCACGAGTGCACCGAGGTTTCCTGCGGGGCGGGGCCCATGCGCTTGTTGATGGCATACCCTAATCTACTGCAAGAGCAGGCTCGCGGGATGCAGGCAAACCGCTCGGCGCCAACCGAAACAGCGCATGGAAGGCTGTTCGGGGTCTCAGGGCAGGAAACGCATCTCGCCGAACCAGCTTGTCGCTCGCTGGCCCGAGTTGTCGCCATCGGTCATGACTGCGTAGCCGGCGATTTCGTCGATGGCGCGCCCGAAGGCGCTCTGGAAGTCCTCGACAAGGTTTCGCTCCTGCACGACCCAGTGGCCGAGGTCGGCAGGACCCGAGCGCACCGCGATCATCGCCGCCTTCTCGGTGAAGGGGTTGTGCCAGACGGTACCTGCGGGAATGCTCGTGGTCCAGACATAGTTGAGCGCGAGTGTGTTCCAGGGTAACGGGCCGAGGCGCGCCACCACGTACAGGCGGGCGGGGAAGTCGTCGCCGTCCTTGCGCTGTTGATCGATGCCGTCGAAGAGCGTGTCGACGCGCCACCACCAGCGTAGTGTGGGCGTGACGGCAAGATCGATCTTCTCCTTCCTGTAGAGAATCGAAGCGCTTCCGTCGCTCGTTGCCTCGAGCGCGCGAATGCCATCTTTCTCGACAAGCCGGTAACGGGTGCTGCCTGCGAATTTCCGCTCTTTCCAGGCCTCGAGACTGGTGTCGGTGAACGGGGCCGGAAGGTCGGATGCGTCGGTATCGTCGGTAGTGTTCCGGGACGTGCTCTGAGAGGTGTTTCGGGATGTGCCCTGGGATGTGCCCTGGGATGCGTCTTGGGATGGGTTCTGGGCAAGCGTCGGAATCGGTGTTGCGACGCCGAGACCTGTCAGGCTTGTCGTTACGATCAGAACGGCGAGAGGTGCAGCAGGCAGGCGCAAGCACCGAGCAAGGTGTTTCACAGCGTGCTGCCGTCAGTTCGATCCGTCGGCGTCCGGGTTCTTGTCGTCCTCCCCGGGTTCCTCACCGCCAACCACCGGTTCCGCGTCGTCGGTTTTCGATTTCTCGCCGTCAGCTTCCGGCTCAACATCGGTCACTTGCGGTTCTGCGCTCGTCGCTTCTGCGTCGATGGCTTCCGCTTCCGTGCCGGTCGCTTTCGCTTCCGCGTCGGCCGCTTCCGGTTCCTTGCGTGTCGGTGGTGGCACCACGGCGCTTTCAGGCACACGGCGTTCGGCCAGGGGCGGCAGGAAGCGTGCGTCGAACACTTCGGTGACATCAGGTTCATCGCTGAAGTCGTAGAGTTCGTCAAGCTGCGTGATCGATCGCGCCAGCCGCGCGTTGTCCACGGCACCCAGTCCGTTCTCCATCACTTCGTCGGTCCGGATGTTGTGGCCGATGGCCATCACAAGTCGCTTGAGTTCGGCGTCGCTGTCGGCGTCGGGATTGTGAACCACGACATGCTCGATGGCGGCAGCGGGATGTTCGAGGGTTTTCTGCAGGCCCCTGGTCAGCGCCTGCACGAATCCGTTGACGAGTTCGGGATGCGCGTCCGCGAATTCGGGATTCACGATGATGGCATTGCCGTAGAGATCGAGCCCGAAATCACACATGAGCATCAGCGAGATGTCCTCGGCGGGCACGTCTTCCGCGAGCAGGTTCACCACTGATGTATATGAATATCCAGTAATGGCATCGACGTCACCGGCGGCGAGTTTCGCTTCACGCTCGGCGAAGCTCACGTCCTCGATCGTTATCGCGTCGTTCTCGAGCCCGTTGATGCTCGCGAAAGCCGGCCACTGCGCGAAGGCCGCGTCCTTCGGCGACGCGCCCAGGGTGTGGCCTTCGAGATCGTTCGGCCCCGTGACACCCCGTGAGCGCAGACCGATCACGGCGAAGGGTGGCGTGTTGTAGAGTACGAAAACGGCGCGAAGCTCATTGTCGGGGTGCTCGGCACGCCACTTGATCAGCGCGTTGATGTCGGCTGCGCCGAAGTCATACTTACCCTCTGCCACCTTGGGGATGGCATCGAGCGAGCCTTCACCGGGTGAAATCTCGAGTTCGATGCCGGCATTCTCGAACAGCCCGGTTTCGAGTGCCAGGAGCAGCGGTGCAGCGGTTCCTTCCCAGTGCCAGTCGTTGATGAAGCTGGCCTTTTCGGCGGCGTAACTCGTGCCCGTTGACAGGCAGACAAGGCTCGCAAGCACAAGCGCCTGCAGATGGTGTCGGTGGCGTGGGAACATTGTGCTTCAGGCTTTCGGCAACGGGTGCAGGTTATTAGGCCACCGCCCGCATGTGCGCGCGCCGGTGATTCTGGTGAAGAGTGTAAAATTTCAGCTGGTTTACATGGCGCTTTCGCAAGGTTGCCCGAAGCGCCGGCATCCTGACTTTCCCATGGCCGATCCCGCTTCCCGAAACCACCTGCGCCGTTTTGCCGGTCTTACCGTACTGATCATCTACATGCTGATACTCGTCGGTGGCACGGTGCGTGCCACAGGCGCAGGCATGGGGTGCCCCGACTGGCCCACCTGTTTCGGACAGTGGATTCCACCAACGAGCGAGGCACAGCTTCCAGTCGATTACCAGACGATCTACGCCGATCGCGGCTACGCCGACACCACCTTCAACGTCAGGAAAACGTGGACCGAGTACGTCAACCGCCTTCTTGGCGTGTTCACCGGATTCAGCATCTTTCTGACACTGCTCTTCGCCATTCCCTGTCGGCACACCGATCGGCGCACGCTGGTGCTTTCGGCCCTGGCCTTCGTGCTCGTGGGTGTCCAGGGCTGGCTCGGTGCCAGGGTAGTGGCAAGCAACCTCATGCCCGGAATGATCACGCTGCACATGCTGCTGGCTCAGATCATCGTGGCGCTGCTCATTGCCGTGTGGGTACGCGCCGGGCGCCGGGAACTTCGCCACTCCGATGTGGCCGATCTGCCGCGGACACTGTTTCTGCTCATGCTGCTGGCCATGGTGGTGGGGCTCCTGCAACTGCTCACGGGTACTCAGGTGCGCGAAGCGGTGGACATCATCGCGCGCCAGAGCAACCACGAGGATCGCCACCTCTGGATCGACAACCTGCCGCTCGTCTTCGCCTTCCACAAGTGGTTCGCGCTGCCCGTGGCGCTGATCAACGCCTGGCTGATCGTGGCGATCTACCGTCATGCGCGCAGCCGGCTTCTGCGACGCCTCAACACGACACTGCTCGTGCTGATTCTCGGCACCATCGTGCTTGGTCTGACCATGGACAGTCTGCACTTGCCTATCGTGTCGCAACCACTGCACCTGCTGTTCGCGTCGATGATCTTCGGCACGCAGTTCGCGATTCTGCTCGTGGTGCTGCACGCGTGGCAGTCCGGTGACGCAGGGCGGCCGTCGTCGGCATCGGACCGGGCGGCAATGGGGGTGCCGGTGTAGGTGGTGCTCACGAGGCTTTCTGCCGTGGCAGTGGCTGATTGGATGTGTGCGCTTCGTGCTACATTACCGCCGCACAGGTAGCACGAAGGCTACTGTTACAGGCGATCGACAAGGAGTGTCACCATGCCAGCGATGCGAACGGACTCGCGATCCGCAACGTTTCCGGTGTTTCCTGCCCGGATGTTTCCCGCCCGGCATCATGCCGATGCCATGTGGCGACAGCGCCTGATCAGGCTCTTGCTGATCATGTGTCTGTTCCTGCCGGTGTTCACGTCTACCGCGACTGCAGGGGAGGGTAATGCAGCGGGCTCCAGGTCCGGGCCAGAGGCAGTCGAGCGCCTGCGCCTCGACATCAACACCGCTTCGGCCTCGGAAATCGCAGCGACGTTGCCGGGCATCGGCCCCGTGAAGGCCGCAGCCATCGTCGAATATCGTCGTGCCAACGGCCTTTTTCGAACACCGGATCAGTTGCTGGAGGTGCGCGGCATCGGCCCGAGAACACTCGAGAAGATCGAACCCTTTCTGCGCATCGGCAGCGTCGCGGCGGACAACCGGCGACGTGATCTGGCGCGGCAGGCGCGGGAGCGTGGGCAGGCGCGTGTGTCGGCGATCCTGTCGGTGGTCAGGGAGGATCGACGGCGCGCGCTGGATTCACGTTGACGCCTGACGCCGGTGCGTTCAGTCGTCGAATGCCACCAGGGTGTGTACATCCACCCCCATGGCCTTGATCTTCTGGTGCCCACCCAGGTGGGGCAGGTCGATGATGAAGGCGCTGCCGACGATTTCGCCACCGGCCCGGCGGATGAGCTTCACACCGGCCTCGCAGGTGCCACCCGTGGCGATGAGGTCATCGACCAGCAGCACACGCTCGCCTTCGCTGACCGCACCATGGTGCATTTCCATGACCGCTTCGCCGTATTCGAGCGTGTAGCTTTCGCCCATGCGCTCGCCGGGCAGTTTGCCGGCCTTGCGGATCGGCACGAAGCCCACGGAAAGCTGGTGCGCGATGGCACCGCCCATGATGAAACCGCGCGCTTCGAGCGCCGCCACCTTGTCGATGCGCTCGCCGGCGTAGGGGTGCAGCAGCATGTCGATAGCCATGCGGAAGGCACGCGCGTCACTGAACAGGGTGGTGACATCGCGAAAGGTGATGCCGGGCTTCGGGAAGTCGGGGATGGTGCGGATCGAATCTCGGATGTTCATCAATTCTGTGGCTCGTTGTGCCTGGCGACTGCGCCGATGGTACAACAGGCCGTGCGTGATAAGATCAGCGCGGTTTCTCAGTGACGGATTGTCCGACCCATGACTGCCAGTGAACTTCCGGCCCGCGGCACGCTGCGTGGCCTTGTTCTTGCCATTGCGGCGCTTGCCACACTCGCCCTCGGCGCCTGCAGCACCGTCAAGTATGGCGCACTCGAACGTGTCGGCATTCACAAGCGTGACGTGCTTGTCTCCAACGTCAAGGGGGCGCGCAAGGCACAGAAGGAAGCGCAGGAAGAGTTTCAGGATGCGCTCGATCGTTACCTGGAAGTGGTCGAGGCCGAAGACTCGGATCTCAAGCGTGCCTACAAGCGCCTCAACAAGGAATACGAAGATGCGCGCGATGCCGCCAGTGATGTTTCGTCGGAAATCGACGATGTCGAGAATGTGGCGAAAGCGCTCTTTCGCGAATGGCAGAAGGAGATCGGTGAATACAGCGACGCCTCGTTGCGTCGTGACAGCGAAAACAAGCTGCGCGACACGCAGGCTCGCGCCGACAGCATGATCGCAAGCATGCGCGAAGCAGAGGCCTCGATGCAGCCTGTGCTCAGAACGCTGCGCGACAACGTGCTCTACCTCAAGCACAATCTGAACGCGCACGCCGTCGGTTCGCTCCGCAGCAAGTTCAGTGAACTCGAAGGCGATATCGGCAATCTCGTCGAGCAGATGCGCCAGTCGATCGCACGCTCCGACGCCTTCATTGCCGAAATGCGCAATGCCGATGGGTGATGACGAGTCGCTCGGTCATCGCGAACGGCTGAACCTCGAAACCGGGCGCATCAGCTGGGACGAACTCGCGCGCTTCTTCGCACGCGGCGTGGTGATTCATGTCGCGGCCGGCATGGATCTCGTCGAGGTGGCCGAGTGCCTTTCCCGCGATGACGTGCCGACGCTTGAAGGCTGGCTGAACGCGGGCCGCGTGGCGCGTGCCAGCGACGATGATGCCCGGGCCTGGACGGCGGCGAATACCGAGTTCTGGTGTGTCGTGGTGGCGCCCTGGGTGGTGGTTCAGGAACTTGATCCGGAGCAGGCGGCAGAGGTTACACCGGCTGGCGCACCGATCGCAGCAGGGTAGTCGCGGCCACTACCGGCGTTTCCCGCTGTTCCCGCACCGCTGCCTCGAGCCGCGCCAGTTCGGCGGCAAGATCGGGGTTGCCATGGATCAACTCGTGAAGCTGCCATTCGATCAGTGCATGAAACCACTCCACGCGCTGTTTCTCGCGCCGCGTCACGAACTCTCCGCTGTCGACGAGTTCGCGGCGATGCGCGCGTACCGTTTCCCAGAGTTCCGCGATGCCGTCGCCGGTGGCGGCGCTCAGCGTGGTCGCCACGGGGCGCCAGGCACCCGCAGGCTGGAGGATCGAAAGGGCGCGCTGATAGGCCTGTTTCGCCTGTTTCGCCGCCAGTGCCTGATCGCCGTCGGCCTTGTTCACGGCGATGATGTCGGCCAGTTCCAGTACGCCTTTCTTGATGCCCTGGAGGTCATCTCCGGCGCCGGGCAGCATGAGCAGCAGATAGCAGTCGACCATGCTTGCCACCATGGTTTCCGATTGTCCGACACCCACGGTTTCCACCAGCACCACATCGAACCCCGCCGCTTCGCAGAGCAGGATCGACTCGCGCGTGACGCGATTCACGCCGCCGAGGTGGCCGCTCGTCGGCGAAGGGCGGATGTAGGCGTCGTCGCTGACCGCGAGGGCAGTCATGCGGGTCTTGTCGCCGAGGATGCTGCCGCCGCTGCGTTTGCTGCTCGGATCCACGGCGAGCACGGCCACGCGGTGGCCCTTGTCGAGTAGCTGTTGCCCCAGCGCTTCGATGAAGGTGCTCTTGCCCACACCCGGCACCCCACTGATGCCGAGGCGGATGGCCTTGCCGGTGTGTGGCAGAAGCCGTTTCAGGACTTCCTGGGCGATATCGCGGTGGGCGGCGAGCGTCGACTCGGTCAGGGTGATGGCGCGCGAGAGCATGCCGCGTTCGCGAGCAAGGATGCGTGCGGCGAGTTCGCTGGCGGTGAGCTGGGTGCTGGCGGGTCGGGTGGCTGGCATCCTGGATTGCCGATTCTGTCTTGAATGAGATTGCCGTCTGGGTATCGAAGCGGTCGTCAGGCTGCGCGTGGCGGAAGGCCCGGCTCAGGCTGCGCTGTTGCCATCGTGCCCGGGCGTGTCATCCTGCTCAAGCGGCGGATGCCCGAGTGCCGCACCGAGCCCTTCGAGCAGTTCGGCGGCCGCGTCGGCAATCACGGTTCCCGGCGGATACACGGCCGTTGCACCGGCGTCGAGCAGGGCGGGAATGTCGTCGGGCGGAATCACGCCGCCGACCACGATGCGGATGTCCTCGCGCCCCGCGGCGTCGAGCGCTTCGCGCAGGGCGGGCACGAGTGTCAGATGGCCGGCGGCGAGTGAACTGGCGCCGACGATGTGCACGTCGTTGTCCACCGCCTGGCGGGCGACTTCGGCGGGTGACTGGAACAGCGGGCCGATGTCCACATCGAAGCCGAGATCGGCGAAGGCCGTGGCGATGATCTTCTGACCACGGTCGTGGCCGTCCTGACCCATCTTGGCGACGAGGATTCGCGGGCGCCGCCCTTCGTGGGCACGGAAGTGGTCAACCGCCGCGTCGATGCTGCCGAGTTGCTCGTTCGCCTGCATGCTCTTTCGGTAGACCCCTTCGATGGTATGAATGGTGGCCTGGTGCCGGCCGAACACCGACTCCATGGCCGATGAGATCTCGCCGACCGTGGCGTGTGCGCGAGCGGCATCGACGGCCAGCGCAAGCAGGTTGGCATCGTCGCTGGCGGCACCGTTCTTGAGCGCCGTGATGGCACGCTCGTGCGCGGCGGCATCACGCTCGCGCCGCAGCGATTCGAGCCGTGCGATCTGCGCTTCGCGCACGCGGGCGTTGTCGACCTTGAGCACGTCGATGTGTTCTTCCTGTTCGGGACGCAGGCAGTTGACGCCGACCACGCTCTGTTCGCCCGAGTCGATGCGTGCCTGGGTGCGCGCCGCGGCTTCCTCGATGCGGAGCTTCGGGATGCCGGCCTCGATGGCCTTCGCCATGCCGCCACTGTTTTCCACCTCGTCGATGTGTTCACGCGCGCGCGCGGCGAGTTCGCGGGTCAGGGTTTCGAGGTAGTAGCTTCCGCCCCAGAGGTCGGTGGTGTGGGTGAGTCCGCCTTCGTGCTGCAGCAGGAGCTGGGTGTTGCGTGCGATGCGTGCCGAGAAGTCGGTGGGGAGGGCGAGCGCTTCGTCGAAGGCGTTGGTGTGCAGCGATTGCGTCTGCCCGCCTGCGGCCGCCATGGCCTCGATGGCGGTGCGCGTGACGTTGTTGTAGACATCCTGTGCCGTGAGGCTCCAGCCCGACGTCTGGCAGTGGGTGCGGAGGCTCAGCGAGCGCACGTCCTTCGGCCCGAAGGGCTTGACGAGGTTCGCCCAGAGCAGCCGCGCTGCGCGAAGCTTGGCGACTTCCATCATGTGGTCCATGCCGATGGCCCAGAAGAACGAGAGGCGGGGCGCGAAGGCGTCCACGTCGAGCCCTGCGGCCACGCCGGCGCGGATGTACTCGACACCGTCGGCGAGGGTGTAGCCGAGTTCGAGATCGGCCGTGGCGCCGGCTTCCTGCATGTGGTAACCCGAGATGCTGATGCTGTTGAAGCGCGGCATCTTCTCGGAGGTGTAGCGGAAGATGTCGCCGATGATGCGCATCGAGGCCGCCGGTGGGTAGATGTAGGTATTCCGCACCATGAACTCCTTGAGGATGTCGTTCTGGATGGTGCCGGTGAGTTTTTCGGTGGGCACGCCCTGTTCTTCGGCGGCCACGATGTACAGCGCCATGATCGGCAATACGGCGCCGTTCATGGTCATCGACACGGACATCTCGTCGAGCGGGATGCCGTCGAAGAGGATTTCCATGTCGCGGATCGAATCGATGGCAACGCCGGCCATGCCCACGTCGCCCGCCACGCGCTCGTGATCCGAATCGTAGCCACGGTGGGTGGCGAGGTCGAAGGCGATCGAAAGACCCTTCTGGCCAGCGGCGAGATTGCGCCGGTAGAAGGCGTTGCTGTCTTCGGCGGTCGAGAAGCCCGCGTACTGACGCACCGTCCAGGGGCGCGTGGTGTACATGGTGGGGTAGGGGCCGCGCGTGTAGGGGGCGATGCCCGGGTAATCGAGGTGGTAGCCGGCGGCCTCACGATCACGCGCGTCGTGGTGCTCGCGAATCTCGATGCCTTCGGGTGTCGTTCTCGCGATCCCGGAAGCCGCTCCGGTTGTGTCCTCTGGCGTTTCGAGGCTCATGCGCCTTCTCCCTGGTTGGTGTTGTCCGCATCGTGCAGGGCCAGCTCGAACGGCTCGGCGTCGCGCACCACGGGCAACAGTGGTGGCGATGTCGCTTGCCCCGGGTCTCTGGAGGCAGCGGTTGCAGGCTCGTCACCGGAGGCACCGGAAGCACCGGAAGCACCGGAAGTGGCGGCGGCTGCGGCAGCGCTGGCCGCGGCCGCACTCCGGGCACCATCGTCCGTGGCCTGATACTTCGTGACGCCGACCATCACGGTGTCGCCACGGCCGAGCCGGGTTTCGCGCTGCGCCTGCGTGGCTGCAAGCCGACCGGCCCAGGTTCCATCGACGAGTGCCGCGCGCCAGCTTGCACTCGAGCCCCATTGCGCCAGTTGTTCGGTTGCCTTCGTGACCATCGCTGCGGTGAGCGATTCGATGGCGTAACTGCCCGCGGCGGCATCGTTGGCATCGGCAAGATGTGACTCGCGCAGAAGGATCACGGCGGTGTTGCGCGCCACGCGGCGCGCTGTCGGGGTGGCGCCGTCGAGCCGATCGTGTGGCAGTACCGTGACCCTGCTGGCGCCGCTGATGATGGCGGCACTCGCGGCGAGCACGTTCCGCAGATGGTTGTTCCAGGGGTCGAGGCGTGACAGAAAGCGCCCCGAGGTTTCTGCGGTGATGATGCTCGGCACCTGCGTGTCGTCGAGGCCGAGGGCGCTGCCGGTGTCGACGAGAAGGCTGCGGAGCGCTCGCAGCTTCGCGACGCTCTCGGGAAGATTCGCATCGATGGCGAGGTTCACGTCCACGCGCGTTGCGGCGGCGCTCGCATCGAGTCCGGCGGCCATGAGGGCTTCGACATGGCTCTTCCAGAGCATGACGCTGGCGACGAGTTCGTCGACGGCACTCGCCCCGGCATTGTGATGAGCGCTGGCGTCGGCCAGCAAGCCGTTGCCCGGAGCCAGCGATGCCTGCGCCGCTGCCTGTATGGCGGCTTCCATGTCGCTCGCGGCCAGTGTGCCCGCCACCGCATCGCCGATGGGGTCGCGCAGCAACGCAAGCTTGCTCGGGCGCGCGTGACTACCGCGTGATTCGATGCGTGCGCGGACACGCTCGTCGAGGCCGTCGCCGGTGTCGCCGCTGTCGATACGAAACGCAAGCCCGACACCTTGCAGGTGGGATTGATCGAGTATCGTCTGCAGCCGTTCGTCGCTTGGCGTGCCGACCAGTTCGAGCCGATCCGCGCCACCCGAGAGCGCCTCGCGCAGTTCGGTGGCGAGTGCGGCCGTGTCGCCCATGACGATTCTCACCACGTTGTCGACATGGCTGAGCGCTTTCCGTGGCAGCGGTGGAGGTGGCGCCTTGTCGGCGCCGTAGCTGTCGTGAAGTGCCTCGATGCGGAGGCCGTCGAGGGTGACGGTGGCGAGATCGGGCAGCGTGCGTCCATCGCGAAGCGAACGGGTGGCAAGCGCCTCCCATTCGCTCCGGTTGCTGCGCTCGAATGCGGCATCGAGGTCGGGTTGGTCGGAAAGAGACGTGCTGTTGCTCATCGCGCAAACGTTGCTTGCTTGTTCAGACACCAGTTTAGCCCGAGTGGCCTGCGCTGGCGGTGTTCGGGGAGGGTTTCATGACGGTGGACCGTGTTTCATGACGGCAGACCGCGCCTGAGCTGACGCAGCACCAGGCGAGCCGGTTCGAGGAGTTCCCGTAGTTGCGCGTCCGTCACCTCGGTGCTTTCGGAGTCGTCATGCGCCGTCACCCCGATTTCGCCGAGTAACTGCCGGGCGAGTTGTTGCGCGCACCAGGCGCTCGTGACGATGCCACGCGAGCCGAGTCCGCCGAGAATCCAGGTGTTGTCGGTGCGTGGAATCGGCGGGAACACCTGGTTCGGCCGACCGTGACGGAGGTCGGCATGGCTCTCTCGCAGGCGATCGACGTCGGGAAGCGTACCGACGAGAGGCAGACGATCGTGCGTGGTGGCGCGTACGGCCACGCGGCTGGTGGCGGAGTGTTGTGCCCTGTCCTTGCGCCCATCTGCCGCTGCTGCTTCGGTCACTGCCGTCTTGGTCGTTGCCGTCTCGGTCACTGTCGCCTCGGTCACTGTCGCTTCGGCCGATGCCAGCCACGCGCGAGCGGCGGTCAGGTTCTCGGCGCGTTCGCTGTCGCGTGATGCCAGATTCACGTCGTCGCGTACGAAACTCGCGCCGCACCACAGGGTGTTGCCCGCGGGAATCAGGTAGCGATGTCCGGCGATGACGGTACGCGGCATCGTTTCGCCGTCGCAGGCATCGATCTGTCCGCGTGCCGGCACCATGCCGAGTCTCAGACTGTTCGGGTCGGGCGCAAGGGCAGTGCCGTTCGTGCCGATGCCGAATGCGCGCCTGCCGGCGCCGACACAGAGCACCAGCGGTTCATCCGCGTCGAGACCAAGCGATGCGTGCGGATCGGTTGGCGAGCCCGATGCCTTCGACGAAGGGAACGGCACATCCACCGCGACGTCGAATCGCGTCTCGATACCCGGATGGTCGAGCAGCTGTCGGCAGAGACGTGCCGGTGCAAGAAAACCGGCCTCGGGCAGCCAGAGTGCGTGCAGGCCGTCGGGCAGAGGCAGTCCGCTCAGGTGCCGTTGTTCCTCGCTGTCGACGGAGCGCGCCCGTGCATGACCGGTCCAGCGCTCGCGCGTGAATTGCAGAACGCCCACCTCATGGAAGCCGACCGCCTCCGCCCAGCCGCGCGAATGCAGTTCGTTGCGGAGAAAGTCGAAGCAGCGGAGATGGAAGGTCTCGGCCACCGATGGCTGGCGCAAGAGCTGAGGCTTGACGACGCCGACGGCATTGCCCGATGCGCCCTGTGCCGGAGCGTCGGCGGCATCGATGACCAGCACCGGCCGGCCTGCTTCGGCGAGAAAGCGTGCCAGCCAGCAACCGGCGAGGCCGGCGCCGACGATGACGATGCGCTTGCCATTGCGTTTGACCTTGCATCTGGCCTTGTGCCCGGCCTTGTCCTTGTCCCTGACCGCGTGATCGGGTGGCGCCATCAGCGCGCTGCGGTTCCGGTCGTCGCGCTGGCGATCACGTGCAGTCAGGAGGTCGTGCCGTACTTTTCGGCCACATAGCCCTCGACGACCTGCTGAAAGTCCTCGGCGATGTGATCTCCCTTGAGCGTCATGGTTCTCTCACCGTCGATGTACACGGGCGCCACGGGCCGCTCGCCGTTGCCGGGGAGGCTGATGCCGATGTGTGCATGCTTGCTTTCGCCGGGCCCGTTGACCACACAGCCCATGACCGCCACGGTCATGTCTTCGACGCCCGGGTAACGCTCCTTCCAGTTCGGCATCTGCTCGCGCAGGTAGCGCTGGATGTCATCGGCGAGTGTCTGGAAGTAGGTGCTCGAGGTGCGGCCGCAACCGGGGCAGGCGGTGACCATGGGTGTGAACGAGCGCAGCCCCATGGTCTGGAGGATTTCCTGGGCTACCACGACTTCCTTCGCACGATCGCCACCCGGCTCGGGCGTCAGCGAGATGCGGATGGTATCGCCGATGCCCTCCTGCAGCAGCACCGCGAGGGCGGCGGTCGAAGCGACGATACCCTTCGACCCCATGCCGGCTTCGGTCAGGCCCAGGTGCAGCGGCAGGTCGGTCTTCGACGACAGGTCGCGGTAGACGCTGACGAGATCCTGCACACGGCTCATCTTGCAGGAGAGGATGATGCGGTTCCTCTTCATGCCGAGTTCGATGGCCCTGTCGGCACTTTCGAGCGCCGAGCGGATCACGGCCTGACGGTTGAGTTCGTCGAGGGGCAGGGGAGTGCTGCTGGCGGCGTTTTCGTCGAGCATGCGCGCGAGCAGCTCCTGATCCATGCTGCCCCAATTGGCGCCAATGCGCACCGGCTTGTCGTTGGCGATGGCCGTCTCGATCATCTGCGCGAACTGCTCGTCACGCTTCGAACCGCGCCCCACGTTCCCCGGGTTGATGCGGTATTTGGCGAGTGCCGTCCCGCACTCGGGCACGGCGGCGAGAAGCTTGTGACCGTTGAAATGGAAGTCGCCGACGAGCGGCACCTCGAGGCCCATCGTCAGAAGCCGCTCGTGAATCTCGGGCACGGCACGCGCTGCGGCTTCGGTGTTCACCGTGATGCGAACCAGTTCCGATCCGGCGCGATGCAGGTCGGCAACCTGCATGGCCGTGCGCACGGCATCCTCGGTGTCGGTGTTGGTCATCGACTGCACCGCGACCGGTGCATCTCCGCCGATGCGGACGTGCCCAACGGGCACCGTTTGTGTTTGCTTTCGCGTCATGTGACGGTTGTCGTACCGGGAAGTGACAGGCGGCGTTGCGGTAGTCCTGAGTCGTGCCGCTGCTGAGGCCAAGTGTAAGCCCTGAACGCCACCAAGTCTTCCACTGGCTCACGCTATGCACCTAAATGATGCACGCCGGATGACGCTCGATCAGCCGTTCCATTTCCTTCTTGCGGGTGCCGGTGGGCTTCATATGCTCTCCAGCAGACGGGCAATGGCGTCGGGCGACGGCAACTGATCCTGCAACTCTTTCGGCAGTGTCCTGGTGATTTCGTAGGTTGCCACGCCGATGGGCTTGCGGGTATCCCGCAAGGCGTACTCGACGATGGTTCGCTTTTTCTCCTTGCACAGGATGATGCCGATGGATGGGTTCTCGTCTTCCTGCCGCACCTGTGCGTCCAGCGCCGCAAGGTAGAACTGCATCTTGCCCACGAACTCCGGCTCGAACTCGCCGATCTTCAACTCGATGGCGATCAGTGCGCGCAGCCTCCGGTGGAACAGCAGCAGGTCAATGAAGAACTCCTTGCCTTCCACCTCCAGTCGGTACTGACTGCCCATGAAGGAAAACATGCCGCCCATCGCGCGCAGAAAGTCCTCGATACGGGTGATCAGGGCGCGTTCCAGTTCGCGCTCGCTGTGCCGGTCGCCCAGTTCGAGGAAATCGAAGGCATATTCGTCCTTCACCGCCAGCTTTGCCTGTGCGCGCAAGGCGGGAGTGAGGGTCTGGTCAAAGTTGGTCTGGCCCAGCAGCGATTTCTCGTAGCTCTGGTTGTCGATCTGATGAATGAGCACATTCCTTGACCAGCCGAACTTGTGCGTCATGCGCAGGTAGAATTCGCGCTCCTGCGCGTCCTTGCAACGTTCGAGGATGACGAGATTGTGGCTCCATCCGATTTCTCGCACCAGTGGTGCGAGTTTTTCCGTGGCGCTGTAGGTTTCGAAAAAGCGCTTCATTCGCCATAGGTTGGACGCCGAGAAGCCGTTTGTGCCCGGAAAGCTGGCCTGAAGGTCGGCGGCAAGCTGTGCCACCACGGCTTTGCCCCAGCCTTCGCTCTGCTGCCGCTCCACGATCAGCCGCCCGATGTCCCAATACAGGCCGATCAGTTCCTTGTTGACCGCGCGGAGTGCCGTGTACTGGGCAGACTGGATGCGCGCCTTTACCTCGGCCAGCAAGGCCGGGTAATCCTTTGTCGTGCCGGTTTCCTGCACCGCTGGTACGGATTTCCCGGCAGGGGATTTCCTGCGTGTCGCCATCGGCATCCTCCTCGGTGGGTTCGTCCAGCACAGCAAGATCATTGTCGCTGCGGTAGTCCTGTATTCGCGCCCCTGCGGTTGCCAAGTGTAAGACGTGGCGGCGGTGAGGTGCTTGATGCTGACACTCAGGAATGCAACGGGAGTGCAGGCGATGCCTGCTGAACTCAGGTCGAAGCGCTGTCGGGATGCTCTTCAAGCCAGCGCCGGCCTCAGATACGTGATCTGGAAGTGTTCTTCGCCCTTTAGGCCGAGCGTGGACTGGAGCTGCTTCCGGGACATCTCCCCGGCCACGGCACGGTGCAGGCGCTCGACTTCCCCTGCGACTTCACCTGCGACTTCACCTGTGACTTCACCTGCGCCCACTGGCGGGACAAGAGACAAGGGGTGGTGCGGCAGCCGAACCACGAACGAGAGCCGGTCTTCGTCTGTCTCGAAAAGCGGTGCGGGTAAACCGTTGGTCGCCATTGCCTTCAGAAGCCTGGGGATGCCGGTGGAGCGGCCTTCGGTCATCTCCAGTTCCTTCAGGAACTCACCGATGCGCCGGTTGCGGGAGCGGCGGCTGTGGGAGCGGCTGCGCGCGGCATTCACCATGGTGCGACTGAACCGATGGGATGAATTCATGCAGTGGTGGTACAGTCCCGGATCGTTCGTCGTCGGTCCTTCGCCTCACTGAGCGGATGACCGAAGATGCCACTTGAGCAACAGGCACGCACACCGCTGGCATGCTGCACGGAGCCCCTGGCATTACTCCCTGAACATCATGTCGTACGGCGGCAGGGGATCCTGTGGCCAGCGACAATCAGACCCGACAGGCACCCGTCAATACAACCCTGCCACTTGCTCGCCGGGAATGGCTGACAAGCATCGAAATAAAAAAGACATGTTATGAGTAATGCAGAGGCAATTGGAAAAAGCTTTAAAAAATTTACTGCTTCAAGGCAAGTTCATGAAGCGGTTTTGTTGGTGGAGGATGGCGGTAGTGGTTTTTCTGTTAATTATGGTTACGGTGGAAAGGCAATTGATGCGCTAATTAATTTGTCAAGTGTCGGGAAGTTGATTACGACCGCTTGCATTGTTGTGTTGCAGGAAAAGAACAAGTTGTCGCTAAATGATCTTGTCGTGAGCTTTTATGACAAGGGTTATTTGAATGGCTTGCATGTATTTAAGGGGGTAGACTATTCTCAAAGGCTCAGGGTGTCTGATCTGTTGTTTCAAACAAGCGGTCTTCCAGATTATGAAGCAGAAGGAGGATTGATGAACAGGGCTCTTGAAAAAGATTTTCTTGTTAGTACTGATGAATTAGTGGAGATCACAAGATCCTTGAAGCCGCACTTTGCGCCATCGGGTAAAAGGGCTTATTATTCAGATTTGAATTTTCACCTGCTTGGCGAGATTGTCGAGAAGACAGCCCAGATGCCATTGGAGGATGTTTTTCAGCAGTTTATTTTCAAGCCCTTGGGGCTGACCAAAACGTATTTGCCTGTCAATCAGGATCTTGTGCCAGGCGTATTTTATAAAGATTTATTTTTGCATCGGCCAAAATTGATTATGAGTTTGCGCGGGGGCGGCAATGTAGTTACAACAGCCAGGGAGTTGATGATATTTTTAAAGGCGTTTTTTGGCGGATTCCTTTTTTCAATTAATGCTTTTGAACAGTTGTCGCGCTACAGGAAGCTGCAAATGTCTATGGGGCCGATATGTTACGGGGGTGGATATATGCAAATTCCATTAAATGGTATAATGACACTTTTTATGGGCAAGGGGGAGTTGTTAGGGCATTCGGGGTCTACGGGTTCGTTTGCTTTTTACTATCCGTTAAAGGATTTGTTTTTTGTGGGTGATGTAAATCAAATGGCTAATCCCGGACTTCCCATTCGATTGGTAATGAAACTTGCTATGTCGGTAAAGTGACTTTGGAAAAGTTCGGCTATTACCGACAAACAGGTGGCAGGGTTGTATTTTTAGATGCTTGTCTGTTCTGATTATACACGGCCGTAGGCTCCCCCTGCCGCTATGCGACATCGGTATGTATTCAAAGTTCTGAGGTTAGGTCTTAATGCGCTTGTTTCGCGGCTGTCGTGACACGCTTTATAGCTTCACCGCGCTCGTTTACAGGATCGTGATCGTTGCGATCCTGCGATCTTCTGCGCCTCCCGTGGGGACAGACCATCGCACGACCTCGTCGTGGTGTCGCGTCGACCGATGGATGAGCCAAATGGATAGTCGAGCGAGCACGCGACACGTCCTCGCTCGGTACGTTCTCGTTATTCGTCACTGTGCTCGTCGGCTGCGGCAAACGAGACCGGTGTTCTCTCGAGAAACACGCTGCGACGACAGCCGCAGCGCTGTGCGATAATCGAGAGCTATTATTAGGATGACATGGACTGCCGATGAAATCCGGACTGACCCGCGTGGGCGGTCACGAACTCGAGTATCTGCTCCAGGACCAGCGCTCCGGCACCGCGATTGTCTTCTTCAGTGGACTCCGTGCGCCATATGACTCGTGGAAGTCGGTCTACGAGCCTCTTTCGAAGTCACATACCGTGCTCGCCTACAACCGCCCAGGGATCGGACGAAGTACCAAGCCCAACGTTAAACAGGACGGCACCCGCGCAATCGCCGACTGCAGGCAGCTGCTCAAAAGCCTGTCGCTGGATCCTCCGTACGTGCTCGTTGGTCATTCGATCGGCGGTCTCTATGCGAATCTCATGGCACGGCACACACCCGAATCGGTTTCGGCAGTCGTACTTGTCGAGTCGGCCTACCCGCATGAAGAGCAGCGCTACGAAGGACTACCCCGACCCTGGATCCTTCGTGCCTTCCACGGCGTCATTGGGCTGGTGGAACGTATCCGCGGTAACACGGGGCAGCTCAATGAAGTGCGTTTCGTCGACAGGACGTCCAGTGCGGTCGAAAGTGCGCCGCCTTTTCCTCCCGTCCCCGTTGCGGTCGTCACAGGCGAGCAGGCCATGCCGTTCGTTCCCGAGGAGGCCGTTCGCATCCACCAGCAGTGTCAGACGGAGTTCCTGAACCTCTCACCAAACGCGAGGCAGTTCATGGCGGCGAATAGTGGTCACGTGCCGCAACTGACCGAACCTACTGTCGTTGTCGAAGCGATCGAGTGGGCAATTCGTTCAATCTAACCTGAATATTTCATGAGCGCGCCAGATCGGTTCCTGGCACGCTCGTTTCGCTGATTGCGGCGATTTCGCCGCTCGTGTTCGCCGGATTCCAGCATCGCGTGCACACACACCCTTCCCCCCATTGGGCATGGTCACGCATGTCGCTGGTTGCCGGCTATGTGGTGTCGAGTCACTGCAGCGCGAGCAGGAAGTTCGATTTCTCGATCGCTGCGCTGCTGAGTCGCAGCTCGATTCGGCGCGTGTTTCTGAGCACCACCGCTCCGATCTGGAT